>JAKANQ010000004.1 GCA_021812365.1 bacterium
AAGAAGCTTTTCCTTTTGAGCGGACTTCTGTCCGTGCTCTTCGCCTGTGGCGGCGGTGGTGGCGGTTCTACGCCCCCGCCTCCTCCTCCGGCCCCCACTCCGCTCTCCGTCTCGTCCGTGAACCCCACGAACAATGCGACGAGCGTCCCCGTGACGACGAAGGTCACCTTCGTCTTCTCGGCCTCGCTCGATCCAGGAACGGTCACCGCGAGTTCTGTCACGCTTCTCGCAAACAACGTCGTCGTCCCGGCTACGGTCTCGACCTCGAATGCCACAGTCACCCTGACTCCCAGTGCTCCGCTCAACTACTCGAGCGTGTACACGACGAAGGTTCTGACCTCGGTGAAGAACACGAGTGGAACCGCGCTCTCTGCGCAGTTCTCCTCCTCCTTCACCACGGCTTCGTACGTCGATACCACGCCTCCGACCGTTGTTTCCGTGAATCCCACGACGAACGCCACGAACGTGCCCATCTCAACCTCGGTCTCCGTGACCTTCTCTGAGCCTGTGGCAGAGAGCTCCGTGAACGCCACCTCGTGTGAGCTTCTTCTCGGTGCGGTGCAGGTCTCTGCGAGCATCTCGTTCGACACGACTGGCAAGGTGGTCACCCTGACCCCTGCCTCTCCGCTTGCCTACGCGAGCACGTACTCCGTGGTCCTTACGACCTCGGTCACGGATCTCGCGGGCAATGCGCTCGCGTCGCAGTTCTCGTCGTCCTTCGTGACGGCTGCTGCTCCGCCTCCTGCCTTCACGCCCTTCGGGCTCGATACGCAGTATCAGATGGATACCGTCGCGGCTGATGAGACCGGAAATGTGTTCGTGTCCGGTCACACCACTGCGACACCGACGAATGCGTTCGTCGCGAAGTTTGATTCGACCGGGAAGCTCTTGGTGTTGAACAGCAACCTAGGTCTCGCTGCGGGTTTCTACCCCTATGGGAACATCTACGTGCATGGCGGCAATGCGTATGTGCCGGTGAAGAATGATGCCCCCAATTCCATTATGGTTGCCAAGCTGAATGCTGATACGCTGAATACTCTTGTATTCGCTTCAGTACACGATGGTTCGAAACCCTCCGTGGTTGCGGACAATTCGGGCAATCTCTTCATCACGAGCTACGATATGACCATGAAGACGGATCTGTTTTTTGCTCCCGAGGTCAATATTTCCTACGCTGGTGGCACGTCAATCGCTCTCGCGTTCAATGGAGTCATCGTCGCGGGAAAGACCAACACCGTCACCTCCGTGACGCGGAGAGATTTGAATCTCGCCGTGACATGGAACGAGGTGTCGAGTACTTCTGGGTGCGATGTGTTCGGTACGTCTTCCTCGGCCGCCGCATCAATGTTCTACGTTTCAGGAACTACGTTCGACGCGACTGTGTCGAATGCTACCCACTATCCCTTCGTGAAGGGGTACAAGTACCAGAACGTCGGTGGGGTGGAGACCATCTCGCTTTCGTGGAATACCGCGCTCGCCGGCACCGATATGATGAATGCCACCGGCGGTTCGGATGGTTCGCACTACGCCGTTTGCGCGGGACCTGATGTGCTCTACAAGGTCCTTTCGGATGGCACGCTTGCGTGGACCGCGCCTCTCGCGCGTAAATCGTACGGTGTCGCCGAATACAATGGCACGGTGTTCGTTTCCGATATGACCAATGTGCTCACGGTCATGAATGGGCAGACAGGCGCGCGGCAATAATGCGCGCTTCAACAAATGCCCCCGCTCATCGCGGGGGCCTTTTTATTTTCAAATTGATTGTCCAAGAACTTATTCACTGAATATATAATATTAGAAATTATCGGTGTGGTATAATAATAATGTCGAAGTAAAAGAATTCAAACAATAACTATGGAATTGAGGAAGGATCTTATAGGGCTTATGATAGGCGTCGTTGTGGTTGTGGTCGGAATCGCACTCTATGTAGGCGGTGCATTCAAAAAGAGCGTTGAAGCTCCTCTGAGTTCCGATGTAAATGCCGTGCCTCCGGTGACGGTTTCCGTGGGTTCGCTTTCGGCGAGCGACGCGGGAAAGCAAATGACTCCTCCTCAAGATACCTACAAGGATCCGAGCGGTAAGGGCCCCTCGGTTTTTTCATATAATCTTACCGCGCAAGGCGGAGCCTATTCTCCGAATGAACTTATCGTCGCAAAAGGGGAGCGCGTGCAGATCAATTTCAAGGCCGCTGATGCGGATTATGATTTGCAGATAGCGCCGCCAATCGGCCTCTATGTGATAGCGAAAAAGGGCGAGGTGGCTTCGTTCGGGTTTGACGCGGCTCAGGCGGGGCGATACCAATTTGCCTGCTCAAAGATGTGTCCAAGCGGCAGTGAGATGAAAGGGGCAATCGTTATTAAATAATATGAATAACAAAAAAAATCTTTTAAGAATAGGGATTGCAATGGGGGTGTTTGTGTTTTTGCTTGTGGGACTTTCTTTTCCGAAGCATGCAAAGGCAATATGTGCGGGTCCTGATCCTTGCGGTAGTGGAACGACGCCGACAGCTGCACCTACATTAAATGTTGTGCAGGCTCTAGGTGGCTCTTCGGTTTATTTTTCTTGGACGAATAATGATGGCGGAGCGGGTACTTATTATATCTATCAATCTACTGATAATGTCACATTTTCTGTGGTGGCATCAACCACCGCTCTTTCTTTTAATCTTCTTCACGTATACCCAGGTTTCCTTCCTGCAAGTTGTGTTGGTGGATCCAGCTATAAGTATTATTACTACATAAAAGAGGCGGTGTCGGGGCAGCTTGTTTCTCCCGCTTCAGCTACAGCTTCCCCCATTTTTATGTGCCCACCTACAATACAATCGGTATCAACCGTTTCACAAACACAACTTACTGTGTCTTGGACTGATAACGCAGATGATGAGGCCGGGTTTTATGTGTATAGAGATGGGCTTCTTGTTGCGTCAAGTCAGCCGGGTACCGGTACTGGTTCAACACTTGCGTTTGGAGAAGCAGCATTTACCTGTGGTACAAAACATACATATTATGTGAAAGCTTATAATGGCGCAAATATTTCCGATAATAGTGCCACTCTGACTGGCGTGACTGCGCCATGTGCACCGACTTCTGGATCAATTAGTGTTGTATCACCAACTCAAATTACTGTATCATGGACTTTAAATGGAACATGGGTTGATGCATATCAGATATATAGGGGCTCATATCTTGCTGCCAGTCAGACTTTGAATGCTAACTCAACTGGGGTTTCTCTTCAGGATTCCGGATTGCAGTGTGGAACTACATACTCATATTTGTTGAGATTGTGGGGCGGTGGGGCTTCTACAAATTCGGCGACAATAACAGGCACAACACCTTCCTGCGTCTCCGCTCCCGCGCCGGTAGCGTCTGCGCTCGCAACTCCGGTTTCTGGAAGTCCATCAATCAATTCAAGCTGGGCAGGAACATTTGATGGGGTGCGTGTCTATTTGAAAGGACCAACCGGATATTCATTAGCAGGAGATTTCGCTTCGGCAATTAAAGCAACCTCATTTGCGGGATTAAAATGTCCATATCCTTATACTGCATATTATTTGGCGTATAATAATGACCCTTCTGTTTCCGGCACTGATGCATCGTGCTCAAGTGCGCTGAGTAATATGGGTATAAGCGGACCCGCGGCACCTACAGGAGCGAAATGTGCCACTGCCATCTCAGCATCCGTCGATATGCGGTTCTGTACCCAACAATTCCTTGGTAACTAAATTAATAACCATGAATAATACAAATAAAATTATCATATCGGTTATGGTTGCTGGAATTATCGGCGCGGCATACTACTTCTATAAACCAGAGCAGCAGATAAGCGTGGGAAATGGCGCAGCCACTTCTACCGCTCAATCGCCCTATGAACAGCAGGTTTCCGCATTAGCCGGCGCGCCGCTTACCAAGGCGCAAAAAGAGGAGGCGCTCACCGCAAGCGGACCGGAAAAATTAAAGATATTTGATGTTGCGATAGCAACTGATTCAATCAATCCAAACGCGATAGTGGTGGAAAAAGGTGATTTGATTCAATTAAATGTGCGTTCTGATAGAGATGTGAAGTTTGAATCGAAGGACCTGCAATTCACCTCAACTATCAAAGGAGGGGAGCCATATGGAGTGAGTATTCCCGTGGCTAACGTGGGAACATACACGTTCTATTGTCAGGACGGAAACTCGAAGACTATTTTTGGTCACATTGTAGTGATGCCGCGGGGATGAACAACAAACATCTTTTAAGAATCGTATTTGGAATTGGCGTAGTTGTGCTTCTCTTTGTGGCATTCTCAGTTTCACATCATGTGAACGCAGTTTGCTCTCCATATCCCGATTGTCTTGGCGGTGGTGCGTTTCCAACCTCCGCGCCCACATTAAATATTGTACAGTGGATGGGTGGTTCGCAGATAAATTCATCTTGGACGGATAATGACCCCCCAGGAACCTTTTTCATCTATCGTTCGACTGATAATGTAAATTTTTCACTCATCACAACAACGACCGCAACTTCTTATTCTGATTATGGCGCCACTCCTTGCGGCGATACCTTTTATTATGGAGTTAAATCGATCGGTTCGGGCACGCTTTCCGCGATGTCCAACGTATTATCGGCCACTACCGTATGTGCGCCCGCCGCGCCTACATTGAACTCGGTGACTGCGGTCTCACAGACGCAGATAAATGTGACATTTACCGATAACTCAACGAATGAATTTGGATTCTATGTGTTTGAAAACGGGAATTATGTTACGAATCTTGTAAGCACCGCGGGAACGGGAACGGTCACCACATGGTCCGCGGCGGGACTTACGTGCGGCACAACATATTCATTTTATATACAGGCGGAGAATACGGGAGGCCTCAGCAATTCGGCGACGATGAGTGCGACCACAAACGCGTGCATTTCTGCGCCCTCAGCCGTGTCATCGATTTTGGTGTCGCCTGTTGCGGGGAATCCGACGATAAATACGACATGGACGAGTGTCTCTGATGGTGTGCGACTTTATGCGAAAGGATCTTCGGGATATTCGCTTGTGGGAGATTTTTCTTCCTCAATAAATAAGGACTCAATGGTCAATATGCAGTGCCCGTTTCCCTATACTCTTGGATATATCGCATATAACAATGATCCTTCAATTGCTGGCATCACTGACTCATCGTGTACGAACGCATTCAATACCGCGGGTATCGTGGGGCCCGTGGTTCCCACAGGGGTACGATGTTCTTCGGCGACGCTTAGTCCCGCGCCGCTTCGTTTTTGCACTCAACAATTTTTAGGTAATTGATTACTATATAACTATGGAAACTTTTATGAGGGGGGTTGCAACGTTTTTAGTCACAGCCGTTCTTGGGGTGGTCCACTTTTTCTACAAGCCTCCCGCACCAGTTGTCTTGCAAAATGGGACCGCGCCTATTCCTGCCACAAGTACATTTCCCGAAACCTCATCCGCAGGGAGCGCATCCGTTGCGACCGCAACAAAAAACGAAGCTGGCCCATCTGTAATATCCAATAACATTCCTGTGAATATTCAACCAGCACAGGCCCCCACATCTTCCAAGGTAGGATTGCTTCCTCCCGCTGCTCCTACCGGTGTCCAACTACGGACCCCCACATCTTCCATGGCAGAAACGCTTCCCTCCACTATTCCCACTGGAATTCCATCGAGTAGTCCCACTATCTCTTCGCCCATTCAGCCGATTTCCTATCCCGCAAGCAGCACAAACCCACTTGATGTCATTGGAAGTTTCTTATTTCCAAATACGACCACACTCGTTCCCACAAGCACCAGTGTTTCTGCTCCCACGGCAGTGATTCCTCCTCCTCCGATGCCTGCTTCTACGGGGTCCGCACAGCCGGCTCAAACGAGCAGTGTTTCAACCGTGAGCACTTCAACAGTGCTTGATTCGCAGATTGCGGCGCTTTCTGGATTGCCTCTTTCGACGCCGCAAAAACAGGAACCGCTTAATACCACGGGACCCGAGATGTACAAAGTATTTGATTTTGCGGTATCGGCAAATTCATTCACTCCCAACGCTATCATCGTGCTGCAGGGTGATTTGGCTCAGCTTAATGTCACCTCAAGTATCAATACCACGCTTGAATCGAAGGACCTTCAATTCAGCGTGCCTGTCACGACAGGAGGTACGTCGGCGGTGAGTATTCCTGCCACAGACGTGGGAACCTTCGTGTTCTATGCCACCGGTTCAAATTCTCAGCCCATCTTCGGATATTTCGTGGTGCGTTCGCGTACATAATAAGGATGTAAAGTATAACGAACGGCGTTTGCAATTGAATGAACGATGAAAATTGTTGCATCTTTTTTGGTTGTGGGGGCAATCAGCGGTCTTATGATATATGCAAGCGGCGGATTCAATGCATTCGTTGAAAATCTGCTTTCTACGCGCAGTCCGTTCTCCTCAGCTGAGGAAATCAACCTTGATTCGCGTGGAAACAATATTGCTGAAATTAAAGGCTCGCTCGCAGTGAATATGAAGAAGAGCTCCGAGAAAAAAGACGCAGTACTTCTCAAACAATGTAGTGCAATACCGGGTGTGGCGGAGGCGGGTGATGTGCTCCTTAACGAAGTTGCGTGGATGGGAAGCAGGGGAGATTCAAAGCGGGAGTGGATAGAGTTGAAAAATAGTTCGTCATCGGCCATTTCTCTGGCGGGTTGGGAATTATTGGATAAAAGCGGAAAGATTGATGTGCGTTTCGGTAAGGGCGACGTCATTCCTTCCAACGGTTTTCATATCGTTTCTCGTGGAAGTGATTTTGCGGGCACGATAAATAATAGCGATGAGGCGCTCTATCTTTTTGATGCCAATTGCGGATTGCGAGATATGGTCGTTGCAAATTCAAAATGGCCCGCGGGGGATGCGAAACAATGGATGACCGCGGAGCGAAACTCCGATCTTGGCTGGAACACATCCCAATCGGCCGGAGGCACCCCGGGAAGAGAAAATAGCGCTACGGTGAACACATTCAATAAGAATACTAACGCTGTGGCCACCAAGCCAGTTGAATCTGCTCCTTCGGCAATTCGTATAAGCGAGGTGATGGCGGGAGGAAAAAATGATTCCGATTTTGAGTTTGTGGAGCTTTACAACACATCCGATTCTTCCGTTTTGCTCACAGGAGTATCGCTCAAAAAGAGGAGTTCGGGGGGTACAGAGTCCACGCTTGTTTCGGAAAGCAGATTGAATGGAAAGACGCTTCCCGCACATTCCTATTTGCTGCTTGCGAATGAGAAAGGGTATACGGGAAGCGCACATGCAGACGTGGTATGGCCCTCATCTTACTCATTATCGGAAAATAACAACGGTATTGTGGTGTATGATGCACACAATGTTGCGATTGACTCGGTACGTTGGGAGAGCATTCCCGAGGGTTCGAGCATGACTCGTGACGGGTGGGAGAACGGTTCATTCCATACCAATGCACTGCCCACTCCACAAAACTCCCACTAGTCTCGCATTCCAAATCTTTTCTTGTTCCCAAAATTCTCACTAATCTCACCGCGAAACTAAAAGAAATAATAAGAAGCACTCAAACCTTCCAAAAAAGCCAACGATTGGTAAATATATATACAATACATACATATATTTACCAATCGTGTGATATACTGATAATAAATATATGGGCGGACCTCTACTTCATGATAAAAATAAAATAAGAAAACGTGCAGAGGAGAAAAGGGAACGAGAAAGACGTACGCATGCAGAAAGTCGATTAAAAGATAGGAAGTCACGAAGATCTTCTGTGGCGGGGCGCATTCCCGAAGACTTTTTACGTAGGTTATATGTTGTGGAAAAAAAATCAATGAGGGAGATTGCTGAAGTGTGTTCGTGCTCAATACATAAGGTAGCGTATTGGATTGTTGCATACTCGATTCCGGTGAGAAATCAAGGCGATGCAGTCTATGAAGCAAAACATAAACACGGTATTTCCCTTTCTTTTGATGAAAAACATATAGAAATTAAAAGTCCTATTTTTTTATATGGAATTGGTCTCGGAATGTATTGGGGAGCGGGATTGCGAAGCGGTAACGCTATTCGCATTGGAAGCACTAATCCAGAATTTATAAAAAAATTTATTAATTTTCTTCACTCTGTCTACGGAGTGCCGCCGAACCTTTTGCATTTTGGTCTTACAATTTCTAAGGATATAAGTGTGGACAATGCTATTTCTTTTTGGGCAAACGCTTTTTCCGTATCCGCAACGCAATTTCAAAAGCCGATTATTGTGAATTCACACAAAAAAACAGGACAGAAAAAAGAATGGAAGTACGGATTTGTTACGTTATATTTTTTTAATTCAAAATTAAAAAAAAGATTAATGAGTGATATTAAGCAATATGAATTATCATAGTATTGGTAAATATATATACAATTTGGATGTATATTTACCAATGATATGATTGGATTATGTGGGGTGGGAGTAGGGTGGGAGTAGGGTGGGAGTAGGGTGGGAGTGGTGTGGTGGGTTTGCGGAGGGGTAGGAGATTGGGTAAACTTAATCAATGATTTCAATTGAAGATTTTGCAAAGATTGAATTAAGAGTTGCAAAGATACTTTCCGCGGAGCGAGTGGATGGTTCTGAAAAACTGATGAAACTTGAGGTGGACGCGGGCGATACGGATGAGGCGGGAACTCCGCTTCGACGACAGGTGCTTGCGGGCATTACAAAGGCCTATGAACCGGAGGCACTTCTTAATAAGGCCGTTGTCATCGTGGCAAATTTGGAACCAAGGAAATTGATGGGTATGGAAAGCAATGGAATGCTTTTGGCGGCGACCGATTCCTCGACGGGAGTATTGGCGCTTCTTACGCCTGACCTCGATGTGGCCCCCGGAAGTAAAATTCGTTAATCATATTGCGCATGAACAATAAAAAATTCGGACTTTCGGTGAGTGCGGTCATTATCTTCATCGGGCTCATGCTCGCGATAAAATTCGGCGGTGCCGGACTTTTGACCAAACTTCAAGGAACGAGTTCGGGCCCCGCGCTCATTCCGCTCATCACCGTTGCGGCGCTTTTGGACAGTCTTAATCCGTGCGCATTCTCCGTACTGCTTCTTACCATCGCCTTCCTTTTCAATATGGGGGAATCGCGCAAGAAGATATTGGCCGTAGGGGGTACTTATATATCGGGAATATTCGCGGTGTATGTCCTGATAGGACTCGGCATTTTGAGGACGCTTACATTTTTCAACATTCCCGGATTCATGCGGAAGGTTGCCGCGTTCATCATAATCATATTCGGTCTTTTGGATCTCATTAATTCATACTTTCCGTCATTTCCCATCAAACTTAAGATTCCCGCGTTCGCGCGCAAGCCGATTGCGGTCCTCATGAAGAAGGGTTCTTTAATTGCCTCCTTTATGCTCGGCGTATTTGTCGGACTCGTTCAATTTCCGTGCGTCGGCGGTCCGTATCTTTTGATACTAGGACTCTTGCACGATTCCCATTCGTATATGGACGGATTCGGATTATTGCTTTTCTATAATCTCTTATTCCTCGTGCCTCTCATCGTGGTGCTCTTTATTGCCTCTAATCCCGTACTGCTTGAGAAAGTACAAACGCTCAAGAGCTCAAATTCGGGACGAATGCGCTTTTTGACCGGTGTTGCAATGGTACTTTTGGGACTTCTTATATTCGTATTGTAGTGTTGATTGCTCCTCGCGTATCTCGGGTGTAAAATATCCTTTATGGACGAACACAAAATGGAACAGCTCATTGCGAAGGTAAACGAGCTGAAAAAAAGCGGTACTGTTGACTTGTCAGTGGAAGAAGACCTTTCCATTGCCATAATGAATTTAGTGAGTTTAGAGGAGCATTTTTTCTTTACGGGCGAAAAGACGAAGAAAGATGAATATTTCGACCTTCTCGCGGAGACTCGCGAGATACGAAAGTCGCTTTTGAAGAGAATGATTGATTCTCACGAAGGGGAGACGTGGTGCATCTCGAAGCATCTCCTCGCGGCCTCAATGAGGCTTATGGAGGTTGGCACGAAGTTCAATGGCGATGGGAAGAAAGAAGAAGCGAAAGATATGTTCGATAAGGCATACCACATCTATTCGATGTTCTGGGCGCTTCGTTTGAAACTTATCGACCTTAGCAACGTGAAGAAGATTGATGACAATACGCTAAACGTGCGTGACAGCGAGGGGATGAAAAAACCTTGGGCGGTCGAGGATATCGTTGAAAAATTGGTAAATTGTTGCGATGAATAGAGTAATAAAATATTTTGCATCCATTGTCGGCGTTCTTCTTGTGGGAATCCTTTTGGTTTGGGGATTGTGGAGCGTGACATGGCAGGAAAAGAAGCCGACTATCAACATTCCCGCGTTCGCGCAGTGTTTGGCGGATAAGAAGGTGACGATGTACGGCGCGTACTGGTGCCAGCACTGCCAGAATCAGAAGGCGTTGTTCGGAGATGCCTTCAAGCTCGTGCCGTATGTGGAGTGCACTGAAAATACCAAGTTGTGCACCGAGAAGAGCATAGAAGGTTTTCCCACGTGGCTCGTGCCTGACGGGAGGGGGGGTATGACAAAATTGGAAGGTGAGCAGACATTCGATGAACTCGCAAGGGCGAGCGGGTGTACGCTTATTCCCGCAAAGTAATGGAAAGAATCGCTCCGAGAACGGAGCGATTCTTTAATAACATGCTAGAATTAGCATAACGTATGAAAATAAAGAATTTTCACGACCTTGCTCAAAGCAAAGAAAGAGAGGTCGCGCTTATGATCGCGGAGACCGCGCTCCAGGCCATAGATACTAAGAGCGTGATGGAGAAAAATCTCGTATTTAAGAATGAGGCTCTTTTTGTCGGCGGGAAATACGTGCCATTACAGAACATTGACCGCATATTCGTGGTAGGTGTGGGAAAGTGTTCCGTGGACGCGGCTTCCGTGGTGGAAAATGTGCTGGGTACCCGCATTACCGATGGCGTGGTGCTCTGCATAGGCGAGAAAAAACTCATCAAAATGAAGACATATTGCGGTACGCATCCTTTTCCATCCCTTATCAATGTAGAAGCGACGGGGGAGATAATAAAGATGCTTTCGGGCATGACCGAGCGCGACCTTGTGCTCTTTCTTATTTCGGGCGGTGGCTCGACCTTGTTATGCCAGCCTCAGGAGATGACGTGCGAGAACGAGAAGGATATATTGCAAATTCTTTTTGAGAAGGGTGCCACTATTGAAGAGATAAATATCTTGCGCAAGCACATTTCTCTCGCGCGCGGTGGATTTCTCGCAAAGCACGCATTTCCCGCGAAAGTCATCTCGCTCATATTTTCCGATGTTCCCGGAAATGATTTGGAGTTCATCGCTTCGGGCCCTACGGTAAAAGACAATACTACCATTTCCGACGCAAAGAGAATCTTGGAAAAATATGGTATCGCGGATAAGGTGGTTGAATCCTCATTGATAGAAACGCCGAAGGAAGACAAGTATTTCAAGAATGTGTGGAATTTGATAGTGGTGTCGAATGAAATCGCGCTTCATTCGATGGAAGAGAAGGCGCGAGAGTTGGGATTTACGCCCATCATCAAAACAGCCATGCTCACGGGTGAGGCGCGTGAAGTCGCAAAATCCGTACTCAACGAATTGGAACTTGCGCCGCCCCATACCGTACTTCTTTACGGGGGTGAGACAACGGTAACGGTAGAGAAGGAGGGAAAGGGAGGCCGCGGATTGGAATTCGTGTTGAGCGCGTGTCGGACCATCCGCGCGGGAGAATTGGTGATGTCGGTTGCGTCCGATGGCAGAGATAACACGGAATTTGCCGGCGCACTTTGTGATATAATGACTAAGGAAAAAGCGCGAACATTCGGATTGGACATCGAGCAGTACCTAGAGGACAATCTTTCATTCAAATTTTTTGATAATGTAGGAGATTATCTTATGACGGGACTCACAGGATCAAATGTTTCCGACCTTATTATTTGCATAAAACTTTAATTTAAAAATGGCCAAAGGAAAAAATACTCAATTCATCAGGTGGTTCAGCGAAACAAGAATCGAAGATGTTCCTCTCGTGGGGGGTAAGAACGCGGCGCTTGGGGAGATGTATTCTATGCTGGTCCCGCTTGGCGTGAACGTGCCCGATGGATTCGCGCTTACGGCGGATGCATATCGCTATTTTTTTGAGCAGACGGGTCTTGATAAGGAGATTCGTGAGATACTTTCCGATCTTGATACGCACGATATGCATAATTTGCAGGTGCGAGGCGCGAAAGTCCGCGCTGCTGTGGTAAGAGCGGAACTTCCCAAAGACCTGAAAGAGCTTATCGCAAAAGCGTATGCGGAATTGGAGAAGAAGTATGGCAAGAATATCGATGTGGCGGTACGTTCATCGGCAACCGCGGAAGACTTGCCGGGAGCTTCATTTGCAGGGCAGCAGGAAACATATCTCAATGTGCGCGGCGTGGGAGATGTCATCCATTTTACGAGAAAGTGCATTGCTTCTCTCTTCACCAATCGTGCCATTTCCTACCGCGCGGATAAAGGATTCTCTCATTTTGATACCGCGCTTTCCGTGGGAATCCAGCGCATGGTCCGCTCCGATCTTGCGGCATCGGGCGTTGCGTTCACCATTGATACGGAGACGGGTTTCGATAAGGTGGTGGTCATCAACGGTATTTACGGACTTGGAGAATTTATCGTGCAGGGAAAGGTGATTCCTGACGAATTCGTCATATTCAAACCAACATTGGAGAAAGGATTTAATCCTATCATTTCGAAAGAACTTGGGAGAAAGAATATAAAGCTCGTGTATTCTTTGTTCGGCACCAAACAAAAGAGCGTTTCCGCGCGCGATGAAGAAAAATTCTGTTTGACCGATGCGGAGGCGGAAAAGCTCGCAAAGTGGTGTGTTCAGGTTGAAAATCATTTTTCACAAAAAGCGGGCCATTATCGGCCAATGGATATTGAGTGGGCAAAGGATGGGAAGACCGGCGAACTTTTTATCGTGCAAGCGCGACCCGAAACGATTCATGCGGGCGAGGATAAGAATGTATCGAGAGAGTATCGCCTTGGCAAGCGGAGCAATGTATTACTGCATGGAATCGCAGTGGGCGCAAAAGTGGGAGCCGGAAAAGTTCGCATCTTGCACGATGCGAAACATATTGGCTCGTTCAAGAAGGGCGAGGTGCTTGTCACGGAGATAACCGATCCCGATTGGGAGCCTATCATGAAGATAGCGTCCGCAATCGTTACCGATAAAGGGGGGCGTACGTCGCATGCGGCAATCGTCTCGCGCGAACTCGGTATTCCCTGCATCGTCGGTTCGAAGAACGCAACGCGTCTTTTGAAGAACGGCGAGGAGGTTACCGTCGATTGTTCATCGGGCGAGGTGGGTAATGTGTATTCGGGCATTTTGCCGTTTGAGGTTGTGGAGCATCGCTTGGACGAACTTCCAAAGACGAAAACGAAGATAATGGTGAACATCGGCTCTCCCGATGAGGCATTCAAGAATCATTATCTGCCCGTGAAAGGAGTCGGATTGGGAAGATTGGAATTCATCATCGCGTCGCATATCCGCATTCATCCGAACGCGCTCATAGATTACAAAAAATTGAAGCATGGCAAGCAGACCCCCGCCATACGGAAGATAATCCGCGAAATCGACGCGCTCACGGAAGGGTATGAAAATAAGGAGCATTATTATGTGGACCAATTGGCGCGCGGTATCGCAAAGGTGGGAGCCGCGTTCTATCCGAATGAGGTCATCATCCGCTTCTCCGATTTCAAGACGAATGAGTACAGTAAGCTCATTGGCGGTGAGCTCTATGAACCGCAGGAAGAAAACCCGATGCTTGGATGGCGCGGTGCTTCGCGATATTATGACCCCAAATTCAAGAAAGCATTCGGACTCGAGGTAGTGGCACTAAAGCGAGTAAGAGAAGATATGGGCCTTACGAATGTGGTTCCCATGGTTCCATTCTGTCGAACGCCTGAGGAGGGGCGGAAGGTGCTCGATGCGATGGCGGAACACGGACTTAGCCGAGCTGACGATAAGAAGCTTAAAACGTATGTGATGTGCGAGATTCCTTCCAATATTCTCCTCGCGGATGAATTTTTGGAGATATTTGATGGAATGTCCATCGGCTCAAACGATCTGACTCAGCTCACGCTTGGACTCGATAGAGATTCGGGAATTGTCACGCATATTGCGAATGAGAATAATCCCGCGGTCAAAAAACTCGTGTCGGAAATCATCCATAAGTGCAAGGAGAAGAAAAAATATATCGGTATTTGCGGACAAGCTCCTTCGGATTATCCCGACTTCGCGCGCTTCCTCGTGAAAGAGGGTATTGAGAGTATGTCATTGAATCCGGACACGGTGATAAAGATAATCACGGAGCTCGGCAAGAAAGAGCGGAAGCCGCGCGCATCTCGTGCCGCGAAGAAAGAGAATGAGTAGGTAAAAGCGCCCTTCGGGGCGCTTTCCTTGAATAATGCCGCGATTTGTGGTATTTTCCTGATTGGCTTTTTAACATAGGAGAGTCTATGAAATATCGAGAGGTGCGAATGTTTAGGTGTGTGGTGTGCGGTCGTGCTCACATCACAGAGAACAGAGAGGTCATAGCACCAGATTATGTACCTGAAGAGAGTTTTAATTGCGACCTGAACAAGTATTCCGACGTGAAGATCGTCGGTGGCGTGCTTTTCAAGAAGAGGGCGGCTCTCGCGTGGGCGCGGAATGCTCAGCTCGCGTGGGGAAACACTCCTCATGCCGGCATCTGCACCGAGTGCTATTGGGGCGACGCCATTCAGCGCATGCTTCCGTACATCAAGGACGATTTGGATGGACGGCCCGCAACGCTTTCCGGCAAGTCCTCAGAAATGATCGCTATTTAGATATATATCCCCGCATCCGTGCGGGGTTTTTTGTTGATTGTGTGGTAAAATGAGGTGGTATGAAAATAGGATTTTTTGAGCTGGAGGGATGGGAGGAAAAGATCATACGGGAAAAGTTCAAGGAACATGAACTGCGTTTCAGTAACGAAAAAGTCTCGCCGGAAAGCCTTCCTACTCAGTTTGATTTCGATGTGATCTGCGTGTTCGTGAACTCCCATCTTACCGCGGATGTCATTGCAAGGTTTCCTAATTTGAAACTTATCGCCACGCGTTCAACGGGGTTCGACCATATTGATGTTCCCACATGCACCGCGAAGGGAATAAAGGTGGCGTATGTGCCGGGATATGGCGACAATACTGTCGCCGAATTCGCGTTTGGCCATATATTGAATCTCACGCGAAAGCTCTATCAGGCCATCGACCGAACGAAAAATTTCGAGGAGTTCTCATTCACGGGCCTTCGAGGGTTTGATTTGAAGGGAAAGACCATTGGTGTTATCGGCACGGGCCGCATTGGAAAAGAGACCATAAAGATAGCGAAAGGATTCGATATGAACGTAGTCGCATATGACCCGTTTCCGAACGCGGAGGCCGCAGCAACTCTTGGATTTACCTATATGTCCCTTGAGAATCTTTTGGGTCAGTCGGATATAATCACTATCCATACGCCGCTTAACGAAAGCACGAAGCATTTGATAAATAAAAATACCGTAAAGTTCATAAAACGCGGCGCGTATCTTATAAATACCGCGCGCGGCGCGATTGTGGAAACAGACGCGCTTGTATTGGCGCTTATGGATGGCACGCTCGGCGGCGCGGGTCTTGATGTGCTTGAGGAAGAAGAGGATATAAAAGATGAGATGAGGCTTTTAGGCGAGTCGGAGATTCACGCGGAGCGCGTACGCATGATGCTCACGAATCACGCGCTTATGAAGATGTCGAATGTATTCATCACTCCGCATACCGCGTTCAATACGAAGGAGGCGATGGAGAGAATTTTAAATACTACCATTGAGAATATATCGGGCTTCATCGGCGGTACGCTCAAGAATCTGGTTCCATGACGCAAGAGATACGATATGTATGGGTGGGAATAGTGCCGAGAATATTTTTCTTGGCGCTCTTTCTTATTGCCGCGATACGCTACGCGATGAGGAACCGCGAGCATCAGCCGCTCGTATTCAAGGCCATTACCTATAAACGGCTTATCTGGTCAGCCATCTTTTTCAAAATCGGATTTGCAGGAGTGCTCACTCTATTGCAGTACGTCCTTTGGAAGGGGGGCGGATTAGGAAAATTATTCCTGCACGAGGGATTGAGCTCCTCTCTTCCGATTCCGCTTATTCATCTGTTTCCTTGGATATTCAAGTCTTCTCTCGGCTATTTCATATTTTATTCGCTCCAGCGATTTTGGCTCAATACATTTCTTTCGCTTTTTGTCGCCTGGCTTTTCTATCACTTTCTCATACTTTTAAAGCGATACAAGGAACGCTTTTTCGAGGAAGGGGAGGTGGAACTCGGGTATCTTATGGCGCTTATTGTCGGGTGGCCGTTCTTCATCTTGTTCGTTCCTATGGGATTTTTGTTTGTGGTATTCGTATCGATATTCCGCCTCATTTTTTTCAAAGAAGCATACACTACGCTCGGGTGGCCGTTCATTTTGGGCGCTTTTACGGCATTTTTGTTCGGTGGTATGCTCATGCCCCTTCTTAGGTTATCTGTTTTCTCCATATAGGCATTGAGAAATGGTTCCGTGTATAATGAACGTATGGAATCAATTCAAGAGAAAAAGAAGGTTTCCCCGAAAGATGTATTCATGCATCTTCTCGCAATCGTCACGCTCTATGTGAGCGCGGTCACATTGTTAGTATTGCTTTTCCAATTCATAGATATTGCGTTTCCCGACGTTCTTACGGGAGGATATTATGCGTTGCAGGGCGCTTATTCCACGATTCGATTCTCCATCGCCACGCTCCTCGTGGTCTTTCCTGTCTATCTTTTTACAATGCGCTTTTTGAATAGGAGCTATGAGGCTAATCCCACGAAGCGCGACTTGAGGATACGGAAGTGGCTCATCTATTTCACGTTGTTTGTCGTGGCACTTGTCGTGATAGGTGATCTTGTGGCACTCATCAACAGTTTTTTGGGAGGCGAGATAACCACGCGTTTCTCATTGAAGGCTCTCTCGATTCTTTTTGTCACGGGTTCGATATTCTTCTACTATTTCGCGGACATCAAAAAGCACAACACCGAATAATATGAGATATTTCGTATACGGGATAATCGGAGTGGTTGTAGCGGCCATCGTTGCCGGATTTGTGATAGTCGGCTCTCCGAACGAAGAGCGAATGAGGAGATTCGATGAGCAGCGTGCGAACGATCTCCAAGGGTTGCAGTATGAGATAGTGAACTATTGGCAGGCGAAGGATAAGCTTCCCGAAACGCTCACTGCCATACAAGATGACATCCGTGGTATTCGCGTACCGACCGATCCCGAGACGGGGGCGGCATATGAGTATGCGATAAAAGGAAATCTGGAATTTGAATTGTGCGCCACCTTCAAAAGAGTGAGCAATGAGACGAATCCTCAGGTGGTGAGGCCTATTGGATTGTACGGAGGCACGAATGAAAATTGGCAACATGGCGCGGGGAGGACGTGTTTTACAAGGACCATTGATAAGGATCTCTATCCTCCTTTGAACAAACAATAATTTCGCGGGTTCAATGAAGATACTTGTCACCGCAAAACCCGGAGCTAAAACGGAAAAAGTTGAAAAATTAGGCGATAATCATTTCGCGGTGTTCGTGAAGGAAAGAGCGAAAGAGGGGGAGGCGAACAAAGCGATTGAGAAGGCGCTTGCAAACTATTTTGGCGTAAAGCCATATGAAGTTGAGATAGTATCAGGGCATATGGCGAAAAATAAGCTTGTGGAGATAGTCGAATAATCGCGCGTAGTGAAAGCCTTGCGGAACGGAAGTGCTCACTCTATGATGAGGGCCAATACCATATGAGTCTTTTCAAACTGGTAAGCGACAATAAGCCCGCAGGAGACCAACCAAAGGCAATCGATGCCTTGGTTTCCGGTATAGAAAAAGGAATGCGGCATCAGACGCTTCTTGGTGTCACGGGATCGGGAAAGACGTTCACCATGGCGAATGTGATTCAGCGTATTTCGCGTCCCGCGCTCGTAATAGCGCATAACAAGACCTTGGCGGCGCAGCTTACGAACGAGCTTCGCGAATTATTTCCTAAGAATTCAGTGCACTATTTCGTGTCATATTACGATTACTATCAGCCGGAAGCATATATTCCAACCTCCGATACCTACATCGGCAAGGAGGCGATGATAAACGAGGAGATAGACAAGTTACGCCATGCGGCGACGACCGCGCTTCTTACGCGCCGCGACGTGATAGTGGTCTCATCCGTTTCCTGCATCTACGGTCTTGGCGCGCCGCAAGTGTATGCCAAGCACATCTTCCATTTCAAAAAAGGCGACACGATAGATCGCCAGTCATTCGTGAGGAAGCTTGTTGAACTGCATTTTACGCGCACCAATTCCGATCTTACGCGCGGCACGTTCCGTCTTCGTGGCGACAATTGGGAGATAATGCCTACGGACAGAGAGGTCATCTTCAACTTTGAATTGAAGAACGGCATCATAGAGAACATCTATGAGGTTGACCCTGTGGCGGGATATATTCCGGGGAAGACCCCCGCACGCGATGATGTGTTCATTGCGCCCGCAAAGCACTTCATCACGTTGGCGCCGGAACGCGAACGCGCCATCAAAGAAATTCGAGAAGAGCTGAAGGCGCGCCTCAAGTATTTTGAAAAGCATGGAAAATTTTTGGAAGCCGAGCGGCTGGAACGAAGAACGAAGTATGACCTCGCGATGATAAAGGAAGTAGGCTATTGCAACGGCATTGAGAATTATTCTCAGCATCTTTCGGGAAGGGCTTCCGGTGAGCCGCCGGACACGCTTTTGGATTATTTCCCGAAGGACTTCATGACGTTCATCGATGAATCGCACGTGACCGTTCCGCAGATCGCGGGCATGTCGGCGGGCGATGCGGCACGCAAAAAGACGCTTGTTGAGTTCGGATTCCGTCTTCCCTCGGCAGC
The DNA here is from genome assembly GCA_021812365.1 of bacterium. Taxonomy (GTDB): domain Bacteria; phylum Patescibacteriota; class Minisyncoccia; order UBA6257; family GWB1-50-10; genus CAIKKG01. The sequence goes on from JAKANQ010000004.1 coordinate 18,986, forward strand.
CGATAATCGTCCGCTCACGTTCGCTGAGTTCAACGCGCGAATAGGACAGGTGGTATTCACTTCCGCGACTCCGGGTCCCTATGAGAATGAAACAAGTTCGGTAGCTAAGGGCGGGCAGGTGGTAGAGCAAATCATCCGCCCAACCGGCCTTGTGGACCCTGTGGTAACCATTCTTCCCGCGAAAGGACAGGTGCAGGATCTTATTACGCGAATTGAGTCGCATATCAATGCTCCAAAGGGAAAACGTGAACGTATTCTCGTGACTACGCTTACCAAGAAGATGGCGGAAGACCTTTCCGCATATCTGGAAGAAAAGAAGATAAAGGTGACGTATTTGCACAGTGATGTAAAAACATTGGACCGCATCAAGATACTCACGAAATTGAGAAGGGGAGAGATAGATGTACTCGTGGGCGTGAACCTGCTGCGCGAGGGATTGGACTTGCCTGAGGTATCGCTTGTCGCAATTTTGGACGCGGATAAGGAGGGATTTTTAAGGAGTGAGACCGCGCTCGTACAGACCATCGGCCGCGCCGCGCGTAATGTGAGCGGCGAGGTCTTGATGTACGCGGATAACGTCACCGGTTCGATGGAGCGCGCGATTCGCGAAACAAATCGCCGCCGAAAATTACAGCTCGCGTATAACAAGGAGCACAATATCACTCCCAAGACCATCATCAAGGAAATAAAAGATATTTTGCCGATAGAAAAGATAGAGAAGATAGAACTTGGCGTCGCTCCCAAATCGAAGAAGGCACTCGAGGTCCTTATAAAGGAAAAAGAATATGAGATGCGGGAAGCTGCTGAGGAATTGAATTTCGAACTTGCTACTATCTTACGTGAAGAGATAAAAGCGCTCTCGCAAAAACTCGAGGAAGCGAAGAAGGAGCCAAGGGCTGTAAAGGGGAAAAAAACCGCCCAATAGGTTGTTTTTCAGTTCAAGAGGTATATTGACAAAATAATATTATCAAGGTATAATGTTTTTGTTAGATTGGTTCTTTGATAACACGGCAAATCTTCATACGGCGCGATTCGCGAGGAGCGCACTCAATGTCAGGTTGGCTGATGTCTAGTGCGCTACTCGTTGAGTGGCGACCGTCGCGCGGGTAACGCGCGTTCTGTACCCAATTTTCGCGCCATTCGGCGCAAGGGGGCTGTATGAAAGCAATGCGGATTTACTTCGAGCTCGTCGGTGGAAAGACCATCGCGATGTTCGCTGACGGGTTCAGGGCCTTCGAGGCCACGACGCAGAAGCCCGTGAAGGACGGTGCACCCAAGCGGTACACCATGCGTCTCGGCGACGCGACCGGCAGGTTCGTCACCGTCGGCACGAACGATCGGGAGACCCCCGAGGTCATCACGATCAAGCGAGAGGGCAAGCCGCCCATCCACCTCATCCACCGCATGGACTTCACCAAGGTGAAGGACATGAAGCGGAGCAAGGAGACCGGAGAGGATGCCTTCTTCTTCACCATGAGCAAGGAGGCGAACCAGAACGACCTGCGCATCGCCCTTCAAATCAACACGAAGGGAGCGGCGAATGTCGAGGGCAAGCACGGTACTTACTCCGTCTCCACCGAAGCCATCGAGGGTCTGCCCTTCGGCTACGGCATGAGCGAGGCCGGCTCGACCTTCCTGGTCGGCCTGACCGTGATCGCCCCTGGCGAGACCATCACGATCACGCCCGAGGGCGGTGAACCCGTTCTGCTCCACTACGATGGAGTGAAGGGTCTCGTCTTCGAGCAGCCCGGCTCCTTCGCCCCGCTCATCGCGGAGGCCGAGCCCGAGCATGTGCCGCAGCGCACCCGCCGTGCGAAGAAGCACCAACAGCATACGACCGAAGCCTAGTTCTCGGCCGTCAATCCATCGCCCCGCGCAATTTGCGGGGCGTTTTTTTTACGCACAAAAAGAGATTGACTTTTGGTTGGTGGGACACTAAAGTTCGTGTGTGGTATCCCTAGCACGCGAAGTGCCGGGCCATTTCGTTATTCACTCATAAAACATACAGGACCCGCCTTCGCTAAAGCTACGGTGGGCACGTAAAATAAAAATATCATGCAGGACAAGATAATCATAAAAGGAGCGCGGGAACATAATTTGAAGAACATCAATTTAGAGATTCCTCGCGGAAAAATGACGGTGTTCACGGGACTTTCCGGTTCGGGAAAATCATCGCTTGCGTTCGATACCATCTTTGCGGAAGGACAACGAAGATATATCGAATCGCTTTCGGCATACGCGCGCCAATTTTTGGGCAGGCTCGATAAGCCCGATGTGGATGAGATAGAGGGACTTTCGCCCGCAATCTCAATTGACCAGAAAAGCCACTCGGCCAATCCGCGTTCAACGGTCGCGACCATCACGGAAATCTACGATTATATGCGTGTGCTTTTCGCGCGCGCGGGCAAGCCGCATTGTCCACGATGCGGAACACCCATCAAAAAGATGACTATCGAGGAGATAGTCGACGTGGCAATCTCCATTTCAAATGAAAACAAGGCGGGGAAGAATGTGGTCATCTTGGCACCCGTCGTCCGCGGGAGGAAGGGGGAGTATTACCAATTACTCTATGATTTCTTGAATACGGGTTTTTCCGAGATTCGCGTGGATGGAACGTATTATTCGTTGCGCGACAAGATAGACTTGAGCCGTTATAAGCAGCATACTATCGACCTTGTGGTCGACAGGATGCCCGCGAAATTGGATTTCAAAGAGAAGGATAATCGCTTGAGGCTTTCGGAAGCGATTGAGACTGCGCTGAAGTATGGCAACGATGTGGTGACCATCATCACCGATGAGGAGACCTCGCTGTCCGCGAAATTCACGTGTCCTAATGATGGCTTCTCGTTTCCTGAGATTGAGCCGCGTCTCTTTTCATTCAATAGCCCGTTCGGCGCGTGTCCCGCGTGTAACGGCCTTGGTACCGAGAGCATCTTCTCCGAGAAGATATGCGAGGTATGCGGAGGAAAACGTTTGAAGGAAGAGGCGCTCAGCGTACTCATCAATGGAAAGAACATCGCGAATGTGACGGGACTTTCCGTCGCGCATGCGCATGAATTTTTTGACAAGGCTGAAAAATCAAAGGACGAACAGTTCAAGGAGATCGCGGAATTGCCTCTGCGCGAGATAAAGAATCGGCTTAAGTTTTTAGCGGATGTGGGTTTGGAATATCTCACGCTCGACAGGCGCGCGGGCACATTGTCAGGCGGCGAGGCGCAGCGCATTCGGCTTGCGTCGCAGATAGGTTCAAGGCTTGTGGGTACGCTCTATATACTTGATGAGCCGACCATCGGACTTCACCAGCGAGACAATGCAAAGCTCATAAAGACATTGCAGGACTTGCGTGATTTGGGAAACACGGTAGTGGTGGTCGAGCATGATGAGGAGACGATTCGCGCTTCGGATTATCTTGTTGACGTGGGTCCCGGCGCGGGCATCCATGGCGGAAACATCGTGGCGGCGGGTCCGATACCCGAGGTCATCAATGACACGCGGCATGCGTCACTTACGCTTGATTATCTTCGCGGAAAGGAGTTCATCGAGGTTCCCAAGGAACGCCGTGGCGTAAAAACCGGGCATGAATCGATAAAGATGAAGGGCGTCACGGAAAACAATCTTAAGAACGTTGATGTGAACATTCCATTACGAAGACTTACCGCGGTTACGGGAGTTTCCGGTTCGGGAAAAAGTTCGCTCATCTATGACGTGCTCTACAAACATCTCGCGAACAAATTCAACGGCGCGAGCTATAAGGTTGGCGCGAATAAGGGAATCACGGGATTGGAATATGTGAATAGGGTCATCAACATCGACCAGGGGGCCATCGGACGCACGCCGCGTTCAAATCCCGCAACATACGTGGGGGCGTGGTCATTTATTCGCGACTTGTTCGCGGCGACCGAAGATGCGCGCGTGCGCGGCTATCGTCCAGGAAGATTCAGCTTCAATGTGAAGGGTGGCCGCTGCGAGAACTGCGAAGGACATGGCGTCATCGCGATTGAGATGCATTTCTTGCCAACCGTCTATGTGACGTGTGATGTATGCAAGGGAAAACGTTTTGACAGAGAAACGCTTGAAGTGGAGTACAAGGGAAAGAATATCTATGATGTATTGAAAACGACCATTGAGGAAGCGGTCACATTCTTTGAAGATATTCCTTGGCTCTATGACCGATTGAAGATATTGGATGAGGTGGGTCTCGGCTATTTGGAGCTTGGACAATCCGCGACAACGCTTTCGGGCGGCGAGGCGCAGCGCATCAAGCTTGCCGCGGAACTTGGAAAACGTGATACGCGAAAGACCATCTATCTTTTGGATGAGCCGACCACCGGACTTCACTTCGCGGACGTGCAGAAGCTGCTTGATGTGTTGCAGCGCCTCGTATCACGCGGCAATACCGTAGTGGTCATCGAACATAATCTTGATGTCATCAAATCGGCGGATTGGGTCATCGACCTCGGTCCCGAGGGTGGAGAAAAGGGCGGCGCCATCATTGGCGAGGGAACGCCTGAAGAGATCGCGGAAAAAGCGCGAAGTTTTACGGGACATTACTTGAAGGCCGTCTTATAAATAGTGAACAAGGCGCAATGCCAAATTGCGCCTTGTTTATCGTTTGAGGTACAATGAAAATCATGGAAGCGAAGAATATCACAAAAAAGAAGGTTGGATTGGCGCTTGGCGGTGGCGGCGCGAAAGGGCTTGCGCACATCGGCGTCATCAAAGAACTTGAGCGCGCGGGCGTGGAGATAAGCTATATTGCGGGTACCAGCATGGGTGCGTTGGTGGGCGCGTGGTACGCGGCCACGAAAGATATCGCGGCACTCGAAAAATTGTTTATAAGCATTAAGGACGAGGATGTATATTCGATGAGTAAAATAGCGCGCAAACACGATGGCGCGATTTTCAAGGATTCGTCCATTCCCGATTTTTTGGAAAAGCAATTCAAAAGTGTTGATTTCAACGATCTAAAGATTCCATTCAAGGCAATTGCGACGGATACAAAGAATGGCGAGCAGGTAGTGCTTGAAAAGGGAAGCCTTTCAGACGCGGTAAGAGCAAGCACCGCGTTGCCTGTGGTATTCAGCCCCGTGGAGATAGATGGGCGAGTGCTTATGGATGGGGGGTTTGTGAATCCTGTGCCCGCGGATGTGGTGCGAGAGATGGGTGCTAATCTTGTTATCGCCGTTGACGTGTCAAGCAAGTGGTTTGATTTTTCTGAGGAAAAGATACGTATTTTCCACATCTATTCTCTTATCGCAAGCGCGTTGGCGGTCATCGAATATCAGATAGCGGCCCGCATATTGGAGGAGAATGCCGACATTGTGCTGCATCCGCAGGTGCTTACGCACCATTGGCTTGAATTTGGAAACGCGCGAGAGCTCATCGCTCATGGCGAGACCGAGACTCACGAACAGATTTCAAAGATATGCGAGCACGCGGGGCATCAGTTACCAGAAAAATCTCCGTTTGAGAAGTTTATGGACTTCATCCTTTACGCATAACTACTTGTCCAATTGCTGAGAGGTGAGAAGGTCATTGCCCGAAAGAAGGAATAGCGTCTTGTCGTTCAACGCGAATTGCGCCGCATCCGCGGCGAGCGTATAGATATTTCTTGCCGAGCGCGTGTCAAATTCCTCCGCTTTCAGTTCGTTGCCCGCTTTTATCAAAAAATAATTTTGAGTGAACGGTATCCACTTGAAGGATTGCGCATCCTCGCCTTCGGTGAGAGTGAAGTTGCTCGCATCTCCCTGTTTGCGAATCACATTTTCCTCATAATCTTTGAGGTAGAGAATCTCCGCGTCGCCATTCGTTCCGATGAATATCGCGCGCTTGGAATCGGGGGAAAATGAATAGAATGAGATTTGTGCTCCTACCTTTTTCAGTGCTTGAGTATCAACCTCGTAGTGGAAGAGATGCTGTTCTTCATCGGTAATAAGAAGATCGGAGCCGTCCGGAGAGGCTTTCAGTCCTGTCGCAAAATTAAGATGTACCGGATATTCTGATTGCGTATGAAGAAGAAGGTCCGAAATAGTAAGGACTCCTTTTGAATCAATGGCAAAGAAATCGTTATTGCTTGTTGCGTACGCAATAAGTTTATTCGTGGCAAGCAATGGTTCCAACTCCATCTTCTTTGTATCCAATATATAGACAGACGTATTGGTGGTGATGATGAGTTTCGTTCGTGTGAAGGGGTGGGAGATGACTTCTCGAATTTTCGCGATACTCGCGAAGCCTAATTGCTTATGGCGCAGAGAAGAAAAGAGAGTATTTATGTTGAGCGTTGAGGATGCGTCATCAAGATTCACGAAGTAGTATGTTGCACCGTCTTTTGTGACCACAAATGGCGAATCCAGATTCGAAAGAATGACGTCCTTTCCCGCAATCTTCTCGTTTTTGAATCCAAGTTCTCCCGCCGTTGTCTTTACGACGGGGCCGTTCTTAGTGAGCCAAAATGCCGCAATGTCGGTACTGCTTGTGTCAGGGGTCAGTGTTTTAGGCCATAGGATGATGTCCTTTGAAGACGCAACTATTCCCGATGAGAGCGAGAATTCTTTGTTCCAATCATAATAGCCGGGAAGCGAGAGCGAGACCGAGTGGGTGGTGGGGGTAAGGCCCGGGACGTAGATGTCATTGCTCAAAAATCCCGCGGTTCCCGGATATTTTTTGCCATCAAGATAGAGTGTGGCATCGCGTGGCGTGAATTTCACGTAAATACCGCCCGCTTTCACGAGGCGGAGATTTTTCGTGTCTATCACGAATCCAAGCATCTTTATCGTGAGATATGAGCCGAGTATCAAAAAGACGGCGAAAAAAAACCAAACCAGTTTTCTTCGAGCGGAATGTCCCAGTGCCATAGTACATTTACGGTAGCGCGAAGGATGGTTTTCCGCAAGGAATCGCCTTCCGCGCGGCACTATCCTTGACAAAATAAAAATAAAGTATAGAATATGAACTCTGTTGAACCTTAATAACTACACAAAGGAGGAAGATTTTGCGTGATCATATTGTAGGAGTACTCGTTGGTCTTTTGTTCGTTACTGCGTACGCGTCGTGGGATTCGAAGTCCATCGCGAAGATGCCACGCGCGGTAACGTGCGAGTGCGCGAACGAGGAGAGCTATACGACCATGCGTGCGTGGGTTACCGCGTACACAAGCAGCGCCGACGAGTGCGGAAATGATTTCGGCATCACCGCATCGGGCGAACGCGCCCGCGATGGCGTGGTTGCGTGCAATTTTTTGCCGTTTGGCACCAGGGTGAGGATTCCAGAACTCTTCGGAGAGAGGGAATTTGTCGTCATGGACCGAATGTCCAAGGGAAAGGAGAACTACGTTGATGTGTGGGTGAAGAGGAAATATACTGCCCGCAGGATAGGAAAATCCTTTGTAGACATAGTCGTGGTCGACAGTTGATACAAGCCCCGCGCATTTTGCGGGGCTTTTTTTGTTGCTGTATGTTTCCTTTATTTTTTGATATACTGAAAAAAAGCCTAATAATCATATGAAAAATAAAACGTTATGGATCGTTCTTGGCGTGGCGGTCGTCGCGCTTCTCTATGTATGGACCTCATACAACGGATTTGTAGGAAAGAATGAGGCGGTAGATAACCAGTGGGCGCAAGTGGAGACGCAGTATCAGCGCAGATTGGACCTTATTCCTAACCTCGTGAATTCGGTGCAGGGCGCGATGAAACAGGAAAAGGATGTCTTTTTGGCGATTGCGGACGCGCGCACGAAGTATGGCAGCGCAAAAACGGTAGATGAGAAAGCGGCGGCGGCAACGGGTGTGGAATCAGCGCTCAGCCGATTGCTCGTGGTGATGGAAAACTATCCTACGCTTAAATCATCGGATGCGGTACAGACGCTTATGGTACAGCTTGAGGGAACCGAGAATCGCGTGAGCGTGGAGCGACAGCGCTTCAACGATGCGGTGAAGGATCTCAACATGTCCGTGAAGCGTTTCCCCGGCAACATCGTTGCGGGAATGTTCGGATTTAAGGAGCGAACCTATTTTGCGGCGGCAAGCGGCGCTGAGAATGCTCCGAAAGTAAACTTCTAACTTCACATGAGGAGGGTCGTATTACTCTTTCTCATTGCTATCGTAACAATTCCATTTGTTGCGCGTGCATACACAAGTCCTGGCAAGCCTGAGGAAGGTTTTTTTGTGAGTGATTTTGCGGGGATGCTACATCCACAAGAAAAAGCACAGCTTGAACAAAAGCTTGCGGCGTTTGAGGCAAGTTCCACGAATGAGATTGCGGTCGTCACTATTCCAAGTTTGAATGGCGATACGATTGAAAATTATGCCGTGAAATTGTTCGAGGACTGGAAGATAGGCAAGAAGGGGAAGGATAACGGCATCCTGCTTCTCATCTCGCGTGATGATAGAAAGGTGCGCATTGAGGTCGGATATGGATTGGAGGGCGCGCTCACCGACGCGCAGAGTTATTGGATCATCAATAATGTAATCACGCCTAATTTCAAGGCGGGGAATTATTATGCGGGCATTGACGGCGCGGTCTCTCAGATAATGTCTGCGACGCGGGGTGAGTACGTGCCTTCTGAATCTCAGAATGTCGATAGAACAGTGAATGCGGTGTTCGAGTATTGGTATCTTATTCCCATTGGCATTATGTGGCTCGCAAGTATTTTGGGCCGTTCAAAATCATGGTGGGCAGGTGGTGTGCTTGGAGGCATAGGCGGCGTCGTCATCGGACTCTTCGATGGATTCTTCTACGCGGGTATTCTCGCTATCGTATTTCTCATTCCTCTCGGGTTGCTCTTCGATTATTTCGTATCTAAATCGTACGATAAGTACAAGGCGGGAACGGGCGGCATTCCTTGGTGGATAGGCGGCGGAGGTTTTTGGGGCGGAGGAGGCTCGGGCGGTGGATTCGGAGGATTCGGCGGCGGGCGTTCGGGCGGAGGAGGCTCAAGCGGTGATTGGTAATCTATCTATGAAACACACATTCGGAAATGTAATCGTACTGGGACTTGGAGGTTCCATCATCTTTCAAAATGAGATAAACGTACCTCTCTTGAAGGAGTGGAAGGCGCTTGTCGACACATACGCAAAGACGCACAAGGTCATCATCGTGATGGGCGGCGGCAAGCTTGCGCGCTGGTATCAGGAGGCGGCACGTGCGGTTCGTCCTATCTCCACGAAAGAGGGCGATTGGCTCGGTATCTATGCCACGCGTGCGAATGCGAAGCTCATTCAGACCGTGTTCGGAAAGATCGCCGACCCGGTTCTTTTTGACGCGCCCCTAAGGATAAAGAAACTTACGAGTCCTGTTACTGTCGCGTGTGGATGGGAGCCTGGATGGTCAACCGATTTCATCTGTATGTCGCTCGCAAAGCAGTTCGGCGCGAAGGAGGTCGTGATGGCGGGGAAGCCCGCGTTCGTATATGACAAGAATCCGGATCAGTTTATCGACGCGAGACCGTTCAAGGAGATGAAGTGGTCCGAATATTGGAAGATAATTCCGCATAAATGGACTCCGGGCGCGAGCACCCCTGTGGACCCTGTGGCGGCGAAGTTCGGGAAAGCGAATAAGATAGCGGCTATCGTGGTGGATGGCAGAAATATGAGGAATATGGAGGCACTTTTACGCGGGGAGGAGTTTGATGGAACGCTGATTACGTAGCGAAAGGTTTTGATATAATAAACGTATTATATACATGAAGCGCATGGCTAAAAAAACACTCATATTGTTGGTCATAAGTGCGTTTGGACTCGTCTCACGCGGCGTGGGGCTTGTGGCGCACGCACAGACCGTCGATGCTACCGCGGCGACCGTTCAAACCGATTTTGAGCGTGAGCTTCAGCAATTGACGCAGCAGATAGCGAGCGACCTTGAGGCACAAAAAGCGGCGAGCGAGATAGATAGTGAGGATACGAAGATCGCAGGCGATGATTTCAGCGACAATGTGGTGATTGATGGAGAAAAATCGAGTGAGGAGATTCAGAAGGAGATAGATGATGAGGTGAACATCGAGAATCCGGAGAGCGGTGCGGATGCTCAAGTTGATGGCGGCGATAATGCCACCTCCACGCTTCAAGATGAGAACACGCCGTCATTTGATTCGAACGGTGATGTGCAAAGCAATGACGCACAAAGTACGAGCACCGATGGCACAAGCGGCGGAGATTCCAACCAATAGCATCCTCAATGAAAAAATCTATTTTCATAATTACCGGAATAGTCATCATCGCCATACTGGGAATCATCGCGTACTCGTTTTGGAGTTCCGCGCCGCAACAACAGTCTCTTCCGCAAGCCATCAATAACGAGGCCGCGACCACCACTGTTTCGGTAACCCCGCTTCCCACGGCCGCCATTGTCGGCGTGAAGCTCGGAACCGTATTGAATGGAGAGGGGCTCATTGATAATCCGACCACCACCTTTGACATGAAGGACAACATCTACGCCGTGCTCTCGTTGCAGGCGGCACTTGCAAAGACGCAACTTGCCTACATCAGAACCTTCGATGGAAAGTATGTTGATTCAAAAGTGTCTCATCCTACGCAGGACGGGATGGTCGACTTCCATTTCAGTTGGATATTGAATGCGGGCAAGACGCGCAAAGCGGGAAATTATTCGCTTTCATTCTTTGTGGATGGAAAGAAAGCGCAAACGGTTGATTATACGGTACGATAAGATTCATTAGCTATCGAACGGTTGAAAAAGGGACGAAAGGTCGAGAGTACAAGAAAATTAAACAACTATATATGAAACATTTAAAACTTATTTTGAGCGTTATAGCGATAGTCGGTATCGCGGCATTTTCTGTCGCGAAATACAATGTAGTATCGGCGGATGATAATCAGGGACAGGGCGAGGGAGAGGCGATAAGCGGTATCGCGTCACTTCATGGAGATTCACAGAGTTCAAGCGAAAGCGAGAACAAGAACGGTCTCGGACTCGGCGGCACTGAATTCGCAATCGGTTCGGGAGGCGAGACGACATTGAACGGCGGCTTGGTCTCATCCGTAACGGATCAGACGGTTGCGGTTACTATTTTCGGATTGCCGATAAAGGCGGTCGTGTCTTCGAATACACAGGTCGTCGGCATGGGCACGAGCACACTCTCCTCGGTAAAGGCGGGAGATGTGGTCGATATCAAGGGAACGATCGATCCTTCTTCGGGAGTCATCAATGCGTCTACCTTCAGAGACAGGACATTCCAGACTCAGAATGTAGCGAACATCCAGGCCCAGATACAGCAGCTTTTGGCGCTTATCAGGCAGTTGCAGGCTCAGGTTCAGGGCGGACAGGGAGGAGGTAACTAGTAGTGGAAAGATAAAACCCCGAGCAATCGGGGTTTTATTGTTGTGTAAAAAAAGAGCGCCCGTTCAATGAACGAGCGCTTGGTTTGTATTATTGGCGGGAGTTTGTGATTCCCAGCTCTTCGTATGTCTGCCCCACACAGTTCGCGCAATTACCCTTTGCGGGCGGTGCGTTCGGTTTGGCTGGCGCTGGGGCTTTCGCCATGGCGGGAGCCGGAGCGGGGAGCGGTGCCCGTGGCACAGGGGGAGGGGCTGCCCTTCTTGCGGGCGGCTCCCATCTGGGAGCGGCTCTCGACGGCGCGGGGTCGCGCCTTGTGCTCTTCGTGTCTTTGGTGGGCGGTTCCGCGGCCTTCTGAGAAGCGGCGCGCGGTTCGCTGCAGTGGCATTTGCACTTCACGCAGCACTCTCCAGGACGGAAGATGAGCCAGATGATGAAGATACCAAGAGCTGCCGTGAGCACGGTCACGATAATTCGGGTTTTCATACCCATCTCCTTTTCAAGGTGCTTTTTTAAAGTACCATAATTTTCCTAAGAGTCAAGATAGAAAAAACCGCTTCATTTGATTGAAGCGGCTGGAATTTTTACGGGCGATTGTGGTTTGCCATTTCTTCTACGGTGTAGATACCCGCGGCCCAGAGCACACCCTGAATGAATCCGAGCCATCGGAATACCTTGTCCATTCTGCCTTCTTGAATGAAGGTTTCCATTTGGTCCAGCATTCCGTGGCAGTGGGCGAGATGGTAGTGGAATTGATTGTTGAAATCAATGCCCGCTTGTCCGCGATTCGGAATCTTGTGGTGTGGAAACGGATAATTCGGAATGCGCATATCTTCGAACTTCTTACGGTAGATGGTCAAAACCTCTCTTACCTTGTCTGGGGTCATGAGATCCTCCTTGTGCGATGTGCTCTTTGCACCATAGCAAAAGAGAAGGGGGATGTAAATAATTCGTCTTTCTCCCGCACAAAGCGGAAGGGGCGAGATTCGAACTCGCGAGAGGATTTCTCCCCTACAGTCTTTCCAGGACTGCGCCTTAGACCACTCGGCCACCCTTCCGCTTTAAGCGGGATTGCGTTTTGTGACTTCGCTTCGCATCAGACAAAACGGGAACAGCACTTGCGCACGTAGACCACCATGCGACCCCTCCTTTTATGCCTTGTGATTGTACGATAATACGTGTTTTTTTTCAATTTTCAGATATAAAATTGGGCATTTCATCTTGTCTAGTTTTGTTTTATACTAAAAGAGAATTTTAGTTCTTGTTGAAGCGATGGCAAATAAAAATCTCACAAACGCAAAACGGGCAAAGAACGACGAATTTTATACTCAGTACAGCGATATTCAAAAAGAGATTGAAGCGTATTTGGAATATAACCCCGACGTATTCCGCAGTAAGGCGGTATATTGCAATTGTGATGATCCATACGAAAGTAATTTCTTTCGCTATTTTGTGCTCAATTTTAATAAACTTGGATTGAAACAACTTATCACCACAAGCTACAAACCTTCACCTGTAGCAAACACTCAGTTGGCATTATTTGGTGATGACAAAACTCTTGCAAAATCAAAAGGGCGTCCCAAAGTAACCGCTAACAAATTTATTATCAACGAAGTACGCGACATAGATGATGACGGCGAATTTAATTTGAAGGACGTTGCAAAGCAGTTAAAGACGAACAAAAACAACGAATGGTCGCCACTCGAAGGTGATGGTGATTTTCGTAGTAATGAATGTGTAAATCTACTCAAGCAATCTGATGTTGTGGTAACAAATCCACCATTCAGTTTGTTCCGCGAATATGTTAAACAACTTTTTGATTACAATAAAAAGTTTGTAATTATTGGCAATATGAACGCGATTACTTATAAGGAAATCTTCTCTTTAATTAAAGAGAATAAAGTATGGCTTGGAGCTGGCAAAAACGATGGAAGAAATGTTTGGTATCAGGTTCCAGATAGTTATGAAAATTTTCACAAAAAAGAGGATGGTAAGAAATACGCATTTGTTGCTGGAACGATTTGGTTTACCAATCTTGATCATGGGCGCCGCCACCAACCGTTGCCGTTAATGACTAAAGCAGAGGTAATTAAATTTGGCACGAAAAAACCATTTGAAAAATATAACAACTATAATGCAATTGAGGTGCCTTTAGTTAAATATATTCCAAACGACTATGCGGGTGTAATGGGTGTGCCAATTAGCTTCCTTAGTAAGTACTCTCCAGAACAGTTTGAAATTGTAGGAATGTGTGAAAATGAAGACTTATATAAAATGAAAACAAAAGTATATACAACCGCAGAATGCAAACAAGCATATTTAAATAAGTTTGGTAAAAAGGGAACTTACGATTTGAATGCAAGTGGAGTAGTTATTAAGAGTGGTATATTAGAGAAAGTCTATCAAAGAATTCTTATAAAACATAAGAAAAAATAATATGAAAGGAATTATTTACGTAATGACAACAGCCGTATCTGGTTTGGTAAAGATAGGCAAGACCGGTATAAACAATTATCAGGAGAGAATGCGAAACCTTGAGGCAAATGGTTATTATAATGTTGCCGGCCTGAAAAGATTTTTTGCTATTGAACTTGAGGATTATGATGATAAGGAAAATCTACTGAAAGATATTTTTAATAAACATCAGGTTGGAGAAAGTGAACTATTTGCGCTGGATCAAGAATTGTTGCGACAGCTCCTACTCTCGTTTAAGGGGAGGGTTGTTTATCCTGAAAATATTGATCAAGAGAAAGAGTTTGACATAGTTTCAAACATTAGAAGAGAGAGTAGGCTATTTAGTTTTTATAAGAAGGGGCTCAAAAATGGAGACATAATCGTTTTCAAGGACGATGAGGATATAACGGCCAAGGTTGCTGGTGAGCGCGAGGTAGAGTATGAGGGTCAGATTTGGAAATTATCGCCACTTACATATAAGCTTTACGAACAGCGAGGTGAACTGAATGAGAGTGGGGCTTATGCGGGTGCGGACTATTTTAAATACAATGGTAAAAGGTTGAGAGATTTGCCCGATGTGATTTAAAAAAATAATATGGAAATGAAAACATTTTTAAAAACCAACATCACCGTCAAAGATATTTGTGAAGGATTTGTCTATAACGAACTTGAAGGCAAGGGTTTGTTTGGTTTGTCTGGTAAGCTCACTATTCAGCCCGAGTATCAACGCAACTATATCTATGCATCCGATGGCGGAAAAAGAGAGGCTGCGGTTATTGAGTCCCTGCTTAAGGGGTATCCCATTGGGTTGATCTATTTTAATAAGGTTTCTGAAAACAATTTGGAAGTTTTGGACGGACAGCAACGCATCACTAGCGTGGGACGTTTTGTGACTGATAAGTTTGCTATCAAAGATGAAAATGGTATGGAACAATACTTTGGTGGTATGGCAAAAGATAAGAAAGCAAAGATCTGGGAAACAAAGCTGCTTATTTATGAATGTGAAGGTACGGAAAGCCAGATAAAAGAGTGGTTTAAGACTATAAATATTGCCGGCGTTCCGCTCAATAATCAGGAACTACTTAATGCGGTGTATTCTGGTCCGTTTGTAACGCTTGGCAAAGAAGAGTTTAGTAATAGCCAAAACGCCAACATTCAAAAATGGAGTGCGTATGTGGCGGGTAGTGCTAATAGACAAGATTTTTTGGAACGTGCGCTTGATTGGGTAAGTAGGGGAAATATAGGAGACTACATGAGTGGTCATCGGTTTGATAAAAATATCACTGAGCTAAAAAAATATTTTAATGGTGTTATTGACTGGGTATCCAGTGTATTTACTGATGTGGAAAGCGAAATGCGTGGATTAGAGTGGGGACGGCTGTATGAGACATATCATAAAAAATCATACAATCTGAAAAAAGTTTCGGAAGAAGTACAAAAACTGTATGGAGATCCATATGTCAAAAACCGCAAAGGCATTTTTGAATTCATATTAGGAGGCTCTACCGATACTAAATTACTTGATGTTAGGGTTTTTGATGATGCAACTAAAAAATCAGTATATAAGAAGCAAACAACTAAAGCTGAAAAGAAAAAAATATCAAATTGTTCGCTTTGTGCTCTTGGACATGATGCCAACAAGAAAAAGATTTGGAAGTTAGATGAAATGGAAGCCGACCACGTGGCGGCATGGAGTAAGGGTGGTAAAACAACAATCAAAAATTGTGAGATGTTGTGTAAAACCCACAACCGAGCAAAAGGAAATAGATAATAAAATAGTCAGATGTTGTGCAAGCAAGACAGTCGAATGAAGTTTAGAAAGTAACAGTTATGACCCCCTCTACTTCAATTGCATATATTGATGGTGCAAATCTCCATAAAGGGGTCGATTCGTTGGCGTGGAGGCTGGATTATAAAAAATTTCGATCGTGGATTCGACAAAAATTTGGCATTACTGAGGCGAGCCTATTTATTGGTATGATGTCAAAACATGCGAATCTTTACACGTTTCTACAATCTGCCGGTTACACCTTAGTTTTCAAAGAAGTTGTTTTTGATGGGGACGGAAAAGCGAAGGGTAATTGCGATGCTGACCTTGTGCTTCAGGCAACGAAAGATTATTACAATAAGAAGCCCGTATCTGTTGTTTTGGTATCTAGTGATGGCGACTATGCTTCACTTGTAAAGTTTTGGGTGGAGAGTGGTGTGCGGTGTACTATTGTTTCTCCCGCGCCAGTTGAAAAATGTTCGGTTCTGCTCAAGCGTACCGAGGCGCCAATCGTTTACTTGAATGATGTGAGACATAAGCTTGAGTACCATCAGAAATAAAAAAGCCCCCGGCACGGACGTATCCGTGCAAGGGTCTTTTTCGTGGTGATGTCCTTATTATATCACACCTGTATTAAAGTCAATGGTTTTGTGGCCGGTCCAATGAGTGTGCCTTTTTAACGAAAATTAATGACTTTTCAAGATAAAATCTATAAAATAGCAGCCAAAATACCAAAAGGAAAGGTGGCGACGTATGGGCAGCTTGCGAAGATGGCGGGGAGTTCGGGGGCGGCACGAGCGGTTGGAATGTGTATGAAGCACAATCCCGACATGAAAGTGGTGCCATGCCACAGGGTGGTCGCCTCTGATGGGAAGCTTACGGGTTATGCATTCGGCAACGGCATTTCCACAAAAAAGAAGATGCTCTTGAAGGAAGGCGTGGTATTCAAAGGTGAGCGTGTGAATCTTTCCCGCTCACAATGGAAAGGGTAGGAGTGGTTTGATTGGGGTGGTACAATTAAACTATGAATGAAACGAGTACGTGGTATTCGTCGATAATAAAGCCTTCCTGGGCGCCCCCAAGCTGGCTCTTTGGCCCTGTGTGGTCTGTGCTCTATACCATCATCGCGGTCTCGTTCGGCGCGGTGTTCTACAAGGTATTTACAAAGCAGCTTCCATTTGCGATAGCCTTGCCCTTCATATTGAATCTCGTATTCAACTTTGCATTCTCTCCGATACAGTTCGGACTTAAAAATAATATGCTCGCGGCAATCGATATTTTGCTCGTGCTCGCCACACTTATCTGGTCGCTTTATACGATCTATCCGCACATGAGGTGGGTGGCACTCGTGAATATTCCGTATCTCTTGTGGGTCTCATTCGCAACCGTACTTCAAATCACCATAACCATTTTGAATAAATAACATCATGAACCTATTACACAATAAAAAGACCGCAATCATCGTGCTTCTTGTCTTGGCGTTCGCCGCGGGTATCTATTTTGAATTCTTCCGCTCCTCAAAGAACAATTCTGCGCTATGCGCGCCTGATGCGACATTTTGTTCCAACCAATCAGCGAACGGCCTTACTGATTCAAAAGGAAATCCGTGGAGTACGTTTGTCGATGTTGCTCAAGGGTTTGAATTCAGCTATCCGCCGAAGTTGGAGAAGAAGTATATAAGCACGGCGGTCTGGCCGCCGAAGATGGTGGCGGAAACGGGAACATTTGAGTGCGCAGTGAGTAAGTCTGAAAACGGACGTCCCGAGACCACAAGCACGCGCGTCATCGGAACGCGCAGCTATTGCGTGAGTGTGGTGGGTGAAGGTGCTGCAGGTTCGGTATACGACGACTATACCTACACCACGCAAAAGAATGGGAAGATACTCTCGGTGAATTTTTCGCTTCGCTTCCCGCAATGTCTCAATTATGATGAGCCGAATCAGACGGCGTGCATTGATGAGCAACGTTCATTTAATGTCGACAATCTTGCGAACCGCATGATAGAGAGTGTTATCTTCCGCGCAGAATAATATTATTCGAACATTGGTTTGGTATACTAAAATCAACAACTACTATGCAAGAAAAAAAGGGATACATATGGGCGGCTTCGGTGCTTGGGGTGGCGTTGATCGTAGGGCTTGGAATACTCGGCTATTTCATCGCCTCGAATCGCACCACTAATACGATAACCGTGACGGGGTCTTCAAAGATGCATGTGACCTCCGACCTCGCGAAGTGGGATGCGAATTTCACCTTGCGCGCGAATCTCACCAATCTGAAAGATATGCTTGAGAAGGCGAGCGCGAATACCGACAAAATTCGCCAGTTCATCGTTGCGCGCGGCATTGATGCAAGCGCCATCACATTTCTTCCGATACAGACCGACCCCGTGTATGACATGGGAAAGGGCTATGGCGGTTCGCAGGACGTGATCGGATATAACGTGCGCCAGGAGGTGCGCGTGGAGAGCGGCGATATCGCGAAGATTGAAGACCTCGCGACGAATGCAAAGAGTTTGGTGGACCAGGGAATCGTGCCCGAGTATCAGCGCACCGATTATCTTTATACGAAACTTTCCGACCTTAGACCCCAATTATTCGCTGAGGCGACAAAGGACGCGCTTACGCGCGCAAAGGCGATTGCTGCGGGAACGGGTGTGCGCGTAGGAGCGCTCCGCAGCGCGAGGACGGGCGTGATACAGATTCTTGCACCGAACTCAACGGACATCGCGGACTACGGTGCATATGACCTTTCAACAAAAGAAAAGGACGCGAGTGCGACAGTGACCGTTTCGTTCGAGCTTCTTCCGTAAAAAAAGCCCCCGCATTGTGCGGGGGTTTTGTGTTTCTATTCTTCCGAAATATCCACTTCCGGCTTTCCCGGAAGTTCGTGGCACGTATGGCAGCGAGCCTGATACGATTCCTTGCCGCCGACCTGCACCTGATCAGCGCTGTAATGCGCGGGCAGACCGTCGATAAGGCGTTGGGGCAGATGCGCGGGCTTGCCGCACAGTGCGCAGTACGAATGGAGCAGCGTCACGTTGTGCATGCCATCGCAGAGGCCGATGAGCGAGAGTGTTGAGCCGAAAGGCTCGCCACGAAAGTCGAGGCGTAGACCCGCGCAGATGACGTCGTACCCGAGCTCAAGGAGTCTGTCCACCACGAGGTAGATGCGGGACTTCTGCGAAAAAAACTGAATCTCGTCGATGGCAATAATGTCGGGAAGTTCGTCTTCCTTAATTTCATAGTTAACCGCATCAAAAATGCGGCGCGCATTATCTGCCGGCACTTCAATGGCCGGCATTACGCGCCCGTGAAAATTCTTGAGTTGGCATCTACCACTTCGCGTATCAATGGTGGGCTTCAATACCAGCACATGTTTTCGTCCATGCTTTCGCATGATGTCGATTCGGTTCATGAGCTCGGTTGTTTTGCCTGCGAACATATTGCCCATAATAAGATGAAGCGTTCCTCGAGTTGCCATGAATCCTCCTTATGGATCTGTGTTTGATTCGTTGTTAAAAAACTACCTTCATAAAAGCATAAACGGCATGTTTTGCAAATAACCAATTGGAGATATAGCATTACGGTATCGAGAGAACGTATGAAAAAGATATATTCGCATATTCCCGAGAACCCGGGCGTCTACTTCATGAAGGATGCCAAAGGAACCATTCTCTATATAGGAAAGGCGGGCAATTTGAAACGGAGAGTTTCGAGCTATTTTTTGCGCCCGCATGACGCGCGCATTCAGAAACTGGTGAGTCTTATAAAAGCGATTGATTACCGAGAGACCGACAGCGCGCTTGAGGCGCTTATCTTGGAGTCCGCACTCATCAAGAAATACCAGCCACAATTCAATATTCGAGAAAAAGATGATAAGAGCTTCCTCTATGTGGTCATTACCGATGAGGAATATCCGCGCGTCCTTTTGGCTCGCGGAAAGGAGGTGTTGGAAGGGAAGTACAAAAAGACGTTTGGTCCCTTCGTGGTCGCGTCCAATGTGCGCGAGGCATTGCGTATCTTGCGGAAACTGTTTCCGTGGCACACGCATGACCCCGAGAAGATAGGCACCTATAAGCGCCCCTGCTTCGATTATGAGGTTGGCATCTGTCCCGGCGTGTGCGTGGGCGCGATAGGCAAGAAGGAGTATGCGAAGACTATCAAGAATCTCGCACTTTTCTTCGAGGGGAAAAAGGACAAGATTCTCATCTCACTTAGAAAGGATATGAGTGCTGCGAGCAAAAAACAGGAATACGAAAAAGCGGAATCGATAAAGAGGAAGATATTCGCATTGCAACATATTCAGGATACCGCGCTCATCAGCGATGATGAGATAGTGTCGCTTACGGGACGCAACGCGCGCGCGATACGCATAGAGGGATATGACATCTCGAACATTTCCGGCGTTTCCGCGGTGGGGTCCATGGTGGTGTTCGTGAATGGGGTGCCCGATAAGAATGAGTACAGGAAGTTCAAGATTCGAACGGTGGAAGGTCCGAACGATATCGCAATGCTGCGCGAGGTGCTTACGCGAAGATTCGACAATAAATGGACCTTGCCTGACCTTCTCTTGATAGATGGTGGAAAGGGACAGGTGAATGTGGCAAATGAAGTGCTCAATGAACTTGGATTCACAATTCCCGTGGTGGGACTCGCAAAAGGTGCGGAACGAAAGAGAAATGACCTTATAGGAACACTTCCTTCGGGAATAGAGCTTAGTACTCTCATCAAGGTTCGCGATGAGGCGCACCGATTCGCGGTCGCATATCATAAAAAGGTTCGTAGCGGTGCCTTCTTTAAATAATCTATAATAAGTCTAATGCCCAAAACGGATGTACTGATAGGAGCTCATGTTTCAGGTGGAATCGCCGATTGTATCGATGGTGCGGAAGCTATTGGCGCACGAACCATTCAGATCTTCGGCGCGTCTCCGAGAATGTGGCGTACGAAGATGCCGAGCGAGCGTGAGGTTTCAGAATACAAGAAAAAGCTCAATGCGAGCTCCGTGCAGTCGGTCTACCTGCATGCGGCATATTTGGTGAATCTTGCGAGCTCGTCCGCGGATATCTATGCCTTCTCTGCGCAAAGTCTCGCGGATCATTTGAAGATTGCGGAGATGCTCGGTGCGGAGGGCGTCATCTTTCACCTCGGTTCCTCAAAAGGAGGTGAGAGAGATGAGGCGTTCACAAAGGAAGTTGCGGCGATAAAGAAGATACTTCAATTAGTTCCCGGAAAGGCGAGTCTTATTATGGAAAATGCCGCGGGGGGCGGAGATAAGATAGGCGCTACCATTGCGGACATCGCCCGTCTTTTTCGCGAAGTGAAGTCGTCACGGTTGAAGGTCTGCTATGATACCGCGCACGGGTTTGAAGCGGGTCTCGTCCAGTCGTACACCAAAGAAAGTGTGAAGAAGCTTTTTGATGAATTTGATAAGGAAATCGGTCTGAAGCATCTCGTCGCGATACACGCAAATGATTCGAAGACGGAGGCGGGTTCGAATCATGATAAGCATGAGAACATCGGCGAGGGATATATCGGCCTTGATGGGTTCAAGGCGCTCGCGGGCGATGTGCGATTGCATGACAAGGCGTGGCTTCTTGAGGTCCCCGGATTCGATGAGATGGGGCCCGATAAGAAGAACATCGAGATCTTGAAATCTTGTTTTTAATGATGAGATTGCTGAATAAGACGAAACATATCGTGCTTGCGGAAGATATACGCACGGCCGAAACACTCGCGGAAAAAGCGAAGGGACTTTTGGGGAAGGAGCAGCCTGAAGCCCTCTATCTTGAAACGCGGTTTGGGATTCATACGTTCGGGATGAAGTTTTCCATTGATTGCGCGGTTCTTGATGATTCGTTCGCGGTAAGGGCTCTGCGAACACGCATGCATCCGAACAGGATGTTCTTTTGGAATCCTCGATTTTCCCGTGTGGTAGAGTTGCCCGAGGGCACGCTTTCTCACACGGGAACGGCGATTGGCGATATATTGGCGCTTGAATGAGCGTTATGATATTATTTTTCGCATGGAAATAAATAAGGATGGGAAAGTATTTATTGGGCTCATCGTCGTTCTTATAGTCGCCATTGTCGGTGTGGTGTATAAGATAACGAAGCCTTCCTCGGGTTCTCCGGTAAGCGTCACGTCGAATAATAATCAACCTATAACTATGAACGTCACAACACAGCCGGTTTCATCAAATGACGGTTTGCAGATAACGGATGAGGTGGTAGGAACGGGAGCGGAAGCGGTCGCGGGAAAGAAGGTCACCGTGCACTATGTCGGCACTTTGACCGACGGAAAGAAGTTCGACAGTTCTTGGGACAGGGGCACTCCGTTCACCTTCGATCTTGGCGCAGGCCAGGTCATCAAGGGATGGGATGAAGGAGTTTCGGGAATGAAGGTCGGCGGAAAGAGAAAATTGGTGATTCCTCCCGCGCTTGCATACGGCAATCGTGAGGCGGGAAATGGTTTAATTCCCGCGAATTCAACACTCGTCTTCGAGATTGAATTGCTCAATGTGCAATAATCTTTTTGCATCAATGAAAAACACCCGTGCATCACGGGTGTTTTTTTATGCAAGCTAGTAATGAGGTATACTTAGACTATTATATGGGAGAAGAAGAATTAAAGAAGGTTATACAAGGGGATGTGCTCATTGATGACACAACGCGTGCTCACTATAGCCGTGATGCGAGTATTTTTGAGGTAACGCCTTCTTTCGTGGTATTTCCCAAAGATGCGGAAGACGTGAAGCATCTGGTGAAGCTTGTGAGTGAGGCGAAGGGGAGGGGCGATGATGTTTCGCTCACCGCGCGTTCCGCGGGGACCGATATGGGTGGAGGGCCTCTCACCGAGTCCATCGTCATGGACTTCACGAAATATTTTAAGAAGACTTCCGATGTAAGTGTGAAGAATAATGAGGGATATATTACTTCCGAACCTGGCGTATTCTATCGTGATTTTGAAAAGAAAACGTTGGAAAGCGGATATCTTCTTCCTTCGTATCCCGCCTCGCGCAGTTTGTGCGCTATAGGCGGCATTGTGGCAAATGATTCGGGGGGTGAGAAGACGCTTAAATACGGGAAGACGCACGATTACGTGGAACGGTTAAATGTGGTTCTCTCGGATGGCGAGCTTCATGAGATAAAAGCGCTCACTCCTCAAGAATTGGCGGAGAAGGAGCAATTACACACATTTGAGGGCGAGGTCTATCGCAAAATGCATGCGTTGCTTGAAACGAACTATGATGCGGTCCATGCCGCAAAACCGAACGTGTCGAAAAATTCGGCGGGGTATGACCTATGGAATGTGTGGGATAGAAAGCGATTTGATCTTACAAAATTATTCGTGGGATCGCAGGGCACGCTTGGCATCGTTACGGAGGCGGAATTTCGTTTGGTGAAGACAAAGCCATATTCGGGAATGCTCGTGGTCTTTTTGAAAGATTTCAATTCCATCATACCTGTAGTGAAGGAGGTGTTGCCATTCAAACCTTCAAGCTTTGAATCATTTGATGACAAGACATTCAAACTTGCGCTCAAATTCTTATGGGGCTTCATAACAATATTGGCAAAGAATCCATTCTCGCTTGCATTCTCATTCTTGCCTGAGTTTTTCCTTGTGCTTACCAAAGGAATGCCGAAGCTTATCCTTCTTGTTGAATTTGAGGAAGATACCGAGGAGGCGGTCATTGAAAAGATAGATGGGCTCAAGAAAAAACTTGAACCGCTCCACCTTACCATGCGCGTCGCGAAGACAAGGGAAGAGTCGGATAAATATTGGGCGATACGCCGCGAGAGCTTCAATCTGTTACGCCAGCGCGTGAAGGGGATGCAAGCGGCGGCTTTCGTCGATGACATCATCGTGCGTCCCGAATTCATTCCCGAATTCTTGCCGAAGCTCTATCAGATACTTGATAAGTATGAGTTCTTCTCCACGGTTGCGGGACATATGGGCGATGGAAACTTCCACATCATTCCGCTTCTCAAGCTTGCGAATGAATCCGACCGAATGAAGATTCATCCCGCGATGGATGAGGTCTATACGTTGGTCTTAAGCTATGGGGGATCCATCACCGCAGAACATAACGACGGGCTTATTCGAAGTCCGTATCTCACGCAGATGTTCGGAGAAAAGATTACGAATTTATTTGCAGAGGTGAAGACCATCTTCGATCCCAATGGCATCTTCAACCCGAGAAAGAAAGTGGGAGCGAGCATCGAGTATGCGATGGCGCATATAAAGAAAAGCTAACGAAAGTACAAAAAGCCCCGCATGTGCGGGGCTTACGCTATAAACGCTGAGGAGGAATGACGTGAAAGTTATTCTGAATGAGTACCGTATTACTTCCTGTGTATCGTTCGCCTTTCCAGATAAGAGTGAGGCCATCGCGAAAGACGTGGATGACATCCATTCCAATCTCCGTCTTGAGAAGAAACAGATTCATGCGTCCGCTTTTTTCAAGGATTGCCTCATGCGTGTGGACGAACGTATACAAGCTGTAAAAATTCATGAAGCAGCACTCCTTCATCTTCTCAGCTGTCGCATTGGCAACACACTCAAATCTGATGGTACCGCCGTTCATCGTTGCCTCCACTATATGAAGTTCTTTGTGCATAGTGGCACAAAACAAGGGGAGCGTCAAAAGAAAGGAGGTGGAGTATTCGTTGACAAACGTCAATTTATGTGATAAAATACGTTTGTTCGTAATGAACATTAACAACTGAGCAATCGTGCTCATTTTCCCACTTTTCACGCGACGTGTTCGCGGTATGGAGGAAGTACATGGGAAGCATGGTAAGTGTTGCCGAGCAGTGCGGCATTCATCCCTACAGTGAGGGAGCACTCACTGTCGTGCGCCATAGGCGGAATCCGATTGAGTCTTGGAATCCTCGGCGCGTACAGTCCTACTACACGCAATCCCAATCCGACAGCCGACTCGTGAGCGGCCACAAGCTGTGGAAGGAACTCGATGGGATGAACAATCTGAACATCGAGGTCTTCAACTGGTTCTGGAGCAACAAGTTCTTCTTTCCGCTCGAGTGGTGTGAGCGCAAGAACGGGAAGCCTGTCTTCGTCTTCTTCTGGGGAACGATTCTTCTGACCTCGGATGGCAAACCGTGCGTGGCCTGCCTGTGGCGCGAGCCCAATGGTCTCCGGCGCGGCTACCGCCTCCTGGATTCCATGTTCGATGCCAACAGCCCGGCGGCTCAGTACACGTTCTAATCATCAGCCCTCTACGAAATACGTTTCGTAGAGGGCTCTTTCTTTACTTAATTGTTTTTTTATTGTACATTAATGCGACTCTCACTAGGAGGAGGAATCATGTTTGAAATAGTAAAGAACGATACAAAGACAAGAGCGAGAGTAGGCACTTTAACAGTTCCGCATGGCGGAAAACTTCTTACTCCCGCGTTCACCATGGTCGGCACTCGCGCGAAAGTGATTTCGCTCGAACCGAACGACCTCGTGCGCACGAATACGGGCATCGTCATTTCCAATACGTACCATCTTTGGAGAGGGCTCGGAGAAAGACTTCCCGAGTTCAAAGGGCTCCATACGGTGATGGGATACGATGGAGTGATCGCGACCGATTCGGGCGGTTTCCAGGTGTTCTCACTTGGATTCGGCCGTGAGCACGAAGTTTCAAAAATAGGATTTTTTCCCGAGGAGGAAAAGACGCCGGGATTTCTTTCGGACCTTTTCCTTCAGATTCGCATCTGGCTCGGCATCAAGCATTCGCGCAATTCAGTGCGCGTGATGCCTTGGGGCGCGTATTTCAAGGATGAGAATTACGGCGATGAGCGATCGGTCTTTTTGAACGCAACGAAATCGATAATGCTTCAAGAAAAACTTGGCGCTGATATCATTTTGGCATTCGATGAGTGCACCTCTCCGCGTCACGGACGGCATTACACGAAGTGGGCGATGAAGCGCACTCACCGATGGGCGAAGAAGTGCCTTGCGGTGAAATCAAATCCGAATCAGCTCCTGTTCGGCATCGTGCAGGGCGGCGCGTTCGAAGATCTGCGCAAGGAAAGCGCGCGCACGATAGGCAGCATGCCGTTCGACGGATTCGCGATAGGAGGCTCGCTCGGTAATTCGAAGGAGGATATGTACCGTGTGCTTGAATGGAGCATGCCGTATCTTCCCGACGAGAAGCCGCGCCATCTTTTAGGCATTGGTCAGATTCGCGATATCTTTGAAGGTGTCGAACGCGGCATTGATACGTTTGATTGCGTCATCCCAACGCGTGAAGCGCGCCACGGCGCGATTTGGACATACGACGGGCGATACGACGTGACCAAGGGCGCGAACAAGAATGCGGATGTTCCGCTCGCTCCCGATTGCGCGTGTCCCGCCTGCGCTTCTGGCATCACTCGCGCGAAACTTCACGAGCTCTTTAAGAATAAGGACAGGGAAGCGGGCAAGCTTGCCACGCTCCACAACGTCTATTTTTTCAACGACCTCATGAAGAGCATTCGGCAGGCGATCATGGAAGACAGGTTTTCGGAATACAAGGAAGCCGCGCTCTCGCGCATCGAAAAGAAGAAGTAACATACGCCCCCGCACTCGCGGGGGTTTTTCTTGTCGTTACGGTATAATGAAATCAATGAAACGATTTCTCGCAGCCATCCCCGTGTTGATCTTCGCGTTTGCCGGCACCGCGCATGCGAATGCAACCGTAACCGTCTCCAGTTTTTCTCCTTACCAAGGCGATACCGTCTTAGTCATGTTCCGCAATAGCGCGCATCCGGTTTCCGGCTCGTTTTTGGGGCGTTCGCTTTCGTTCTTCACCTATCACAACGCATCAAGCACCATTCTTCCCATATCCGCACTGCAAAAGGCGGGGAAGTATTCTCTTGTCATACGATTGAGCAACGGCGAGACGTACAAACACATCGTAACGGTGCGCACGAAGAAGTTTGTGAAGGTGGTGCTCGGTATTCCGAAGGAATTGGGGCTCACCACAAGCGGACTGCTCACGAAACTCGGCGAACAGAAAGCAAGCATTGACGATGTGGTGAAACATGTGACTTCACGCGTATATTTTGACAGATCATTCGGGCTGCCGCTCTATGACAATTCAAAGATAAGTACCACATTCGGTTCGATTCGTGAGACGGGCAATTCACTCATCCATCATTGGGGCATCGACCTTGCGGGGAAGGAGGGGTCCGCAGTCGGCTCGATGAGCGGGGGCGTGGTGAAGAGTACCTACACCGATTCGGTATATGGCAACGTGGTCATTGTGGACCATGGTGAGGGAATCTATTCGCTCTATCTCCATCTGCAGAAGATTTTGGTGAAGGAAGGGGAGAAGGTAGAGCGTGGACACGTGGTCGGTCTTTTGGGACACACGGGGTACGCGACCGGTCCACACCTTCATCTCTCCATGAAAATAGATTCCATTCCTGTTGACCCCGTCCAGTTCGTGGCATTGTTCAAAAAATATTGACGATAGATTGTTTTTATAGTATTTTATTTTCAGCTTTTTAACAGGTTCAAGTGTGAACCATTGCTGCCTAAGGAGGGCACGTGAACGAAAAGATCGCAAAGCTTTCACCAAACTTGCAAGCGCTCATCGTCGAGAAGAAGACGTCAGAGGCTTCGCTTGATCACTTTCGCCACACGCTTCAGAATCCCCGCGGCACCATCTCGAGTTTCGCGGAGAGCGCACTGCTTCACTGCAATGGCGGTGCCGCGCTCGATGCGGCACTCTGGCTGCGGCGCCATCTCAATAATGGCGGGAAGCTTGTCATCACTCTCGCGGGTGCCTTGAGTTCGTTCGAGATCGGCGTGCTTCTCACTCCGCTCATCAGAGCCGGTAAGGTGCACCTCGTTTCCGCGACGGGTGCGAATCACGAGGAATCGTATTACCGCTACGTCGCGAGCAAGGAGTACCGTTATATTCCGCGCTACACCGAACTTACTCCCGAGCAGGAGGCGGAGCTTCGTGACGCCGGCCTTCGGCGCATCACTGATACGTTTCTCCCCGAGGATGAGAGTGTGCGTATTTTGGAGCCGCACCTTTTGGATATGTGGCGGAATGCCGAGAAACATGGCGAACGCTTTTTCCCGCATGAGTATTTTCGTCGCTTCTTTACCGAGGGGCTTATCGCTTCCGATACGCAGCTTGGTGAGGAGGAGTGCTGGGTCCACGCGGCGTGGAAGCATTCGATTCCCATCGTGATCCCAGGATTCGAAGATTCGACGATGGGGAACATCTTCGCGAGCTACACCTATCCGCATGGGAAACATAAGAGCAAAGCTCAGGTTTTGCTCAACCCGAATATCATGAAGACGGGGCTGGATTACTTCCATCTCATGTATGACTGGTATATGGAGGAGAGCGAGGACGCGCCCATCGCGTTCCTGCAGCTCGGTGGCGGCATCTCGGCGGATTTTCCAATCTGTGTCGTGCCATCCTTAAAGCATGACCTCGGGCTTCATGGCAAGGTGCGCGATTGGGCGGGTTTCATTGAGATCGGCTCATCGCCTATGTCCTACGGCTCATATTCAGGTGCCGGCGGCAAGGAGAAGATCACATGGGATAAGCTTTCCACAAAAAGCTATTACCAGATCATTCAGAGCGATGTGACCGTAGTCTTTCCCTGGATTGCCGCGATTCTGCTTGGACTGTAAGCAAATTTTCCCCCGCGTTCCGCGGGGGTTTTTATTATGTTGATTTTGAGGGTGTTCTATTATAGACTTTATTTTACTATGCACGATAGAAAGAGGATGGTTGCGTTTTTAACGCTGATTGTCGCCGTATCGGTCGTTGCCGGCGTTTTTTCATATGAGCCCTTGTGGCAGAAGATAAGTTCATTCAGGCCTTGGAGC
>JAKANQ010000016.1 GCA_021812365.1 bacterium
TTTTATTTATTGTGTATAGGGTTACTCTAATTGGACAAAGAGCCCACGATAACTATTTCAGACTAATAAGTTTGGGAGGGGGATTGTTTTTTATTGTCCATTTTTTTGTCAATGTAGGGTCGAATTTAGGTCTTTTGCCGGTGACGGGCGTCACATTTCCATTTCTCAGTTATGGAGGTTCCAATCTTCTGACGTCCTCAATCATTTTAAGCATAATACAACACATAAAACTTGAATCCTCCGCATGAACAAAGAGGTAATTTAAGCGTGCGACTCCTTAGCACTTTAGGGGGTGTTTTGCTATTTCTGATTTTTATCGCGTATTTCTTCTATGGGCTGCAGTCGATGACCATGAATAACGGTCAGACGCTCGATGCGATAACCGCGCAAAAAGCGATTCAATTTAAGATTGAAAGAGGTATCGGCATGAAGGAGATTGCGAAGGAGCTTTCTCAAGAGTCATTGATACGCTCCATCAGCGTCTTTAAGTTATATACCTTGTTAAGCGGAAGGGCGCAAAAGTTCCAACCGGGCATCTATGATCTTTCAACCGCAATGAGCGTTCCGGAAATAGTGAGAACGTTGACGACGGGGGGGAGCAATGAGGTCCAGATCACCATACCCGAGGGTTCAACAGTGAAGGACGCGCGAGAGATACTTGTCGCCGCGGGAGTTTGGAAAAAGGAAGTGCCATTCGAATTCAATATGGAGCAGTTGAGAACCGAATACCCTTTTCTCAATGGATCGGATTCGCTCGAAGGATTCATCTTTCCGGATACGTACAGAATTGCGCTTGATGCGACTCCCGATGATATAGTGCACGTCTTCCTTGATAATTTTAAAGTAAAAGCATGGCCTCTTCTCATGGGAAGGAATGAGTGGTATCACACACTAACCCTTGCCTCACTATTGGAAAAGGAGGTGCCCCTCTTCAATGACAGGCAGATAGTCGCGGGTATTTTATTGAAACGAATTCGAATAAAGATGCCGTTGCAAGTCGATGCGACGCTCGTATATATAAAGTGCGATGGATTGGTGAAGGGGTGCGCGGTTTCGCAAGTTACGCGAGCCGATACCGCACTTGATTCTCCCTATAACACCTATAAGAGGACGGGATGGCCGCCGACGCCGATATCGAATCCAGGAGAAGAAGCGATTCGCGCCGCGGAAAGCCCCCAAGAAACCCCGTACCTTTATTACCTTTCTGCCAAGTCCGGGAAAACCATTTTTTCAAGGACGCTGGAACAGCACAATAGTGCAAAAGGATCGTAGCGGTCATACATAATAACCTCAACACCATAAAATATATGTACCAAAAAACAAAAATATTCACATCATATAACGGTCCGAAGTTCGCGCAGCCGAATCTCATTGAGATTCAGCGCGATTCATTCGATTGGTTCATCAAGAAAGGTCTTCGCGAATTGTTCGATGAGATATCCCCGATTCGAGACCATACGGGAAAAGAGCTCGAACTTAATTTTTTGGATTATAAGTTTGATACCCCTAAATATACGGAAGAGCAGGCAAAGGAGAAGGACCTCTCCTATGAAGCTTCTTTGCGCGTGAATTTAAAACTTACCAATAAGGTGACTAAGGAGGTGAATGTCCAAGAGGTGTATCTTGGAGATTTTCCGATGATGACGAGACGCGGTACGTTCATCATCAGCGGTGTTGAGCGCGTGGTCATCTCGCAGCTTGTTCGTTCTCCTGGCGCATATTTCACGGAAAATATCTATCGCGGGAAGAAATTGTTCGGTGCGAAGGTCATTCCGAACCGCGGTGCGTGGCTTGAATTCGAGACCGAATCCGATGGATTCATCGGAGTCCGCATCGATCGCAAGAGAAAGGTTCCTGTAACGCAATTGTTGCGCGTCTTTGGTTTTACTTCGAATGAGGAGATGATAAAGACCTTCGGCGATGTTGATACGGGCGATATCCGTTTTATTGAGGCAACCCTTAAAAAGGACGACGCGGAAAATACCGATGAATCATTTTTGAGTATCCACCACAGACTTCGCCCAGGCGACCTTACTACCGTAGACAACGCGAAATCGCTCATTGAGGGCATGTTCTTCAGGTTTGATAGATATGACCTGAGCCCAGTGGGTCGCTTTAAATTCAATCAGCGCCTTACGGAAACAAAGAAAGATGGCGGTTTGCTGGATAAGGATGATGCGATAGCACTCGTAAAGGAGATCATCAGGATGAACAATGATCCAAGTGCGGAGCCCGATGACATCGATCACTTGGGAAATCGCCGTGTTCGCGCGGTGGGTGAGCTCATTCAGCTCCGTTTGCGCATTGGGTTCGCGCGCTTGCGTCGCGGCGTGCAGGATAGAATGTCCACGCTTGATAGGCGCCTTTTGCAGCCCGTACAGCTCGTAAACTATAAGTTATTGACCGCGGTGGTGCGTGATTTCTTCCAGGCATCACAGCTTTCACAGTTCATGGACCAGGTAAACCCGTTGGCTGAGCTTGAGCATAAGCGCAGACTTTCTGCGATGGGTCCCGGCGGTCTCACTCGCGAACGCGCGGGCTTTGAAGTTCGCGATGTGCACTCATCATTCTATGGCCGCATCTGTCCGATTCAGACTCCCGAAGGAGCGAACGCGGGTTTGGTAAGCTATCTTTCGAACTTTGCGCGTTTGAATGAGTTTGGATTCATCGAATCGCCTCATTTCAAGGTGAAGAATGGCACTGTGACATCCAATGTGGTATGGCTCGATGCTATTGAGGAGGAGAAATACAACATTGCGCAAGCCGATATCGAGACCGATGAAAAGGGATTTGTTGTGGAGGAGATGGTCCCTGCTCGCATCAAAGGTGAACCAGGAACGTGTAAGCGCGAAGAATTGGATTGTGTTGATGTGTCAGCGAACCAATTCACTTCGGTGGCAACCTCGCTCATTCCTTTCCTTGAGCACGATGATGCAAACCGCGCACTCATGGGTTCGAACATGCAACGCCAAGGCGTACCGTCAATTGTTCCTAACGCGCCTCTCGTAGGCACGGGTCAGGAAGACCGCGCGGCGCACGACTCCGAACAGGTCATCGTCGCGGAAGAAGATGGCGTAGTTGTGGAAGCTGACGGACAGGCAGTGTCCGTGAAAGGGGATTCGGGAGTAAAGAAATATCCTATTTTAAAATTTGTTCGTTCAAACCAGTCCACTTGTCTTTCTCAGCGTCCTATCGTGGCACCTGGAGACAAGGTGAAGAAGGGCGATGTGCTTGCCGACGGTCCCGCAACCGATAATGGCGTATTGAGTCTCGGTCAGAATTTGCTTGTCGCATTCGTACCGTGGCGCGGAGGAAACTTCGAAGACGCTATCATTCTTTCGGAGCGCGTGGCCCGCGAGGACAGGTTCACTTCAATTCACATCGAAACATTTGTATGTGCGGTGCGTGATACAAAACTTGGTCCTGAAATTACAACCCCCGATATTCCGAACGTATCGGAAGATAAACTTCGCAACTTGGATGAGGAGGGTATAGTTCGTATTGGCGCGGAGGTGCGTGCCAGCGACATTTTGGTCGGAAAGATATCGCCGAAAGGTGAGTCCGAATTGAGTTCTGAAGAGCGATTGCTCCGAGCCATCTTCGGTGAGAAGGCGCGTGACGTGAAGGATACATCACTCACGCTTCCGCACGGAAAGAACGGGCGCATCATCGGTATTAAAATATTCGCGCGTGACAAGGGCGACAAGCTTGAGCCGGGAATCATCAAGAAGATTCAGGTTGAGGTTGCTCAGCTTCGTAAGGTGCGCGCGGGCGACAAGCTTGCGGGACGTCATGGAAACAAAGGTGTCATCTCATCAATTCGTCCCGTGGAAGATATGCCGTATCTCGCGGATGGAAGGCCGGTGGACATCGTATTGAATCCGCTCGGTGTCGCATCTCGTATGAACCTCGGGCAAATCTTGGAAACACACTTGGGTTTTGCGGCTGAGAAGCTCGGATATCGCGCCGTAGTGCCGAACTTCGTGGGAGGCAATGAGGCGGAGATTCGCGAGGAATTGAAGAAAGCAGGACTTCCTGAGACCGGAAAGGTAACCGTATTCGATGGCGTAACGGGTCAGGCATTCCGCGATCCCATCACTGTCGGTTACATCTATATGATGAAGCTGAATCACCACGTGGAAGATAAGATTCATATGCGTTCGACCGGTCCATACTCCTTAATCACACAGCAGCCGCTCGGTGGCAAGGCGCAGCTTGGAGGACAACGTTTTGGAGAAATGGAAGTGTGGGCGCTTGAAGGATATGGCGCCGCGCATACGTTGCAGGAAATGTTGACCATCAAATCAGATGATGTACTTGGCCGTTCAGCGGCATTCGAAGCCATCATTCGTGGAACGGAGATAAAGAAACCGAACGTACCGGCATCGTTCAATGTGTTGGTAAGCGAACTCAAATCACTCGGCCTTAACGTGATGCACGATGGCGTATCGGATGAAGGCGGAGGCGGGGGAGGTAAAAAAGTGGTCGTAGAAGACGATGAAGAAGAGCAAACCGAAGAATAATTGAACCTATGGAAAAAAATTTAGACATAACAAATATCTCGGTGCGTCTTGCATCTCCGGACGAGATCATTAAATGGTCCTACGGCGAGGTCACAAAGCCGGAAACATTGAATTATAGAACGCAGCGTCCTGAAAAGGATGGTTTGTTCTCCGAGCGCATCTTCGGCCCCACGAAAGATTACGAGTGTTATTGCGGGAAGTATAAGAAAGTACGTTATAAGAACATCACTTGTGAAAAATGCGGAGTGGAGGTGACGCGTGCCATCGTGCGCCGTGAGCGCATGGGACACATCACCCTTGCGACGCCAGTGGCGCACATCTGGTTCTTGCGCACCGTTCCTTCAAAGCTTGGACTTCTTCTCGACATCTCGGTTTCCAAACTTGAGAAGGTGGTCTACTATGCCGCGTTCATCGTGACTGCGGTGAATGAAGAGAACAGGAAGCGCGCATTGGAGACTCTCCAAAGCGAGCTTAAATCGTTGAAGAGTGAAAAGGGTACGAATACCAAAACAATCGATGCGACTGCGGAAAATTTGAAGCAGGTTCTTTTGGCATTGAAGCCGGGGCTCATTCTTACTGAGACCGAATATTTCAACCTCGCGGAACGTTTTGGCGATGTATTTGAAGCGGACAGGGGAGCGGGAGCGTTGAGGAAAATATTGGCGCGCGTGGAATTGAAAACGCTCTTGAAGAAATTGAAGAAGGAGCTCACGGAAGTGAATGACGAGAATCGTTTGAAGAGAATATTGCGACGTTTGAAATTGGTACAATCTCTTACTGATTCAGGCGTTCGTCCCGAATGGATGATATTGACGGTTCTTCCCGTGTTGCCGCCGGAACTTCGTCCAATGGTCGCATTGGAAGGAGGTCGCTACGCGACCGCTGATTTGAACGACCTCTATCGCCGTGTCATCAATCGCAATAACCGTTTGAAGAAGCTTATCGAACTCCGTTCTCCCGAGGTTATTTTGACGAACGAAAAACGCATGCTTCAGGAAGCAGTGGATGCATTGATAGATAACACCGCCCGCGCGGGAAGCCAGCTTCTCTCGACGCGCAGAAGGCCGCTTCGTTCTCTCGCGGATATGTTGAAGGGAAAACAAGGCCGTTTCCGTCAGAATCTTTTGGGTAAGCGCGTCGATTATTCGGCACGTTCGGTCATTGTGGTGGGTCCCGATCTCAAACTTGACGAGTGCGGACTTCCGAAGAACATGGCGCTTGAATTGTTCAGACACTTTGTCATCAACAAGATAATCGAGCGTGGGTTGGCATTTAACATAAAACAGGCGAATCGTTTCATCGAGCAAGGTTCTCCCGAGGTGTGGGAGATATTGGAAGAGGTCATTAAGAACAAGCGCGTGCTTTTGAACCGCGCACCGACCTTGCACCGTCTCGGCATTCAGGCGTTCAGAGTGCTTCTCATTGAGGACTTAGCGATTCGCATTCCGCCGCTCGTATGCAGCGCATTCAACGCGGACTTCGATGGTGACCAGATGGCTGTCCACTTGCCGCTTACCGCGGAGGCGCAGTATGAGGCAAGCGAACTTATGAGTTCGGCAAGGAACCTCTTGAAGCCTTCGAACGGAGACCCGATTGTAACACCGACGCAGGATATGGTGCTCGGTATCTACTTCTTAACGCGCATCATCGAAGGCGCGAAAGGCGAGGGGAAGGCGTTTTCGGATAAATCTGAAGCAACCTTCGCGTATGAGAGTGGTTTTATCGATATCAACGCAAAGATCAGGGTTTTGGTTAACGGTACGTTGACCGAAACATCTCTTGGCCGTTTGATATTCAACAGCATTCTTCCGAAGGAACTTGGATTTGTGAACGAACAATTCAATAAGAAGAAGTTGCCGAAACTCGTGGCAAAGATAATCGAAGATCTTGGATTGTTGGAAGCGAGTAAGTATCTTGATGCAATCAAGAACTTGGGATATGAGTATGCGACCGTCTCCTCAATTACGTGGAGCGCGGGCGATATGGTCATCCCGATTGAGAAGCACAAGGTATTGGATGATGCGGAGGAACAGGTAGCGACCGTTGAATCGCAATTCAGTGACGGTTTGCTTACCGAAAAAGAGCGACGCGGGAGAGTCATTGAAATTTGGAATGAGACTCGTGAAAATGTCGCGAAACTTATTCCGGGCTCATTCAAACCGACCAATCCTGTGTATGCCATCATTGATTCCGGTGCTCGTGGAAGCTGGGCGCAGCCTATGCAAATGATGGGTATGAAAGGTCTCGTGATCAACCCGCAGGGTGAGACGATAGAGCTCCCCGTGAAGTCCTCATACAAGGAAGGATTACGCGTCATTGAGTATTTCATCTCGACGCACGGAGCTCGCAAGGGTACGACCGATACCGCGTTGAAGACCGCGACTGCGGGATACCTTACGCGCCGTTTGGTTGATGTGTCGCAAGATCTCATCATTCAGGAGAGTGATTGCGGCACTGAAGAGGGAATCTCGGTGGTGAGGAGTGAAGGCGATGCATATGGATATGCGTTTGGCGACAGAGTCTATTCGCGCATAGCGGTTGAAGATATAAAAGCTGACCGCAAGACGATTGTGAAAGCGGGTGAGGTGATCAATCGAGAGGCGGCAAAATTGATTCAAGAATCAAAGATAGAAAGCATCAAGGTCTATTCTCCCATCACATGCCGCGCGGTAAATGGCGTATGCGCGAAGTGTTATGGACTCGATCTTACCAAGAATAAATTGGTGGAATCGGGAACTGCGGTTGGTATCATTGCAGCCCAGTCCATTGGAGAACCGGGAACGCAGCTTACCATGAGAACTTTCCATATCGGAGGTATCGCGGGTGTCGATATCACGCATGGATTGCCTCGCGTGGAAGAGCTCTTCGAGGCGCGTCCTCCGAAGGGAAAAGCGCCGCTCGCGAAAGCCGATGGCGTCATCGATATCATTGAAGAAAGGGGACTTGCTCGAATCATTAAGGTGAGGAAAGCATCCGGTAAAATAAAGAAAGGGCAGACTGCGGCATATGATGAGTATCTTGTACCGAGCAATATCAACGTGCTCGTAAAGGAAGGCGATAAGGTTACCAAGGGAGATCCGTTGACGGAAGGTCCTCTCGATCTTCGCGAACTCCTCGCATTCCGAGGTCTTGAAGCGGTGGAGCACTACATCATCAACGAGGTGCAGAAGATTTATGTTCCTGAAGGCGCGTCCATCAACGATAAGCATATTGAGATAATAGTTCGTCAGATGCTCTCGCGTATCGTGGTCATGGAGCAGGGCGATGGCGAGTTCATGCCGGGAGATGTGGTTGAGAAGAACATATTCATCACCGCGAACCGCGGACTCAAGAAAGAGAAGAAGACGATATCCAAGGGTCTCTTGAAGGTGCTTGGCATCACAAGAGTCGCATTGAGCTCATCAAGCTTCCTCTCCGCGGCATCCTTCCAGGAAACGACGCGCACATTGGTGAATGCGGCGGTAGAAGGGAAGGTGGATCCATTGAAGGGATTGAAAGAGAATGTCATTATCGGAAAACTTATCCCTGCGGGAACGGGAATGCATGGAATTCCGGCAGAGGCGTTGAAGCCTTGGAAATTGGAGCATGTAATTGCCGCACCGACCGATATCAGCGAGGCAAAGTCGGAAATGGTGCCTGAGCCGATTGCGGTAGTCGAAGAATTGCCTCCTGAGGGCATGCACGAGGAAAGCTCGGAAGAAGAATAGGTGGATTACACCCCGCAACAATGGTGCGGGGTGCGCCCAAAAAGGCGGGGTTGACGCAACCCTTATAAACCTGTTACCTTATAAGACGTATTAAGATATATATGGAACACGAAATAAACGAATCTAAAAACCGTTACGAACTCTCGTTCGTGACTCAGAGCGAGGACGCGGCTTCGGTGAAGGCGCTTCTTGCGAAACATAATGCAAGGATATTGAACGAACGGCCCATCTCTAAAATTCAGCTCGCATACAAGATATCAAAACAGGGATACGGATTCATGGGCACCATTGAGTTTTTGGCGGATGCCGAATCAACGGTTGCGCTGAGAAAGGATATCCAGCCTGAGAAGGACATCTTGAGGGGTATTGTGATAAAATTGAAGGAAATAAAAGTGGGAGAAGCGGGTGTGGAAGGCGAGAAGCAGGCAAAAGGACCTTCGGGGCCTCAGAAGCTTCGCAATATGTTCGGCTCAGTGCTTTCAAACGAAGCGCTTGAGAAGAAAATAGAAGAAATATTACAATAATCACCAGCATGAATTTGAACAAAGTTTTCTTAATAGGCCGCCTTACCAACGATCCTCAGCTGAGGAGTACGCCGGGAGGTCAGTCTGTTGCTTCGTTTTCCATTGCGACAAATCGTAATTGGACGAATAAGCAAGGAGGAAAGCAAGAGGATGTTCAATTTCATAATGTGGTTGCATGGGGAAGGCAGGCGGAAATCGTAAGTCAATATGTGAAGAAGGGTGGATTGATAATGGTCGAGGGAAGGCTTCAGACGCGCAATTGGCAGGACAAGCAAGGGCAGACTCGCTCTACTACGGAGATAGTGTGTGAGCAGCTGCAACTCGGCCCTCGTTCAGGCGGATCATTCGGGGGAGGCGAGTTTGGCGGTTCGCGTTCTTCACATGCGGCCATGAAGGATGATGAGTATTCCCAGGATGTCAAAGAATCTCTTCCTGAGATAGACATCGAAGAAGAAATCAAGGCAGAAGATATTCCATTTTAAATTTATATATGAAACAGTGTTCATTTTGTTCCCAAAACTCAAAAGAAATCGATTATAAAAACGCTGATTTGTTGAAGCGCTATGTTTCAAGTCAGGCGAAGATCATCGATCCGCGCCATACGGGCGTATGCGCAAAGCATCAGCGTGCTCTCGCACGCGCTATCAAGCGCGCTCGTGTAATGGGTTTCTTGCCGTTCGTAAAGGGTTAATCCGGACATACATTGCAGGTACTGGACTTCGGTCTTGGCCTCTTTCTTATGGATCTCTTACTTTTTAACATACTGCATAAATATGGGGCCATTTCTCCGTTGGTAGATTGGTGTGCGCTTTTTATCGCCGAATATCTGCCATATATTTTGGCGCTTGCGGCAATCATTGTGATATTCCGCAGCAAGAATTGGAGATTTAAGATGTGGACATTGTTAGTGCTTGTTTTCTCTCTCCTCCTTTCGTATGGATTTTTGAACATCATCATCCATTATGCATATGGACGCCCCCGTCCTTTCACCGTGCTTGGATTTACGCCCCCGTTTTCCGAAACTTCGAGTTCATTCCCTTCGAGCCACGCGACCTTTTTCTTTACCATTGCGTATGTGATGTTTTTGATACGCAGGAAAACGGGATATTGGTTCTTGGCGCTTGCCATTTTGAATGGATTTGCGCGAGTGTTTGTCGGCGTTCATTGGCCATTCGATATCGTGGGGGGCGCACTTATCGCGCTTATAGGATTTTTTATCACGCTTAGGATATTTCCGAAGAACGACTTCGTGGAATCTTTGAGCGAGACTCAATAACGAATAAATACCCCGCCATTCAGGCGGGGTATTTATTATGAGAGAAGATCAGCTATCTCTTCCTTTAACCTTTTTAATTCTTCGGGGGTGAATTCGCTTTGGAGCTTTGGGTCCATTTCCTTGAATGCTCTTTCCATATCAGTTGGAGATATTTTCTGTTTCAGATGGCTCCCCATCATTTGTTTCACATATGCGCGTTCGGTGGGGGAAAGCTTGCTTATCTGCTTCAAGAAATCACGAATCATCTTTGGGTCCATCGCGTCTGGCTGTTTTTTAAGTAATGAAAATGGATTGAACATAAATTGAATTCATTTACTGTATCAAAGAATTGAGATGTAGGTCAATAATCAAAAAAGCGCTTGCGCGCTTTTCTTTGTGCCTGAGGTAGCACTCTTCTCGACTAACCGCTCGCCGTCACTCGCGATTGTCTCGAACCTGGGCTCGCTGTGCTCATTACTATTCGCACAACGCTCCGCCCTTCGAGTCCCAACGCGAGATGAATAGTCATCTCGCTCCTCAGGCAATCAAAAAAGCGCTTGCGCGCTTTTTTATGTGCCTGAGGTGGGACTCGAACCCACACAGGGATTACCTACACGATTTTGAGTCGTGCGCGTATACCAATTCCGCCACTCAGGCCTATTTCAATATTCTATGCACATTGAGAATGCCATAGAAATACGATAGAGTAAAG
>JAKANQ010000005.1:0-31539 GCA_021812365.1 bacterium
AACTGAAATATGATAGCCGAACATAGGAAAAACAGCAATATTCTTTACACCTCGCGCCCAATAACGTAAAATAAGGTGCGAAATAAGCCCTTGTAGTTCAATGGATAGAACAGCACACTCCTAACGTGCTGATGGAGGTTCGATTCCCCCCGAGGGCACAAAAACGAAAATGACCCACCTAGGTCGTTTTTATTTCACTACGCGCGGGAGAAGCGGCGATGTGCGCGTGGTGATTTCATAGTTGATGGTGCCGAGCTTTTTCGCGATCTCTTCCGCGCTTATCCGCTCCTTTTTCTGCGAACCGAGCAGGACCACTTCATCTTCCGCGCGTACATTTTTTATATGTGTCACGTCTGCCACGATGATATTCATCGCAACGCGTCCAATGATAGGTGCGCGCACACCGTGAATGAGAACCGTTCCGCAATTGGAAAGCCCCCTATCGAATCCGTCACTATACCCCTGAGGAATGACCGCAATGGTCGTGGGGCGTTTTGTGATATAGGTGCAGCCATACCCGACCGCAAAATCTTTGGGAATCTTCTTTACCTGTGCCACGTGTGAAACCCAGCGCATTGCCGGCATGAGTGTCAGTCTTCCACCCCACTCCTTTTCGAGCGCCTCAGACGGCCACATTCCATAGAGGCCTATGCCAAGTCGCACAAGCGAGGTAGAAAGCTTCGTGTCTAACGCAAGAAGTCCGGACGTTGCGGACATGTGCGTTTTCATATTTGAAAATCCCTCGTCCTTGAAGAGTGCGGTTGCCGACTCAAATGCCGCAACCTGCTTCTTCGCGTGCGCCATATTCGTCGTATCCTCGATGTTTGAGAAATGAGAGTAAACCCCCTCAACGATGACATTGGGAGCCTTTTTGAATTCACGGATAAACGACGGAATTGATTCAAGGAGAAGTCCCTGGCGCCCCAGATGTGCGTCTATTTTTATATGAACGGGAATCTTTGTCTTTCGCTTCGCGCCGATACGTTGGAGCGCGCGAAGGCGCGGAACGTCATATACCGCGAGTGTGCCGCGAAGCGCGACCGCCTCCTCAAGATCCGATTCCTGCACATATCCAAATACCAATGTTTGTTTCTTGGAAACCTTCCGAAGAAGCCTCAACTCTTCTATGTCATCTACCTGGAAATAGTCGACATAGGGTTCGATTATTGTCGCAACCTCATTCTGACCATGCCCGTACGCATTCGCTTTTATGACGCCAACCACCTCCTTGCGCGGCGCAATACGTTTCAACGCGTTTAGATTATGAATGAGTCCCTTTTGGGAGATTGCGATATACGATAACGGTTCCCGCATTAAGTCATTATATTCGCTCACATATAATAATAAAGCTCCGCGAGTGCGGAGCTTTATCGGACCTAGCGATTGCGAAGTTTTGTTTCCTTGCCAGATTTTTTGGCGTGTTTCTTCTTCGCGAGTTTTCGTTTCTTATTCATACGATGCATATACCATACCACGACCGTATACAAAATACAAGAAATGCCGAATTAAAAAGAGGCCGAGGAGCAAGCTCCGGAGCCTCAATATGACTTAGATGGATTTCTTCTTAATGCCAAACACCTCTCTTACCACCGCAAGCGCCTCATTCATTTCTCGGCAATAATCGCTCATCATGACCTCGCCCACGAGCCCCGTCTGTGCTCTTCGCAGAAGATCGATGAAGTAACCCGCACGCTTGGCATCAAACTGCAGCCTGCCTTCCGTTGAAAGCTTTTGCGTCACATCCTCGCGCTCGAGCGAAAGCACGCACATCATCTCGAGAATGACCTCTTTGGGCCACGCAGTTTTGAAGAATTCGGATGTGGTTTCGTATTCAGCAAGAAGAAATTCATATGATTTGAGGATTGCGCTGTATGCGTCCGAAAGTTGGCTCGGGGAGACGACTATTCGTTCACCGGGCACACATTTGTAGACATTGATGAGAAACGCTTCCGCATCGCTCAGATCAATGAACAGCCCAAACCGTTCATGAGATGTCGAGCCGCGTATCAACGTGGATGCCACCTCGTTCGCGAGGCGTATGCGCAAATTGGAAAATAGCTTCTTGGCATCGCTCTCCTTGTTTCCTTCTTCGCAAATGACCTGAAGCACGTCCGCTTTTTTCATACCACCCTCCTTTGATGAGGTTCTTTTTTTGTTATCGCATAAAAAAACAAGGAGCACAAGCTCCCTGTTTTTTTACGAACTATTGCCGGCTATTCTCCATTCAATGCCGCGCGCGTACCTGGACCCACATTGCCTAATTGCGTCAATCCATGCTCCTTCTGATATTTCTTCACTGCCGCCTCCGTAAGCGGTCCATAGCGTCCATTGACAGGCCCGCTGTAAATTCCTTCATCAGCAAGGCGTTTTTGCAACTCAATCACCTCACTTCCCGTAGAATTGAGTTTGAGTGGATTGATAAACCTATATTTCCCCATGGTTCCCGTACTTACAGGAACGGTTCCGGACGATGAGACCGCGTTCGCCGAAACTACCACCACGCTTACAGTGGTACATCCTCCGTTATTCGCGGAGCAGATATTTACCGCAGAAGTGCCCGCACCCGCGCCGTACAATGTAAGTATGTTTCCATTCGTGAGCGTTGCGGTCACCACCGAGGCTGAATTCGAAGATACAGTATATGGCGTGGCGCCCCCCGAAAGCATAAGATTGATTCCCTGTCCCACTGAAATCACCTGGCCTATCGAAACCGTGTTCGTGGTGCCAGAATTCGTGGCCGTCGCAGTTCCTGACACGGTCACGTACGCTACCGCACACTGATTGTCGCTCTGGCAGACAGTGATATTCGTCGAACCCACGCTATTTCCCGCGGTGATGACCGCGGTGCTCCCATTGATGACCGCAGACGCGATCGAGGGATTCGTATTTGAAGAAATATAATATCCTCCGATTCCCGAGATGGCTTCACTATAGATCTGATTCAAGGTGAGATTAACGTTCGTTTGCCCAAGGCTCAATGAGGTCACTCCAGGCGCGGCAACGGTCGTTACCAACGTTCCGCATCCTCCCGATGAAGAACAAACGGACAGTGTTGCAGAGCCTGTTGAATTACCGTAAAGCGTCAACGTGCTTCCCACAAGATTCGCTTGCACCGCGCTTGAATTTGAATTTGACGCAACATAGTAAGAACCCGAGCCGCCGCTTACAATCACAGACACCACGTGACCCGGCGCTATTGATGGCGCGGATACGCTGAACGCCAATGTGCTTGCCGCTGTCGCGTTTGCAGTCGCATTGATGACGCCGCATGAGCTCATATTTGATGAGCATACGGTGATTGCCGCGGAACCGCTCGTGCTTGCCGCATACAGATTCACCGTAGAACCATTCAGTGATGCTTGCACCGCGCTTGAATTTGAGTTGCTTACGATTGAATATGTTCCCGTGCCGCCCGCGACAATGATGGGAACATTCTGGCCATATCCCACCGTCACATTATTCTGGTTGAACGTGATGGGTTGCGTATTCACACTTTGCACGGTCACGGTAAATGTCGCGCAGTTCGTCGTATTGGCGAGCGAACAGACCGAGACTGAGGTGGATCCACTCACGTTCGCGGTGATGCCGATCTGATTCGAGTTTATCGATATATTTGCAACCGATGGATTGGTGTTGGATGACAGATACAATGCTCCGCCGGTATTGTTTGTAGCGGTGATTGTCGAGGTCTGCCCCGCCGTCAGTGATACACTCGTCTGACTCAGAGTGATGGAATTCGTTCCGGAGGTGACTGTGATGTATGGCCACGTCACCGAAGTGGAACGCTGTCCATTCACCGTCACATAAAATACGCTCGCGGGAGTGATGCCATACACAGAAGTACTTATCGTAATGGAGAATGAGCCGTTTGCATCGGTGGTTCCCAACGAACTCATCTGTACCGCCGAAGAGACACTGAGATAATTCAAAACCACGCTGGAA
This sequence comes from bacterium, assembly GCA_021812365.1. Taxonomy (GTDB): domain Bacteria; phylum Patescibacteriota; class Minisyncoccia; order UBA6257; family GWB1-50-10; genus CAIKKG01. The sequence goes on from JAKANQ010000005.1 coordinate 3,943, forward strand.
TTGGGGTCTCCCGTCACGCTCAAGAGCACGTTGTCTCCGCTTCCCGTGAGAGCGGGTGTTACCGTCGGCGTTGCGGCAAACGCGGTGTGAGCGGAAAATAGGGCACCCGTCACCAACCATATCGCGATAAGGAAGCGATAGTTAAGAGATTTTTTTACCATATGTGATTAATATACCACACTCGGCTCCGCCACTTATGAAATACATATCTACATATATAGTACAAACAATAATACGTTTTAGGTTCAACAAAATAAATAAAAAGGGCGAAGAAATGATTCTCCGCCCACACATACTATAAAAACTTCTCTCTCGTCATCAGTGGGAACTTTTCATTGTGCACCTCAATAAGAGCACCTTCCACATTATTGATGAATACGAGCCCATTTCCACCCTCATAATCAACTGTGAGTACATCCCCTAATCCCAATTGTCCCGTTGTGAGAAAATTTGAGATAGGAACTATCACATGCCGCTCGATGGTGCGTTTCAAATGCCGCGCGCCATACTTCGCGTCGGTGCCCTCCCGCAAAAGAAACTCTTTGCCGGCGGGTGTCACGCGAAAAACAAAATTTTTCTGCCATGGTGCTTGAAGCGTGATTCGTTCCTGCACGAGCTTCAACTCTACTTCAAGAATCTGTTCAAGATGGCGGGTTTGCAACGAATGGAAGACCACCATCCTATCGAGGCGATTCATGAACTCCGGAGAAAAATGACGGCTCGCCGCCTTCATTGCGGTCTTATAGATCTTCATGTCAACATCGCCTCCATCATCCAGCGATGCATTGAATCCAAGCCCGCCGCCTGCAAGCTCCGACATTTCACGCGACGCGAGGTTTGAGGTGAGGAAGACCATGCTCTTAGAAAAATCCACTTTGCTGCCATCGCCTAGCGTGAGGGTGGCCTTATCAAGGATGCCGAGAAGAAGATCAAACAATTCTTCGTGAGCCTTCTCTATTTCATCAAACAGAACGAACGAAATCTGCGCGTCTTTTGTGTGATAGCGCGCGAGCGCCTTATTGGTAAGACGAGGCTCTCTCTCGGCACCCACGTATCCGGGAGGCGAACCGAGGAGCTTGCTCACTTCGTGCCCGTGCTGAAACTCCGCACAGTCAATTTTAATTGCCGCTTTCTCAGTACCAAACATCATCTCGGCGAGCACTTCCACGATATGAGTCTTTCCTACGCCCGTGGGACCAAGCATCAACAGATTTGCGATGGGCCTCCCTTTGGGGGAAAGTCCCGCCCGCCACACCTGGAGCGCGCGCACCACGGTGCGAATAGCTCTATCTTGGCCTACGATTCGCGAATGCAGTTCCCTCTCAAATTCAAAGGCCTCACCGCTCACCATATCAGGATTCAATCTGATAATCTCCCCGCGCATCATACGCCCTCCTTTTTAGTTGTCAGACCATATTTCTTGCGAAATATCAGTGACTATTCGCAGTGTACTTAACTTCTCTCCATAGTGTCAATTCATAAGATAAACTCATTGTCAGGCAGATAAAAATCCTTTATCCTTTACTTTGTTCATTGGAGGGGGGGGCTGAGTCCTGCCTGCCGGTAGGCAGGGGTCGAAGGCACAAATTAGTGAATTGAATATGGAGGGGTGGCTGAGTCCTGCCTGCCGGTAGGCAGGGGTCGAAGGCACAAATTAGTGAATTGAATATGGAGGGGTGGCTGAGTGGTCGAAGGCACACGACTCGAAATCGTGCAGGGGGGAAACCCCCTCGAGAGTTCAAATCTCTCCCCCTCCGCCTTCATTAATCCGCATTTATGCGGATTTTTGTTACAATGAAACAATGATATGGGGACAAGAATCTAACAACATAAGAACGGTCCGAAGAGTGATGCCATCAGTCGTATCGATTACGCTCGTGAAACCTCTCGAGGAAGTGACTAAAGAACTCGAGGCACTCAAGAAAAAATCGAAACGCGCTCGCGTAGAAATTCCTCCCGAAAAAATAAATGCACGCGGTATGGTGGACGTGGGCGGAGGAAGCGGATTCATCGTGGACACAAGCGGCATCATTCTCACCAATCGCCACGTGATAGAAGAGAAGGGCGTTTCATACGAGGTTACCACATCGAATGGGAGGACATACCCCGCCGAGCTCATCGCCCGCGATCCCGTTGATGATATTGCGATTCTAAAGATAGAACCCGAGGAGGCGCTCACCGCCGTGGAACTTGGCGATTCGCGTGACGTAGAACTCGGACAAACCGTGCTTGCATTCGGCAACGCGCTTGGTCTTTTTAAGAATACTGTGTCCCAAGGAATCATCTCCGGCCTCTCACGTTCGGTATCCGCGCACGCGGATCCAAACCAGCCGATGCAGGAGATGCGCGGACTCATTCAAACAGATGCCGCCATCAATCCCGGTAATTCAGGAGGACCGCTCGTCAATTGCCATGGAAAAGTGGTGGGTATCAATGCCGCAATCGTAGCAGGTGCTGAAAATATAAGCTTTGCGATTCCAATCAACTCAGCGAGGAGAGACCTCACAGACCTAAAACGCTATGGGCGCGTGAAACGCCCCCTTCTTGGCGTGCGCTATCTTATTTTGAATGATGACCTCAAAGAAAAACTCCGCCTTTCCGTGAACTATGGCGCGCTTGTCACCAAGGAACATCCGATGGATATCGCAGTGGTAAAAGAAAGCCCCGCGGGTGATTCCGATATTCGGGAGAATGACATCATCCTTTCTTGGAACGGCGAGGAGATAACGCAAGACAAGACAATACAAGATTTTTTGGAAAATTCGAGTGTGGGAGAAAAAATCACACTCGCCATCTTACGCGACGCTAAGAAGATGGAAAAAAAGATAGAACTTACGGAACGCAAATAAGAAATTTAAAAAACCGCTTTCGCGGTTTTTTGTTTTTCTCCTTAATATGTATACTCGTCGACCACTAGTCCGTTCTTATCGCGAAGAATGAGTCGGTCGTGCGACATATCGAAGGGAAGCGAATTGCCATTCCACGCGCGCCACTCCTTTTCGAAAAATCCCGCGTCCAAGCGATGGTTGTTATAGCACGAACCCTGATTTTGCGTATTGATGAGAACTCTGCAAGCTTCCTCGAATCCGCTTCCGATAAGATTCAATTCGCCCGCTTTCGGAGTCACGCACGCGCTAAGCGACCGCAGATAGTTCTGACATTGGCCGCTCAATAGCGTTATTTGAGAATCATTGATTAGTGGGCACTCATTGGGAAGAATGGGATTCATGTTATATCGCTCGTTCAGATATCCCGTGCACTTATTGAGGCGTATATTGTTGTTGAGAGCGCTCTCGGACCCGTACACATATACAATTCCTCCGGGGTCCAGCATTATGTCGCTTCGTATCTGGCTGTACATATTCGGATTATAATCGGAAATCGCTTGCGGCACTGACACAGTACCACCCTTATTCCCGATTACTGTCCAGCCCGTCACATCAACCGCATCCTTGAGAGAATAATCAGCGAACAGCGTGAACTGCCCTCCCGTGCCGGGAAATGGGCTTGGCGCGGTCACCGAACCAATGCGCACTTTTTTGTAGAGCGGGGAAAGATCGCTTGGTGAGACGTTGAGGGGAGGAATTGGTTTTGGCTCGTTTACCGAAACACCACCACCCTCCGATGTCACAGGAACGCCACCCGTAGTGACATTGGTCGCAACCTTATGAATAAGTTTGAAGCCCTTGAATACGTCGGCCTTACTGAATACGTTGAATATCACGAATGCCACCAATCCTATCACCAAAAGCCATAGCACCGCTGAACCGTTGCGCGCCTTCATATTATTAGAGTACGAAATTAATGAGTCTGTCTTCTACGAAGATGACCTTTTGTGGCTCCTTGCCGGCCAACGCTCCCGCCACCGCCTTCTCTTGCATTGCGATTGTTTTCGCCTCTGCTTCTGAAATCCCGAGCGGCGCCGTAATCCTTGCCCTGAACTTTCCATTCACCTGCACCGCAAGTTCAAACGTATCTTCAATCAGTTTCTCAGGATCAAACGAAGGCCACTTTGCGACGTGAATGGAACCCTTGTTCTTCAGCTCGCTCCACAATTCTTCGGTGATGTGCGGAGCAAACGGCGCGATGAGCTTCAGAAATGTTTCAAACTCTTTGCGGCTTATACCATTCTTCTCCGCCTCGTTCAAAAACACCATAAGCGCGCTTATCGCGGTATTATACTGAAGTGATTCGATGTCTTCCGTAACCTTCTTTACGGTCTTATGAAGCGCGCGTTCGCGATTCTCGTCGCGCTTCACTTTCTCCTTCGCGCCGACGCGCATTCCTAATTTCCATGTGCGTTCCAAAAATCGCGTGATGCCAAGAATACCCGCATCGCGGAAGTCGCCACCCTGCTCAAATGGCGCTAAGAACATAAGATACATTCTCAACGCGTCCGCTCCGAACCGTTTCACATACTCATCGGGATTTATCACATTCCCTTTTGATTTTGACATCTTCGCGCCGTCTTTTATAAGAAGCCCGTGCGCGCGGAATTTGGTGAAAGGCTCCTCAAAGGAAATAAGTCCGATGTCGCTCAACGCCATGGTAAGGAAACGTGAATACAAAAGATGGAGTACGGAATGTTCTGCTCCGCCGATATACATATTCACCGGAAGCCACTTCTTGGTAATCTCCTCGTTCCACGCGACCTTCTTCTCTTTTGTACTCGGATACCGCAAAAAATACCACGCGGAATCCAAGAATGTGTCCGACACGTCGGTCTCTCTGCGCGCTTTCTTTCCGCACCTTGGGCACTTTGTCACATAGAATGATTTAACCGACGCAAGAGGAGATTCCTCGCCACCCAACGGACGAAACTCCTTTACATTAGGAAGTTTTACCGGAAGGTCCTTTTCGGGAACCGCGAACCAGCCAGGCATATCTTTTTGCTCTCCCACGCCATCAAATGCGCATGATTCGCAGAATATCATCGGAATCGGCGCACTCCAATATCGCTGCCTTGATACGAGCCAATCGCGAATACGAAACTGCATTTTCCTTTCGCCGCCGATTGATTTCACAATTTCCCACTTTGCGTCCTCGCTCTTCATTCCGTCAAAATTCTCCGAATTGACCATCGTGCCGTGAGCTTCATACGCCTCCCTGAACGGCTCCTCCAATTTCACATCACCCCCTTGAATCACGATCTTCACGGGAAGTTTAAATTTCTTTGCGAACTCAAAGTCGCGGTCATCGTGAGCGGGAACGCCCATCACCGCGCCCGTGCCATACCCAGAAAGCACGTAATCACTTATGAATATCGGGATACCGTCACCACTTGCGGGATTGATGGCTACCACCCCCTCAAGCTTTACGCCCGTCTTCTCTCTCCCGCTCATCGCGCGCTCCTCATCAGACCGCTCGCTCACGCTCTCTATATATTTCTTTACCTCGCCGAAATTCAGTATCTTCGACTTCAACGTCTTAAGAAGTTCATTTTCAGGCGCCAATACCACATAGGTCGCTCCATATAGCGTTTCGGGGCGCGTAGTGAATACTTTGATGATATGCGGAAAATCGGAGATGGCGAAATTAATCTCCGCGCCTTCCGATTTGCCTATCCAATTCTTTTGCGCAATCTTTACGCGCTCCGACCAATCAAGATGCTCGAGATTGTGCAATAACCTATCCGCGTAATCGGTGATGCGGAAGAACCATTGTTCCAGATCCTTCTTGAACACGACACTCGAACATCGTTCGCACTTTTCCGAGATGACCTGTTCATCGGCAAGCACCGTCTTGCAGCTCGGACACCAATTTACAGGCTGTTTCTTCCGATACACAAGTCCGCGCTTCCACATTTGTATAAATATCCATTGCGTCCACTTGTAGTACTCCGGGTCGTATGTCTCTACGCGCTCATTCCATGCAAATCCGTTTCCAAGCGCTTCAAGCTGTTTATAAAAACGCTTCTCGGATATCTTCGACTGCTTCAAGGGATGTGTTCCCGTCTTCAGTGCATAATTCTCAGAATGGATGCCGAAGCCATCCAATCCGATGGGCTCGAACACATCATAGCCATTCATACGTTTGAAGCGTCCGTAAATATCAGCTCCCGTAAACGCGTACATATTTCCCACATGAAGCCCCTCCGCCGAAGGATAGGGGAACATCATAAGATTGTAGAATGGATTTTGGGCCGCTTTTAATTTCGGTTCATAAAGTTTTTTCTTCTGCCATGCGGCCTGCCACTTCTTTTCAATCTTTGTGAAGTCATACTTTTTCATAGGTCTGTATTGTTCATTGTACTTCAAAAAACGGTACTTCTACAAATAAACACATAACACAAAATCCTCCGCTATGCGGAGGATTTTACACCGAATTGAGTTTTATAAGAAAGGGACGATGAGCAACGCTACAATATTTATCACCTTTATGAGCGGATTGATGGCCGGTCCCGCGGTGTCCTTATATGGATCGCCTACGGTATCGCCTGTTACAGCCGCCTTATGCGCCTCAGAACCCTTACCGCCAAAGTTTCCGTCTTCGATGTACTTCTTCGCATTATCCCATGCGGCGCCACCCGCCGTCATTGAGAGTGCGACGAAGAGGCCTGAGATGATGGTTCCCATCAAAAATCCTCCAAGCGCTTCCGCGCCGAGCCCGAAGCCGACAAGTAACACGGACACGATAGGAAGAATCGCGGGGATGATCATTTCCTTCAATGCCGCACGCGTTACAATATCAACCGCCTTGTCATATTCAGGCTTTGCAGTGCCCTCCATAAGTCCTTTTATTTCGCGGAACTGGCGGCGAATCTCACCAACGATAGCTCCAGCCGCCTTTCCCACGGATTTCATCGCAATCGATGCGAAGAGATACGGAATTGCCGCGCCTAAGAATAATCCAACTAATACCTTTGGATTTTGAAGATCAAACGTCACAGGCATTCCCTTCTTCAAAAGTTCCGCAACAAAACCGGAGAATAGCACGAGCGCCGCCAAACCGGCAGATGCGATTGCATAGCCCTTAGTGACCGCTTTTGTGGTGTTACCCACCGCATCTAACGCATCGGTAATTTTTCTTACCTCTTCAGGCGCCTTTGTCATCTCAGCGATACCTCCCGCATTATCGGTAACAGGACCGAATGAATCGATTGCAACCACAATACCCGCCACGGAAAGCATCGCGACCGCCGCGATTGCTACGCCGTAGATGCCCGAGAGCGCGAACGCTCCCAACATTCCTGCCGCGATAATGAGCATAGGTACGAATGTCGCTTCCATGCCCACCGAAAGTCCCATGATGATATTCGTGCCATGTCCGGAATTCGATGCCTCAGCAATCGATCTCACTGGACGAAACTTCTTCGCGGTGTAGTAATCGGTCACGATCACCATAAGCGCGGTCACGACAAGCCCGATAAGACTTGATAGGAACACATTCATATAGTTCGCGCCGAAATAATATTGCGCTGCAAAATAGAAGAGAACCGCGGATGTTACGAGTGCTGCAATCAATCCTTTATACAATGCGCCCATGATGCTGCCGTTTTCTTTCGTATGCACAAAAAGGCTTCCTACGATGGACGCGATGATTGCCAATCCTCCCAAGACGAGGGGAAATAATATCTGCGTGCCCGACAAGCTGAATGCGCCCAACAGAATCGCCGCAGTCAGCGTGACCGCATACGTTTCAAAAAGATCCGCTGCCATACCCGCGCAATCACCTACGTTGTCTCCGACATTATCGGCGATGACGCCCGGGTTCCTCGGGTCATCCTCGGGGATTCCTGCTTCAACCTTTCCCACTAAATCAGTACCAACATCGGCAGCTTTCGTGAATATGCCGCCACCGAGACGCGCGAAGATGGAGATGAGGCTTGAGCCGAATGCCAATCCCACCAGCGCCGTGTTATTGCCACCTGTTGCAAAATAGAATCCCGAAACCGCGAGCAAGCCAAGCGCCACCACAAGAAGACCCGTCACTGAACCCGCCTTGAACGCGAGTGAGAGCGCGGGAGACAATCCTTTGTGCGCAGCTTCCGCCGTTTTCGTATTCGCGCGCACAGACACATTCATGCCGATATAACCCGCGAGCGCGGACGCGACGGCGCCCACCAAAAATCCGATTGCGGTCAGCCAGTGCAGTGTGAATCCGATGAGCACAAAAAGAACAGCCGCAACGATAGCCACCGTTCGATATTGGCGATTAAGATATGCCGCGGAACCTTCCTGAATCGCTTTTGAGATTGCGACCATTGCTTCGTTGCCATTCGGCTGTTTACGAAGCCACACCATAAGATACGCGGTATAGAGTACCGCAATCGCTATAGGAACAAAAATAAGATATACCATATGTTTATAGTTAATATAATTGACTGACCTTTTTATTTTGCGGCACTCTGCGGCTCTTCAGGTTCCGCCGCAACCGCTACTCCTCCTTCCTGCACTTCTTCCGGATTTGATTGAGAACGCACATCTATCTTCCATCCTGTAAGCTTTGCTGCAAGTCTTACATTCTGTCCTCCCTTGCCGATTGCAAGTGAGAGCTGGTCTTCCGGAACAAGTACGCGCGCTTCATGATGGCCTAAAATCTCCGCCAACTTCGTCTTTGCGGGCGAAATGGAATTTGCAATGAACTTCGCCGGATCTTCCGACCATTCTATGATGTCTATCTTTTCATTGCCAAGCTCATTCGTAACCGCCATCACGCGCGTTCCTCTCTGTCCAACAGCAGATCCCACAGGATCAACACTCTCTTCTTTGGAAGCAACTGCTATCTTACTGCGGCTTCCCGGTTCGCGCGCGACCTGCTTTATCTCCACTACCCCATCTGCGATTTCAGGAACTTCAAGTTCGAACAATTTTACAACGAACTTCGGATGCGCTCGAGAAAGGACGATTCCCGGATGACGAACATCTTGCTGCACCGACGAGACGTAGAATCGCATGCGATCGCCCACGCGATAGTGCTCACCTGGAATTCCATCGCCATGGAACATGATTCCGATTGCGCGACCAAGGTCCACATATACGTTTCCGCGATCAAAGCGCTGCACGACGCCACTCACTATCTCACCCTGTCTTCCCGCAAATTCCTCTTGCACTGATGCGCGCTCCGCATCGCGAATGTTCTGCAACACCACCTGCTTTGCAGTCTGAGCCGCGATTCTTCCGAAATCAGAGTGCGACTCCAAAGGAAACTCGAGCTCTTCGCCGAGAACCGCATCCTTTTTTATTTCTTTCGCTTCATCCAGAAAAATGTGGCGATCAGGGTTATAACGAGGCAATACCTCGCCTTCCTCCTCTTCGCGCTCCTCTCTTTTTTCAAATCTTTCGCGCCCCCCCGTCTTTCCCTCCGCTTCCGTTTCCTCCTCTTCTTCAACGATACGAACCTCGGAGGGGTCGACAACCGCCTTCACCTGCCAAAATTTGAGTCCGCCCGTCTTGGTATCGAACTTCGCGCGAATGACCTCGCCGCGCTTTCGATACTCTTTTTTATACGCGGCCGCGATAGACGCCTCGATTGCCGCAAACACGCGCTCCGCCGAAATACCTTTCTCGGTCGCTATCTGCTGCACCGCCGCACTAAGTTCTTTTATATTCATAGTATTTGGTTTATTTAAAATTGTATCCCGCTCATGGCGGGACTTTCGAAACTTCGACCTTACGCCCACAGTATACCACAATAGCTTCTCCTTGCAAGATAGGTAACAAAATCCCCGCCAAATGGCGGGGATTCAATGGAGCTCAGATGAACACGCGACAATCACTTATCCGGTCGTCGTCATCGAGGTCGAACACGAAGATGCCACACCCCGAAAAATCGGCGTTCGAATGGTCGGGGTCGACCCAGACCGTCACGATACCGTCGGGAATCTTCACATAGAAAAGGTTGATATTCTCAGCCTTCAAAAGCTTCTTTTCCTTGTTTTCCTCTTCTCTGTCGGCATTGAAAAGAGCGAGAAACATGACCGCAAACCCATAGGGTGTGAGCACATTCCTCGTTTTCTTGTAAAAAGCCTCGCGAAGCGTCATATCCCTCGAAAAATCAAGCGAGTGGAGCGTCGCTCCTCGCGCGGCGGGGAGTTCAGAACTCACGTGAGGAAGAACTCTACGCTTGAACTCTTCGGACAAAAAAAGCCCAGGAGCCAGAAAATCCTCCTTGTAGCACTTGCGTCCTTTGATGGTGATCTTGCCCGTATCCTTGAAAAAAGCGGAGTTGAACTCAACTCTCGGCATTCGTGTGCGCTTCGTATGTGCCATGCGGCACCTCCTTGTATCAAGTTTCTGCGCGTATTCTGCGCTTAAACGCAAAACAAGTCAATAAAAAGAAAAAACCCTCGAAGAGGATAAAAATGTTTCGAGGGTTGATTTGAATTGAGCGCTTCACGTGCTCAGCATAGTTCCCGATTGCGGGATTGTTTTCGACTGAATATGTTTAGGACCTGAACTTATAGTACCATATTCGTTCAAGAAAAAAATCCACCGCCTGTGGATAATATTTCTTCCTCACCATATCCGCATTATAGCGAGATATTCGCTTGTGCAATGATTCTTCGATTTTTCTTGCGAAGATGGCTCATATACGCAGCAACTGCGATCATTGCCGCATTGTCCGTGTTGTATTCAAACGAAGGCGCGAAGAACGCCGCGCCTGTTTCTTTTGCTTTTAACGTGAGTGCCTCGCGCAATGCGGTATTTGCCGCAACTCCCCCCGACAAAAGAATGGACTGCGCGCCGAATTGACGCACCGCGCGCTCTGCTTTCTTTGCAAGCGTCTCCACCGCGGCCGCCTGGAAACTTGCTGCCACATCATCCTTGTTCGCGTCCTTGTGGTCCCTCATATAATAGAGAACGGAGGTTTTGAGACCTGAGAAGCTGAAATCATAGTCTGATGAGTGCATAAGCGGACGAGGGAACGGAATTGCCGCGGCATTTCCCAACTTTGCGTGCTTTTCTATCTCCGGTCCTCCTGGATAGGGGAGTTCCAGCATTCTTGCTACCTTATCGAATGCCTCACCCACCGCGTCATCGCGCGTCTCTCCAAGCCTTTTCCACTTCTCAAGCGAATCAACTTTTAAAAGAATAGTATGCCCGCCGCTTACCACTACAGCGATTGCGGGAAAAAATGAGTTTACTCTGGGGGTCTTAAATGAGGGGCTCTTATTTTTCTTGCCTTTTGACGCCTTTGCGAGCAGAAAGCTGTAAAGATGACCCTCCATGTGGTTTACCCCAAGAAACTCTGCCTTGGGAAAATATTTCTTACGAACCTCTTTTGCGAACCCCACCCCCGTCCAGAGCGCCGGCTCAAGTCCGGGACCTACCGTTACCGCGAGAATATCGGGCTTTTTTCTACCAATTATCTTTTGAATCTCCTCGAACAGGATGGGGAGATTCTTCAGATGTTCACGTTTTGCGATATTGGGAACCACGCCTCCGAACGGCCTATGAAGCGCTATCTGAGATGTGACAAGATTGCCCAAAATGGTGAATTGGGGCGCCTTTAAACCGCCCGTCGCCTCAACAAACGCAATCGCAGTCTCATCGCAGGACGTTTCTATCGCCAAGATCTTCATTGCGTTGATTATATTGATAAATCCCCAAATTATCAAAGAATCCCGACGACAGAATCGGAATGAAAAGTTGAATAAAGACCTCCGGCGTTATAGTATGGGTCAGATGATACGTTTCTTCGAAATAGTACCCGGAGCGCTTTCTTGGGGCATACTTGCCGCCCTTCTTTTTCTCTCTTGGAAAACCCCTCTTTTTGTTTCCATCTTCATCGTACTTTTTGATCTCTATTGGTTCTTAAAAACACTCTATCTCTTTTTCCATCTCCGCTTTTCCTTTTCAAAGATGAAAGAGAATATGCGAATTGATTGGCTTATGAAACTCAAAGGGGAGCATTTGGCGTGGGAACGCATACATCACTTCGTGGTGCTTCCCATGTACAAGGAGCCGTATTCAGTGGTTCGCGACACGCTTCAAAAATTAAGCGAAATAAATTATCCGACCGATAAACTTTTTGTCCTCCTCGCGACCGAAGCTGCGGGAGGCGAGGACGCGGCGGAAGTGGCGCGAAAGATAAAAGAGGAATTCGCGCACGCGTTCAAAGGCTTCCTCATAACCACGCACGCGGTGAATCCCGTAAATGAGATTCCCGGAAAGGGATCCAATGAGGCATATGCGGTGAAGACGGCAATGAGAGAAATGATAGAGCCCTCCGGCATTCCCATTGATGATATCTTAGTGTCCGTATTCGACGTGGACACGCACGCGGGAAAGGAGTATTTCGGCGTTCTTACCCATTCATTTCTCACCACGCCGAATCCGCACCGCGCAAGTTACCAGCCAATTCCCGTATTCACGAAGAATATCTACGAGGTTCCGATATTCGTGCGGCTCATCTCGTTCAGCTCGACCTTCTGGCAGCTTATGCAATCGGCGAGGCCCGAACAGCTTGTTTCTTTTTCTTCACACAGCGTACCGCTTAAAGAACTGAAAGAGATAGGTTATTGGAGAACGACTATCGTATCCGAAGATTCGCAGATATTCTATCAATTTTTCAATCACTTCAACGGCGATTGGCGCGTAGTTCCTCTTTTCTATCCCGCGTATATGGATGCGGTGGAGGGCGCTACCACGTGGGAGGCGATGAAAAATCTCTACAAACAGCAGCGGCGTTGGGCGTGGGGCATTGAGAATTTCATCTATACGATGTCGTTCTTCGTAAAGAATAAGGCTATCTCAATCCGTAAAAAAGCATACTGGACATTTAAACTCATTGACGGCTTTACCTCATGGGCAACAAGCTCTTTCATCATCTTCTTCTTTGGCGTGATGCCAAATATCATCGGTGGCGCGGAATTTCACTCATCGGTAACATCATACAATCTTCCGAAAATAACGGGCATCATCGTCCGCCTCAGCACGTTCGGTATCATTACCTCCTCATTCCTGAGCATCATGCTCCTTCCGCCGCATCCGGAGACCGGAAAATTAAAGTGGTATCATATCTTTTACTATCTCCTCCAATGGATACTCATTCCCATCACATTTATCTTCTTCAGCGCGATTCCCGCGCTTGATGCGCAAACAAGAATGCTTTTGAGTGGTAAATTCCGACTCGGATTCTGGGTGACCCCGAAGGGCGTGAAAAAAAAATAAGTAGGAACCGCATTCTACCGCACGCACCCTGATTTGTGGCATACTCATATCATATATATGAGAGATTTTGTCACTGATGCGATTGTGTTAAGCATTGAACCCTCGAAAGAATATGACCGAAGCGTCTCGCTCTTCACGAAAGATCTCGGGCTTTTAAAAGCGCGTGTGACCAGCGGCGCGCGAATCCTCTCAAAATTTTCGCCCCACCTTGACCCCTTGAATCTCACGCGCGTGCGCCTTACGCACAAGAATGGCTTCACGCTCACGGACGCGCTCACCGAGGAGCGCTTTCCCGCAACGCGAAACAATGCCATCTCTTTAGGAAACGCATTGAGGACCATCGCGCTCGTTAAAGCGCTTGCAGCCGAACATGAACCGGATGAAAAACTGTGGCGCGCGCTCATCAAAGGACTTATCGAGGGCACCACTGAACCGAATACTTTTTTAAAACTATTCGGATATGACGCGCACCGCACCGAATGCGATTCATGCGGCCGAGTTCCCGCGCATTATTTTGCGGTGAAAACGCACACATTCTGGTGTGCATCATGCAGTACAAGGATGCCGGAAAATACGTTACTATTAATCTAATATGGCATTGAATACTATCAAAAAAAATTCAAAAAGCGATGACGCGCGCGAGAATGACACGGAAACCGATGAATCATATGAGCGCCTTAAAAAAATAGCGATAGGCCTTATTTCTTTTTTCGGACTCATCATCGTGGGCGCAGGAATAGTGCTCTATCTCGTTCTCTTCAACGGGGGCTCCCGTGGGGTAAAACTCTCAATTGAAACACCGAACACCATAACCACGGGCGTTCCGTTTGACGTGGTTGCCACTGTTTCCAATAATCAGGATACTCCGCTCGGAAATGCGACTCTACGGCTCGATCTCCCCTCGAATCTCGTCTATCTTGGTGTTGCAAACAGCGAAGGCGGAAGCGCAACCACGGACCACATCGGCGATGTAGGAGCAGGAAGCCTTATAAAACACACATTTAAAATACTTGATGTTGAGGATATCGGCGTCACTCAAACGATACGCATAAGCACCTCCTACACCTCGGGCAAAAGTTCCCGTTTCGAAGTAAAGAATACGAAGGATGTTTCGGTAACAAACTCTCCCATTACACTCACCGTAAAGATGCCCGACCATATCATCCGCGGCTCCTCATTTGAATTCATGGTCACGTACCAAAACACCTCTCAATTCGCTTTCCCTGATACCTCGCTTCAGATTAATTATCCTGATACGTTCCATTATGAATCTTCCTCGATGCCGCCGCAGGCAATGAACAATGTGTGGACGCTTGGCGAACTGAAAAGCGGGGATTCGGGCAGCATCACCGTGCGTGGAACCTATGCGGGACCGGATGGAACCACGCTCGAAATTCCCGTGCTCATGAACGCGCAGTTCTTGGGCAATGATTATAAGATTGCCGAATCAAAGCTTTCCTCAGCCCTCTCGCCTTCGCCGATTCCGCTTTCTATACTTGTGAACAATCACAGTGATTATGTCGCGCGCGTCGGCGATACGCTCACCTTCACCATTCACTATGAAAACAAAAGCGGTGTTGCGCTTTCAAATGTGGTAGTAAAAGCAAGTATTGACGGAGAGATGGTAAACATGAACACCCTCACCACGACCGCAAAAAAGGACAATCTCACCAATTGGCTCACGTGGGATTCTTCCGTCATTCCCGCGTTCCACCTGCTTGATGCGGGCGCTTCGGGAGACCTTACCGCCTCCGTGCAGCTTAAGAACTTTTTCCCCATACAAAATGACAGTGATAAGAATTATTCCGTGAAAGTTTCGGCAAGGCTTGAGTCTCCCACTGTGCCATATTATATGTCCGCAAATAAACTCACTTCCTCTATAAGCAGTGAAACGAAGATAGGTGGGCTTGTGGGGCTTACTTCTCAGTTATTCTTCCGCGACACGGATACCGACATCATCAACGCGGGGGAGTTTCCTCCGCGCGTCGGCAAAGCGACCGAATACACCGTTCACTGGACCATTCGTAATTTTTCAACGGACATCGACAATGTCACGGTGCGCGCGCAGTTGAAGAATGGTGTTGAATTCTTGAAATCAGTACAGAGCTCCACCAACGAGGGGGTTACCTTCGATGATGCAACAGGAGATGTGATCTGGCATATTGAAAAACTTCCCGCGACAAAAGGACTGGTGGGAAATCCCGTGGAGGCCATCTTTCAGGTGCGCGCGACGCCGAGCGCTTCTGACGCGGGGCAGTTCATGCAGATACTTGGCGAGTCAATACTAAGTGCAACCGATGATTTCACTGGACTTGAATTGAACGGCCGTGGTGTTGGTCTCTCAACCGCCCTTCCCGATGACAGAACCGTGGGAGCTGATGGGGGAAAAGTGCAACAATAGGCGCTCCATTCTTATATTGACAAACTTTTGTAATTGGGGTACTATTTTCGACGTACGGTAAGTGCTCTTTTCCATCGTTATGGCCGTTTGATGCGGGCTAATTCAAATACGCATCTTCCACAATCGCCCCTTTGGGGCTGAGGGAGGCAGGTATGAAGTGTTTCACATTCAGTAAGGGCGAGCTCACCACGGGCTTCCTTGTCTCGCACCACAACCGTGGCGCCGTCGTGCGCCTCGGAGAACCGGGCGAGAACAAGCGCTTCGAAGACATTTCGCTCTTCCGTCCCAATCCGGCGGAAATCGACGGCAACGGCATCATCCATGAGGCCCACCCCGTCCCCATCACCGACCGGAAGACGGGCCGCACCTTCACGACACTCGCCACGCCCAACAATCAGCGTGACAGGCGTGTGCTTGTGCGCCTCAAGAACGTCGAGTGGCAGTCCTTCCTCGGTGATGCCGTGGAACTCGTGTTCGGTTGGACGGTCACGGAGATGAACTACTCCTACGACACGCTCCTCATGCTGAAGCCTGGCGCTGTCATCCGCGTGAAGTCGAAGGACCGCTCCGAAAGCGACGCCGCGGACGCCATCGTCCTCCTCGAGGACGAGCTGAAGGTCATGAAATTCCGCAAATTCTTGGACCTCTCCATGAGCCAAGAACTCGAGGCCGTCGCGCAGAGCTTCGCAAACGCTGCGCGCGCGCCCGAGCGGTCCCTCGGCGCCAAGTTCGGCAGCTCCTAGTTCTCACATAAGCCCACGCATATCGCGTGGGCTTTTCTTTTTCCCAGTTGTAACTTTCGGCCTGTTTGTTGTACTTTATATACATATGGATATTTTCGAAAAACTGACATCGCTCGCCAAAAGGCGCGGTTTCATCTACCAGGGCTCCGATATTTATGGCGGACTCGCGGGCACGTGGGACTACGGACCGCTTGGCACCGAACTGAAACGGAACCTCAAAAATGAATATTGGAAGACGATGGTCCAATTGCGCGATGACGTTGTCGGCATTGACGCAGCTATCATCATGAACCCGAAGGTATGGGAAGCATCAGGCCACACGGAATCATTTGCCGACCCGCTTTCCGAATGCAAGAAATGCCATCATCGCTTTCGTGCCGATAACATAATTCCCGAAGAAAAATTCGTTGCGGCAGACTTTACCATTGCAGACTATAAATGTCCCGATTGCGGAGGGGAACTTACGGAACCGAAACGATTCAGCACGCTTGTGGAAACCTACCTTGGCGTCATTGATGGCGAAAAATTGAAGACATATCTTCGCGGAGAGATAACGCAAGGTGTTCACGTGAACTTCAAAAATGTAGTGAGCTCGACGCGCGTGAAGATTCCTTTCGGCGTTGCGCAGATCGGAAAAGCGTTCAGAAACGAAATTACGCCAGGAGACTTCACATTCCGCTCTCGAGAATTCGAGCAAATGGAATTGCAGTTCTATGTGAAACCCGAAGACGAGGAATCGATGAAGTGGTTCGAATACTGGAAGAACGCGCGCAAACAGTGGTACCTCTCGCTTGGTATGCGTGAAGAAAATTTGAATTTCAAAAAACACGTGAAACTCGCGCATTATGCGAAAGCGGCATTCGACATCGAATACAATGCGGGCGGTGAGTGGAAGGAGATGGAGGGCATTCATCACCGCGGCACGTGGGACCTCTCGCGACACGAGCAGTTCTCGAAACAGGACCTTACCTACTTCGATGAAGAGACAAAGGAACGCTACACGCCTATGGTCATTGAGACGTCCGGTGGCGTAGACCGCGCAATTCTCTTCTTCCTTATGGATGCGTATCGAGAAGAGGAGGTCAAGGAGGGCGACGTGCGCACCGTGCTGAAACTTCATCCGAAGCTTGCTCCGATGAAAGCGGCCGTCTTTCCTCTCCTTTCCAATAAACCCGAACTCGTGGAAAAAGCGCGGAATGTCTATGAGAGTCTTAGAAAGGAGTGGATGGTCGCGTGGGATGAGCGTGGCAACATCGGAAAACGGTATCGCGCGCAGGATGAAGCAGGCACTCCTTACTGCATCACCATCGACTTCGACACATTGGAAGACGACACGGTTACCGTTCGCGACCGCGATACAATGACGCAGGAACGCATTAAGATAGCGGAGCTCCGCGATTTCATCGCTTCAAAATTGGCATAATGCCGCAAAATGTTTCGCGTGAAACATTTTGAACAAGCCGGTAGCGCGATAAAACCTACACTTCTCGCATAATACAAAACCCGCCCCATATGAGGGCGGGCTTTTGTTTAACCTTCTTTTACTTTAACCTTCTTCGCTTTTTGCCGATTCATTTTCGGCATCCGAATCGTGAGCACCCCATTCTTCACCATTGCGGTCGATTTCTCGGGATCAACCTCAACCGGCAGAATGACGGAACGTGAGAACTTTCCCCAAAAACACTCTTGATAGAAGTAATCCTTATCCTCGACGGTTTCCGATTTCTGACGCTCGCCACGAATCGCAACGGACTCGTTGGTTATATGAATATCGAGATCCTCGGGAGCGACGCCGGCGACCGTTGATTGCACAATTACGTCATCTCCATCCTGATACACATCTATGGTGAGCTGGCCCTCCGCCTCCTCATCGTTGACGATTCCTTCTTCCTCCCCCGCCTCGTTTTTTATCTCTTTCGGTTCCTTCTCAATGGTAATTTTCATAGGCTCGCTTTTCACCTTTGCAAGCTCTACGAAGATATCGTCGTAATTAGTGTTCTCCATACGCTTCTATTATAGCACAGGCTTTCATTTATAAAACTTCCTTCCGTTACTAAGGCCTTATATCTTTTAATTTCTCAAAATCGGCGAAAACGAAAAACGAGACAGCCACGAGAAAGAGGGTTGGAAAAAGGAGATTGATGTCCTCAAAAATATGCACAAAATAATTGAAGATACCGTGCACTATAATCGCTACGAGAACTCCTAAAAAGATATACTTCATTCTTTGTTCCTTAAGAACCCCCTTTGCCCAGTAATATCCGATCATTGCCGATGCAAGCGTATGAAGAAGCGTTGCTCCCACAAGACGCAGAAACAGCGTCTCTCCCGCAGCCAAAAGTCCCGCGGTACCAGAGAGGCCCGCAAGCGAACCAACCACGAAAAGATTCTCTACGGTCGCAAATCCGAGTCCCGCGGTCACCATATATATCATCGCGTCCACTGGCTCATCGAAATCGGGACTATTATTCACTACCACATACGCGCCGAAAAATTTAAAGAGTTCCTCGGTTGCGGCAAATACGAATATCGAATATGCAAATCCCGTATCTGGATTCCCTAATGCATTCTGAAAGAAAAGCTGAAGCACGAGCGCGGGAACGCTTGCCAACATCCCCATCGCGAATATCTTTGCGAGAAGCATCGGCGGTTCCGGATGTTCGTCCTCTCTCAAAAAGAAGGCGAGCCAGATAAGTGCGGGGGTCAGCGCGACCGCGGCGATGGCGAGTAATTGAATGATTACCATTGTGTGATGAGCAATGTATTATTTTCTTTTTTCGGAAGTCTTTCATAAATTACTTCCGTAATGAATGGTATGAAGGGATGCATTGTTTTAAGCGATTCAAGAAGCACATAATAGAGGACTTCTTCGGTTGATTCCTTTTTCGATTCGTCTTTCATCTGCTCCTTTGATACTTCGAGATAGGCATCACAGAACGAGTGCCAGAAAAATTCATAGATATCATGCAATGCCTTTGAGAACTCGAACGACTCAATATCGTTTCCCACACTCACCTTCAGTGTTTTCAACTCTTCCAGAATCTTCTTATCCGCATCCGTGGCACCCTCCAAGATGCGAGCGGAATCATATCGCTCGGAAACTTCCGCCGATACGTTACTGAGCACGAATTTCGTCGCGTTCCATATCTTATTCGTGAACTTTCTTCCACCCACGACCGCCGTCTCGTCCCACCGAATATCCTGTCCTGTCGCTTGCCACACCACCGCAAAACGGGCGACATCCGCGCCATACTCATCAATATATTTTAAGGGGTCAATGCCGGTGCCCAAACTTTTTGACATGCGTTTTCCCTCCTTCGTCATTATCGTTCCATGAATGAGCACATTCTGAAATGGTGCCTCGCCCATGAACTCAATGCCTGAATATACCATGCGCGCAACCCACAAATTCAGAATATCGCGGGCGGTGATAAGCGTGTGTCCGGGATAATATTTTTTCTTATCAGATTCACTAAGACCTGCAAACGGCCAGAGCGCGGATGAGAACCACGTATCAAGCACATCAGGTGATTGCTCCATCTCGCACGTTCCGCACTTCGGGCACGTACTCGGTTTTTCCAATGAGACCACGAATTCGTTCTGCGTCAAAAAGTTCGGATTGTCCGCGATGGGCGTGTTCTTACAGAACCAGACGGGAATCCTGTGTCCCCACCAGATCTGCCTTGAAACAGTCCAATCTCGAATGTTGGTAAGCCAATCGAAATACGGTTTTTCAAAACGCTCGGGATGTATCTTTGTCTTCCCTGATTGCACTGTACTCATCGCCACATCGGCGAGCTCTCTCATCTTCAAAAACCACTGCATTGAAGGAATCGGCTCAATGACCGAACTGCAGCGATAGCAGATGGCCACATTGTGAGGATAAGGCTCCACCTTCACGATTCGCCCCTCCTTTTCCAGCTCAGCCACTATCTTTTCACGCGCCTCAGCCGCTTTCAGTCCTTCATATTCAGGAAGGGTGAATTTCATTTTTCCGCGCTCATCGATGACTTGGATGAGCGGAAGCTTGTGCCTCCTTCCGATCTCGAAATCATTGCCATCGTGTGCGGGCGTCACCTTCACCATACCCGTGCCGAATTTCGGGTCGATAAGTTCATCCGCGACAATGGGAATTTCGCGCCCCACTATTGGAAGTTTCACCGTGGTTCCCACGAGATGCGAGAAACGTTCGTCGTGCGGATTCACCGCCACCGCCGTGTCACCCAACATCGTTTCGGGACGCGTGGTCGCCACTATCACCTCATCACTGTATTTGATATACCAAAGTTTTGATTCCTCCTCTTTATATTCAAGTTCAAGTTCCGAGAGGCTCGTACCACAGCGCGGGCACCAATTTACCGTACGAAAATCACGATACAATAATTTCTTCTCATAATAATGAATGAATGCTTTTTGCACATCAATCGCGTACTCGGGGTCCATCGTAAATCGCGTACGTGACCAATCAGCCGAACATCCAAGACGTTTCAACTGCTCCAAGATGAGATTGCCATACTGCCCCTTCCACTCCCACACTTTTTCAATGAATCGTTCACGACCTATCTCAAAGCGGCTCACATTCTGTTTCCTCAAGTCCTTCTCAACGACAAATTGCGTCGCAATGCCCGCATGGTCTGTGCCGGGAAGCCAGAGTGCCTTTCGGCCCTTCATACGATGATAGCGGACAGTGATATCTTGCAACGTGTTATCCAATGCATGCCCCATGTGGAGCGTACCGGTCACGTTCGGGAGTGGCATATACACGATGTACGGTTCCGCGTTCGGCGCGAACGGCAGATTATCAGGATTAAAGAATCCCGAATCCATCCACTTCTGATAGATGCGTCCTTCGTGGAGCTTGGCATCATAAGGCCCCTCAAATCCCTCCTGAACCACGTGTTGTTGGTGTTCCGCCATAGTATTGTAATTCTATCGTTATTTTGCCACACACATCAAGTTCTCTGCGGCATTGACCGCGCCCCTCACCGCGCTACACTAAGTGGAGAATTTTAACACGCCGAAGGAGGCGAATGATGGCAACCCTTATTCCTATTCCCCACATCCTGAACCTGCTTCAGGAAAATGCCGCACACTCCTTTTTAATTCCCGCCGTTGACGGGTCAAAGACCCTCTATGGTGAAAAGGGAGATGTTGTTGCGAATAGTTCATTTCATGAGTGGAAGCTTGATGTGCCGAGCAAGGCCACTCCCATCACTCATATCGCCATGTTCACGCTTGAAAGCCGCGCGCCATTCAGGGATGTATTTCTTTCCATCTCTCCTCGCCTCGAAACTCTTATGCTTACCCAACATCAGATCTCTGAATTTTTGAATTCCAACATCACCATTCTGAGATGGATTGAGCGTTCGCTTCTCTTTCTTTTTACCGAATATGAACGGCTCTGGGTCGCACTCGCAACATTCCACCGCGGAGGCTTTGTCCACGTAACTCCCTTCCCCATCGATTATCCGCTCACACTGCAGCCGGATGGCCGCTATGTCGTCGTGGTGCCTGATCTCACCTTTCCTCATTGAGGACCCCCCGCGTAACGCGGGGGTTTTTATATATGTGCTATATTGAATGCATGATAATTGATGGGAAAAAGATAGCAGAGGAGATTCTTGCGGAGTTAAAACAAAAAAGCAGGCCTAAAAAATTCTTGGCCGCACTTTTAGTGGGCGAGGACCCCGCCTCGGTGAGTTTTTTGAGAATCAAGGAAAAGGTGGCAAAGGAGCTCGGTATCGAGTTTCAACTTCACACATTCTCAAAAAGCGTTTCACGCGACATATTACGAAGGAGTCTCGATAAAATAGCGGAGAAGAAGATGTGCGGTGGTATCATCATCCAACTTCCCCTTCCGCCCCAGATCAATAAACACTATATCTTGAATGCAATTCCTCGAGAGAAGGATGTTGACGTATTAAGCGAACGCGCGCTTGGCTCGTTTTATACTGAACGCAGTGCGATACTTCCGCCCTCGGTCGGCGCGTTGGTAAAAATACTAGACAGGTCACTCATCACACCGCAGGGAGACGACATGGAACTTGCGGGATGGTTCATTGAGAATAAGAAGATTGCGGTCGTGGGACTTGGTTTTTTGGTGGGAAAGCCGATTGCAACATGGCTCGTCGGCAAGGCGAAGGAAGCTCACTTCTTGGATAAAGGCAGTGACCTCTCCGTGTTGAAAGATATGGATATCGTCATCTTGGGCACGGGGCAGCCGCATCTCATCAATTCAAAGATGTTGAAACAAGATGCGCTCGTCATTGATTTCGGCTACAGCAAGGAAGGGAAGAAGATAGTGGGCGACTTCAATCCCATCCACGCACCGGAAACGCTTTCCTACACGCCGACACCGGGCGGTACGGGACCGATCCTTGTCGCGCAGCTTTTTGAGAATTTCTACACACTCAATAAATAACTCGCCATCAATATAAAAGAACCACCTGTCCAATGGCAGGTGGTTCTTCTTTATTCTTTTTCGTCGCTCTCTTCGGTCTCTACCGCGACTCCCTTTGTCTCTGCGGCAATGGTCGTTTGTTTCTTTATCGCTTCCAATAACTTCTTATCCTCTTTCAGTTTAAGGCGGATGTTATCAAACCCAACTCCAAGTTTTTCATTCTCAAATGAGTAGCTTGCGCCTGTTTTCTTCACCACTCCATACTTCACCGCGGTCGTCAACACATCTGCCTCATAGGAGATTCCCTCTCCATAAAGAATATCGAACTCCGCAACTTTGAACGGCGGGGCAACCTTGTTCTTCACCACCTTCGCCTTCGTTCGATTACCCACCACATCATCGCCTTTTTTGATCTGAGCGATGCGGCGAATATCAATACGCACCGACGCATAGAACTTGAGTGCCATTCCTCCCGGCGTCGTTTCTGGATTTCCAAATACAAGTCCTATCTTCATACGCGTCTGGTTGATGAAGATGACAATGGTGTTCGATTTTGCCGCAATGGCGGTGAGCTTACGAAGCGCCTGTGACATCAAGCGAGCCTGGAGTCCCATGTGTTGCGCGCCCATCTCTCCCTCGATCTCCGCGCGAGGCGTGAGTGCCGCGACCGAATCCACTACCACGATGTCGATGATATTCGAACGCACCAAACTTTCCAAGATATTGAGCGCTTCCTCTCCATTATCAGGCTGCGAGATGATGAGCTCTTTCGTCTTCACTCCGATGCGAGCCGCATACTCGGGGTCGAGCGCGTGCTCGGCATCGATGAATGCCGCGCGTCCTCCGCGGCTCTGCACCTCGGAAACCGCGTGTAATGCGAGCGTCGTCTTTCCTGAACTCTCGGGACCGAAAATTTCGATCACGCGCCCTTTCGGGAATCCGCCAACGCCAAGCGCGAGGTCCAACGAGAATGAGCCCGTGGAGATAGCCTCCACCTTCATTTTTGCCTGCTCGCCAAGCTTCATCACCGCACCCTCACCGAATCGCGACTGGAGCGACTCCATCAATGATTCAAGATCCTTTGAGTTACCCGATTCCTTTCCTTTTTTTGCCGGTGCCATATTTATTGTTGTGTGGTTGTTGTTGTTTCGACTGGTTTTTCAATCTGCTTTTCGCTGCGTTTGGTTGATGTAGTTAAGTATACCTGTTTTGTGATATCGAGTTCCTTACCAAGAATCCCCTTCACCTTGAAATGAAATGTGTTGAATCCGGGAGTGAGTATGAAGTTCTTTTCGAATGTTCCCGTGTCATCAGGAAACACCACCTCGTCGTTTATCGTAAGTTGGTTCTTCGGATCTATCTTCCCTTTGATGACAAAGGTCGACGTGGCGGTTGGCGCGCTGTCATCAAACTGCTCAAGCGAAAGCGTGGGACGTCCGATGAACGCGGAACCTCGAAACCAGACAACGAGACCAATACCAAGGAGTGCGCCCACTATTATAAGCGAACGCGGACTTACAAATTTCTCAACTATTTTGAATTTCCTTTCAGTTTCATTCACTGAAGTCTTTCGAACCACCTTCAACCGCGCATACTGGCGAGAGTACTCGCTCCATAGCACATCTCCATCAAGATTCAAAACACTTGCTATCTTCGCGAGGTATCCGCGCACATACGGAGCCGCGGGGAGTTTTGCGTCCCCCTCTTTCGCAAGAGCTTCAATGAATCGCTCCGAGATTCCGGTAAGCTGCGAAAGTTTTTCAATCGTGATGTTCTTCGCTTTCATGGCAGCTTCGATCATTGATGCCATCGTTTTTGTTTCTAAAAATTCTTCCATGGTAATAATATTGGTTAAGTTATTCGCCGTCACCCGAATCATCCGCAAGCAACACCTCGCGCGGCTTCGCTCCATCACCCGGACCCACCATACCTTTCTCCTCCATCATATCTATAAGACGCGACGCGCGCGCATATCCAACCTTTAGCCTTCTCTGGAGAAGCGATGCCGACGCTTTCTTCGCAACACGCACAACCTCTACCGCCTCGGCAAAAAGCTCATCATCATCCCCGCTCTCGTTGGAAAAACTTTCAAATACATGCGTTGCCTCAGGTTCCGAATCGATTGGCGCGCTTGAGTATGCTGGCTCATTATTATCGCGAATGAATTTTGTGACCGCTTTTATCTCATCCTCCGTGATGAACGCTCCCTGGATGCGGCGAGGCTTTGATGATTCCGCAGATACAAAAAGCATATCGCCATGCCCAAGCAATTTCTCGGCACCCGCGGTGTCAAGAATCGTGCGCGAGTCTATTTGACTTGCCACCTGCAACGCGACACGCGTGGTGATGTTTGCCTTGATAAGACCCGTAATGACCTCAACTGACGGACGTTGCGTCGATACTATTATATGTATACCTGTCGCGCGCGCCATCTGCGCCAAGCGAATGATGGATCCCTCAACCTCTCTTCCATATGTCGCCATAAGATCCGCAAGCTCATCAATGACCACCAAGATATACGGCATTGTTTCTTCCGCGCTCTTGTTATAGCTCTTGATATCTCTTGAGCCCGCTTCAAGCAACACTTGATACCTTCTATCCATTTCCTGAATGACCCAGCGCAATGCGCCTATCGCCTTCTTGTTTTCCGTCACCACCGGCGCTATCAAATGAGGAAGATCGTTATAGACCGAGAGCTCCACGCGCTTCGGGTCTATCATTATCATCTTCAACATCTCGGGAGAGTTCTTATAGAGAAGTGAGATGAGAATTGAATGCAAGGCGATTGATTTTCCCGAACCCGTCGCTCCCGCAACCAACATATGCGGCATCTTCGCAATGTTCGTAAATATGGGGTCACCGTTTACATCGCGCCCGAGCGCGACCGCGAGTGGTTCCGATTTTTGAAATTCGGGGTAGAGCAACATACTTCCCAATCGCACTACCGCCGCAGACTTATTCGGCACTTCAATACCTACCAATGATTTTCCAGGAATCGGGGCCTCGATGCGAATCGGATGCGCGGCAAGCGCCATCGCGAGGTCTTGGTTCAATGTAGTGATACGGGAAATTTTCACGCCCTCCGCAGGCTTCAATGTATACCGCGTGACTGAAGGTCCTACATTTATCTCCCCCATCTCCACGTGAATTCCGAAACTTTCCAATGTGCGTTTGATGCCGTTCGCGTTCGCGCGCAAATCGCCGATGGTCGGCTTCTCAACGGATGAGGCTAACAGCGTGAGCGGCGGAGGCGTATAATTCTTTATACTTTTTTGCGCGCTCGCTTTTGGCACGTCGAACCCATCAACGTCCACCTCTTCCGGTTCCGTCTTCTTCTGCTCGCGCGCTGATTTTTTTATCTCATCCTTTACCGGCTCTTCGCGCGGAACCTCAGGAAGCTTCACTTCAATTTCTTTTTCTTCTTCATCTTCTTCCTCGTCGCGCTTGAACCAAGAGAGTTTGAGCGGACGATTCAACGTGATTAAAAATGACGCGACTAAAATGGTGAGTGTGATTATAATTGCCGCGGGAATTCCGAACGGATGCTTGAGCGCCCCAACGAGTCCACCGATAGCCCCACCGCTTCCGTCGACAAGCACATCCATAAGCCCCAATCCCGAAAGAACGAACAATGCGCCGCCGATGAGCGCGATGCCAAAAAATTTTTTTGTTTCCGGTGAGATGAATGAGAACGCAAGAATGACGGAAACTATAGGAAGAAGATAGTATCCCCAACCGAACAATGTGAACAGTCCATTGAACACGGATTCACCAAGAGGCCCCGCTTGATGAAAACCTGCGAGCAAAAGAATGAGTGCCAGCCCCGAGAGCGCGATCGCAATCACATATTTTTTTACATCGGGATGGAGATCTAGTCTTTCGCCGCGCACGTTTCCCTCTTTTTTATTTTCTTCCCTTTCTTTTACGACTGCTTTGTTTTTCGGTTTAGATTTTTTTCGGGCCATGAGTATATAGGTTCCTACTAATTAAAGGCGACCCATGCCAAAAATTCAAGTAAAATTTTAAGGGTAAAAATTGACTTTTTCCCCAAAAGAAAGCCCCCGCTAGACGTAGGGGGCAAATCTGTATGACTCGAGAATTAAGAGCTTATTTCGAAAATGGACTTGCGAGGAACCTCACGAGACGAATTCCAAGAAAGCAGCCCACCGCGGAAAGTCCGAAAATGATGAATCCGAAAATGAATCCCTCACGGAGGCCAAAACCGAAGCCAAGTCCCGCCCTCACCACGGCACAGAATCCATCCGCGCGCCGAAGCTCGTCGTACATGACAACCTGAGAAAGTGCGCCAATGAAGGCACCGAGTGCCAACGTGACTAATACCGAATCATGGGTCGGAAGATGAGATCCAATCACCGACATCACAATGAATGTCATGGCGACAATAGGAAATGAAATAGAGGCCCAAATACTGTTCATGGCATTGGTGCTACTAAGAGAGGCTGCCACCATAAACACAAAGAGGGGCAAAAAAATAAGATCTGCACCTCTATAGAAAGGCACGTGGACGCCAAAACCCCGGATGGTAACAAAGACAAGAAGAGAGACGGCAAACGTGAAACCTGCAAGTTTATTACAAAGCTTCTTTCTTTCACCACTCAAGAGGTACTTCCTTGTTCGTATCATATTTCCTCCTTTTTAAAGAATCTGAGGTTAGCCTACACGAGATGATTCTCTTGGTCAATTTAAATCAAGTGGACTCTTGTCAGCGTTGTTTGCTTCGGAAACAAAAGCTTCGCTTTTCTTTCCTCGCTGCACAAGCTGATGGCGAGGGGACTCTTGTCAGCATTGTTTGCTTCGGAAACAAAAGCTTCGCTTTTCTTTCCTCGCTGCACAAGCTGATGGCGAGGGGACTCTTGTCAGCATTGTTTGCTTCGGAAACAAAAGCTTCGCTTTTCTTTCCTCGCTGCACAAGCTGAT
>JAKANQ010000005.1:31549-45452 GCA_021812365.1 bacterium
TGCTTCGGAAACAAAAGCTTCGCTTTTCTTTCCTCGCTGCACAAGCTGATGGCGAGGGGACTCTTGTCAGCATTGTTTGCTTCGGAAACAAAAGCTTCGCTTTTCTTTCCTCGCTGCACAAGCTGATAGTCATACAGTTATTGAGTTTTTAGAGATGTGTCGCACAATATAAAAAATACTAAACCTGGTAGACAAGCTGGTAGTGCGATGAATACTACACTTTTTCAATATTTAGCATTTTTTTCCTCAAAAATGTTTCATGTGAAACATTTTAACTCAAAAACAAGGAAAACAAGGAAAAGCTGAAAAACCTGATAATGCGATAAAACCTACATTCTCATTTTTAAAAATGTTTCGCGTGAAACACTTTTGTGTATTTTTTAAAAAATGAAAGCCCCCAGTTGGGGGCTTTGATGTATTTACTTCTTAGAAGGAGTGGGGACGACGATTTGGTACTTGCATCGAACGCCATCGAACGCCTTGAGGATATGGTGGAACCTCATTCCGACCATATGGGGGACATATCGGTCTAAGCCCGCGTATGAGCGAACCTCGATGACACGATACTCTTCCTTGATTTTCACCAGGAAAAGAGTGGAACGGCAGTTCTTCATGAACTCGTTTCCGTTCACACGGACGAACTTCGCAATCTGGCTTTCCTCGACACACAATTCGTCCAAGCTGCGGTTCAGCGCTCCGAAAATCTGTAAATCTTTGGCCGACCGAGTCACTCCATAAATTTCTACGGCGATGCCCTTGGCCGGCCTGTGATCCAGCACACCCCTCCACTCGTCAGTACGTGGATCGATGTGAATGAAAACCGATTCATTCATGAGCGTCTCGCCTTCCATTTCTGGATGGCGAATCTCATCAATCATGATGAGCTTGTCCTTGAAGAGGCGAACAAGGAGATTACCTCCACCTTCGCCACCACCCAAGAACTGTCCTCCGTGAGGTGATGTGAGTTCCATTTTCTTTTCTCCTAAATAGGGGGCTCCAGACGCGTACACGACGCATACGTCCAAATGACCCGCGTTAAAGAACTAGTATCATAGTGTCATATAATGTGCAATATGTCAATATTAATAAAAATCTCCGCTTTGGTTTGGGCGGAGATTTTTTACATTCTTTATTTCAGGAAGAGGAGCGGCACATAGGCCATCATGAGTCCCAACACCAGAATTGATACGAGGACTATCACGAGCAATCTATTCTTTTTTGGATTCATATTTTTTTCTTATCTTACTGTTAGTATATACTATTTCCTTTCATATTTAGAAAAGTCCTTCGGGCGGGGGAGCAATCTCCTTATAATCTTCGAAAGTCACTTTCTTCATATCTGTCACATTGCGTTCCGGAATATATAGATATTTTTTCTCCATTATCTGATCGTAAATGCGTTTCGTCACTTTCACATCCTGCGCGCAATAATCTTTCAGTTTTTGCATCTCGCCATTCTTATAGAATTCTATTGCCTGCAAGCCATGCGCGCTTTTTCCTTCGCCGAGATTTGCTTCCGCAAGTATGCCGAGCCCCACGCGGCGGCCGAATTTTTTTTCAATCTCTTCTAAAATATCGTAGTGCGCGATCTTCGCGATATTCGATTTGAAATATTTCTCAAGCACGGGAACGTCAAAACGCTTGCTCGCGAACCCTATCAAAAGATACGCGTTCTTAAAATATGCCTCAAGCTTGTCCGTTTCAAACTCATCAAAACAGTGGTATGCGTCTTCGTTATAGGAGTAGATGCAGGTAACGGACATATCCAGCTTTGCGATATTGTCCTGCCCGCCCACATCCGCAAACGAATTTTTTGTTTCGATATCAAATACAATTCTGTCTTTCATATATAAATGGTTTGTTTACATTACCCCGAAGAGGGGAATGGGTCAATAAAAGGCCCCGTTGAATGGCAGGGGATGATTTTCACGCAGAAGGAGGCTATATATTTAATTTTCTTTTCTTACCACTCTCTACACAAGCAAGAATAAAACCGAGGTGCTTGTAGAATGCGTTCGCTCTATTATCAACGGGACGTTTTAAACGAATGGGCAATTGAATAATCGTCCAAACAGAAAACCACCTTTCGGTGGTTTTTGTTGTGGGCGCTGAGGGTGTTGAACCCCCGACCTACTCGGTGTAAACGAGTCGCTCTACCGCTGAGCTAAGCGCCCAATTTCAAACAAGTTTCTCACATTCGTACCAGAACTTCAATACCTTCTAATCATTCTGCCACCGCCTATGGCGGGGCACTGAATTTTGTAACCTCGCTTCGCTCGGACAAAATTCGTGTCGGTCCGGCAGGACTCGAACCTGCAACCGGGCGTGTATAAGACGCCTGCTCTGCCATTGAGCTACGGACCGTATCTCTCGCGCTCACTTATACTACCGCGAGAGATACAAAATAATCAATATTATCCTTCGAGTGTCGCTATCTTGAATCCGAACTTTTTAATGAGCGAGTAGAACTCTTCCTGCTCCAATGTTTCCTTCTCGACAAGAGCTGCGGCAATCGCATCCAATGCCTTGCGATTCTTCGTCACGATGGTCTTTGCGGTCGCGTGAGCCCTCTGAATGTATCCGTTGATCTCGTCATCGATGACTGTTCCTATCGATTCAGAATAATCCTTATCGGTCGCGATATCGTGACCCAAGAACGTTCCTCCTGTTTTTCCGAATGCGCGAGGACCAAGCTTCTCGCTCATTCCATACTGCGTCACAAGACGTTCTGCCACATCGGTCGCATTCTGAATATCACTTGATGAACCCGTCGTCACATCTTTGAATACGGTTTGCTCTGCCGCAAATCCCCCGAACGAGACTGCCATATCCGCTATGAACTGCGCCTTGGTATGCAGGTGACTCTCCTCAAGCGGAAGCTTCAATGTATATCCTCCCGCCATACCGCGGCTCACGATAGAAACTTTGTGTACGGGGTCCGCGTCTTTGAGCGCTGCAGCCACAAGTGCGTGACCCGCTTCATGATACGCGGTAATCTCCTTTTCTTTCGCGGTGATGACCCTACTTCTCCTTGCGGGACCGAGAAGCACTTTCTCGATTGAATTCAAAAAATCTTCCTGCAAAATGGTCTTGCGATTATTACTCGCAGCGAGTATCGCCGCTTCATTCACGAGGTTCGAAAGGTCAGCACCCGCGAATCCCGGCGTGCGCGTAGCCACCACGCGCATATCAACTTTCTCATCGAGCGGCTTTCCGCGCGAATGAATCTTCAATATCTCCTCTCTATCTTTCAAGTCCGGCATATCAAGCACCACGCGCCGGTCAAATCTTCCCGGACGCAATAACGCCTGATCCAACACATCGGGACGATTGGTTGCTGCGATAACAATGACACTCGTGTCTCTTTCGAATCCGTCCATCTCCACAAGAATCTGATTCAGCGTTTGTTCTCGCTCATCATGTCCGCCGCCCATTCCCGTTCCGCGCTCGCGGCCCACCGCATCTATTTCATCGATGAAGATGATGGCAGGAGCCATCTTCTTCGCAATCTCAAACAAATCACGGACGCGTGACGCGCCAACACCCACGAACATCTCAACGAATTCCGAAGCGGAGATATGGAAGAAGGGGACACCTGCCTCTCCCGCGACCGCGCGCGCAAGCATTGTCTTTCCCGTACCCGGAGAACCCATAAGAAGGACGCCGCGCGGAATCTTCGCGCCGATGGCGGTAAATTTCTTCGAATTCTTCAAAAATTCAACTATTTCCAAAAGTTCTTCCTTCGCCTCCTTCAGGCCCGCGACATCTTTGAATGAGACCTTATCCTTCGATGGAGAGAAGAGACGCGCATTCACTTTTCCAAATGAGAATGCCTGTCCCGCACCGGACTTTGCCTGACGGAATATCCACCAGAAGAGTACAAGCATCAAAAGCGCGGGGAGAAGAACGGGAAGAAGTATTCCCATCCAATATTTTGAACCGCTATCCTCTTCGACTTTAAAATCTATTTTTTGGAGTTCATCGGGGGTTACGCCGTAGTTCTTGAGCGTTTCCGAGATACCAAGCTCGTTCTCCTTGTGAGAGATGGCCTTTTCCGATGTCTTGAGCGTGAGTGATATGTCGTTTCCATTCACCGTCATATCCTTCACCTCGCCGGAAATTATCTTGTTTGCGACCTGATCAAGGCTAAGTACCATGGGCGCTTTTGTATCAAAACTCAAAAGCGTCGCAAAAAGCATTGCCGTCACTGTAAGCGATAAGACCACCCAGATGATATTTTTTCCTAATGATTTCATCCCGTTAAAATTTTTATATTTTTATTATTTTCTAAACTAAGACTTTTTATTTATTGATGATTTCCGTTAGATATGCTTGTAAAATTCTAACGGGATTTCATAAATTATTTTTACTCATTTACTATACATTACTTAATGGAACTTCCGCCAGTTACAGGTTGTTTCACGCGAAACATACTCTATATAAGGAGGGAAGACACACCATAGCTAAACCGATTGCTTTTTGCAAGAAAAGCGCTACATTATGAGTGCTCTTTAAAAAGTGCTTTTTCTACCAAAACAGCTTCCTCGAAGGAGGGCCCATGGGCCAGCAAGGTGAGCTTTTTGAAAAACGTGAGGAAACTTCGTCGCAGATATGGTTCGTATTCGGCGCCTTCATCGGCCTCATGTTCGGTATTGCGGGCGGATTCGCCTGCCGCCTCATCCCCAACTTCAGCGAGATCGGGCTTCTGCTTCTCGCGTTGCTTCTTGGTATCATGAGCGGTCTCGTTCTCGGCGCGGTCACGCTCCACACCGCGATTGTGGGAGGACTCATTGCCTTCTGTCTCGGGCTCGGCCTCAGCCTTGCATCGACGCTCGGCTTCTGGTTCGGGTTCTGTTTTGCGCTCGGCATCATGCTGGGTGTTTCCCTGGGGTATGGGTTGCGCTGCATGTATTATCGGGAAAAACTCGATGGAAAAAAACTGTAGCCTCAAATTACCCCCCCCCCGCACTCGCGGGGGTTTTTATTACGTTTATTGACAAATCATCGTATACGTGATACAATTTGCTTGTTCTTTACCAATTCCAATTCGGTTCGTAGCGCAGTGAGAATCGGGAGCAACCATGCTCAAAAGACTCATGCAGCACCTGAATCGCGTGGACCCTTTCGTACTCGTAGCCGGTTTTGTAACGGCCTCGTGGATTGCCGTCATTATGAATCTGTGCGCCACAAACGCAAAGATCAACTTAGGAGACACTCTTGATTTCTGTTTCATCGCGACAATCTTCCTTGGCCTATTTTGCGGACTCTCATATAAAAAATCCGCACGGCTGTGCGTCATCTATTTTTCAGCATTGCTGTTCACAGAACTCACCACTCTCGCATTGTGCAGCTTCTTTAAAGGAATGCCGCTCAATATAATGATATGTGCAATCATTGTCGTGGCCCTGTGTGGGGCGGTGAGTGTAAAGATCGGTACGGTAGTAAAAGATTTTTTCTGCACTCAATTCAATCAATAACTATGCGTGACGCGACCGTCGCGCGAACTTAAGGAGCGATCATGCAGTCCGAAAAAAATCCCATCACGAACCTCGATGGCACGATCAACTGGGGAAAGTTCTTCTCTTTCTTCGGCGTCGTCTTCGCGCTCATCGCCTTCCTCATCAGTGGATTCATCTCTGATGCGCTCGTTCACAACACGTTCGCCATCGGCGGGATGTTTGGCCTTTCGGCTGCCACAATCCTCATCTATGGGTTCGTGTTCGGCCTCTCGTTCGTGCCCCTCGCGCTCATCGCGCTGTACGGACTCGACCCCATGCTCCCGTATGCATGTGGCGCGGGCGTCGCCTTCGCGATGCTCGTCGTCTTTCTCACCTCATACGAACCACCATTCCCGAAGCTCTTCTGGAACTGGATACGCTCCCGTGAGACGCCGGGACAAAAGCGGGTCGTCTGACCCGCGCAAAATCAAAAACTCCCTCGCCGATGGCGAGGGAGTATTTTTTTCCAATTTATTTTTTCAGCTTGAGCGCTATCTTTCGTTCCTGCGGTTTTACATTTTCAACAACGAACGAATATTCCTTTCCAATAGCGAGATGCTTTTTCATTTCCTCTGCGCCACCGAATTCGGTCACGTGCACATATCCTTGGTAGGTATCATCCAAATTGATAATCGCGCCAAACGGATTGAACATATATACCTTTCCTGAGACTTCCTGACCCTCGGCATATTTATTCGCCACCACCAACCACGGATCTGTTTTCAATGCTTTCAATGAGAGTGAGATCTTTCCGTCCTTGATATCGACTATCTTCGCCTTTATCACGTCATCCACTTTCACCACATCCTTCGGATTTTCAACAATGCGATAATCCAACTCGGAAACATGGATTAACCCCTCTACCGACGGATTGTCAACGAATTTCACAAATACTCCGAAATCCGCGACGCCCGAAACCACGCCATCAACGATCTGTCCCACGGTGTAATTCTTCACAAGTTCGCGAGAAGAAATTTCAGTCGCTTCTTTCTCTGAGATGATGAGCTTGCCCGCCCTCGGATTTGCGTCAATAACTTTTACCAAAAGTTCTGAACCCACAAGCTTCTGCAACGCGCTGCCGATCTCAGCCCTCTCTCCTGACGCAACTTTCGGATAGTGCTCTCCTGCGAGCTGCGACACCGGAAGGAACGCGGGAATGCCTTTTACGCTTGCAATAAGCCCCCCTTTATTGAATCCCGTGATCTTCACGGTGAAGGCCTCATCTTTGCCGCGAATATCATCAACCTCGCCCCACGCTTTCTGTTTTCCCGCTTCCGAAAGTGAGAGTTCGACAAATCCTTCGTCGTTATCGATTTCGATTATCTTCGCATGAATGGCACTACCGATCTCCAAACTCTTTACGAGCTCGCGCGCGTTCTGCAATTCGCCGCGATAGACCACTCCGGTTCCGTGGCGGCCAAGATCAACGAGGAGCGCTCGCGACCCTTTCTCAATAACGGTGCCATCGACTAAATCACCAACTTTGAGCGAAGAAAAGATCTGAGGACTTGTCTTCGCGAGCTGAGTAAGTATTAGCATTCCGTTTTTTACGATATTCATAGTGCTCATAGAATAAGCGTTTCTCTATTATTAGTCAATATTATTGAGGGCGTTTCTCATGCAAACAGATGTGCGCGAAGAATGCTTGTTTTTTAAATGCTTTTATGCCATAACGAGCATAGCTCTACACACAAAAGCACCGCCCTTAGGAGGTGTGAAATGGAGGAATATTATCGCTATTTTCACTATAACGTGAGCAGGTACGAATTCGATCAGGCGTTTAAGCTGTATGTTAAAAGAAACCTGACCATGGATGAATTGGTACTTAAAGGAATGGAGATGTTCCTTTTCTTATCCAAGGAAGAGTGGTCCGGCGGAAAACTCCTCTTAATTGATGTGGATGGGCGAGAGATCCCTCTTTCCGTGATGCATATGCCGCAGGGAAATGAACCCGCTATCCATGAACAGAAGGTCCTTTGCTGCAGCGGAATCAAAATTCCTTATAAACTTGAGTTCGCGCTTCCACAATACATATTCGAAAGATTCAAAGAATCGCCGATGGCGAACGTCATCACCGAGAAACGCGCGATAAGCATCGG
Organism: bacterium; assembly: GCA_021812365.1. Classification (GTDB taxonomy): domain Bacteria; phylum Patescibacteriota; class Minisyncoccia; order UBA6257; family GWB1-50-10; genus CAIKKG01. The sequence continues at coordinate 39,147 of JAKANQ010000005.1, forward strand.
AATCACGCTTTTCGTGTTCTTCGACGCGGAAGAGGACGATGGCGCCACATTCTTCCTTGAATCAGTGAATGGCTCTCGTATTGAGATATTCATGCTCTAAAATCCCCGTCATTGTGGCGGGGATTCTCTTATGCAATTGAAATCGGGCATTTTTTGCAGTACAATGAAACCGGTTATGATTATCACCTATCAAGGCGGAAACTATTTTAAGATACAATCAGGCGAACTTGCCATCCTTATCGATCCCGACAATCAGCGCTCGTATCGAGGAACTCAAGTCATCATCAATACGATAAAACCCCCGCTCACCGAAGCTCCCGAGGAGGGGGAAGCACAGCCTATTTGGATAGAAAATCAAGGAGAGTATGAGGTAAAGGGAATACGCATTCGCGGATGGGCAGCGGGATATAGCGAAAAAGAAAAGAGAACGCACACCGTATATAAGATTCTTTTCGATGAGATATCGATAGTTATTCTTGGCTACCTTACGGAACCTATAAATCCCGAGATAGTTTCGGAACTTTCCGATGCGGACATCGTCATTACCCCCGCGCATGGCGCTCCACTCCTCGCATTGAATGCGGCGGCAAAACTTATCCGCCAGATGGAACCCGGCATCATCATTCCTTCACTCTATAAAGATGTGAAGCCGTTCTTAAAAGAACTTGATCAGACTGACGTAAAACCCGAAGAAAAGCTGGTCATCAAAAAAAAGGATATTATAGAAAAAGCGATGAAGGTGCGCGTATTGGGTTAGATAAGAAATCTTATTTAGATGAATCGTCTTTCTAACTATTTTGAAGGGTTGAAAAATGCGGATGAAAGAACAAAGCGCCGCTTTGTCGCGATTGCATCCGGACTCAGTATGGTCGTTGTGATATTGCTCTGGGTTGTGTATCTTAATCTCACGCTCCCCGCACTCACAAAAACAGGAGACGCGGGGAATGTGACGGGAGGGGATACAAGCATTTCAAGCTCCTCGGTTGGAACCGCGCCCGCCGAACCCGACAGTTCATTTTTTGGAATACTCGCACGAGGATTGAAGGTCTTAGGAAGCGGAGCGGGTAAACAGATTGAGACGATAAAGGAGGATGCGATACAGCAGTTTTCAAAGATAGGAGCGTTTGCCTCAAAGAAGAATGAGACATCAATAACTCCAAACACGGTGAAGTTCGAACCGAATACATCGCTTGAAGCGATTCCCCCCACAAAACTTCCAGAATAATAACGAATATCATTTATCAGACCGATGAAAAAAAAGAATGAAGAACAACCTAAGGAGGAGGCCGTAACGCGGGGAATAGAACCTCGCGAAATCACCGACGAACTCAAAAATTGCTATCTCGACTACGCGATGTCAGTTATTGTGTCGCGCGCGCTCCCCGACGTCCGCGATGGATTGAAGCCCGTGCAACGCCGCATCCTTTGGGCGATGTGGGATACGGGTCTTTTGCATTCCGCGAAATTCAGAAAATCGGCAAACGTGGTCGGCGAGGTGCTTGGCAAATACCATCCGCACGGTGATTCGGCGGTATACGATGCGATGGCGCGCATGGCTCAGGACTTCTCTCTTCGTTATCCATTGGTGGATGGACAAGGAAACTGGGGTTCAATTGACGGTGATGCGCCCGCAGCAATGCGTTACACGGAAGCCCGCCTCACCAAAATCGCGGCGGAACTTTTAGTTGATATTGAAAAGGAAACGGTTGACTGGAATCCGAACTATGACAGCTCTCGCATTGAACCCGCGTACTTCCCCGCGAAACTTCCGCACCTCCTCCTCAATGGAACGGTGGGAATTGCGGTTGGTATGGCAACGTCGATTCCTCCTCACAATTTGATGGAGGTGGTGGATGCCACGATATATCTCTCCAAAAATCCCGATGCTTCGACGCGCGAACTTTTGCAATTCATTCCAGGCCCTGATTTTCCGACTGGCGGAATCATCTATGACAAGCGAGGAATCGAGGAAGCATACTCCACGGGACGCGGAGCAATCACTATGCGCGCCGTTGCGGAGATAGAGGAGAAAAAAGCGGGAAGCTTCCAGATAATCGTGTCCGAGATTCCGTATCAGGTGAACAAATCAGACCTCATCACGAAGATCGCCGAACTCGCGCAGGAAAAGAAGATAGAGGGCATTCGCGACCTCCGCGATGAATCGGACCGCGAAGATAAGGTTCGTGTCGTCATCGACCTCAAGAATGACGCGGCTCCCCAGAAGGTATTGAACCAGCTTTTCGAATACACAGAACTTCAGAAGAATTTCCATTTTAATATGCTCGCACTCGTAAACGGCATTCAGCCGCAGGTGCTTTCGTTGAAAGAAGTGCTCGGCGAATACCTCGCGCACAGAAAGATAATGGTGCGCCGCCGAACCGAATTCGATCTCAAAAAAGCGGAAGAACGCGCGCATATTTTGATAGGTCTTGTGACCGCGCTTGATGTCATTGACAAGATAATCGCAACCATTAAGAAATCGAAGGATAAGGATGAGGCGCGCGCGAACTTGATGAAGAACTTCAAGCTCTCCGAGATCCAAGCGAATGCGATTCTCGAAATGAGGTTGCAGGCGCTCGCCGCGCTTGAGCGCATCAAACTTGAGGACGAATTGAAGGAAAAGAAGAAATTCATCGCGGAATGCCAAGCAATATTAAAATCGGAAAAACGCATGCTTGAGATAATTCAGGGTGAACTTGAAGAACTTAAAGGCACCTATTCGAGTCCGAGACGCACACGTGTCATCGCATCAGGCCTCAAAGAGTTCCGCGAGGAAGACTTGGTACCCCAAGAGGAGGTCATCATCACCATGAGTCAGGATGGCTACATCAAGCGCATGGCTCCCGGCATCTTCAAAGCGCAGAAGCGCGGAGGCAAGGGGCTCATTGGTTCAGAACTTAAAGAAGAGGACTTGATAAGCCAGATCATTTCGGCAAATACGCATGACAATATCCTTTTCTTCACCGACCATGGCCGCGTCTTCCAGACCAAAGCGTACGAGATTCCCGTGGCCGCGCGCACCGCAAAGGGAAAATCCGTACATAACTTCCTTACCATTCCTCCCGCGGAGAAGATAATCTCCATCGTGAGCTATTCCGATGAGACCGCAAAACAGAAAGACTCATCACTGAAGTTCCTCGTAATGGCAACGGGTGGCGGCGTTATTAAAAAGACGCCGATCGCGGATTTCGCGAACGTGCGCCGCAGCGGCATCATTGCGCTCAAACTGAAAGGCGACGATTCGCTCCAGTGGGCGGCATTCTCGTCCGGCGAGGATGAGATAATTCTCGTCACTTCGAACGGACAATCCATTCGTTTCAAAGAAAAGGAAGTTCGGGCAATGGGAAGGACCGCGGCAGGCACCAAAGCGGTACGCCTCAAGAAAGGAGATGTCGTAGCGGGCTTCGACATCATTCCGAAAGGAACAAAGAATGATACGCAATTCCTCGTCGTGATGGCGCACGGATTTGCAAAACAAACTCCGCTCACCGATTATAAAACGCAAAAACGCGGAGGAGGCGGTATTAAGACCGCAAAGATAACCGATAAGACCGGAAGCGTGATTGCAGCGAAGATAATCTCCGATGATGTGGAGGAGGTGCTCGCGTTCTCTTCAAAAGGACAGGCGCTTCGCACAAAACTTTCGGATATTCGCGTTGCGGGACGCGCCACTCAAGGAGTGAAGATAATGAATCTTGATAAGGGGGATTCGCTGATGGGTATCGTCTGCTTATAGGATGTAATAAAAAATCCGTTCGCTCATGAGCGGGTTTTTTATTACCAATGATTCCATATGTTGCTATAATAACAACAATGACCAGAAATCAACTTATCATTATCGGTATCGGTATTTTCTTTGTGCTCATATTCTTTCTTATGCTCGTGGGTGTCATTCCCGGTTTTCGCAAGCAGGAGCCGACCGCGGTGCAAGCAACGCTCACTATGTGGGGCGTCGGACGCGATAATGGACAATTTGACGGCGCGCTCGCGGAATTCAAAAACTCATATCCGAACATATCGGTAAAATATCGCGGATTTGATTCGCTTGATACCTATGAATCAGCGCTCCTTGAGGCGTTCGCGTCGGGTAAGAGCCCTGATATTTTCATGGTCGCGAATGAGAGCTTCCCTCGTTTTGCGAACAAGATAATCCCATTCTCAACGACCGCAATGCCTCTTTCGCAGCTTGAACAACTCTTCCCTCAGACCGTTGAGGAAACGTTTGTGCAAAATGGCCAGGTCTACGCGCTTCCACTTTCAATCGACACACTCGCTCTCATCTACAACAAGGATATGCTGAGCGCGGCGGGAATTCCCGTGCCGCCCGCAACATGGGATGACTTCAAGGCGGAAGTTCCAAATCTCGTGAAAAAGGATAAAAAGACGGGTGATATCACCGTGGCCGCAAGCACTATAGGGGGCTCCGAAGCAAACACGAAGAATGCCGCGGACCTTTTGAGCGCGCTTATGATACAAACAGGAACGAAGATGGTAAGCTCCGACTTCTCAAATGCAACCTTTTCTTCCGAAGAAGGAAGGAACGCGCTTGCGTTCTATACTCAATTCGCAAATCCTGATACGAATTCATATACCTGGAACGCTTCAATGCCATATTCAATTGACGCATTCAGTCAGGAAAAGGTTGCGATGACCTTCGGATACCTGAGTGACGTAAATGATATAAAATCAAAAAACTCATTCCTCAACTTCGGCGTAGCTCCATTACCACAGCCAAGCTCCGCGGTGAAGGCATCAACCCACCCCTTCTATTACGGCCTTGCGGTCTCCATTCAAACAAAACAGAACGATGCCGCAAAACGACTTATCTTGGGAATCACCACGAATCCCGTTGCAGCCGCATCATATCTTGATGCCACGAAACAACCGCCCGCACTTCTCTCACTCGTGGATAGAAACGTGAACGACCCCATAATGAACGTGTTCTCGAAACAGATACTTTTTGCGCGCTCATGGCCAAAACCCGACGATAGGGCCGTAACTCAAATATTCTCGCGAATGATAGACAATGTAGTCTCAAAGAAATTAAGCGTCTACGACTCTCTCCAGCAGGGGGCGAGCGAGGTAAATACCGTATTTCAACAAAAAAGCTTATAATTGCCTTTTGGTGTAGATTGTTTTATGCTGATCGAAGCATATTGCTAAGGAGGGGTTATGGCTAAAACAAGGGCTGAAGAGCTTCAGGAAGCTCACAATGATGGCGAGAAGGATGCGGCAAATGGTTCCATGTATATACCGCCAACAAATGCATTTTCATTCCTTGTTGGGCAACGTTTTGATAGTGAATTGAATGAAGCTTACACACAAGGCTTTCAAAATAGTAAAAACCAAAAGTGAGTTTGGAGCTAAACCGCCTTTTATGGCGGTTTTTTGCTATAATTGAACTAATGAAATATCCCATTCTGCTACCCCTTGTTTTTCTTATATTAATCGCATTATTTATACCAACATCTAGAGTACAAGCAATAAATATTTGGCAGGGTGCAACCTGCGGCGGTTCAGCGCCCATCGGTCCCGATGGGGGACCCACAGGACCCTGCAGTTTGTGCGATGCGATGATAGTCGGACGCAATATCATCACTTTTCTCTTTGAATTCTCGATGATGCTCGGCACCATAAGAATTGCGTGGGGAGGCATTAAACTGATGATTGCGGGCGGTGATCCGAAAAATATAAGTGATGCAAAGCAAATAATGACGAGCGCGCTTATAGGAATTGTGATTGCGGTTTCCGCGTGGACCATCGTAAATACGGTCCTCGCGGCACTCTCACCGACTGGCATCGCTCCGCCATGGTCAAAGATAACCTGCCAATAATCGTCCCAACCTATGAACACATCATTCAATAAAAAACTTTTTTCCGCGCTCTTCGTTCTCTCACTCCTTGGATTCGGAGTTGCGCGAGCACAAACATTGCCAGTAGATACGGGAACTGGCACCGGAGGGACATCGGCGGCGGCCGGCGGTACGGGAACGTCCGTGGAATTACCAAATCCGCTCGGCATCGGAACCATCGGTGACCTTATGAATAAGATAATTGATGGACTTATAATTTTTGCGACGCCTATTGTGGTCGCAGTGGTCATCTGGGCTGCCTACCTCTTCATCTCATCTCGCGGAGAACCGGATAAGATAACACAGGCGAGAAATGCATTATTGTATGCGATTCTTGGGTATGCTATACTCCTACTTGCGAAGGGAATTGGTGTCATTATCAGCAATTTCCTTAGTGGATAAATGCAAAGGTCGGACGTTTTACATTCGTTTTTAATTTGAAATCTATGAAAAC
>JAKANQ010000017.1 GCA_021812365.1 bacterium
GAGTCGAACCTCGATTACAAGATCCGCAATCTTGCGTCCTATCCATTGAACGACAAGGGCTTTTTTAAGCTCTGTGAGTATATCGCGCCAAGCCTAATTATTCAACCCCACCGAACTAAAATCCCAAGAAGTCAGCAAAGATATCCACGAATGTTTCATTGAACTCCGTCTCAGGAAGTCTCATTTCCAATATCTCCCTTGCATTAGCGATGATATGCCGCTCCGCGGGAAGATGCATAAAAGGATTCATCGAGGACTTCTTTCGAATCACTATCTCGCGCGGAATTCCCGCTCGCATCCTTATTGAAAAATCACTCAGCGTTTCATAGTGATACACTTTTCTTCCTATTGAAACTCCCCTTGAATCAACTCTGAATTCATATACTTCGGGATCCTTGCTTCCGAACACCATCAATAGTCCCGTCGCAAGGATAAGAAACACCGCGAAGAAGAAATCGCTTTTCCAAAACGCGATGAGGACGAGAACGAGTGCGGCCATTCCCACAAAGAAATACCATCCGAGGTCCTTCTCCAGATGTTCGTGTTCCGGCGCCTTCCATTCAACCGATGTTTTTTTCTTTTTGGGTTCCACACATATATTCTACATTTTTTTGATGCGGAAGGGCAGGGTGAGTAATCAACAGAGCGATCATCCGAGAAAACATGGGCGTTTACCTTGACAAGGGTTTATAGTTATGCTAAAAAATACTTGATTCATTGAGCCGTTGTGGCCCACTGATGACCGCACATTTTCAAATCAATAAGGAGGTGGAGCGTGACTCTTTCCGAGCTTTTACAGATCGGCGACGAGGTCATCTTCAAGGTCGATGACGAGCGCCGCGCGTGGACGAACACCTACAAGGACGTTCCCAACGGAACCAAAGGGGTGGTCTGCGGCTTCTACGATGCCGTGATCTACGAACCCCGCGTGCCGGTCCTCGTGAACCCGCCCGGCGTCTATCACCAACAGGGCGCGGTATCCATCTGGCTTCCGGATGGCCGCATCGTTCCTGGCGACTGGTCAGTCGAGATGGTCGACAAGAACGAGGAGAAGCGCCGCGATGCTGCGATGCGCGATAAGAATGGTGTGCTTCGCACCAAACATGTCCGCCTCGGCGACCTGCCCCCAACCAAGTTCTGGGAGGGCGACGGGGTGCGTGTTCATTTTCCGGACAACGAATATAGCGGACAGGAAATGACCATCGGCCGCATCGACTACAGCTTCATGTACAAGTGCCGTAACGATGGCTCGCCGTGGCCCTTCTACGAAATCAGCCTCGAACGAGGCGGCACAACGAGTGCCGAGGAGTCGTGGATTGAGCTCGTGAAACGTGGCAACATCTGGAAGTACTACCATAATGAACCACTCTCGTTCACCGACCTCAAAGAGGAGGCCGGCTTCTTCAAACTCATCGGTCAAGCCGAGGAGGTGCGGAATCCTGCCAATGGGATTTATAGCTGGACGAAGGAAGAGATGCTCGAGGCCATCAAGAATGGTACGGCGCACGGCTTCTCGGTCAGTGGTGGCCTCTTCGGAAGCGGTCCACACATCAGTGTGTGTCGCTTCAAGAATGAGGAGCTCGGCCAACGCATCGCGCAGGCGACGCTTGAAGGTTTTGGACTCGTTTCGATCTGACAAATATCTCCATATTTTCAGCAATTTGGGCGCCCACACACGGGCGCCCTTTTCTTTTGATTTATCTCCATGCTTGAAGAAATCAGCATTTACCTGTAATGTTATAGACGTTATTTGGCCCCATCGTCTAATGGCTAGGACAACGCCCTTTCACGGCGTAAATAGGAGTTCGATCCTCCTTAGGGCTACAAGCTATGAAACAACAACGCCCACCAATAGTAGTAATCATGGGACACGTGGATCACGGAAAGACCACGCTTCTTGATTATATCTTGAAAACAAACGTAGCGGGCAAAGAAGCGGGGGGCATCACGCAGTCCATTGGCGCGTATGAAATCGCGCATAACGGAAAGAAGATAACATTCATCGATACTCCGGGACACGAGGCATTCTCGAAGATGCGCGAACGCGGGGCGAAGATCGCGGACCTCGCCATCCTTGTTGTTGCGGCGGATGACAGCGTAAAGCCTCAGACGAAGAATGCGCTCAAATACATCCAGGACGAGAAGCTCCCCTACATCGTTGCGATAAACAAGATAGACAAACCGGGCGCGAACATCGACCAAGTGGCAAATGATCTTATGCAGGTCGGCGTATTTTTGGAAGGACGTGGAGGCGATGTCTCATGGCATGGCATTTCCGCGAAAACCGGCGAAGGTATAAACGACCTTTTAGACCTTATCTTGCTCTCCTCGGAACTCGAGGATATTCACTGCGTTGGCGCGGATGTTGCGTCAGGCGTCGTCACCTCGGTGAAGATGGACCCGAAGCGCGGTATCGTGGCGGGCGTCATTGTGAAAGACGGCACGCTTCTGCAAGGCTCATCCATCGCAACGCACAGCGCAAAGGGAAAGGTGCGCATGCTCGAAGATTTTATGGGAAAAGCAGCAAAGGAATTGAATCCCAGCGCCCCCGCAGCAATCATCGGTTTTGAATCCGCGCCGCAGATAGGAGAGATGTTCTGCGCGCACAAAGATGAAAAGACATTGCGCTCCTCACTCGAGCAGCTCGAAAAGACAAAACCGATGGTGGCGAAGAAGGCATCAGCCGACATCGCGAAAGAAAAACATCTCCCCGTTTTCCTTAAGGCGGACGAGGCAGGCTCACTTGAAGTGCTCATTGAAGTAACGCACCACCTTATGGAAACCCTTCCGCTTTCCATCGTGAAAACGAGTGTGGGTCCCATCACCGAGAGCGATGTGAAGGATGCCGAAAGCATGAGAGCCATCATTGTAGGATTTCATACGAAGATGGACCGCGCGGCCGAAAATATGATTCTCGTGAAGAAGATAAACACATTGAGCTCGCCCATCATCTACGAACTTGAAAAGCAGATGAAGGAGTATGCGGAAAAATTCGCTACAAAAGAATACCGCACCCTTGAGGTCTTGGGCGTTTTTGGACAGCCGAAAGGAAAGGAGCGTGTGGTCGGCGGACGCGTAGTACTTGGTCCCATCAGAAACAACGAGTCATTTGAGATATGGCATGACACGCGAATGATCGGTAAGGGCCGTATCATCAATTTGCAATCAGAGCGCAAAGACATTGCCGAGGCTCCCACGGATGTGGAGGTGGGAATGCTCGTGGAAAGCGATGAGCCGATTCGCATCGGCAACAAACTTATATTTGCGTAATTCAATTATCGTATGAAACCTTTTCGCAATCTAAAAGCATCGACACTCATTCAGGAGGAACTTGGAAAGATATTCGCGCGAGATATGGATTTCGAGGGCGCCCTTGTGACCATTTTGGATGTGGAGGTTGATGAAAAATTATTGCACGCAGTGGTGAAAATTGGTATCCTTCCCTATGAGAAAGGGCCGGGTGTGTATGGGTATCTCACGCGCCACGCCGCAGACCTTCATCATCAGCTCATCAGAAAATTGAATATCAAACCGGTGCCATTCTTGGAATTCAAAATTGAGGAACCGGAAGCGCAGAAATCATCGGAAGACTCCGAGGAGCGCGCGACTTCATAATTAGGAGTGCATTGGCGCCGTAGCCAAGTGGTAAGGCAGAGGTCTGCAAAACCTCTATACGTGGGTTCGATTCCCGCCGGCGCCTCCAAAGACGAACGCCTCGAAAATAATTTCGGGGTTTTTATTTCATCGGGCGGGAATCGAACAGTGGAAAACACGTAAGAAAAAAGAATTTTTGCGTATTCCATTTGTGATACCATTATTTTATGGGTCGTAGATGGACCGCTGAACAACTGAAGAGTGCGGTACAATCCTCAACGAGTTATCGCCAAGTTCTCGCTAAATTACATTTGGTGGAGGCGGGAGGAAATTACACACAAATCAAAAAGTATGCAAAAGAGTACGGATTGAAAACAGATCACTTCGTAGGAAAGGTATGGAATAAGGGCTTGCGCGGTCTTGGAAAACCAAGAATCTCCCTTGCTACAATACTGGTAAAAAATAGCTCTTATCAAAGTTTTAAATTAAAGAAACGACTATTTGCAGAGGGCATAAAAAAACAGTATTGTGAGGAGTGCGGATGGGCGAAGAAAACCCCTGATGGGTACCTACCTCTTGAGCTAGATCATATCAACGGGAATCATAGCGATAACAGATTGGAGAATTTGAGAGTTCTTTGTCCAAACTGCCATAGCCTGAAACCGACTCATCGCGGAAGACAACTTAAAAAGCCCGGGTGTTGAAATTGGTAAACAAGCGACACTTAAAATGTCGTGAGCGTAAGCTCTTGCCGGTTCGATCCCGGCCCCGGGCACAAAACTAAAAAACGGCGTGTAAGCCGTTTTTTGGTATTTATTCGATTTCTAAAATAAGGGGAAGGTGGTCAGACACATTCAGATTAGGCACCTCAAATTTTGTCACCTTCACATCATTTGAAACGAATACATAATCCGCATAGAACTGCCAGCTCTCCTTGGGATACTTCGCCCTATTCAGGTCACTTCTCGTGGTTCCAATATTATATTCCCGAATCAAATTCCTGTACCCATTCTTTTCAAACATAAGGACGCTTTCCGTATTCAATTCCAAATTGAAATCTCCTCCAAGAATCCTCTCCCCCTCCTGCTTCTCCATCTCCGCCAAAATGCTCTGCGATTGCCTTATTCTATTCGGCGTATCCAATTTTGAACCGGGAAGCGCGAGGCCGTGCATATTGTTCACCCACGCGTATCTGTCTCCGATTTTCACGCGCACATGCTGCATGATTCGTTCGAATCCGTCCGGGTCGTCATCGAACGCATTCTCATTCACCACTACGCTGCCCCACATATCGGCATCAACGCTCTTTCGCACGAATAACGCGAGGCCGATGGGGTTCTTCTTCGTTCCGCCACATTCCAATTCGCCCGATTGGTCAAATCTCCCTTCAAAATCACCAAGCCTCTTCATAAGCTCCGTAAACAGGTTGGGTACGCCCGTTTCCGACGAACCATCGGTCTTTTCCGCAAGCGCTTCATTTGATATCTCGGAAAAACAAAACACGTCCGTAGTGGACTCATGTTCAAGAATAAAATCGTAGAGTGCGTCTGCTTTCGTACCGAACCAAGCGTTAAGGAATAGTATCTTCATTGGTAAAAATAATTCCTGCTAAGGATATCACAGGACCGCGAGTAATATCAAAACCGCCGGCAGGCGCCGGCGGTCGACATACCTCTCTTATACCTCCACTTTCTTGAAAAAGTAGCTTCCGAGCAGGAGAAAGACCGACGTAAATATTGCGAGCATCGTGACATCCCTTACCAGTCCGTAATGAACTTCACCAATGAGGAGGAACCTCAGCGCGTCAATACCATATGAGAGCGGATCGATGGTCGCCACGAAGGCAAGTGCTTTTGGTAATCCTTTGAGAGGAAACAATGCGCCCGAAAGAAAGAACGCGGGCATCACGAGGAAGTTGATGATGAGCTGAAATCCCTGCATATCATCGAGGAGAGAAGCTATCATCGTGCCAAGCGCGGTAAAGAGGAGTGCAATCAAGAACATAATACCTACCGCGGGTATGATCGCTCCCACGCTGCTCAAATGAAATCCGAAGAAGAGCGAGATGATGAGCACGAGAAGCCCTTGCGCGGTAGCTACCGTTGCTCCGCCAAGTGTCCTCCCTATCATGATGTTGAGCCTTGAAATGGGCGCCACCATCATCTCCTTCAAAAATCCGAATTGCCTGTCCCAGATTATCTCTATGCCGGAGAACACCGCGGTGAAGATGATGCTCATACCGATGACCCCGGGAGCCAAAAATTCTATGTAGTTTCCCTCACCCGCCTTTTGAAATACCGAACCGAATCCGTAGCCCAAGGCGAGCAAGAACAGCAACGGCTGTGCCAATGAACCCACGATACGTGATTTCGAACGGAGATACTTTTTAATTTGTCGCAGCCAAAGGATATATATCTTTTTCATATGTTATTATCGTCTCCACACGCGATGGCGCATTCTCATCTGATCCGCGGGTGTTGCCGCCTCGTCGCGAATCATCTTTCCCGTAAGCGAAAGGAACGCGTCTTCGAGTGACTCTGATTTTGTCTGCTCCTTCAAGGACTCAGAAGTACCTGTCGCGATTATCTTCCCGTGGTCGACGATTGCGATTCGTTCCGCCACACGCTCCGCCTCCTCCATATAATGGGTGGTGAAAAATATCGTCGTCTTCTCTTCCTTGTTCAATTTCTTCAAATATTCCCACATGCTGTTTCGTGTCTGCGGGTCGAGTCCGAGTGTCGGTTCATCGAGGAAGATTATCTTTGGGTGGTGCAGAAGTCCGCGCGCGATCTCAAGCCTTCGCTTCATACCGCCGGAAAATTCCTTCACCAAACTATCCTTCCTGTCCCACAATTCAACGAACTGCATAAGCTCCTTGCTGCGCTCCTTCAAAAGCTTTGAGGGCACGTCATACAGGATGCCGTGCAATTCCATATTCTCCATTGCGGTAAGGTCATCATCCAAACTCGGGTCCTGAAACACGATACCAAAGGAACGGCGTGCGGCATCGGGATTCGCCACAGGGTCGCCTCCGTTCAATATGATAGTGCCCGAAGTTGGGCGCAGAAGCGTGGTGAGCATTTTTATCGTCGTTGACTTACCCGCGCCATTCGGACCGAGAAACGCGAATATCTCTCCATCCTTCACCTCAAAGGAAACGCCGTCCACTGCGGTAAAATCGCCGAATTTTTTTACAAGATTATGTACTGATATCATAGTTACGTTTCAATAGTACCAGAAAAGAAAATGGTTTGCGATTGGGGAGTATATAATAAATAAATGGAACGCATAAAAACCTCAAAAAGGCTGGTCACTTCAACCATTATCGCCATTTTACTTCTTACCGCGCTGGAATTCCCCGCGCCGATAGGCTTCGAAACGAGGCCCCAATCCGATGTATCGCCGCTCTGGCTTATGTTCTTTCTCATCATTGCCGTCTCCGAACTTGCGGTGATTCCCCTCATTTACAAACATCCGAAGTCGGCTGCCAAACTGGGAATCCTCGTGGGTATTCTCAATATCCTTCAGGTGCTCGCGGACCAGTTCCATCTCATCCAGCCCGAACTCGCAACAGTCGCCTACTCGTTGCTTGAATATATAGTTGTCCTCATGTCCTTCGCACTCATCTATTTCTCCAACAAGTTGATGCGGGAATATTAATTCCGCTTCGCATTCGAGCCGGCCACATACCCCGTGGACCAGCAAAGCTGAAGCGAGTATCCACCCGAGGGGCGATTCACATTGAGAAGGTCGCCAGTCAAAAAAAGATTGGTGATTTTTTTTGAACGCATCGTTCGCATATCAATCTCGGTGAGCGGCACGCCACCATCCGAAACCACCGCCCTATCCAATCCCATCAATCCTAGGATGGTGAGCGGAAGCGCTTTCAAAAGTCGCACGATGCGCTTTCGGTCCTCCTTGGTAACGGAGTGGACCTTCGTCGCGGTATCGAATTGTTCTTCGAATAAGAGCGCGATGCCTTTGTGTATTCCCTGAGGTGAGAGTTCCTTTATGATATTTTTGAGTGTCTTATTCTTATTGGCATCGAATATGCCGATGATTTCCTTCTCCAGCGTTCCTAAGTCTTTCTTGGGATATGCGTCAATCGTCGCGGTTACCATTCCCCCGTGCAGGAGATCCGCGACTTTATGCGCGCTGTTTAAGATAAGCGGTCCCGAGACGCCGAAGTGCGTGAAGAGAATCTTTCCCGAGAGACTGAATTCTTTTTTTGCATCGAGATAGAATGTTATCTTCATTGAGGAGAGCGATGTGCCTGAAAGGCTCTTCGCCCACTGTTCTTTCACCGCAAGAGGCACCACTGACGGTGTGGGTTTTATAACGCTATGTCCTAACTGTTCAAGCCACTTGAACCCTTCGCCGGTCGATCCTGTTTCGGGGTGAGAGGTTCCACCCGTCGCAACTATATATTCGTGTGCTGAATATCGCTCCCCCTCGCACTGCACCGCGGTGATGCGTCCGTTTTCCGCAAACACCCGAGTGACCGGTGAATTCGTGCGAATATCAACCCCATTCTTTTTTACATACGCCTCAAGGACACGCTCCACATCTTCCGCCTTCTGCGATTTTGGAAATGCGCGCTTGAACTCCTCCACCACAAGAGGGAGGTTGTTCTTTTCAAAAAATGAGAATGTCTGCTTCACCCCAAACTGCGAGAACAACGAATAGAGGAACTGCTCCGCTTTCCCATACTTCTTCAAAAGAATGCGCTCATCCTCCTCCGCATTCGTGATATTACACCTCCCATTGCCCGTAATTCGAAGCTTCTCTCCCAGCCTTTTGTTCTTTTCAAGCAAAAGAACGCGTAAGCCGCGTTCTCCCGCCCTCCCCGCCGCAATAAGACCCGAGGGGCCTCCACCTACCACAATAAGGTCATATGGGGCTTTCATTTGGTGCGGAAGGTGGAGGAAATCGAACAAAATTTCGCGACTACGAAATTTTTTGAAACCCTGCGGTTTCAATGCTTCCGCGGCGGGAAAACTCCCGTTTTCCCGACCCCTTTCCCGTTCTAATCCTCCAAATCCTGCGGAAGGTGGAGGATTCGAACCTCCGATGCCTTGCGGCATACCGCATTTCAAGTGCGGCGCATTCGACCACTCTGCCAACCTTCCAGTTAAATTACATTATCAGACATTTTTGATTTTGTGTAGGGATGGGCCT
>JAKANQ010000006.1 GCA_021812365.1 bacterium
TCCGAGGCGAACGCCGCAAAGCGGCTCTCCGAAGGCGGAGACCACAGCGCGTTCACCAAGGAATTTTTGGAACGCCATTCGGCGAGCTTCCGTCTCACCGCGCGCGGCCGCAAGCAGGCCCGCCAAGCGGGAATCTGGATTCGCGAGAATCTCGGCGCGTTCGACCGCTATATGACCTCGGAGTACCTCCGCGCGATGGAGACCGCGGGACATCTCGGTCTGCCGAATGCCAAGTGGCTTGCCGAGTTCTACCTCACCGAACGCGATTGGGGAAGCCTCGAGCTTTGCCCCGAGAACGAACGGCAGGAGAAGTTCGGAGAAGCGCTGAGACGCCGCGAGGTGGAGCCTTTTTTCTGGCGTCCCCCTGACGGCGAATCGTTCGCGCAGCTCTGCCTTCGGGTGGACCGAGTACTGCACACGCTTCACCGCGAATGCAGCGACAAGCGGGTCATCATCGTCTGCCATGGCGAAGTGATGCGGGCCTTCCAGGTGCGCATCGAACGTCTCTCGCAGACGCGTTTCAAGGAGCTCGCGTTCTCACGGGAACCCGAGAACCACATCTACAACGCGCAGATCATTCACTACACGCGAAGGCATGAAGATATTCTTTCGCCTCACGCGGACTGGGTGCGCATCGTGCGCCCTACCGAGAACCCTGTCTGGGATTCGGGCTGGCGGCAAATCACCCGTCCCCGCTATTCGAACGCTGATCTCCTTGAGGTCGTCTCGCACACTCCCCCGATGATTCACTGACGTCATCGCATACAATCGATTCCCCTCCGCAATCTGGAGGGGAATTTTTGTTATACTGAGGTATCAACCGCCATGAATCTGGGAATCGCCATCATCTCCATCACCGCGCTCGGATATATAAGTAATTGGCTGAACTGGCACTTCTTGAATTACAAGCTCATCCAGTGGCTCTACTATCTCGGCACCCTCGTGCACGAAACCTCGCACGCGCTCCTCTGCCTTCTTACGGGCGCGAAGATAAAGGAGTTCTCCGTCTTCTCATCCGAGCCGCATGTAACCCACTTGGAACCAAAGATACCATTAGTTGGGAAACCGCTCATCTCTCTCGCTCCCATCTTTGGAGGGCTCTCATTCCTCTACGTGATGAATCACTACCTTCTCGCAAACTATTTTACGATTCCCTCGTTCTCAGGATTTCATACCGTACTCCCCGAGATAGCGAGCTTCCTCGCACAAATAAATCTCCTGCAATGGCAAAGCTGGGTGATGCTCCTCGTCTTTATGAATCTCGGCGCGATGCTCGGACCCTCCCCTTCCGACCTCAAAAATATCTGGCCATTCCTGCTCCTCTTTTTCCTCTTTACCATTCCTTTTGGTACAAACCTCATCTCGCTCGCAATACTCCTTATCCTCACCAACATTCTCCTTCAAATCGCACTCATATTCATCATCAAAATCCTAAAGATTATTGGAAGTGTTGTGCGCCTATGAAGCGTGAGTTGTATTCTTGCTGAACACATACAAAAACCCCGCCGATGGGCGGGGTAATTCTATTTTTGGTATGCACGCATAACCGCGGCACTGACCGTCTGATGAAGCGTCGAATAAATCTCAAATTGTGAACAAAGCACCGCTCTGAAATTCTTCTCGATGACCGAGAGTCCGGGAAAATTGCGTTCCGCACCGATCACCACACGAGCATTCTCATACTTCATCCGCATGCGCCACTCACCAAGCTCTCCGTACGTGTCACGAGCATAAGGCCCATCTTTGGGATCACGCGGATGTTCCCTATCCTCGCATCCCAGCCAAAACATGATGGCACCGCTTTTACTCGCACGCTCGAGATAATGACGCTCCCAGAGCGTCTGGTTTTCGAATTTATCATTTTCACCCGCCAGCGCATATTTCCAAAGCTCATGCTCGGGTGGAAAACGACAGGGACAAGCAATGACGTGGTCGCCGTCATACGCATTGATGTACTGAATTGCCAACGTCTGCCAATTACCGCCACCGCGTATCGGTCCCGCAAGAAAGATGACTCTTTCATCCTGTGGCAATGTGTTAATCAGCCGATTCGGAAGGATAAGTCGTATGCTCATCGCGCACTCCATGTGAGGTTCTACCTTCCTTATATCCTAGTTAACAAAATGAGTAAATGCTTGTCGAAGACCGTTTTTTTTGGTACTATCTCTTTGCTAATATATGATTGTCTAATGGACGCGAAACGCATGGTCGTTACTCGTTCGGAAATGCAAGAACGTTAATATATTTGTGCTCATTGCTGCGGGATCGTCTAATGGTAGGACAGCGGACTCTGAATCCGTCAATCTTGGTTCGAATCCAGGTCCCGCAGCAATGAACGGAAATAACGTTCTCGCACTTCCTCTCTCGCTCGACCAAAGGACGACCGGACTCTGAATCCCTGCCTACCGGCAGGCAGGCGTCAATCTTGGTTCGAATCCAGCTTGCCCCGAAGAAAGCGGGGGTCCCGCAGCAAGTGAGCGAAGGCGAATGGCAGCGACTGAGCAAAAGCGACGACTGAGCGCGAACGAGGAAGTACTAAGCACGGCAGTGCATGTGTATTAGCGGCAAGTATAAATAAAATTAGCACTAAATACCCGTCTACATAGACGGGTATTTAGTGCTACATGAGATAGGCTTAAACGGAAAAGGATTTGTATTAATAACAATTGGATCCCGCAAAATTTATTTTTCCCTTTACTTTTGTCAAAAATAGGAGTATAATGATAAATAAGATAATGATTTAAGTAATAGCAAAAGTAAAAATATTGTTTACTAATTAAGGGATATTTGACATAGCTGCTACCTATTGATATTATTGAAAGGTTAGAAAAGAACAAAAAACAACATAAAATATGGATAAAAACCAATTAGATTCAACCAATAAGCTACTAAAGGTAATAGTCGCTTTACTCCTCAAACGCAAAGATCCGGAAACGCTTACTCTTCGGCAGCAGATAGAGATATTAAGCAATCTAGCCATGAAACCGGCCGAGATCGCCGAAATACTGGGTCGTAGCAACACCTACGTCAACAAAGAGCTTACTGGCATTAGAAAAGGCCGAAAATCAAAAGAATAGACAAATATGCCAAAAACTAAATCAAAGGAAAATCCTACGGATGAGTTGCTGCGCGATTTGATGATAATTCAGTTAGGGCTGGCTGGCCTTACCCAGCATCAGATTCGTGAAATCGTCGGCGTAGACATTCATCGGGTGAATCGGATAGTCAAACACTTCAAGAAAACAAACCAAAAATAACATGACAAAAGATAACAAAATCGAAGAAGAGCTGGATGTTGCGGTGGATCTTCTTCGCCGCTTACTAGCTGTGGAGCTTTATAAGAGCGGAACCACTATGGATGTCATCGCAAAAAATCTCCACATCTCTAAATCAAAGGTCGTAGAAATGTTGGATGGAGTAAAAAAAGAAAATGGAAAATAAAGTTCTTTCGGATATTTCAAAGAAGCTGAACGTTTTAATTTCGTTATCAATCCGTCAATTGATTGGTGATAAGGAATTTGGCGGAAAGGCCGGGCGAAAACAAGGAGTTGGTGACCTCGCTAGACATCTCTTTGGTATGGGATTAGATGCTAAAGATATTGCCGAAATCACTGGCGCTCCGCTTCAAAGTATCAGAACATTGCTGACTCCAAAAAGACAAAAATAATACTATGGAAAAGAAAATGGTCGAACTGCTGGAGAATATCAAAAAGCTATTAATTCTAGATCTCGTCATTCGTGACGTACAAGCAAAGGACATCGCTAAGGTACTTGGGGTAAACAAGAGCACTATTACTAGGATTGTCCCGGCTCGCAAGGTTAAAAAGTCAAAATAATCATGGAGTTACAGGAGTTAGTTGCTCGAGCACGCATCCTATTTAAAGGGGCGTCGAAACGCGTCCTTGTTTTTGAGTTGGTTAATGGAAAACGATCAGCAAAAGAAATCGCTCGCAAGAGTGGGCGTGGACTTTCTACTACATTGCACGATTTGCAGAAGATGAAGGACATGGAACTCCTTGCATACCGTAAAGATTCTTTGGGCCAAATAGTAAGAAAGTCAGATTCTGTTGTTTACGAAAAGCATCCAATTTTGAAACACTTATCAAGGTCTTATTTTAATGAACCCACATCATTACCACAAAAAAATAAAGCCACCAACAAACGAACCTTATCGATGCGTGCGGTAAAAACACCAACCGAGCAAGAAATTCTAGATATATGTCGTTCCGGCGAAGACCAACTATATGAATTCAAAAGTGCCAGAACTGATACTAAAGCAATCTCGAAAGAGGTCTGTGCCTTTGCTAACACACATATGGGTGGAATAATTTTCTATGGAATCGAGGACGATGGCTCAATTGGAAATGCTGACATGAAAAGGCAGATTTTTGACCAAAAAATTCAAAACTCAATTCGTAATACAATTTCCCCATCTATTTCTGTAAAAATAATTGAGAAGGATGTTATTGGGTATAAAATCTTTCTAGTCGTTATTCCGCCATGGAATAAAAAGGATGTTCATCAATATGAGGGACGAGTTTATTTGCGCCACGGAACAAACGTCTTTACTGCGAAACCAGAAGAGCTGAAACAATTACATAAGGGGATTTTTATTATCTAAAGAATTTTATGAATATCCACAAAGCAAAGGTCGAAAACATAGAAACTAAATAAATTATTATGAGAGTAAATAATATTAATGGCACAAGTAAAAATATTTGTAGGTGCGGAAGTTGGCTTAAGCACTGGGGTAGGTATAGCGGTCAAGCGTTATATAAATTTTGTTCTGTAAAATTTTGCCAACAAAATGCGGAGGTTGGCGCACATGTTCAAATTGTAAATTCTTACAATAGCAACTGGTATATTATTCCACTTTGCAAAGCACATAATGCAGAGAAAAAACTCTTGGATATTGGTGACGGAATAAAACCCGTATCTGCAAATATCAGCGAAACATGTGGCAGGGAAACATATTTGGGATAAATATTGAGGCTAAAAAAATCTAAATAAAAAGATGCGTTAAAGCATCTTTTTATTTTGAGAAAATCACGCCCAAATCGTAAACATCTACTTTCTTATCCCCGTGAAATCCATGAGAATCAAGAGTTCCCTGCTTTTCGTGTATTTCAAAAATTAGTTTCAGATATTTACCGAGCACAAGTCGAGGAATTTTATACTTCCCTTCCTTTCCAAATTGGTCATTATACCACTCAAACGGATCTTTTCCTCCCTTGCTTGCATTGCATTTCCTACACGCTAAGACTTGATTATCAATCGTATCTAAATCAATTTTGACACGTGGAATAATATGCTCCCATTCCAAATCACCTGTTGCATTACAATATGCACATTGTTTCTCATCCAAACATAGCATTTTATTTTCACGCAAAATTGAAGATGGATGCATCGCTCCATCTCGTAACTTGCAAAAAGAATGCATTACAAATGCATAATTTTTCCTATCATGCACCGCACTCTCCGCAATAAGCTTTGCATATTCCCAGTAGATTTGTTCTCTTATTGTTTTTACTATTGGCGGTGGCATATTCCTTTATTTTAATGTTTTCACCGCCCTCTCCTGAATGACTGCGTGAGCGGAGCCGAAGAGAACGAAGACACTCTTCCCTGCCAACCACTGCTTCTCAATCTCAAGCGCGATATGTGCATTCCGCAGATGGCCTGACGCTCGTGATATATCGTTCAATACCGAATCGTGGTAGATGGGCACTGCCGCGCGAATCAAGGTCTCTCGCTCATTTTCCGAGAGCTCCCTTTCGAATATCTTCTTGTGCATTGCGGAATAGAATGCGAATGAGTCCGATGCGCCGGGAATCCGCTCTGCAGTAGAACGCACGGCTTTTTCAATGACCTCGTCGTAGCTCCCCATAGTTCCACTGCGAAGCCACGCGCCCGCGCTCCGTGCAAAGATGAAGTAGGTTACAAGGTCCTTATCGAATAATGCTTTCAGTTTCAAAAACTCCTCCCCAAGAGGAAGGTCCGCCGATTGATACGGAATATCGCGAGCCTTGCACCACATCGCGAGCAATCCCACCTCGCCGAATTTTGTGATTACTTCCTCTTTCGAAAGAGTATCTAGAGAATATCCACCGCGCCCCTCAATAAGCGCCACTCTCTCTCCCGCACTTTGTGTTACAAATCGCTTCCAATATTCTTCCAATACATTCCACTGCGGGTCGTGAGGGTCGCTGCTATGGCGCACACCAAAATAAAAGATAGCCTTGTCTCCATCATGAACCTCAAATGTATAGGGACTGGGATGCCCCTCAGCGAATCGCTTTTGATACTCCTCGTCGCTCAATAACAGTGATAGATCCATAGCGTGGTATACAAAAAGTATAGATGGATACGTGTGAAATAAAAAGAGGAGAGCATTGCTCTCCTCACCGCACTATCATTTGCCTCCGGGGGGTGGCGTGGGAGACCAGTCCTCCCAGTCGTTGTGCTGGGGCGAGTTGTTCCAGTCGGCCCAGTTGTTCCCCCACGCGACGGAAATTCCGTTCTTCGTGGTGCTGTTGATGGGCGGGAGCACAGCCGCTCGCGCGAGCGCTCCCTTCACTGCGGTACTGCCTCCACTCAACATTCTCATGGCAATATCCTTTCCGCCGATTCCGTCGGCGCGTGACCGTTTTGATTGGAAGAAGACAGGAGATCATGAACGGTCTCAAAGATCTCGAGTCTCGCCTTGCAATAGACATACTTTCCAGTCGTCTCATCCCGCATCGCGGTACAGCCGTTGTTGCATGCAGCCCTCCATTCACAACGTACACAATCTTCGGTTATGGTTTCGGCGCACGCAGCGTGTGCCATAGATGCCGGGCCATTCAGAATCTCGAGAAGGCCTTCCTCCTTCAGATCGCCAAGCAGATGCTTTTTGTCGCTCGAGAGTCGGTCGCACGGCCAGATCAGTCCGTCCGCATCAAGGCAGAAATAACGTGCACACGCACCATTGAAAGAACAATTCTTCGCCCGGTGACCGGACACGCCTGTAATCACATTCTCGATCTCTCGCACCGAAAGGTTCGCATTGTCTCTCTTCAGCCACTCATCCAAGAGAATGGAATGGGCTTCTACTACATCTTCGTTGCGAACGCTCTCGGCGGACAATTCGTTCGACTGACTTGAGCCATCCATGAAAAAATTGATGGCTAAGCTCCTCAATCCTTCTTCGTCCACGAACAACGCGAAGTCATCCGCGAGAGTGCTCACACCGCTTCGCAGAACGGTCTGAATCACCCCCGGAGAAATGCCGCTCCTCCGCAGAATCTCGATACCGCGCATTACGTCATCGAACGACCCGCGGCCACCCGCATTCGGTCGCTGGCTGTTATGTTTTTCTCTCGTTCCGTCGATGCTCACACCGACACGGAAATTGTGCGTACTGAAGAACTTCGCCCACTCATCCGTGATGAGCGTGGCGTTCGTCTGAATCATATTCACAACAGTATCCCCACTCTTCTTGTACTTCTCCTGAAGTGCAAGAGCGGCCTCGTAGTATCCGATTCCGGCAAGGAGCGGTTCCCCGCCATGCCAGACAAAAGACATCTCGCCGGAAAAGATACTGAAATAGTGTTCAAAGAAACGCTCCAAAAGCTCAAGCTTCAACACCTTCGGTGTTTTCTGATTGAGCCCGTGATAGAAACAGTACGTGCAGCGGAGATTGCATTGATCGCCGACCGCTTTGATGATGGCGGCGCGCCTCTTAGGCTCCATAAGTTCCCCCTTCAATTGTTAAAAAATACTGAGATTACTATACGGAAAATAATAATGTTCGTCAATGATTTCCCGCTTTCTCACTACATGAGAGCTGCGTCTCCATGCGACTTGCTACAATAAATGATATGGACCTTATTCCAAGATCACGAACCGTTTTTTGGTTCACCATCATACTCCTAGTGGTCGGCCTCGGAATATATACATTCAATAGATATTACATATTTAAAGTGGGACCGAAACCGATAGGCGGACAGATGGACGCGCACGGCTGCCTCGTTGCCGCGGGTTACTCCTGGTGCGATAAGCGACAGACCTGCATCCGACCTTGGGAAGAATATTGCACCGCCACGATGCCGAAAACGGCGGTCTTCAACTGCGACGAACAAAAGAATATCAGCGCAAAATTCTATATCGGCGACGATAAGTATGTGGACCTCACCTTAAGCGACGGGAGAAAGCTCTCAGTCCCCCACGCCATTTCGGCATCGGGCGCGCGTTACGCGAACGCCGATGAATCATTCGTATTCTGGAACAAGGGCAATACCGCGTTCGTGACCGAGAACGGCACCACCACATTCTCGGGCTGCGTGACTCAAACTCAATAAAAGAAGTATCAAAAACCCCGTCGCATGCGACGGGGTTAAAATGTTCTGCTCACCTTTATCCAAACGGTATATGACTTTGACGCGGGCTGATAGAGCGTTCGCGGTGGATCATTCGAAAGACTGTGTACCCATACGAAATGAGAACTTCCGAATTCCATCGCTTCGTATGAAATACTGACCTTACCCTCATCAGGAAATTTGACCCCGAACTCCACAAATGGAGAGGCGTGGTTTTTCGGTTTGAGACTCGCGTTTTCATATCCCAAAGAATGCAGGAACGCGTGATCCGAAGAGATGACGGGAAGCGTGGTTCCGTAATGCACGAACAAACTTCTTCCCGAGGAAAGTTCGCGCGTGATTCGCGTGCCGAAGCGCAGCGAAACGACATTCCAGAACTCGCCGCCTGATGTTCGAAACCACGCCCTGTGGCTTATGCCGAAGAGCGACCCGAAGGAAGCCTTTCCGATACTCCCCATCCGCACATCGCCCAACAGTTCCTCATACGTGCCGAGGTATCCGCTGTTCGTCGTGGACGGCTCATTCGTAAACTGTTTGGAGCCGTCGTAGCGGACAAGTCCGCCCCACAATTCAACATTGCCATACACGAAAAAATGCTTGCGGGAAACGAGCGTGCGCTCAAGCCCGACTGCATAGAGCGGTCCGTGTTCATTCATCGAACGTTTTCCGAACTCTATCTCCGTCCAATCGTAGTACCCCGCTTTCAAATAGAGATTCGAATGCTCGCACACTTGCGCCCGCGCGAGCGGAAAGAAAAGGAAAAAGACCATGCCGCACATACAGAGCTTCCTCATCGCACACCCCCTTGAGTCAGGTGAATTGAGTTAAGTTTCTGCCGAAATGATGACACAAGGCCTATCGTTGGTCAATTGCGCGGAGAGTGAGGTATACTTTTCATATGGACAAAAATAAGTCACTCGCGCACCATCTCATCCGAAGCTTCCAAGACGCATTCCGCGGTCTCGCCTTCGTGTGGAAGGAGGAACGAAATTTCCGCATCCAACTTTGCATCGCGCTTCTTGTCATTGCGGGCGGAGTCTGGCTCCATTTCGATTATATCGAGATGGCACTCCTCGTATTTGCGATACTGCTCGTGCTTACTGCGGAAGTTACGAATACCGCGTTCGAAGATACGATGAATAAGATAGAACCGAATCAGGACCCACTCGTGGGAAAGGTGAAGGATATCGCCGCGGGTATTGCCGCATTGAACGCGCTTGGCGCGGTCGTTATCGGTACCATCATCTTCATCCATCACTTCCTTTAAAAAGGATTCTTCTTTCTTGCCGTTTTCCAGCGGGCCAGTATGATTAACGTATGCACGAATTTAAACGATTGAAATTGAAGAACGGAGTGCGCGTTATCCTGGTTCCTCAAAAACAAAGTCTTGCCACGACGGTTGCGGTGCTCGTGGAAGCAGGCTCAAAATACGAGGTAAAAAGCAATAATGGCATCTCCCACTTCTTGGAACATATGTGTTTCAAGGGCACCACAAAGCGTCCGAAGCCGATGGACATCGCGAAGGACTTGGACTCGCTCGGCGCGCAATATAACGCGTTCACAAGCCAGGAATACACGAGTTATTACGTGAAGGCGCGCAACGAGGTATTCGATGAAACGCTCGAAATAATCGCGGACCTGTATATGAATCCGACGCTTGATGCTGCGGAGATCGAGAAGGAAAAGGGTGTGATAGAAGGCGAGATAAATATGTATGAGGATATGCCCCAACGAAAAGTATGGGACGTCTTTATGGAACTCCTCTATGGCGACCAGCCTGCGGGATGGAATATCGCGGGACCGAAAGAGACGGTGAAAAAATTCACGCGTGACGACTTTACCTCGTATCGCGGAAAACATTATCTTGCGCAGGCCACTTCGCTTGTGATAGCCGGCGGCTTCAACGAGAAGGGAGTGATGAAGAAAGTAGAAACCTATTTCTCAGCTCTCGAAAAAGGCAAGAAGGATGGGAAGAAGAAAGTGATGGACAAGCAATCGACACCCGCGGAAAAGATACATTTCAAAGAATCGGACCAGACGCACCTCGTGCTCGGCTTCCGTGCCTTTGATGCGTATGACGAGCGCAAGTACGCGCTTCAGGTTCTCTCGGACATCTTAGGCGGTGGTATGAGCTCTCGCTTGTGGCAGACGATTCGCGAGGACATGGGAGCCGCATACTATGTGAACGCCGCGCCTGATTTCTATACCGACCATGGCCTCATCGCGATGTCAGCGGGCGTGCACCATAATAAAGCACGCGAAGTGGTGACGGCGGGACTGAAGGAATTCGAACGTATGAAAAAGGAATTGGTGTCCCCCGCGGAACTCTCGCGCGCGAAAGACCACCTTATCGGCAATTTCTTCCTCTCACTCGAAGGATCGGACCAGATAGGTTATTTCTACGGAGGACAGGAGGTAATGAACATGAAGCTGCACGATCCGAAGCATGTTGCAAAAGCAATAAAGGCGATAACCGCGGCGGATATCCGTGCCATCGCTCGCCAGTTATTCAAAGAAAAGACAATGAATTTTTCAGTGGTTGGTCCGTTCCGCAACACATCGTTCGGTGATATACTCAAACTATCATGATAGAAACAAGAAAGTTCGAGATAGGCTGGGGTGCATTGTGGCGCTTATTCGCGTTTGTGCTGATTGCGTTCACGCTTTTTGAGGCACGCGGAATAGTTGGCGCACTGCTCATCTCAATGGTCATATCAATCGGCCTTGACCCGTTGGTGAAGTTCTTGGAGAAGCACAAGATACCCCGTATGTTGGGAACCATAATGTCCTTCATCGCGGGGCTGTTGCTCTTCTCACTCGTGCTCTATTCAGTGATGCCCGTGGTGATCGCGGAAATGGGAAGCCTTTCCTCATTCGTGAGCGCGTTTCTTTCGTCATTTTTGAAGATGAATGCGCCACAGCTCTCATTCACCTCTCTCCCCAGCAACCTCAATGAGACGCTTGGGTTCTTGGGCTCGGCAAGCGCCTCGGTGAGCGGTCTGGTTCAGGCGGTATTGGGAAATATGCTTCTTCTCTTCGTTATCGTGGTGTCCGCATTCTATCTCACGATAGAGAAAGACGGTCCTGAGCGTTTTCTCACGAACATCGTTTCAAAAACTCACGAATCAACGGTGCTCAATATATTCAACAACTTCAAGACCAAGATTCAAAAATGGTTCTTTGGACAGCTACTCCTCAGCGTCATCATGGGCACGATAGTCGGTACCGGACTTTGGCTGATAGGCGTGCCCTACTTCCTCGCCATTGGAATATTAGCGGGCGTTTTGGAACTCATTCCCATGGTTGGCCCTATCCTTGCGGGAGCGACGGGCGTGCTCGTAGCCCTTGCCGCATCCGTGCCGCTTGCGATATACACACTCATCTTCTTCATCCTCATTCAGCAGCTTGATGGTAATGTGCTCTTTCCCCTCATCATGGGCCGCACGATGCGGGTCCATCCGCTTGTCGTGATGCTCTCTCTTCTTATAGGATGGAATATCGCGGGATTTTTCGGAATCATACTCGCGGTCCCTTCGGCGGTATTGATTCAGGAGATATTCAAGTATGTCGGCGACAGGAAAGAAGGAAGGGCGGAATAATCGAAGAAGTTCAATACCAATGGAACAAAAGAATTTTTATATCACCACTACCCTCCCCTATGTGAATTCGAAGCCGCATATGGGACACGCCCTTGAATTCGTTCAAGCGGATGTCATCGCGCGGTATCAAAAGATGCTCGGAAAAGCGCTTTTCTTCAATACCGGCACGGATGAACACGGACAGAAGATATACGAAAAAGCGATTGCGGAGGGAAAGGACCCGCAGGCGTATTGCGATGAGTACGCGGAGAAATTCAAAGTGATACTCACAAAACTCAATATCCTCTCGGAGATACATTTCATCCGTACCACCGACCCGCACCACATAAAGGCTGCTCAACACTTTTGGAAACTGTGTGAGGAGAATGGAGATATCTACAAGAAGAACTACAAGGTGAAATACTGCGTAGGATGCGAACTTGAAAAGACAGACTCGGAACTCGTGGATGGAAAGTGCCCTATTCACCCGAACCTTGAACTGCAAGAGATAGAAGAAGAGAATTATTTCTTCAAATTTTCCAATTACCAAAGACCGCTTTTGGATTTCTATGAGAAGAATCCGGATTTCGTGGTCCCTGATTTTCGTTTCAATGAGATAAAGAACTTCGTCGAGGGAGGCCTTATGGATTTCAGCATCTCGCGCGTGAAGGAAAAGATGCCCTGGGGCATACCCGTACCGGGAGACGAGGCTCAGGTGATGTATGTATGGTTCGACGCGCTCATCAATTACATCTCAACACTCGGATGGCCTGAGGACTCGACACAATTTGAACGCTTCTGGGGAACCATTGAAACACCGAATGCGTTGCAAATCGCGGGAAAGGATAATCTCCGCCAGCAATCAGCGATGTGGCAAGCGATGCTCCTCTCGGCAAAACTCCCAACCTCGAAACAGA
Source organism: bacterium (assembly GCA_021812365.1). GTDB lineage: Bacteria > Patescibacteriota > Minisyncoccia > UBA6257 > GWB1-50-10 > CAIKKG01. The sequence continues at coordinate 12,853 of JAKANQ010000006.1, forward strand.
TCATCATCCACGGATTCATCACAAGCGAAGGACAGAAGATGTCGAAGAGCTTGGGAAACATCATCGACCCGTTCGAAGTGGCTGAAAAATACAGCACGGACGCGCTGCGCTATTGGCTCACGCGAGAGATGAACACCTTTGAGGATGGCGACTTCACATGGGACAGATTCGCGGAAAGCTATAACGGGGGTCTTGCGAATGGACTTGGTAATCTTGTAAGCCGCGTAATGAAGATGGCATTCACAAATGAGGTATCGGTCACGCGGGAAATGGACTTTGCGACGGATGCCGCGTTCGAATCATTCCGCTCGCATTTGGACAGGTATGAGATAAAGAAGGCGGCGGATGAGATATGGAAACTGATAGCTGAACTTGATAAGAAGATACAGGAAACAGAACCCTTCCGCCTCGTAAAAACGGAACCAGAAAAGGCGAAGGAGATAATCAAGGAATTACTGGCAGAACTTTGGAAGATAGCATATATGACGGCCCCCTTCCTTCCCGAAACGAGCGAAAAGATATTCTTCGCGCTTAGAAATCCGAAAGAACTGCCAATGCCGCTCTTTCCCCGAATGTAAAGAAACACCCCTGCCAAATGGCAGGGGTTGTTGTTAATCCTTCTTCATAAACTCGATCACTTCCGCAAAATTATTGGCGACGAGGTCGGGATTCGCATCGCGAATCCGCCGTTCCGAAGCGTATCCATGCGTCATACCGATAGTGACGAAACCGAGCGCCTTCGCGCCGCGAAGCCCCATAGGGTCGTCGTCCGCATACATCGATTCCTCGGGAAGCAGGTCGAGACCCGCAAGAATCTCATTCTTGCGATACGCACCGCCGAACACGCCATCAAAGAAACGGGTGAGATTGAATTGTCGAAGCCTTTGCTCGACTATCTCCTCCACCTCGCCGGTCACAAGGAGCACCTTCATTCCCCTCGCCTTGAAAAGCGAGAGTGAGTCCACTGCGCCAGGATGCAATTCGACGGAATCCCAATGAGTCTCCAGCACATTCCTTCGAATCCCATTTAACGTTTTCTTCAACTCTTCCATACTGTCACCTGGCGGAATCCCGTGATTCAGGTAGAAATTCACCCACTCCTGCGACATCTCCTCGCGGTACTCCCGAAGCGTCGGTGCCGGAAGTCCGAACGTCGAAAAGATGAGTTTCACGCTTTCATAGACAAGCGGCAGATCGTTGATGAGAGTTCCATTCCAATCACAGACAGCGGTCTTCACGTGCTTTAAACACATGGTGTCCCTCCTCGTTTTGGGGAAATTGATGTGTATATGAACTTGGATTATAGTAGAGCAATCGAATTCAAAAAACAATAACTTATGAAATTCACGCATTTCGATGCACACACACACGTTCAATTTCCCGCATACGACGTAGACCGCGCCGAAGTGATAGAGCGCGCGTTCAATGAAGGAATTGGAATGATAAACGTCGGCTCCGATGCCGCAATGTCGAGGCACGCGATAACGCTCGCTCACAAATACGAGAATGGCGTATACGCGACAGTGGGCCTTCATCCAAGTGATGCAAACGAAGGCTTTGACTACGAAGCATATAAAACACTCGCACAAGACGAGAAAGTGGTCGCCATCGGCGAATGCGGACTCGATTTTTTGAGAATCACTGAAAAAACTGAAATCGCACAAGACGCTCAGAAGGCCATCTTCTTGCAACAGATGAAACTCTCATTCGAAGTCAAAAAACCGCTTATGATACACTGCCGCAACGCAATGCCCGAACTCATAATACTTCTCAAAGAGCATAAGGAAATGCTCGTCCCCAATTCAGTGGTGCATTTTTTTTCGGGAACCGCGGAGGAGGCGAAAGAACTGCTGACACTCGGTTTTTATTTCACATTTGGAGGAGTCATCACATTTGTCCACGATTACGACGAAGCGGTGAACACTATTCCTGTCGACCGCCTCTTAACGGAAACGGACGCACCGTATGTAACACCGGTTCCCCATCGAGGAAAAAGAAATGAGCCGTTATTCGTCCTCGAAACAGAGAAGAAACTCGCGGAGCTCAAAGGAATCTCTGAGCAAGAAATGGCCGCACAAATAATAAAAAATGCGGAAAAGGTCTTTTCGATAGACCTTTCCGCTTAGTGCAAGTGCGCGAGATGCTGCAAGATAATGAAAAGCGGCTAGCGCACCAAACTGCTCACCCGTTCAGTGAGAAAGCGGAGCCATTTTGAAAACAGAAAAAGGAATCCGAAACCGATAATGAGGCCGAGCCATGTAGGAACAAATTTGAACCAGAATCCATAGCGATAAAAAAGCGGCCAGTGCAAGAGATATATCTCAAATGAATAGGCGCCCACAAACCCGACAAATCTTGAACGGAGCGGAAGCGCGATGAACGCGAATATACCCGCCACAACCGCCGCCAAGCTTACCCATTGTTCTGAAGGCAGTCCTATGGCCGCGTTAAAAAGAATATATGCGAAAATGGACGAGAAAACGACGAAGAATACCGGACGCCGCCATCCTTTCATATATTCTCGAATCGAAGGACCGTGAACCGCAGCAAATTGCGCGAGTGCGATGCCGAGCGGAAAAGACATCCAATGAACTCGATAGAGACTCTCAATTCCCTGATCGGCGTGCGGAAGCGCTCGCATGAATATGAATGAAAAGAACGCCATGAGGAGCGCGGAAAGGTAGGGATGCTTTCGTGTGGCAATAAGAGGAAATAGGAGATAGAAGAAGAAAAGAGGCGTAACGAACCACAGAGATGAATTCACCGCATGAAATATATCGGAACTCGAAAACCAACCGAAAAAGCTTTGAACCACGCTCACCACGGGATATGAGATATGCAAAAGGAAGAAATCCAAGAAATACCACGCGATAAGCGTGAGCCACAGCGGAATGATTATCTTCAAAAATCGTTTTTTATAGAACCGCATCACGCCCTCACCCTTCTTCAAAAAGGACATGGTGAGTCCGAATCCGGAGAGTAAAAAGAAAAAATTCACCGCAACACCGCCCGCGATTGAAAACGGAAAGAGAAATTGTGAGTTTGCGGAAAGGAAATACCCCACATGAGAAAACACGATGGCAAGTATCGCATATCCCTTGAGCTCCGTAGTCGTTTCAAGTCCTAATACCCCCTCCTCATTTCGCTTTTTCAAGGTGAGAAAAATGGCACCGATAAGTGCGATGCTAAAAAGTACCGTCTGTAGGATAGGATTGGATACGTAGAGTTGCATAGTTACCAATTGACCGAGCGCTTCACGGGCGGAGCGAAATCAAGACACACATCGCACATCCCGCAATTTCCATTCGGATATTTTTCTCCGAAATATTGCAGAAGCATCTTTCGCCTGCAAAAATTCGCAGTGCAATAGGTGACCATAGTTTCCAACTGCTGCTCGGCAATGCGAATCTGATCGGGGTCCGTTTTTTTGCTGATGAAATACTCATGCTTCATCTTATCGCTGTAACTGAAGAATAGAATACACTCTGCGGGCTTCCCGTCGCGTCCCGCACGGCCGGTTTCCTGATAATATCCCTCTATGTTCTTCGGAAGATCATAGTGGATGACGAATCGCACATCGGGTTTATCGATACCCATACCGAACGCGATGGTCGCAGTGATGACTTGCGCATCACCCTTCATGAAGGAGCTCTGACTTTTCTCGCGTTCTTTCTGCGGAAGTCCCGCGTGATACGCGCGAGCACTCACGCCATCTGCGGAAAGATCCTTTGCAAGCCGTTCAGCCGAAGCGCGGCTATGGCAATAGATGATGCCCGACTGTCCCGCGTGGTCTTCTATGTAGCCCAGTATCTCCTCATAGGAGTTTTGTTTCGGGCGAATTGAATAATGGAGGTTCTTCCGGTCAAAGCTTCCGCAAAACAGGGAAAAATCATGGAACTCAAGCTGTTTGATGATATCAGCCCGTACTTTAAGCGTGGCGGTAGCAGTAAGGGCAATTATCGGAACTTTGGGGAAAAGGCCTCGTATGAGCGAAATATTGCGATATTCGGGCCTAAAATCGTGTCCCCATTCGGAAATACAGTGGGCCTCATCAACCGCAAAAAGAGAGATGGGAAGAGAGCTCAAAAAGTCCATGAATCCCTCCTTTAAAAGCCGCTCGGGGGCGACATAAAGAATCTTTATCTCCCCATTCCTTAACCGTTCTTTTATTGCGCGCTCTTCGCGAACGCCGAGACTGCTATTCAGATATGCCGCGGGTATCTCGCTCCCCTCCAACCCGGAAACCTGATCCTTCATAAGTGAGATAAGCGGAGAGACGACAAGCGTGATGCCCGGAAGCATCATTGCGGGAAGCTGATAGCACAATGATTTTCCCCCTCCCGTAGGAAGAAGCACAAGCGTATCCTTTCCTTTCAATACGTTCTCGATGGCATCTTTTTGAATGGGCAAAAATTCATCAAATCCAAAATGTTTTTTGAGTCGCTCGTACATGAATCTTGATTATGCCGCATTTGCAGAATCGATGCAAAATAAAAGATGAGAACCGATTGACATTTCAGAAAAGGAAGAACACATTGAATATAGAACCTCCACGTGCCGCGCGCGGCACCCACCTTAACAAACGCACAGGAGACGCTCATGACATGCCGGCTGTTGTTTATTCCCTTATTTTTCCTTTGCTCGCTTCTTTTATCTGCAAATGCGCCGCCAAAACCTGGCGATACCCGTTTGTCAAACAACTTCCTGAAGGACATTGAAGTCGTAAATGATCCAAAATTCATTCTAGTCACTCATTTCGAGATAAATGTTCCGAAGTCATACGTGCACGAAGAACAGCTCGACAGGTTCCGCCTCAAAAATGGACCGCTTTTCAACCGATTCAGCGCTTCGCTCTCAGACAAAACATGGGCCGATGCGGCCGAACCGCTCAAGCCCGGAAAGACCTACGAAGTGAGCATCTTCTCTTTCGCGGAAGAAGTAACCTATCAAGACTGTAAGAAGTTCTGCGAAAGCAAGGGAGCGCTCCTTGCGGGAGCACAGGGGCTTTCACTTCTTTGGGAGATGAAGAAGGATCAGTTACCGCTCGATAAGGCGCTCCTCTCATTCAACAATCTTGACGCGTATCCCACTGAAACAAAGAAGGGGGAATCCATCTACATACTCCCCTTCATCGCGCGATTTTCGAATGGAAGCTGGTGGCTCGAACTCATCACCGTGAAGAAAAAACTGAACAGCGATTACTGTCTCGTCTGCTTCTTTAAGAAGCATAAATAGATTGGGACCTCCGAAAGGAGGTCCCTTTTTGTTGTATCTATACCTTTACAAAATACGCATATTATGTAACAATATTTTTGCGGTAATGCACCTTAACAAGCAACCGCAAGGAGGAATGACATGCAGGGAAAAACCACTTTCCGAGCGAAGGTGATGGTGAAGGGCGAGAAGGAAGCTGAAGTCTTCTACACGATGCACACGAGGCCGAGCCTCAGCAAGATCTGCGGATGCAAATCCGGAACGAAGATTTCGACCGTCGTCATCGTCGTGAAGAAGATTGTCATGGACGGCACGCGCCTGTCCCACAAAGACCATACCGCGAAGGCCGCAGCCCGCGAAGTGCGCTCCGCCATGAAGGATGGAGGCGCGCTCTGCGAATCCTGCCTCGGCACGCTCCGTGAGCGAGCCCTGAAGCCCGACTCGAAGGGTCAGACCTTCATGGCACGCTAGCGATATCCCCCGCACATTGCGGGGGTTTTTATTATGTAAAAAGGTGGTCTTATCGGAAGATACGGGGTATCATGATACAAATGTTACTCGACGACGTCACAATCAAAATATCCGCAGGAAATGGAGGCAAGGGCAAGGTTTCTTTCAATAAGAACCTTATGGAGCTTGGACCTACTGGCGGAACGGGAGGCAATGGCGGAAGCGTCTATTTTGAAGGCGTATCCGACTTGAACGCGTTGAACAAATTTCGTTTCAATAAAGATGTGAAAGCGGAGAATGGTCAGGATGGAAAAGCTCAGTTCAATGATGGACACACCGCGCCAGACCTCGTATTAAAGATTCCCGTGGGTACCATCATCCATGACCTCGATAATGGCACTGACCGCGAAATAGTGAAGATCGGCGAGCGAATGCTTATTGCAAAGGGCGGCAAGGGCGGCAAGGGTAATTTTCATTTCCGCTCTGCGCGGAATACGACGCCAAAGCAATCGCAAGGAGGCCTCCCCGGAGAACATACGACCGTGCGTCTTGAATTGAAATTGATAGCCGACGTAGGTTTCGTCGGACTCCCCAACGTAGGTAAATCAAGTTTGTTGAACGAACTCACTCGCGCAAGCGCGAAGGTCGCGAACTATCCATTTACCACGCTTGAACCGAACCTTGGAACTCATTTTGAACTCATCCTTGCTGACATTCCAGGACTCATCGAGGGTGCTTCGCTCGGAAAAGGACTTGGCATAAAATTTCTTCGGCACGTTGAGCGAACCAATACCCTTTTCCATTTCATTTCCGCCGAATCGGAAAATCCCGCAAAGGATTACAAAACGATTCGCAATGAACTTGGAGCATATAATAAAGAACTCTTGAACCATAAGGAGTATCTCTTCCTCACAAAAAGCGACATGGTATCCGCTGAAATGATAAAGGAGAAGATGAAGATACTTACAAAACTGAATCCAAATGTGGTAGCCATCACCATCTATGATGATGAGAGCATTAAGGAAGTCACAAAAATACTAAATATTCTTGAAAAGGAGAAGCACGCGAACGAAGAATAAAAAAATCCGCCCGAATGGGCGGATTTTTCATTACACGTGGAGGTACTTTCTTACGGCGATGAAACTGGAAGCGATTCCCATACCCGTACAAAAAAGCAGTTGATACATGAATAGCGATACGTAATTCCCAGCAAAATACATACTAAGATTTATCTCGGGAACAAAACTGTGCACATACGGCGCAATAAAATTTATCATCGGAATCATTATCACGAAACTTGTAATCGCCGCGATGAATCCATAGATGATACCCTCAACAATGAAAGGACCCCGAATGAACGAATTGGAAGCACCCACAAGACGCATGATATTTATCTGATCGCTTGCGGAAAAGATAGCAAGACGAATCGTGTTGAATGTCACCACAACCGCGAGAATCGAGAGGAATATCGTAAGTGCGATACCACCATTACGCATCGTATCAAGCAATCCGATGAGTCTATTGATGACCACCTGATTCTGCGAATAGGTTATCTTCTCTATCTGGTCTGCGAGCGTTTTTGCCTCAAGATAGCTCGCAATCGATTTATACTCTCTCGGATCCTTTGCCTTGATATTAAGCGACGCAAGAAGCGGATTGGTATCCAACTCTTCAATTGCCTGACCAAGTGCGGGATCATCCGCATGCTTATTCTTAAAATCGGAAAGCGCGGCCTCCGCAGATACATATTCCACGCTCTTCACCTCATCAAGACTCTCCAATGATTTCTTGATATTCAAAATATAATCCTCGGACGCGTTACTCTTAAAATAAATGCTGATGTCTATCTTATCCTGCAATGAACCAAGAGCGGTCTTCCCCATCACGTTGAAGAGCACGAGCCCCTCGAATACGATTGCGGCAAGTATCATGATGCCTATCGTAGAAACCGAAAGCCAGCCATTCCTTACAAATGCCTGCCATCCGTATTTTATTATGCGCGTAAGTGTGACTATCATAGATTAGTCTAAAATGAATCTCCCATTTGCTTCGTCCTTTATAACCATACCATTTTCAAGCGTAATGACACGCTGTCCCAACGAATTCACTATTTCCTTATCGTGAGTCGCCAAGATGACCGTGCTGCCTAATTCATTGATCTTAGTAAGAAGCTTCACCACTTCCCACGTGTTATAGGGATCCAAATTGCCCGTAGGTTCATCGGCTATCAGCACGTCTGGCCTATTGATCATCGCGCGGGCAATCGCAACACGCTGCCTTTCACCTCCTGAAAGTTCCGCGGGGAAATTCTTCTCCTTCCCTTTCAATCCCACCATATCCAAGACCTGAGGCACATACTCGGTAATTTCCGACTGCGGCCTGCCGGCTACCTCGAGCGCAAATGCCACATTCTCGAATACAGTCTTCTTCATGAGCAGTCTGAAGTCCTGAAAGATGACGCCAATATGCCTCCTCAATTCCGGCAACTCGCTCGACTTCAGCTTGGTCACCTCATAAGTACCGAAAAATATCTGCCCTTTAGTCGGCTTTTCCTCGCCAATCAGCATTTTGATGATGGTCGATTTACCCGCTCCCGAACGTCCCACAATGGACACGAACTCCCCAGGCTGAATCTTAAAACTTACCTTATCAAGCGCTACCGTACCGTGACTATACGCCTTCGTGACGTTTTGAAAGATGATCATAAGCTAAAATAAGACTAAAAAATAAACGCGAAAACGTTCGATTCCTACCGTTTAATGGTAGCACAAAACGGGATTTGATTAAAGCAAATCAAGATTTCCAGCTAACACTTCCTCCACTTTAGTCATTTTATTTCCCGTGCGATGGTCTTTCACCTGCTTATACGGGTGCAAAATATATGAGCGAATCTCATGGCCCCATTCGGGTTTCACGCGCGTTCGCAGATTGGCAATATCCTTTTCATGCTGCTCTTCCGCGAGATGCAGAAGTTTCGCCTTCATCATATTCAGCGCTCGCTCCTTATTCGCTGCCTGGGAACGTTCCTCGCGTGATGCGGTCACCACGCCCGTCGGAATATGCACGATGCGAACCGCGGTCTCAACCTTGTTCACATTCTGCCCTCCGGGACCTCCCGCGCGGCTGAAATCTATCTTTAGATCTTTCTCAGGAATCTGCACGTACCGCGCCTCCACTTCGGGAAGTTCGGGCAGAACCTCCACAAGCGCAAATGAAGTATGTCGCAGTTTTTTCGCATCATAAGGCGAGATGCGCACAAGCCGGTGAACTCCTGATTCACTCTTCAATCGTTCAAAAACCCCAGGACCTTTAAGGCCGAGGGTATCATCATTTATATACTGAAGTTTCCATTGCTTCTTTTCCGCGAACTTCGCGTACATCTTAAGAAGCATATTCGCCCAATCCTTGGCATCATCGCCGCCCGCACCCGCAAGCACTGAGATGGTTATCGCATTAGGATTAAAATTCATATCAATGGAGCCAATGGGTCCCGCTTTCAGCGGGGCGACCCCTCACAAGGTTGATCTAACGGATAGTAATATGAGCCAATGGTCGGATTTGAACCGACGACCCACGCTTTACGAAAGCGTTGCTCTACCAGCTGAGCTACATTGGCTTATAAGAAAACAAACAGTATTTGAGCAAAAACAAGCTATCATTCAATTCATGAATTTTGTACCCGCCGCCTGGTGGCGCTGGGCACTGTGCTCGCCTTCGCTCACTTGCTACATTGGCGTAATAGCAACATTACGAGTATACAATGCGAAAATCCCACAGTAAAGTGGGATCTTCGAGAAGTAACCCATAAGCCGGATTCTGTATCACCAATCTTACGATTGATTAGTAATAATTCATCTGGACCCTCGATTGCTCTCGGGTTCTAGCGACTCTTTCTTGAATTGCTTCAAGAACACGGTCTTGCACTCGGGTAAGGATTTTGCCGTTTCACCTCCACTTTCTTGTCCCTATCGTGGAGTTGGACCAACTACGTCGGGATTGGGTCCTCCTTAGCTTTCGCCTTGGACGTCACTGTTCGCACCTCTATCCTCGCGGACGACGGGCGTTACCCGCTACCTGCATTCGCGCTTGCGCGCGAATTGAGTGTCCGGACTTTCCTCTCTGCCGAAGCAGAGCTATTACTTGTGTTACTTCGAAAGAAATTATAGCACAAATTCGGAAAAAAGCAACTACCGCTCAGCGCGCGCGTCCAAGGCCTTATTCACCATCGCGTCAGCCTCCTTATTCTTTTCTCTCGGAATGTGAACGAAAGAAACGGAATGAAAGCGCGAAATGAGCTTTTTCGCCTCTAAAAAGAGCGGTTTGAGCCCTTCATTCTTCACCTTATATTCCCCCTTCATCTGCTTCACGATGAGCTCGCTGTCCATTCTCACCTCAAGGTCCACCTTCGCCATATCAGCCTCATCCGTGCCCTTTTTTGCGTGTTTTAGGGCATATACAAGCCCGCTGTACTCGGCTATGTTGTTCGTCGTCTCGCCGATATATTCCCCATGCATATACGTCTCACCGATGACCACGCCGAATGCGGCGGGACCGGGATTCCCCCTCGCACCTCCATCGGTATATGCAATCAGTTTTTTATGCGCCATTATTTTTTTTCTAAGATTGTCCAAGGAAATTTGCCTGTAAATGGTATTTTAAATCCCGCCGCATTCTTATGGCCGCCACCGTAATATTTTTCGGCTATTTTTGCAACATCAAACGAACCAATTGAGCGAAGCGATACATGGAGTACGTTGTCAGATTCATACCAAACAATTGCAAAGGGTGGATATTTTTTTGCAAGCTGATTTCCTATTTCCGAAGTAAATCGCTTTGAGGCAAAATTGACCGCGCGCACTTTATGCCCTTCAAACAAAACATGGTCCGCGGTTTCAAGTGAATCATTCACAATGCGTTCAAAATACATATCTACAATCTTTCCTTGTCGAATACACTCTTTTCTTGTGTTTGTATTTTCAAGTTTCTTCGCAAGCGTATTCCAGATTGAAAAATCAAACGGGTACACGGTGATATAGCTTAAAATTTCTTTATAAAATGGAAGTGAGTGTTTCCAAAGGTCGCCATCCTCCACATACTTCAGCAATCGTGGCACTGATTTTTTAGGATGAAAATATTTCCACGCAAGCACTGCGCCGGAATGTTCGTTATCGAATATATTCTGAGAAAAGGCCTCTACGTCGGCTTTCGCACTTTCATGGTGATCGAGCACCACTACGCTCTTATTCGTATCCATGAGCATTTGAAGCGTTGCCTTTGGATAACTGTTATCAATGACATATATCTCTCTCCCTTTCACCTCCGTCTTGGGAAACTCACGGGGATCCAGGGCAATGTATTCCGCCTTGTTCTTGAACTTCTTCCACGCCGCCCACGCGCCGCCGAATCCATCAGGGCAATTTCTGTGATAGATGACAACAATTTGCTTCATCCCGTGTGAGTTTTTCATTTTTTGATTATTTTTTAATAATGACTTTTGTTTTTCTATGATTTACACCCGACAAGTCTGTAAAACTCTAACGGGATTCATGAGAATCTAATTATAAATCCAAACAATAAATAAAGAAACAAAATAAGATTTAGCGCTTGAATTGTCATTTCTTTGGCCACAGCGAGCCAATCCTTGCCTTGAAGAACATCCCGCAGACTACGCAGGTAGTCGAGGGGGAAGAAATTTTTCAGCAGAAAAATATTCTGGTTCCGAGAGGCAAGGGATGCGAGCAGTGCGTAAAAAAAGAAACCCTTTCGGGTTTCTTTTTCTTTTAACGTTTGCGCCACTGCTGCGGTCTTCGTGCTTTGCGAAGTCCCGGTTTCTTGCGCTCTACCATACGAGGGTCGCGCTTCAAATATCCAAGAACCTTCAAAGGAGTGCGCCACACGGGATTCATAAGAACCAACGCGCGGGAGATTCCGAGACGAATGGCATCCGCCTGTCCGGCGACACCGCCTCCCAAAGCCTTCACCGTCACGTCGTACTCTTTCATCGAAAGCGTTTCGAACGGCGCAAGCACTACGCGGCGCTGCTTCTCAACCGGAAAATAGTCTTTAAGTTCCTTATCGTTGATGATGACGCTGCTTCCGGATTTCACCGCATGCAAGCGCACGCGTGCGACCGCATTCTTGCGGCGGCCCGTTGCTTCGAAGTAGCGGCCCCCTTTCGTTGTTTTTGATGTTTTCGTAGTTTTTGGTGGCATAGTCATTAATCAACAAACTTCATGCGCTTCATGCGCTTTGCCGACAATTTATTCTTCGGAAGCATGAGACGGACCGCGCGGCGCAAAACCCACGCCGGATTCTTCTCGAATGCATTCTCGAATTTCGTTTCTTTCAAGTGGCCCAACGGACCGCCATGTTTGTAGTACATCTTCTGCATCGCCTTCTTGCCGGTGAGCTCAACACCCTTGATGTTCTTCACCGTGACGGAATCAGTGCCCTCTACGCGAGGCGTATAGTTGGGATTTTTCTTTCCTTGCAAAATAGTCGCAATCTCAGATGCGAGTCTTCCCAATTTTTTTCCTTTTGCGTCAATTTCGTATTCCATAGTTATACAAGTTCAATTGTTGCCATCTGTGAAGCATCATGCTTCCTCAATTTCGCGATCTTCGTCACGCGCGTGTATCCGCCTTTTCGGTCAGCATAGCGAGGTGCAATCTCATGGTAAAGCTTATAGGCGGTCGCTTTCGGAAGGTGCCTCATGAGCAAACGAAGCGAGGCGACGGTCTGCTTCTTTCCATGCGTGATCAAACGCTCCACGAATCCGCGCAATTCTTTTGCACGAGCCTCCGTAGTCGTTATCTTCTCATGCTGGATGAGGTTATGCGCGAGTCCTTTTACGAACGCTTTGCGCTGGCCTTTCTCCCTTCCAAATTTTTTTCCTTTCTTTGCGTGGCGCATATTATTTCTTCTTCGCTTTCTTTTCCTTAGGTTCCGCTATTTCGGTCTTCGTGACCTCCAATGTCGACAATTTTTCAAAATGATCTTTCAAGATGCTATCTGCCTTGTGAAATGCTTCCGAAGGCGTGATAGAACCATCAGTCTCGATTTCCATGACAAGCTTGTTGTAGTCGGTCCTATCCCCCACGCGCATGTTCTCAACGGAGAATGTGACGCGCGTTACCGGAGAGAATACCGCATCAAGCACTATCGTGCCCACCGGCAAACGCTCAAGCTTTCGTGATTCCGAAGGAACATATCCAAGACCCTTCTCTACCGTAATCTCAAGGTCGAGATCCGCGGTCTTCTTTGAAAGCGTCGCAAGATGCAAATCGGTATTGATGATTTTTACAAACGCAGTTGACTCAATGTCGCCCGCAGTCACCTCCTCCTCGCCCTTCACGTGGAGCTTCAATACCTGAGGCTCATCCGCAAAGAAGTGGAAGCGAACTTTTTTCAAATTAAGCGAGAACTCAACGATATCCTCAACCATTCCAGGCAATACTGAAAATTCATGGTCAATGCCCTTTATCTTGATCTGGGTTATTGCCGCGCCCGGAAGAGACGAAAGCAAAACACGGCGCAACGAATTACCAAGCGTCACTCCATACCCGGTATAAAGTCCTTCAATGTGAAATAACCCGATGTTGTGTTTCTCGGATATCTTTTTCACCTCTACCGACTCACTAAGATGCGCGTATTTCATAATGTTGATTTGGTTATTATTTATTGGTTAGCGCGAATAGAACTGTCCGACCAAATTGATATCAAATGGGAACCTGCTCTCATCTGAGTTTGATGAAGCGACACACTCACCTTTTAAGTTTTCGGCGTCTATCTTCAACCACTTCGGAATGTCGACTTCCTTCAAGCGTTCCTTGATTCCCTCGAACAACTTCGAATCTCGTGATTCCGGACGAATCTCAACGACATCACCCTCGGACACGTGGAATGAGGCAATGGTCACCTTTCTTCCATTCACAAGAATGTGGCCGTGCGAGACCATTTGACGAGCGATTCTCGGCGACTTTGCAAATCCGAGCAAGTACGTGACGAAATCCAAACGCTGTCTGAGATTCGTCTCTATCTTCTCTCGCGGTCCGCCAAAAAGGCGTTCCATCTGGTGATTGCTCAAGCCGAAATAAAACTGAATCTTCTGCTTCTCCTGAAGCTGTTTTCCAAAATCGGAGATATTCCTCTGGCGCTTTGCACCGTGCTGACCGGGGCGCTGAGGGCGACGTACTGATACGCATTTCGGTGAATTACAACGATCCCCTTTGAGAAAGAGTTTCGTACCGAGCGACCTCTCCTTTTTTTCTTTGATGCTTCGCATGATTTAAAATTAAATTCTCCTTACTTTTCGCGGCCTTGGTCCGTTGTGAGGAATCGGGGTCACGTCCTTGATGCTCAAGATCTCAAATCCTTTTGCCGCAAGAGAGCGAACCGCCGAATCACGACCTTTTCCAATACCGCGCACGAAGATATCGATTTTGACCGGGCCTGATTTCTTTACCTTTTCAGCGATAGCCTCCGCAACCTTTGATGCCGCGAACGGCGTCGCTTTCTTAGGACCAGAAAAACCGAGAGAACCCGCGGAAAGCCACGCTACCGTGTTTCCTTTTTCATCCGTAACCGTCATTATGGTGTTATTCAAAGAAGCCTGGATAAATACCTTTCCTTTCTCAACGCGCAATTTTCCGGATTGCTTTACCTCAGCCACTGCGGCTTCAACTCCCGTTGATTCCTTCAATGCCTTTTCGTTTGATTCTTTTGCAACTTTTTTCTTTCCCATAATGTTTTAATACGTTACCTCAATTCAACTTTTCTCTTTCCGCTGCCGGCCGTTTTTCTTACATTACCGCGCACAGAGCGTGAATTGGTCTTCGTTCGCTGCCCGCGTACCGGGAGACGGCGCATATGGCGAATACCCCGATATGCCTTAATTTCCTTCATTCGGGCAATGTTGTGCTTTACCAGCTGACGGAGTTCTCCCTCTATCTTATAGTCCTTCTCCATCACTGATTGAATCTTATTGATGTCATCCGGCGTAAGGTCCTTTGCAAATTTCTTTGAATCCACCTTTGACTCCGCGATGATGCGTGCAGCGCGCGCACGACCGATACCATAAAGGTACGTGAGTGCCACGCCTACTTTCTTGTTATCCGGGATGTTTACACCAACGATTCTCATAATTTAAATTTAGCCTTGTCTTTGTTTGTGTTTTTTAGTGTCACAAATCACATATACCCTCCCTTTGCGACGGACGGTTTTGCATTTCAAACAGATTTTTTTTACTGATGCTCGTACCTTCATAATATAAAAAATGCCCTTTTGCGAACACCGCAACAATATACCTGATTACTCAGAATATTACAACCTTCTGACAATCCTACCCCTCCTTTCGTCGTAAGGGGTCATTTCAACGACAACGCGGTCTCCGGGAATCACCCGAATGCGATGCAGTTTCAATTTTCCACCTAAACGCGCCAAGACCTCCTGTTGGCCGCCATCAAGCGTCACTCTGAAGAGTAAGCTTGGTAAAGCCTCGAGAACTACGCCATCGCGTTTTATAAGATTTTTGTCTTGGACCATTTAGCTATTTAATTTTTATAGCGAGTTCAATTATATGAATAAACCTAAACGAAGTCAAGTAGACACTGCGCATACCCCTTCTATTACTTCACAAAAACATCAATCCTTGAAAGATGAGTCGGCACGGAACTTACCCAAAACGGCCAAAACGCGATCTTGGCGCTATCCAGACGAGGAATGCCCAAAATAGTCATCTCCGCGGCAGACTTTTTCGCCCCCAATATACTCTTCTTTATTCCATCTATATCGATAGTGGGCACGAATGAAACGGAACTTGTCACATTGAGTAAGATGGTTCCATTATCAAAATCGAAGACCGGATTTCCATAATCAACTGAGAAGGAATCTACGGTGTCCGAAGCCGTATCTGGGGTGCGCGCTTTATTCACAAGCGCGTCTTTCAACACGCCCTCATCGAACGCGAGCTGCCTCATCTCACCCTCCATAAAAAGATTGAATTGTGTTGAATCCTGCGCATTCATTTGTTCTTCGCTTTTCGTGACCGTGAATGAAGTGCTGCTCGCGAATGTTTTCAACTTATCCGCCATTGCCTGGATACGCATGCCAAGAGACGACTGCAAGGCGGTACTCACTTCCGCTTCCGCGCTGCTTCTGTCCGCGGCTGAAAGTTTTGGCCTCTCACCCACAAATCCACCAGTCATTGGAGCCGCTGATTCGGCGTAAAATCCTTTATAACGAGGCGTCCCCTTGAATCCGGGAATGGTCCAATGCGCGTCAGGCTGTATATTATACTCATCGCCAGGCTTGTCTGCGGTCACCGCAACCTCAATCTTTGAGGGGGTCAATTTTCCGCCAATGACCTTCGCGCCCGGAACGGCAACTGCCTTATTCAATCTGAATATCTTGCCATCAGATGACTCAAATCGGGTCGACTTCACAAGAAGCTGGGATGCCGAACTGTACGCGTTGTAAATGGTAAGATTTCCCGTAGCGTTCAAAGAAACAGTCTCCTTGCCGCTTGCAGGAAAGCTCTTGGTCAAATTCCCACGCTCCACGAAAAGCTCGCCAGGAATCAATATCGTATTGCTCGTGGTGGAAACAAGCTTATAGTCCTTCCCTATCTGAACCGTGGTATTCGATGACACGACCTCCCGTTTCAAAAAGAGCGTGATGGTAGCCTTCGGCAAAACGGCAAATGCAATCCACAGAAATCCCGCAAGAACCGCAAATAACGAAACAAAAAAGAGAATCGTCTTTTTCCGAGATTTGGGAGGACGAGGAAGCTCCTCTTTTGGTTCAACGGATCGTGAAATATCAAATGACTCCTCATGCGATATCTTTCGGAAAAAGGTGGGGGCTTTTTTTTCTAGAACATCTACCTCCTCTTCTTTAAATACCGGAGTATTGATACCCACTTCTTCTTCATCGATATGCGTGGTCCTTATTTTGACGGTCTTTGATTGAGATGCCGGTTTTGCCTGTGGCTCCGCTTTAGGAGCACGACGCACAATGCCGTCCGCCACCGGACGTCCCTTTCCCTTTTCAGGCATATGCGACGCGATTATCTTTGCGCGCAACGCGAGCTCAAGCACGCGTTCATCGCTTGATTCGATTGAGAGCGCCTTTCCCGCGGTATCGCTCTCACGCTTCAGCGCGTTGAAATTACTCAATGAGTGGCTTATCGCCGCGTCTCGCGGTATGACGAGAATCACCGCAAATGTAGGGGCGTGAATTATCTTATCTACCGCAACATCGGTTCCATCGGTTCGATTGAGAAGTATCTTGGTTTCGTTTTTCATATTAATTCTTTATTGCCGCAGAAGGAACGAGCCATCGCGCGCGCCTTCTCAGTAATTGATTAAGAAATGCATACTGAGGATGAAGATAAGGATATCCCAAAAGCACGAACGATTGATGCTGCCATTCAGAAGCCTTATCATGGGCTGCCTCCCCCATCTCGAACTTCATATCCCCCCCGAACCACTCCTCCGAAAACGAAGCTTTGGTAAATCCCATCTCGTCCATAAGCGTGGTAGGAAACATGACACTGGAACGAAACGCGTATTTCACGAGTGACGTTTTTCCGATTCCCGCTTCTTTGAGAAAAGGAGCGAGCATTCCCCTCAGCGCATTTGCCTCTTCTTTTGCAATTCGCTCAATGATACGCCGAACTTTTTCCGATACTTGGTTCTTAGTATAGCGCGTTAGCATCTCCGAAACAATCGATTCATTCACACCGAAAAATTTCGCGAGCGAATGCGTGATATGGCGAGTACCCCATTCACATCTTCCAAGATACGAACTCTCATTATTGAGGGTCGCGTACACCTCGGCGGCGGTATCGGTGATATCCACAAATACATTTTCGCCATTTAGCGCTTCGGAAAGGATGGTACCGCGCTCAATCACGATGATATTGCCCTTCACGAATTTTGATATCTTCTCAAGCGGTTCCAAAAGAGCGCGAGGAACGAATGTGCCGCGAAATCGTATCGCTACATCCCTTCCCGAAAAATCAAGCGGATTGAACACTTTATGGTCCCCCAGCGAGACGCCGCACACCACGATATTCGCAACCACGGGCTCAAGCTCGGTAGTGCCGAATTTCTTCGCGGCAAAAGGACGATATTTATTCAAAAAACTCCAGAACGCCTTGAAAAGCATCGCATCAAGTTCGCCCTCATTGATAGGCTCGGTCGGATAATCTCTTACCACATGCGCAACTCCTTCAATGGTGGTCGCGTTAGCTGCGTCGAATGCGAAGATGGCGCGGTCGTATCCGGAAGACCTGAACGAGGGGTGCGCGAGCGCTTCGAGCGATTCGATGTGGTGCCTATCGCTCAACGTAACAGTCCTTGTATGCGTGTTTGAAAACGCGTGTGTGACATAAAAACCGCCCTCAAATTGCTCGAGAAGAAGTATCTTCTCCGTGTTCTTTGAAAATGCGGACGTTACGCGTGCGAATAAATTCATCTCCGCTCTTATTATACCACCAAAACTAAACGAGTATCTTCACCTCTGCAAGAAAACGCTCATAGAGATCAAGCACCCTTTCCGCATCTTTCGCGGCAAGCAAAAAGTTCGGTTCGTGAGCGATCTGATTTCTTATCTTATGCGCGCGGAATATACCGTTCACCACATTCTGGTTCAAGCCGATATGATTGAGTCTTCCAAAACGCTCCGCCACATCGCGCCCGACAAATCCAATCTCTTGTATCAATTCATCCACCAGCGCATCGGCATTCATGATGGCCATTGTATATGACGCGGGCGGCGTAACGCGCGCATCCTCGCGAAGTTTTTTCCATCGGTCGATATACCTGTCGCGCACGCCGGACTTCTTCAAGAGTTCCGCAACAGTCGGAGGGAGCGCTTTCAGGTCCACCTTGATACGGTATGAAAGCCCAATACGGAAAAGCAACACTATTCCGACAAGGAGCGCGAGGTCAAGAGATAAGAAAAGATATTTGACCGAAAAATAAATGAAAAGCCAATCGACGCTTTGAGACGCGCCCATAAATCCATTTATTACCGAAAAAAGTTGGGTTGGCGGGTTCATTTCGATGAAGATTCTATGCCTGTTCTAAACTTATCCAAATGCTCCTCCTCGCCGAAAATGGGAAGTCCCGAAGGAGGACCGGCCTTCTTGCTTTCAACGCGTCGCATATGAGGAGCGGTAAGCACCACGGAAGACGGCGGATGGAAGATGGTCGCGAGCTCATCGATAGAAAGCTCAAAATACTTACTATCGAGATTCCAATCATAGAAAAACGAGGAAAGAAGCGCCGCGGTGAATGTTTCGGGCGGATTCACGCGCTCACGCAAATTATGCAGCATTCTCTGCTTCCTATATTCCAACCGTTTATTCAAATTCACATGCGGCCAATCCCACTTATCAACCTTGGTCGCGGTCTCCGAATTTCCCTTGAATGAGTTGAGTTTCGGCGACGCATACTGGTTGAAGGCGCCAACAATACCGCCGCGCGCGAACGCGGAACCTGATTTCATGAGCGTCACGGGAGCGATATACCCTATGCGAATCAGCGTATTGAACGCCGATTTGGTGAGCTTCCTTTCGACGGCGGCTATCATATCGCTCTTTCCAGGCGTGGCGGGAAGCGGCACTTTCGCATCGCCCGCGTCTACAAACTTCAATTCGCGCAATTTATCCAACACCTTCTCCCATTTTTTCGCCCAATCTTTCGGCGCAGGCGAGATGATTATCTGAATGCACGCGACTTCTTCTTCGGTCAATTTTCCCAGCACTTCAAGGAATACCGCAATGGGATCGGATTGCTTTTCAGCAGATTCGAAATCCGCGAATGTCTTTATCGGATATGCGTCTTCACTGCCCAATTTCATTTCCGTTCCCCAAATATCCATTTCGCGCGCGTACATCTCCGCGGTGGTTGCGGGGAGATTGCGCATATAATCAGCCACCTCGCTTACCTCGACGTCGGGATAATTGGAAAAGAACGCCACCTCAACTAGGTGCCTGTTCTTCTTTGGTATACGCAAATACAAATGCATCTCGCCCTCCAACTTCACGATCTCAAGCGCTGACCAAATGGGAACCTGTCCATCCAAATATTTTTCATGCCAATTTCCGGGACCGCTGCCAAGCATATGAAGGGAACCAAGTACCTGCGCCATTGCCTTCGGACTCTTATCCATTTCGCGCGGAATGCGAATTTCAAGTAATAAAAATTTTTCGGCGGCCATTTCCGCCTTTTTAAATTTCTGCTGGCGCCAGTGAAGAAAAAGAGCGCGGAACAATTCAAACAATAGGAAAAAAAGCCAGAACCACCACGTGTAGAGGATGAATTCCCTGATAAGCGCGAGGATATTGATGGATGGGAAAACGGGAGCGGCTGCGACAAATCCCATAAGCACGATAAAAAGCCACACCTCCCAATTGGAAAGGATGTTCACCACCACATCCACACCATGGCCAAAAGCTTTTCCGAACATAGCGTTATTTGTTCATTCTAGCACGAAAAAAGATGCGCACCAAACGAATTCCGCCCCTCATTGAGGGGCGGAATGTCATTATGCTTCTTTTATATGGTACTTCCCGTCATCCAATCTCTTGAAGTGCTTGCGGTTCTGAAGGCTCAAAAGAATCGTGTTCTCCTTCAAAAATCGCTGTTTGTTCACGAGAGTCACCACTTCGTTCGATGAAAGCGGTCCCTTCTTCTTCAAAAGACTCACTATCACTTCGCGAACGGTACCAGGCTCAAATCCATGCTCTTTCAATCCATACATTCCGCGTCCTACGAGCACAAAGCGCGTATCCTTGATGAGTTCGTTGTGAACGGTCTGCACGTGCGCGCGTTTCTTATCCAAGCCGTACTCATTGATGAACTTCGCCACATTCTCGAAGTGAAGCGGCTGTCCATGCTTCTTCAAGACGAGATATGCTCTGTCCCGAATCGTCTTCGGTTCTATCTCCGCCCATTCGCGCAAACCGACATCACCAAACACGTTCACGCCAAAATGCTTGGGAATGGAAAGGAAGTGCGTTGATGAAAATTCTTTGCAAAGAGGCAAATAGGTCTTCTCGCGAATTATCTGATTCTTATCTCCGTTCTTGAAGAACTGAGTTATCTGTTTCGTAAAATCGAGGAATCGCTTCTTCGCCGCATCATTCACATACCAAAAGGCATGAAAATTATCATCTTCTTTGTGATACAGCGGAGCTCCCGCAGTTACAAAGATAAAACGCAATTTCTGATCGATATACTTCGTCTGCGTATCAGCTATGGTCTTTTTTATCTCTTTTACAAAATCGTCATCGCGATGCACTCCATCCACCGACTCAAGATATTTCACCGCAAGATTCACAAGCTCCTTCGCATCCTCGCGGACGCTCTCGCGTATCTTTCCTATTGTCTGTTCCTCTATCTGGCGGACGCGTTCTCGCGTAATTCCCAACTCATCGCCAATCTCCTGCAACGTCGCGCGCTTGCCGTTCTTCAAACCAAAACGACCCGCGAGAACCTTGCGTTGTTTAGGCGTAAAACCCTCGAAAAGCTCATTGATGAATTGGTCGATGTTTAACATAACTTTATTTGTTTTGTTGATTCTAATACACCGTAATTCAAGTGTCAAGTCAACCCCACCCCCAAACTCTCCAAAAATGTCGAAATGGGAACGTTAAAAAAGGTACATAAAAAATCCCACCTTTTCCTGAAAGATGGGACTCTTACACCAGTATTTTCCTTCTAATTTGCGGAATTCTTTCCCCACAAGTACAAGATAGGACTTGCAAGGAAAATGGAAGAATACGTGCCAAACACCGTTCCCACAAGGATAGTGAGAATGAAATAGAAGAGCGAGCTTGGTCCGAAGATGAGAAGTGCGACCAAAACGATGATGAGCGTCAACGTCGTATTGATGGAACGAGCAAACGTCTCACGCACGCTGATATTGATTATCTCGGCGAGCGTAATTCCCTTTCCCCTGTGCGTCAAAAGATTCTCGCGAATCCTGTCGAACACCACAATGGTATCGTGAACCGAGAAGCCCATGACCACGAGCAACGCGACGATGAAATTAGTGTCTATCTCAATGCCTTTGTACCATCCCAAAAATGCGAGGAAACCGGTAGGAATCACCACATCGTGGAAAAGTGAGATAAGTGTTGCAAATCCGTACTTCCACGAGGACACGGGCTTGGAAACCTTGCGGAATGCGTACGCAATATAGAATGAGATACCCACCAACACCGCGATGATGGCCTTTATTGAGCGATTGCGAAGCTCAACGCCTATTGTGGGGCCGATGCTTGAAAAATTCTGCTCCTGAAAATCACCGAGCGTCGCGAGCGCCGCTTTATAATCCGCGTGCTGCTGTTCGGTCAGGTCCTTCATACGAATGATGAAAGAACCGTCCGACGTCTGGCGAACCGAATCTTCCTTGTCGTTGGTAAGTTTCTCAATGGCGTTTTTCACCGCATCAGTGGTGACTGCGGGATTTCCGAACTTCACTTCCCATTGCGTTCCTCCGCGGAGATCTATTCCCTGCTTCAAACCAAGCGTTCCCACAAGAATGATGCTAAGAGACACCATTACAATGGAAAAGCCGAGAAAGATATTTCTGTTTTCAATTAATTTAAAGTTTTTCATAATCGTTATTTAAGGAATGCGCGCAACATGAGACGCGTAGTGGTGATTGCGCTGAACATACTGAGTACGACTCCGATGAACAATGAGAGTGCGAATCCCTGCACAAAACTTGATGTGAAGAAATACAGCACGCCCGCGGTGATCATCGTAGAAACGTTGGAATCCCTGATGGATGTCCACGCTCTGCGAAATCCTTCTTCGATCGCTGCTGCATGCGGAATACCTTTCTTCATCTCCTCTTTTGTCCTTTCAAACACAAGAATGTTGGCATCAACCGCCATGCCGATGGAAAGAATAAATCCCGCGATACCTGAGAGCGTCATCGTGATAGGAATCAATTTGAACACGCCCATGGTGATGGCCGTATAGAAGATAAGCGCGATGGATGCGAACACGCCAAGCATGCGGTAATAGATCATCATGAATATCATGACCGCAAGCGTTCCTATCAAGCCCGCAAAGATGGCTTTTGCAAGCGAATCCTTGCCGAAATCGGAACCAATAGTCTGCTGATTCACGAGCGTGATAGGCGCCGGCAACGCGCCCGCGTTGAAGCGCTCAACGATCTGGCTCGCGCGCGCGATAGTGAACTGTCCCGTGATGCGCGCCTTTCCTCCGGAGATGGCTCCCTGCACGCGAGGACAGCTATCCTGGATGCTATCGGGAATGATGGGCTGACCATCAATGAAAAGACAGATGGGTTTCCCGACATTCTTGGCGGTAAGATTCTCAAAAAGAGTCGCGCCTGTATCGTTCAATGAAAAATCTATCTCGGGAACGCCCGTATTCGGGTCGCGTCCTATCTGCGCGCTATTCACATAACGCCCATTCAGGGCAGTGGGTATGAATGAGACCGAACTGCTCGCTTTCTCGTCCTGCGCAACCTCCATGAACTGGAGGAATGGCGTCTGGCCGATCATCTTGATTGCCTGATTCACGTCCTTTACACCCGCGAGCTCAACCACAAGACGATTGCTTGTGCCAACCTTCTCCGTGTAGACTTTCGGTTCCGCAACGCCGAAAAGGTTCACGCGTTTCTCAATGACATCGCGAAGACCGCGTATCACGGAATCCTGTTCCGCGGGCGCAACGTTATCTACATTGATCTCGTACGTGAGAGATGAGCCTCCGGCAAGATCAAGTCCCAGGCTCCAAGGCCTGAATGAACTTATCTTCTGCCACAAGGGCTCATATGAAAAAACGCCGGCAACGACCGATACGGCGACAATCAGCGTTAAAAACGCAACCATCCTCTTTCTATCGTGCATAGTAAAA
>JAKANQ010000018.1 GCA_021812365.1 bacterium
GTGCGCAGGGGAGGATTCGAACCTCCGTAGCCCGTAGGCGACAGATTTACAGTCTGTTGTAATTGACCGCTCTACCACCTGCGCAGTTAACCAACTTATCAAATGCTTCTCCACCTTTATAACTCTTTATCACCCTCTCGCGACGTAATGCACCCACCCGTGTATTGTATGTTTCAAAATAAACTAATTCAAGTGGTCTACGATTTTTAGTAGAAATGTTACCGCCTTGATTATGACGTTCCACTCGTTTTTCAAGATTGGAGGTGGAACCAATATAATATCGCCCATCTTTTAAACTTCGCAAAATGTAGACGAACCACATATTGTTTCGAAGGCGCCCCGCTTACAGCGGGGTGTAATTGACCGCTCTACCACCTGCGCATCTTACTTGCACCTACTTTCCTGTCTCGTGTTCAGAATCGCTCTTCTTCGCGTCGATTTCAAATCCCGTCTGCTTCTCGGCCTCTCTCCTGAAACGTCCAATCTTCTTCGTTATCACATTATCTATCTTCAAAATGACAATATGAAACCTTCTCAAAAACTTCTCAAAAAGATCGATGAGCCATTCATCTATCTTCTCAAAATATCCCACAAGCCAGTGGAATAACGACTGCTCTCTTGCCTTCTCCACGTCAGCATCGCTGATACGCGGTACCACTCGGCCAAAAAGATATACGATAAGGCCAAGGCACACTACCATCGTTATTTGAAGAAGGAATGTGAACATACCAAATAGTTGACCGACTTAACAGTTACACCTCGTACCTGCAAAAACGCTCCACTTTAATGTTCTCGCCGACCTTCGCGGTCGTTCCTTTGATGAGGTCTGAGATCGTTATCGAGTCATTCTTCACAAAAGGCTGAGCAAGAAGCGCTTCAACTGATTCCGGATTCATCGCTGCGATATGCATCGCGACATCATTTGCGAGTTCCTGAAACGGATCGGACTTCAACACGAAATCCGTCTCGGCATGTATCTGGAGCAATACGCCTACGCGGCCATTATGAATATACGACTTCAACATTCCTGCGCCCGCAGTGCGGCTCGCTTTTGATTCAGCGCGTACAAGACCACGCTCATTGATGATGGCAACCGCCTTATCAAAATCTCCCTTTGCATCATCAAATGCTTTTTTGCATTCCATTACACCCGCGCCCGTCGCTTCACGCAACTTTTTGATGTCGTCACTCATATAGTATTGATTTAAATTACTTTATTACCGCCGCCTTTCGAATTGCCTCGTTTCGCGCCGCCTCAACGCCAGTCTGCACCTTTTGCATGACCCACGCGATGCTTTGCTTTGAGTGGTCATTCGCGAATATCGGACGAGTCACCTCTTTCGGGTTATCGTTGGTGTCGAGAATCGCAACCACCGGAATACCGAGCAATACCGCCTCCTTCACCGCAATGTCGTTCGCTTTCGGGTCGATCACGAACAATAGTGCCGGAAGTTTTGTCATTCGAAGCAAACCGTCGAATGATACAGAGAGTTTTATTATCTTTTCCGCGAACTTCAGCTGTTCTTTCTTCGTATATTTATCAAGCTCTCCCTTTTCTTTCTTGAGTTTTAAGTCGACATAATATCGAATTCTGTCGGTGATGACCTTGAAGTTGGTAAGGGTGCCGCCGAGCCAGCGAGTTACGACATAAGGAAACTTGAAGTGTTCCGCAAATGACAAGATAGCTTCATGCGCCGGAACAGTGGTTCCCACGCAAAGCATGAGGTCATCCGGACCTAATTTGCTCGCGATGAATTCAATTGCTTCATCAACACTTGCAATGGTCGCGTCAGGATCCAAAAAATCAATTTCATTGCGATTCATTGCAATGAAAGGTTTCATTTTCGGATGAGTCTTCGAACGCTTATGGCCGGCGATAACGCCCGCGCTTACAAGCTCTGAGACCGCTTCACTGGTTATTTCCTTCTCTTTAGTAGTCATAATTGTATCCGGGTTCTACTATATACAATACTCAATATTTTGTAAACCCCTGAATGGTTAATAAGAACACCCCGCTTTATGGGCGGGGTGTATGATGTCACTTGGCCGTTTTCACGGCGAAGTCGTAGATGTAGCTTCCGTTCTTGAGGACGAGGACGTTGTGCGAATTCTGGAAGAAGTTCGCGATGCAGTACTCGCCGTCAGGCAGGTCGCTCTTCGGGGTGGCCTTGAACGTCGCGGGGCCGACCTTCTCGAACTCGAAGTCCACGAGGATCTTCGCCTGACTGTTCGTCAGGAAGTTCAACTCGAACTGGCGCGTGTTCCCGTCCTTCTGGAGGGGCACGACGGAGAAGGACTCGGGAGTGGCGGATGTGAACATGCCACTGACTTCCTTCTCGGTCTCCGAAGCGGTGCCGAAGTAGAAGTAGAACACCGGCCGCTTGGTCGTCACGATGAGCTTCGAAGAGCCCTCGCTCAGGATGATGATCGCGCGCTGACTCCAGAGGCCCTTATACTTGACGCTGACAAGGGCGTACTTCAGCATCGTGAGCCTCTGCTGGCCATTCACCTCGTTCATGAGGTAGATGCCGGCATCGTGCGGTGCCGCGGGGTCGTTCGGGTCGTTCGAGGCGGTGGCCTGACCCTTCTCTACCATCGCGGCGATGACCGCGTTGGAGACGTTGGCAGCCTTCAAGGCCTTGAGGGCCTCGATCGAGACGTCGAAGTTGCACTTCGAGGTCTTGATCTTGCTCACGATCACATCGTCACCAAGGCCGAGGCCCTGGAGCTCGACGACATTCGCGTTGGTCATGGCGCCGGCCGAAGCCTGCGCGAAGACCGGCGAGGTGAAAATGGAAAGGAAGAACACGACGAACACGAGTACGAATTTCTTCATGATGTCCTCCGAAAGTTCCAACAACCACCATGGCCGTTGTAAAGTTTCTACGAAAAGAGTGGCATATTAAGCATATTTTGTCAATATACTATACTCGCAACTATTATTCCCTATTTCCCGCCCGCCACTCCTCAATACGCTTATGGTTCCCGGATTGGAGCACCTCAGGGACCTTCCATATCTTCTTTCTGCCCTTTTCTTTGATCACAAACTCGGCGGGTTTCGTATAGACAGGGTACGAACCTTTGATCTCTTCTAACGATTCTGTCTTTCCAAGCACGCCAGGAATCTGTCTTGATACTGCATCAATCACCACCAATGCGGGAAGCTCGCCACCCGACAGCACGAAATCCCCTATTGATATCTCTTCATCCGCAATATGTTCCGCCACACGTTCATCAACTCCTTCATATCTTCCACATATCAAAATAAGATTGTCATATTTCGAAAGACGTTTCGCCACATCATTGGTGAATAATGTTCCGCGTGTCGAGAAAAGTACGGTGCGCGTCTTTCCCTTCTTTATCTTACGAAGCACTTTTGTCACCGCCTTGTAGATAGGCTCAACTTTCATGACCATCCCCGGACCGCCTCCATATGGAGACTCATCAGTCACCTTGTGCTTTCCGATGCCGAGAGGGCGAAGCGCCACGGGGTTTACCTTGATAAGTTTGCTCTTTCTTGCGCGCCCGATGATAGACGCGCCAATATATGATTCGAGCGATTCCGGAAAAAGCGAGATAACGTGAAATGTTTTCATATTCTCTTATTGATATAGTATCACAAAAACAATTCCGCCCCTTTAGAGGGGCGGAATTTCAATTACTACATTGATGACGCTTCAGGACGAGGCATCCTCGTTGAACCCTCGGGCTCCTCAATCTTCAAATTCACTCGCGCATTGTTCTTTACTCCAATGATGCGAAGAAGTGTTCTGATCGCCTTCGCGGTCACACCTTGCCGTCCTACAACCTGTCCCATATCCGCTGCATTCACATGAAGCGTGAGCAATACGCCCATCTCATCAACCTTCCGGTCAATCTTCACGTCATCCGGATGATCAACAATCGATTTCACCAATTCTTCCAAAAATTTCTGGTCAGATACCATAGGTTTGTAATCAGTGCGTTTCTTTCCGACCTTTCACTCTTCTTAGATACCCTTTAGCTACTTTGCTTCCGCCGCCTTTTTCGGTTTAAGGTGTAAAGCCACCTTCGGTGTCTTTACCAATGCGCCTACGCGCACAAGAAGATTATGAACGCTATCTGTCGGCTGAGCACCTTTCTTTATCCACTCATTCGCCTTCACTGCGTCTATCTTCACTTCGTTGGTGTGCGGGTTGTACCATCCAAGGTCATCATTGAATTTGCCCTGCATTTTTGAGCGCTTTTCGTTGACGACAACGCGGAATGTTGCCTGCCCTTTCTTACCTATTCTTTTGAGTTTGATTGCTAACATAGTTCCGTATCAGATTAAATGGATTAGGCTGCGGTGTCAAGTTTAAGCGACAATGTTTTCGAAACGCCGTCATCGCCCATCGTCACCCCGTAAAGGATGTCCGCGGACTCCATCGTCGCGCGATTATGGGTCACGATGATGAACTGCGTCTTCTTTGAGAACTCCTTCACGAGATCGGAGAATCTTCGTGCGTTTTCCTCATCGAGAGGCGCGTCTATCTCATCAAGCACCAAAAACGGCGGCGGACTCACGGAAATGAGCGCGAAGAGCGCCGCGAGCGACACCAAACTCTTCTCACCTCCCGAGAGCATCTCCAGACTGCCTATCTTCTTCCTCGGGATATTTATCTCTATCTCCACGCCCGCGGAAAGTTCCGAGTACTTTTCTTTTTTCTCCTCCTTCTCTTCCTCAACTTCGGCGGGAGCGGATTCTTCCGACGCGTTCGGAATGATATCCTGAATCTTCACATCGGGCATCTTGAGTTTCATCTTTGCCTTACCGCCGCCGAACATCAATTGAAAATAATTATTGAACTCCTCGCTTATCGCCGAGAACGCACTCTTGAAGTCGGCGTGAATCTTATGGTCAAGTTCCTTGATAAGCGCATTCAGGTCGGCGACCGCCTTCTTCAAGTCTTCCAACTCCTTATTCAAAAATTCATAGCGAGTCTCAGTCTCATTCGCTTCCTTTACAAGCGTCTCATCAATCTCGCCGATTGCCGCCAGTTCCCCGCGAAGACGCATCATTTTGCGCTCTAAATCGCCGAACTCCACGATATCACGTACTTCCGCGATGGTGGTAAGTTCGCTCTTCTCTCGGCCGAGTGTCATCCACTCGCGCTCCAATTCTTCCATGCGCATTCGCAAACGTTCCCTGTCGAACTTATATTGCTGAACCGCTTGGTCCAACTTTCTCAATTCATTCTTCTTCGCCTCAAGAGCTTCTACTTTCGCGCGGAATTCCTTATTCGCATTCTGCTGCTCGGCCACAAGCGCCTCCTCATCCTTGCGAACCTTCGCAATTTCCTCTTCCAATCCAAAAAGTTCCTTTTTGAATTTTGCTATTTCGTTCTCAAGTTCGCTCGTGTCCGCCTTAGGCGCACTGCTGAAAAATTTCGATATGCGCCCCGCGATATCGCGCAACGCGTTCTTTATCTTATCGAGTTCATGCCAATCCTCCATCATGCGAATCTCTTTCTCAAGAGACTCGAGTATCGATTTCATTTCCACGGATGTCTTCTCCGCGGGCGTGCTTGCTGACGATGAAAACTCAAGCTTTGCTTCCGCGCGAGCCAAAATCTTTTCCAATTCTCCGCGGCGCGCAAAGAGATGCGTAAGGGCTTCACGAAGTTTCTTCGAATGCTCAATATCAACCTCCGCGCGATTCACCGATTTCAGATCGTTCTCATATTCCAAGACTTCCTTCTCTTTTTCCGCTCTTGCACGTTCCGCTTCGTTGAAGGGAACGTTGAGTTTGGCGACATCTTCATTCAGCGCATGAAAATGATGCGCGAAATACGCATTCTCAAACGAATGCAGATCTTTCTCTATCTCCGCTCTTTTTTCAAATCGTGTCTTTTGTTTGCGTAAAAATTTAAGATGCGGCGCTATCTCCTCAAGCATCGCGGACACCTTCTCCATATTCACCTCGCTTGATGCGAGCTGGCGTTCCGCCTGATTCTTCTTCAACCGAAACTCACGAAGGCCAAGTATCTCCTCTATCATCAGTCGCCTCTCATCGGGCGTGGAACGAACGAAGAGGTCGCTCTGCCCTTGTCCTATCATAGTAAGTCCTCGCGCACCCAATCGCGCGCGTGCGAGTATCGGCAAAAGGTCCTTCAAACGAATCTCCGCGTCTTGCAAGAAGAATTGCGAATTACCCGAACGGTCTATCTTACGGGAAAACATGACCTCAGGTGCGTCTATTGGGAACAGTTTTTCACGATTATCAAAATAAAGGGTCACCTTCGCAAAGCCGACCGCCGCGCGCTTCGGCGTTCCCGCGAAGATGAGATTGCCCAACGTATCACCGCGAAGCTGTTTCGCCTCCCTTTCACCGAGCACCCAGCGAAGCGCGTCGATGACATTCGATTTTCCGGACCCGTTCGGCCCCACGATGCCCACCACCCGCTTGGGAAATTCAAAATCAGTCTTTTGCGCAAAAGACTTGAATCCCTGCAATTCCATTTTTTTCAAAAAGGTGCTCATTGCTCTTTCTTGTTTTGCAGTTCAAATTCATCGAGTGCCACGAGCGCGGCTTTCGTTTCCGCTTCCTGTTTCGAGGAACCCGTTGCGCGTGCCGCCTCGTTCTCTCCGATGAAGACCCCCACATAGAACGTCTTCTGATGGTCGGGTCCCTCTTCCTTTATCACTCGATAGGTCGGCGTTGATTTATATTTTTCCTGCACGAATTCCTGAAGCAAGCTCTTCGGATCCAGGTAGAGTCTGTTCTCGATGACCTCATCCAAATGCTTCATCACCGTATTCATCACGAGGTCGCGCGTCACTTCGTAGCCCTGGTCCAAGTAGACCGCGCCAAGGAGCGCTTCTATCGCGTTCGCAAGAATCACCTCGCGTGCTTTTCCGAAATCGCGTGATTCTCCTTTCGAGAGATACAGATATTTATCGAGTGTTATCTCGCGCGCGACTTTCGCCAACATCTGGTAGTTCACCAGTGCCGCGCGAAGACTCGTCAAATAGCCCTCCTGAAAATCGGGGAATTTCGTGAATAAGTTTTCGGTTACGATAAGTTCAAGCACCGCGTCTCCCAAATATTCCAAACGCTCGTTGTGCTTATATCCCCAAGACTGATTTTCATTCAGATACGAACGATGCGTGAGCGCTTCGCGCAATAGGTCTTGATTATTGAAAACAATTTTTAATTTCGCTTCTAACTCTTTCGGATTTT
>JAKANQ010000019.1 GCA_021812365.1 bacterium
AAATCCCCTATTTGCATTATTATACATTGGCAATAAAAAACCGCCAAAAGGCGGAATTTATACGGAAATATGGCACATACAAAAGCTAAAGGTTCTACTAAATTAGGTCGCGACTCCGAAGCTAAACGTCTTGGCGTTAAACTTTTTGATGGTCAGAAAGTGAACGCAGGCGGCGTTATCATTCGCCAGCGCGGCACCAAATTCTACCCGGGCACGAACGTGCTTCGCGGCGGAGATGATACTCTTTACGCAAAGAAAGCAGGAACTGTTAAGTTCGCTAACAAGATGAAGGAACATTTTGACGGCTCACGAAAGATGGTGAAGATAGTGAACGTATTGATCTAAGAAAAATCCCGCCAATGGCGGGATTTTTTTATTTCTCTTCCTTTACTTCAATCTCAATGCCCGTACTCACTCCTTCTCCAAAATCAAGAGTTGCAGCATGGATACCTATCGTCTTTATAGGATGCGCGAGAATCACAGTGGCATCGGATGCCTTGAACTTCTTCAATTCTTTCTCAATATCCTTTTCGGACACTGATCCGAAAAGCTCACCCTTGCTACCCGCTTTCAAGGTAAAATGAAGCTTTGTTCCCTCAAGCGATTTTGCCAATTGCTTAAGCTTCACTACGTGTGCGTCGTGCGCTTCCTTCTTCATCTCATTGTTCTTCTTCACCACCTCGATATTCGCGTTGGTGGCTATCTCAGCAAATTTTTTAGGGAGAAGCGCGTTGCGTGCATATCCGTCATTCACCTCCTTAATCTCTCCTTTTCTTCCAACTCCCTTTACATCCTTTAAGAAGATAACTTTCATATGGTTATTGTTTGCTTTTTGCGAGAACTTCGTCATTGACTACCTGAAGAGCCTTATCCAACTGAGGGTCGAGTCCTTTTGTATAGTCATCGTCAGTAAGAGGCACCACAAAGTCCGGCGTGAGGCCAAGTTTGTCTATCTTGATGCCCTTCGGCGTATACCAATGAGCAATGGTTATCTTTATCGTTGAACCATCTGACATCGTATCCACCTCCTGCACGCTCCCCTTGCCAAACGTCTTCTCGCCAACAAGTTTCGCACCATTATCATCGCGAAGCGCGCCCGCCAAGATCTCAGCCGCCGATGCGGATCCTTCGTTCACCAACACGACTGTGGGGAAATTAAGAAGTGCTTCATTTCCATCTGCGAGCAACGGCTCATCATTGCCCGTTCTGCTTTTCTCAACAACTATTGTGCTTCCCTTCTTTACGAACCATCCACCAAGATCAGTCGCCACATCAAGGAATCCCCCCGGATTGTTACGAAGGTCAAGCACGATACCGTCAAATCCACCTTTTTCCACCAAATTTCTTATCGTATCCTGGAATAAACCAGAAACGTTCGCGTTGAAATTATAAAGACTTATAATTGCGATTTTCTTCCCTGATTTTAGTGTCCGTATCTCAGAATCAATGGTGGGGACCTGAATGATATCGCGTGTAACATTGAAATCTTTCGTACTCCTCCATCCATCGCGGAAGATCGAAAGCTTCACCACCGTTCCCGGCTTTCCACGGATGAGACTCACCGATTCGTCAACCGTAAGATTCGAGGTATCCTTTCCATCTATCTTCCATATCTTATCAAGGGGTCTTAAACCCGCTTTTTCCGCAGGACTTCCCTTGAGCGGTGCAACGATAAGAAGTTGGTCATTCCTTATTCCGATCTGCGCACCGATACCACCGAAGTTGCCGCTCAGATCCTGATTGAACTTCTTCGCATCGGAAGGATTGAAAAATACCGTATACGGATCATCATATGCCGAAAGCATGCCCTTGATGGCACCATAGACCAATTGCTGGTCGTTCACACTGCCCGCCTCAACATGCTTCGCCTTTACCTTATCAACCGCTTCCCAGAAAAGGTTGAAGTCCGCGTTGATAAGCTGCTTACTGTCGGTGATGACCACCGAACGCTTATGTCCCGCATAGTAGCCGCCATAGGCAGCTCCACCAAACGCCGCTATCAAAAGAATACTCGCAAGAGTAATCTTATATGCTCGATTCATTTGTTGAGCATGCCCGTACACTTTCTGTATGTATTTTTTCATATGGTCTCAGACTTCATTTAACCAAACTTCGCCGCTCTGCGCAATTTATTCCTTTTCAAGCGAATAGAGAAGCGAATAGTTCGCGCCACCCGCACTCAATTCGGACGCAAATAGGTCAATTGAATATGTCCCGCACGTGGCCGGCGCCGAAATAAAAAGCGTATCGTCTTGAGGAGGCTCATTAAGCCGCGCAAGCGTCACATGTCCATGATACGGATGATGTTCGTGCTCCCATTGTACCCCTCTTCTTTCCAATTCTCTCGCTAAACGATCGCGTACCGTTCCAAGGTTCTCTGATGTTGATTCGGTCGCATTCCACCAAAGCATGCGCGGCGAATGTCTTGTGGGTCCGTATAGAACGGAATTGAATGAGATGGGTTCCCATACGCTCCCCCTAAGCACCTCATCCATCGCCTCACGGATATGAGCTATCTCACTCTCATCTTGATCCCCCAAAAAGAGAAGTGTAGCGTGCCAATGTTCGCGCGGAACGAATCGCACCGAATTCGAAAAACGGGGCCTGATGATATTCAGCTCATTTTCAATAAGGTCCAACACGTCGTCCGAAAGCGAAACTGCAATGAATAAACGCCTTTCCATTACGTCTATAATATCATACAATAAGTTCAATGCCGCCCAATGAAGATTATCTAAAAGCGCTGAGGGAGCGCGGCAAAAAAAGCAAGGTATACGTCCAATTTCAGGATGTCGGTCTTACCATCGCGGGACTTTTGAATGACGAGAAGCATAAAGCGCTTTATATAAAATTGGCAAAGGAAAACGAAGCGGATGAATTGCTCCGACTTGCCAAACAGATAACTGAAAAGAAAAATATAAAAAATAAAGGCGCATACTTCATGAAAGTATGGCATGCGGAAAAGAAATGATAGAACCAATAGTCACGATAGAGAAAAAAGAAGATGAGGCATTTCTAAGAAAACAAACGATCCCTTTTGATTTCTCAAAATTCACCAAGGAGGAATTGAAGGACCTCATCGCATCAATGCGCCTTACGATGAAGAAGGCGGACGGAGTGGGCCTGAGCGCCAATCAGATCGGCCGCAGGGAGCGTTTTTTTGTTGCTCAAGTTCCGGACACCCAGGGACGCCCCCAATTCTACGCCATATTCAATCCAGTGATTACCAAAATGTCGGATGAGATGGCGACCATTGAAGAAGGTTGCTTGAGCGTTCCTCACTCATTTGGACAAACGCCGCGTGCATACCGCGTGACGCTTGAAGGATTTGATATGAAAGGAAAGAAGATAAAAATAAAAGCATGGGGTCTTTTGGCGCGCGTATTCCAACACGAAGTTGACCACCTCAATGGAAAGCTTTTTGTGGATAGAGCGAAAACGGTCACCAAGATAACACCAAAAAAGTAATGCGATACGCATTTTTTGGAACACCTGAATTCGCGGCGATAGTGCTGGAACAATTGATTGGCGCGGGATTTCCGCCCGCGTTGGTTGTCTGCAACCCCGATCGCCCCGTAGGACGAAAGAAACTGATCACTCCCCCGCCCGCGAAACAAAGCGTGCTGGACCAAGATGAATCAATACGAGAAGAAATTGAGATAATCCAACCCGAAAAGGTGCGGGAAATGGAAACAACATTACGAAATGGCAATTTCGATTTTTTTGTGATTGCCGCCTATGGCAAGATCATTCCAAATGATATTTTGGAAATTCCGAAATTCGGGACAATCGGGGTTCATCCCTCCCTCCTTCCTTTTCATCGCGGTTCCTCCCCCATTCAAACGACTATTTTAAATGGCGACAAGGAAACGGGGGTGACGCTTTATATGGTGGACGCGCTTGTCGACCACGGACCTGTGCTCTCCGAAAAGAAACTTGAATCATATGATATCGATTCCATCACCTACCCTGCATTACACGACGCATTGGCAAAATTGGGAGCCAATATGCTCATTCATCTCATTCCCAAAATAGGAAAGGAACAGATGACCCTTTCACCCCAAGACGAATCGAAAGCGACATTTACTAAAAAATTTATGACGGAAGACGGCTTTATTGATGAAACGGACCTTGAGGAAGCGCTGATGGGAAATAAAGAAAAGGCTGTTATAATTGACCGCAAAATTCGCGCGCTCAATCCGGAACCGGGCGTGTATACCATCCGAAAAGGAGAGCGGACAAAACTTCTTGAAGCTGAATTGCGTGGCAGTGCGCTGATTCTTAAAACGATACAGATTGCCGGAAAGACGCCACAGCGCGTTTAAAGGCTCTTTGCCGCAAGTTCCACATAGAGGAAAAAACCAAGGAGAGTGAGGATTATCCCGAATATCCAATAAAGCCAATGCGGATGCTTTTGCATAGCCCTATTATACAATAGTGAAAGAAAAAATTGTCGTGATAAGTATTATAGGTACAAAGGTCGAGAAATAATCTATCACTATTTATATATTATCCACTATGAAAAAGATCCTATTATCGGTTGTTTCACTTTCTTTGTTGACCGCAATGCCTGTGTTCGCGCAGACAACACCGAATACCGGCACGTCAACTGACCAGTCTCCGGTAAGTGCTTCGGTGATTGCTCAACCTTCATCGTCTCCGAGAGCTGCGTACAATGCGGCCATCGCGAAAGCGAGAGCGGATCGCAAGGCGGCGCTTGATGCGGCGCGGCAAGCGAGAAATGCGGCATGGAAAGCTGCGCAAGATGCATACAAGCAAGCAGCGACCTCCGCCGAAACGTCTTTCAAAGCGGCGGTTGCGGAAGCACAAGCCACGTGGAAGACCACGCAAAGTACGGTACAGAGCGCGGAAAGAGCCAAGATTGACGCAGCAAAGTCAGCCCGCAAAACGGCGCTTGACGCAGCAAGGCAGACCAGAGATGCGGCATTCGCCGCAGCAAGGTCGGCTCGCAGCGCGGCATTTGAGAAAGCCAAAACGGACAACTCAAAAGAAGAGCGCGGCGCGGCAATCGATGCCTACAACAAAGCAATAAAAGATGCTCGCGATGCGTATAAGCAGGCGGCGGAAGCTGCTCAGCAAGCTTATAAGCAAGCGGTATCAAACTAGTCATTCATTTATGAATACAATAATCCCGCCCATGTGACGGGATTTATTGTTGTTCTAAAAATCGAAAGGGAAAGCAAATGATATACTGAATATAATGGAACAAAACACAATACAGATTCCCGAACCCAAACTGTCACGCTTTCTTTTTTCTGATACCCGTATGGCGTGGATCTGGCTCGCACTGCGCATCTACGTGGGGCTCCAATGGTTCGTCGCGGGATGGGAAAAATTCACGAACCCTGCGTGGATCGGCTCATCATCAGGAACGGCGATTCAAGGATTCTTCATGGGAGTCCTCCAAAAGACGGGCGGCGCGCATCCCGACGTATCTTCGTGGTATGGATATTTCATATCCACCTTCGCACTGCACCACGTCATTCTCTTCTCATATCTCGTGACGTTCGGAGAGATGCTCATCGGACTTGGACTCATTTTCGGCGCCTTTGTAGGAATTGCCGCGTTTTTCGGAGCATTTCTCAATTTCAATTTTCTCCTCGCAGGTACGGTAAGCATAAGCCCGATACTGTTATTCATTGAATTATTTTTAATCCTTGCGTGGCGCAATGCGGGTTGGCTCGGTATCGATAGATGGCTTCTTCCAACGCTTGGCGTTCCATGGAAACCGGGGAAACTATTCAAATAAAAAGTAAAAAAAAACAATCCCGCTCATTGAGCGGGATTGTTTAAATCTTTCCTAATTTGCCGCGCAGACGCCACCCACATCACCGAATGGCAAATGCGAGCCCTCACTCGGAACGCACCGCGCGCCCGTAATGCATACCGGCGCATTCTGCATATTCCCGCCACAACGTTCGCCCACTCCCGCAATGGGCTTACCCTCCACGAGGGCCCCGTTTTCCACATTGAAATACTTACTCACCCCCTGTGAAGGCTGCGTCGTCATCGGTTCACCTGGTTTTCGGACCGCGTAGTTCACTATCACCTGTCCATTCCTCAATTCCAACGTCTGCGGCGCTATTCTGTCGCCTAAAAGAATCGCGTTGGTGCCCTTCGCGACATCTCCCTCATTCAATGCCGCCGCAATGTAATAGAATGTGCCGCTTCCTCCGGAGTTTTGCACGAGGAGAAGTGCCGCATCCGCCGCGCCGTCGTTATTCAAATCTCCCCTCATTGACTGCCCAAAGATCATTGTTTGTACGGTGCTTGCGGAACCGGGCGCCGCGCTCACTTCCGCTCTGCCGTTTGCGAGTGTGACGGGGTTTCCATCAATGATGTACGTGGCATTCAAAGGATCAAATGTCAGAATCGGTTTCACCTCCGCAGGTTTTGGTAATTTGAAAAAATAAAATCCGAGCCCGATAAGGAGCAGTGCCAACACGATATTGATGTCTTTCTTGTTCATATATATATGATACTAATTGTCTTTTATTATTGCCAACTTCCTCTCTCGCGGCATTCTTTTGATGGCCGCCTCGCGCTTCAATGCCACGCTACGCGTTCTATGAACCTCCGTATGAATCACCTTCTTCACCTTGTGAGCCCTCGTATAGCGCGCACCCTTTCCCGCCGCATGCTCTTCAAATCTTCTTTTCACATCCGTCGTGATGCCGGTGTAGATGCTGCCATCCACACATTCGATAAGATACACGAAATATGCCATACAAGAGTAGCTTATCACTTCCGCGTTCATTTGACGCAATACGTTATACGTGTTTTAATAAGTGCAGCTCTTCATAAGGAGGAAGTGTTATGACACTACCCATTGACCTCGTGCTTGTCCGTCACGGACAATCCGAGGCGAACGCCGCAAAGCGGCTCTCCGAAGGCGGAGACCACAGCGCGTTCACCAAGGAATTTTTGGAACGCCATTCGGCGAGCTTCCGTCTCACCGCGCGCGGCCGCAAGCAGGCCCGCCAAG
>JAKANQ010000020.1 GCA_021812365.1 bacterium
AAAACCGCCTCGTAGGGCGGACACACCACACATTTTGTGGCTACCCGCCGATATATGTGGACACGATTTTCATTCGTTTGGTCATTGTATAGGATGTCTATTTTACTGTCAATACCCTAAAGGGGTCCGTCGCCCGCCCCCTGATGCGCGTGCAATTATCGCCATCTACAAAGGGCCAGACGAGTTATCCACCAGCTGCGCACTCTTTCGAATATTCGAATATTGTATACTATAAGCGAGGTTCAGGAAGTTGAAGGCCGGACCGTAAGGAAAGGTCATTCGTAAGTGTAGTGTTACGTAAGTAGTGTTACGTTCGCGATAGATTTCCTGAGCCTTATCAAAAAACCCCACGCGTGGGATTTTTTGATACTTATCTGTTAAAGCTTGTGAAAATCAAATCCGAAATATTGTTTTTGCGAGAACGCATTCGGTCCTATTTTATCCAACACGATGATGCTCTCCCCTATGGGTGCCACTATGCGTCCTCCGATGCGCAATTGTTCCTTCCATGCTGTTGGAATTTCTTGCA
Organism: bacterium; assembly: GCA_021812365.1. GTDB lineage: Bacteria > Patescibacteriota > Minisyncoccia > UBA6257 > GWB1-50-10 > CAIKKG01. The sequence goes on from JAKANQ010000020.1 coordinate 530, forward strand.
GTGCGATTGAAGAGATTATCTTATCGAACGGCGCAGCCTTGGAAGCGCCGTTTAGAGGATCTCCATGGCGCACATCCGCCACTCCATTCGAGATGAAGTGATACTTTTCCAAATTTTTAGTTGCGAGTTCAGAGAGCTCTTCAACGGGTTCCACCGCAACCACACTCCCTATCAATGCCTCCGCTTCCGCCTTGCCACTCACGACATACGCGAGCAATGCGGTCTGCCATCCGGAACCGGTACCCGATTGCAATACTTTTTCTCCCAGTTTTAATTCTAAAAGTTCCAACATGAATGCGACGGTAAGAGGTTGCGGCATCACGCGTCCATGCCCTATCGGAATCGGAAGATTTTCATGAGCGTCATCCTTGAATTCTTCGCTTACGAATTCCGCGCGGTCAATATGTAAAAATGCATTCCTCACCAGAGGTGAGTGCACATATCCGCCTTTCGAAAGCCATCGTACAAGCGCTGCCATTTTCATTGCTTCATTATATAGGGAAATCGGAAAAGAGTTAATAAATAAAAACCCCCGCGGAATGCGGGGGGAATTCAAACTTAGAGACCGAGGCGCCGATCGAAATCATCGAGCACCAGGTTATTGGCTTCTTCCAAATTGGGAGTCGGAGTGCCGAAGAACGCGGTCTCGGTACGCATGATCCTTTTCTTCGAGGAACAAACCCTCAGGAATCCTACGCCGAAATCGACGGTCTTCAACTTTGTATCTTCGAATCCGCTCCGGTGCTTGATGGTGCCCACCTGGAGGCAGACTCGCTGACCCATTCCGAATTCCCACTGCTCCACGGCTTCCGCAACATGGAAGTTCGCGCCGACGACGATGTTCGTTGTCGCCTTCTGCAGCATTTCCTGCGGACGGATGGAGGTGGTCTTCGTACGAGACATGTAAGGATGCAAATTGGAAAGCGTGAGTCCGGACGGCAGCGTATAAGACTCGTTCTGCGAAAGTTCAATGATCTTCGATTCGACAAGCTTCGCCACGTTCGGGAAGAAAAGCTTCGCCCGATACAAAGTCTCGAGCACATCTTCCACTACCAGTTTGCGAAGCTGAATTCCGAAAACCGACAGAGCGCTGAATCCCAAAGGCGCGGTCCATTCGCAGTGATTGCCGGGGATGTAGATGAATCTCGGCAGTGCTTCGAGGATGCTGTCCTTCATTTTTTCCTGCTCATCGGATTTCAAGAACTTCAACGAATGATTCACACGCGCTCGGAACACCTTCGCGATGACCTGGGAAACCAGATACGCCGCAAGTTTTTCCTGATACGTGTAATTGAACGAATACTTCCTGCTGCCGTACACCTCGCCCTTCACCATCAGGTCATGTCGCAGACCTTCGATGAAGTCGCCGGCACCGCACAGAATGTTCGCGTTGTTCTCCAGCATGAGGTCGGGCAATACGTCACGGAAAAACTTCATATCCGTGTGCTTGCACGCCGCATGGAGGCAGCCGAATGCCATGATCGAATCAATCCTGTCACACACGACTTCGGGGTACTCCAGCTTTTCATGGAACCAGGAAGCCTCGAAATAGTAACGCTTCGAAACCTCGTCTTCCACGATGCCGGGCCACGACTTGCCTACGCGGCGCTTAATAAGAAGTTCAAGCTCTCGCTTGATCTCCTCGCGGCCGAATCCGGTAAAGTCAGCGAACTGACCGATCGTCATCGGACCGCGAGCCTTGATGGTGTCCACCAGCATTTTCTGAATCGCCGAAGAATCTTGCGGAGTCTGCACGAGCCTCCATTCTTCGGAAACCAGATCCTTGAAATTGTATGTGACCACCATGGCTTCCTTCGCGTTCTGGGAATAGAACTTCAGGATACGAATACCAATCTGATTTTCCGCCGTACGCGTCTCCGCAATCTTGTAGATCGCGGGAAGCGAAAGATAGGGGCGCTGCACATCGCTCGAATCGCCGGGGTTGAAGATGGCGGACGCATGACATCCAACCACATTCATATCGCCGATTCCGCGCGTGCTGCGCTTGATCTCATCCTTCAACACTCGCAAGATGGGCGTATCGTAATAATCTCCTCGCATCCACACCCCCTTCTTGGGAGCATAGGCGCCGAGGATGCGGTTCAGCTGCTTGATCTCAAGCCTGTCGCCGCCGGACCGATACAGCAGAATGTCCTTCCGCTTTTCGGCAAGGCCGCGCGCGACCCGTTCGCCAATCAAGCCATCGTAGGCGGGACTCGTGATCAAATAGATCTTCAGGTTATGGAGCTTCGGAATGTTCTTCTTGAGATGAGTGACAATTTCTTTTATAAAATTATCGGTGACCGATTCGCGGTCATCCACTGTGACGCCCGCAAGTCTCGATTTTAACTGCTCAAGAAGAGACTTCGAATCGACCAATCCACCCACAATCATTGCGAAGTTCACACGTTCTTTCTTCAACTTCTCAGCCGACAAACGCCAGAGGCCTTCGCGGCAGCCTTCGCTGCCAAAATTGAGGCCGGACAGAAAACCAACAGAAACCAGAGGCTTCGCTTCAAGATTCTTTCGCATAACTCTCTCCTTTATGAGGTTGGTAAAATGCTGCTCTTAGTATCTGTCTGACAAATGATAAAGTCAATGAAAATAAGGTCCCTCTATCGAGGGGCCTTATTGTTCGAATATGCTTACTTTCCCAATGCCGCAGCTATTATTCTATCAAGCAATTCTTGATACGATATTCCCGAAACCTCGGCCGCTTTGGGCAATAAACTTTCCTCGGTAAGACCGGGAATTGTGTTTATTTCGAGCACAAAGATAGTCCCCCGCGAATCCACTATCATATCCGTGCGAGAAAAACCGCTTGCACCTATCGCTCTGTGCGCTTCGAGCGCAACACGCTGAATGGCACGCAGCACATGGTCCTGAAATCGTGCGGGTGTTATTTCCCTCGAACCCTCTGCATCATACTTCGCGCCATAGTCAAAAAAATTACTTGAAGCAGGAAGTATCTCGGTCGGCATAAGTGCATACTCGCTCCCCAGCCATCCATAATCCAACACTCCGCATGTCACTTCGGTTCCTTGAATATACGTTTGAATGACCGCGTGGTCTGAAATGGAAAACGCGTCATACATCGCCGACATAAACTCGTCCCAGTTACGCACCATATGAACGCCGATACTCGAACCGCTGTTATTCGGTTTCACCACGAAAGGAAATGAAAGATAGTGCTTCATTCGCGCAAACACCGCATCTCGTTCATCGCGCCAAGCTTTCTTCCCCACTAGAAAAGATAATGGAATAGCAAGTCCCTTGCGCCGAAATAATTCTCCTGACAGAAACTTATTCATCGCGAGCGCGGATACAGGCGCACTTGAACCCGTATACGGAATACCCACTTCATCTAACATTGACTGAACGGTGCCGTCTTCGCCGTATGCTCCATGAAGCGCGACAAACACCACATCGGTATCATTCGCAAGCACGTGAGGTTCGCGCTCCCAATGTCCTTCCTTGGAAATCAGAATCGGACAAACATCATATTTTTCCTTATGAAGATACGCCACCACCTTTTTTCCGCTTTTCAATGAAACTTCGTGCTCACGCGAAGGTCCCCCCATCAGAACACTAACTCGTTTTTTTGTCTTTGGTTTCGCCTTTTTCTCCATGGTACCGATTTATTTTTTGTAAAAATAGACGAACGCGGTTGCGAGAACCACGAACACTACCATACCCGCAACAATTGCCTTCCAAGAACCCACTCTAGGAGCAAGAAGATAGATAGTAAGCATATACGGCACCCATGCGATGAGTGTGCCAAGCAATACGAAGAGTGAGTGCTTTGCGACGGCATCGGGCCCGGAAATATCGCCGATAAAGAGATACGAAAGCCATGTGAATACGGGAAAAAGCGCGGCAAGACGAGACAACATCGGAAATCCGCTTATTTCAAAATACGTAATAAGAGTAGTCACTACTCCCCCGACAAGAAATGAAAATATATAAGTGGCCATACTATACATTTATAGTACCACACTAATTGATTTCAATATCTATATATTTCACGCCGGGATTTTCAAGCTTGATTCTCCTTTCTATCTCATCAATCTTCTTTCCCACAAGCCTCGGAATGCGGTCCGCGTAGTCCACACAAAACTTTTTGAATTCCTCGTAGTCGTCCTTTACCTCGTTGAATTGCTCCCTCAAACTCTGAATCTTATATATCTCCTTTAGGAGCACATACCCGTTGAATTCTATCTCACACTTTATTCGATACACGCCGATATCAAGCACGATTGATTTGAAATCTATCACATGTTCAATGGCGGGGTCCGCTTCGAGCATTTCGATGATGTGTTCCTGCAGATCATCGGGAATCGCCTTTCCGATAAGAAAGTTCTTATTTTTTATGATGAGCGTTATCGCAACCGCTCCAAGCAAGATACCGATAAGTATGGAGCCTATTCCATCCCAGTAGTACTGTCCCGTAGTGAATGTGAGCCACAAACTTATAAACGCAATGAAGACGCCAAGCACCGCCACGCCATCTTCGAAGAAGACTGCGAGTGTGGAGGGGTCGCCTTCCCGAATCCGCTCCATAAGCGTCATCTTAGGATATCTGTGCTTCAGTTCCCGATACGCGATACCAAACGTTATTGACTCTATTATGAGCGATGCGAGAAACACGAAGATGATGAATGGTTCATAGATGATTCCTCTCGGTTGAATGAGGGAGATGATACCGCTGTATGAAGTGATACCCGCACCGATGAAGAAGATGCCGCACGCGGAAATGAGCGCCCAGAAAAAGCGCTCATATCCGTATCCATAAATGAAGTCTTCGTCAGGCAGTTTGGTCGACCGCTTGAGCCCTATCAATATCAACACCTGATTCAACGTATCGGCAACGCTGTGAATTGCCTCTGAGAACAACACACTTGAGCCCGTAGTGACCGCCGCTATGAATTTAATCGATGCAACAAACACATTGCCGATAAGTGCGGCCGTTACGGACAGAAACCCCGATGTTTGATAAATACGCAATTGATTGAAATACGTGCAAACCTATCTTACATCAAACAGTTCTTCCTTGCTAAAGCGAACCTTCTTCATCGGAACCTGATCTGCCGCTCTGTATCCGATAGGTAATAACACCTTTGGATTGAGATTTGCGGGCAAATTAAGCTTACCCTTGAATCCTGACGGATCGAAACCTTCCATCGGACACGAATCAATGTTCAATTCCGCGGCTGCCGCCATCGCGAAGCCCAATGCGATATATGCCTGCCTTGCCGTCCATTCCTCACCACCTTGCTTCGCAAAGCTCTTTATCATCGTGGCAAACCCCTGCTCCTTCTCGCCCACCTCCTTATTCTGCGCCGCCGCAGCTAATACCATATAATCATCTGTCCTCTTATCTGTTTCTGTGTTCACACTGAACACCAAAAGGTGTGAGCATGTGGTTATCTGCTCCTGATTCATTGCGTGCGGCTTCAACTCAGCCTTCAACGCTTCGTCGGTCACAATCGTCACATGAAACGGCTGAATGCCAAACGACGTGGGCGCCATTCGTATCGCTTCCAATATCTTCTCAACCGACTCATCCGAAACTTTCCTGCCGTCAAACTTTTTGGTGGCATAACGCCATTCAAGATTGTTTAAAAATGTCATACCCTAATTATACCGTAGTCTGTCAACTTCACCTAAATACCGGAACTACAATGCATCTACGCGAAATATAAGCTGATATTCCTGTCGGTTTTTTTATCTTTGTGCGGGAACTGAGGGAAGCGAACGTCGTTCGCATGCAACATTGCTCGCTCCTTAAAAACCCTCGGTTTTTAATATTTTCCTACACGGGGAACCAAACGCGGTTCCCCGACCCCCTCCACTATTCGATTCCCTCAGCTCGTTGCAAAAACAACACCTAACTAGGTGTTGTTTTTTTTGATTGCGGGAGCTGAGGGAATCGAACCCCCGACAGCGGTTTTGGAGACCGCAGTTATGCCACTTAACTAAGCTCCCGTATGGGCAAGTATATAACAAAAAATCCTGGCGAGGAAGCCAGGATTTTCAAAT
>JAKANQ010000001.1 GCA_021812365.1 bacterium
CGCTTTATGCTTCTCGTCATTCAAGAGTCCCGCGATGGTAAGACCGACATCCTGAAATTGGACATATACCTTGCTTTTTTTGCCGCGCTCCCTCAGCGCTTTTAGATAATCTTCATTAAGCGGCATTAAGCCTATTGTATGATATTATAAACGTAATGAAAAGGCGTTTATTCATTGGGGTTTCGTTTCCTGACGACGTTCTTGCTTTCATCGAAAAAGAGCTTGATACGCTTAAGCCCCGCTTTTCGAATTCGGTCCGAATCGTACCACGCGAAAATTGGCATGCAACGCTTCTCTTTTTGGGCGACCAGGAGGAACAGGCGATACCTCATATTCGCGAGGCGATGGAGGAGGGGCTTCGCTTGTTTGCGTGGGAGCCCATTTCGTTCGATTCCATTTCATACGGCCCCTCAAAGCATACCCCGCGAATGATATGGTGGAACGCCACCGAATCCACCTCGAAAAATCTTGGAACGGCACGAGACATCTTGGCACATGAACTTGAAGCGCGCGGAGTGCAATGGGAACATGAACGCCGTCCTTATCACGGGCATGTGACGCTTGTGCGGCTCGATGAGCCTCCTCACGACGATGCGCTTTTTATTTCGGCGCCCGCCTCGTGCGGGGCATATTCAGTCGACCTATTTGCGTCCGAATTAAGCCCGAATGGCGCGAACTATTCGCTTCTCTATTCACTTGAGAAGGAGTAAATTGCGAAGAGTTCAGAAGTTTGGTTAAATGAAGTCTGTGACTCTATGAAAAAATATATACAAAAAATTTGCGGGCCGGTTCAAAGAATGGAACGTGTGTACAAGATAACTCTCGCGAGTGTTCTTTTGGCGGCCGCGCTCGGCGGAGCGGCCTATGGCGGCTATTACGCGGGGCATGCGCGTTCGATTCAGATCACCGATAGTAAGCAACTCATCAATGCCGACTTCAACCTCTTTTGGGAGGCGGTTCAAAAGGTAAAGGAAAAGCATGTTGAGGCGGGCAGCGTAAACGACCAGCAATTGGTCTATGGCGCCATTAAAGGCATGCTCTCGGCATACGATGACCCATACACGGTATTTTTCAATCCTTCCGACGCGAAGAAGTTCAATCAAGACCTGAGCGGTAACTTCGGCGGTATTGGCGCGCAGATCGGAATAAGAAATGATCAACTTCTTATCGTTGCGCCGCTCAAGGGAAGCCCTGCGGAAAAGGCGGGCTTAAGGCCGCTTGATAAGATATGGAAGATAGATGGAAAGGATACTTCGAATCTTACCGTTGACGAGTCGGTGAGCCTTATTCGCGGAAAGCCGGGAACGGTGGTGAAGCTTTCGATCTTCCGCGATGGATGGAGGAGTACGAAGGATTTTAATGTTACGCGCGATCTGATTCAGGTTCCCACCATTGATTCCGAGATAAGAACATTGAAATCGGGCAAGAAGATAGCAGTCATCAGTCTTTATAATTTCAATGCGAATGTTTCCGGTTTGTTCCAAGACACAATGAGGAATTTGGTGGAGAAAGGGGGATTCGATGGCATCGTGCTCGATCTTCGCAATAACCCCGGAGGATTTCTTGATGTAGCAACCGATCTTAGCGGATGGTTCGTAAAGAAAGGAAGTACGGTGGTTGTTGAGAAAAGCAGAACGGGTAATGATGAACCTTTGCTCGCGGATGGAAATGAAGCGCTTCTTGATATTCCCACGGTCGTGCTTGTGAATGAGGGGTCCGCTTCAGCGGCGGAGATCTTGGCGGGCGCGCTTCGCGATGATAATGGTGCAAAACTTGTTGGTGAGAAAACATTCGGCAAAGGAAGCGTGCAAGAAGTTGATACGATGTCGAATGGTTCTACGATAAAGATAACCATTGCTCATTGGTATACGCCGAAAGGAACCAAGATAGACAAGCTTGGACTCACTCCGGACTTCGTAGTCCCTCTTACCGATGACGACTATACGAAGGGACTTGATCCTCAGCTGGATAAGGCGCTTCAAGTCGTTGATGCCGAAGTGCTTGCAAAAGGCAAATAATGATCATATGAAAGTTATCTTCTTAAAAGACGTGAAAGGAGTCGGGAGGAAGGGGGAGATTAAGGAGGTGAATGACGGGTACGCTCGCAACGCGCTTCTCCCTAAAAAATTTGCCGAGATAGCCACTAATGCGAATATTGAGGTGGTGAAGAAGAATAATGAAATGAAGAAGGAGGCGCATGAAGCGCATGTGATGAAGCTTAAGCAATTGGCAAAATCACTTGAGGGGACCAAGCTTCATTTCATTCTGAAGGCGGGAGCTAAGGGCGAACTTTTCGGGTCAGTGTCCGAAAAGGATATTGAAAAAGAGCTGAAGAAGTTCAAGGCGTCTGATGCCACCGTGATACTTGCAAGTCCGATAAAGACGATAGGCGTCCATGCCGTAACCCTTGATTTTGGAGAGAATATACACACAGGAATTGAGATTGAGGTGAACGAAGAAAAATAAGTATAAAAAAATCCCGCCAACGGCGGGGTTTTTCTTAGATCAAGACGTTCACTATCTTCACCATCTTTCGTGAACCGTCAAAATGTTCCTTCATTTTGTTCGCGAACTTAACGGTTCCCGCTTTCTTTGCGTAAAGAGTATCATCTCCGCCGCGAAGCACGTTCGTGCCCGGGTAGAATTTGGTACCGCGCTGGCGAATGATAACGCCGCCCGCGTTCACTTTCTGACCATCAAAAAGTTTAACGCCAAGACGTTTGGCTTCGGAGTCGCGACCTAATTTAGTAGAACCTTTAGCTTTTGTATGTGCCATATTTCCGTATAAATTCCGCCTTTTGGCGGTTTTTTATTGCCAATGTATAATAATGCAAATAGGGGATTTATGTCAACCTCAAATCAACAGGTCTTTGCAGGACGATGAGATATATCAATGCCGATGACCCTGCGGTGCGAATGGCTGTGGTAATAGCCGTTTTTTTGCTTATTGGGTGCTTTGGATTCGCACTTGGCTATCTTGCGAGAGGGGATGCAAATCCTGCGCCTATAGTAATTGAGAAGTGTTCGCAATAACAAAGAACCCCGCAAAAGCGGGATTCTTTATTGTGCGAGGGACAGGAAATTGAACGTCGCACACGCGGGGCGCGTGCACTTCCTGACACCTTGCGGTTTCAGTACTTCCACCACAGGGAAACTTTCGTTTCCCCGACCCCTTTCCTTTGTTCAACTCCTGCCCTGAATGGATACAAAAAGAGATGCTTCAAGAGCATCTTTTTTGTATTAGTGCGCGGGACAGGAGTTGAACCTGCAAGCCCTTACGGGCGCTACCACCTCAAGGTAGTGCGTCTGCCAGTTTCGCCACCCGCGCATATAAATTACCAACCAATGATACCAAACAATATAAAAAAGTTCAACAAAAATCCCCCGCGAGTGTGCGGGGGTGTGGGCTATTCGGAATTGCTCGGAATGATGACGAGATGATGGAATTCTCCAAGCCAGGGAACGGGGTAGTCCAGGATGAAGAAGTTCACTCTGAATTTCTCCTCCTTTTTGACGGACATCACCGCGATACAGAGCTGACCCTTCGATTCGAACAGCATTATCGCCGACTTGTTGGAATCAACGAGCCAGTGCGGACATTTGTTCGCAAGATCTACGATCTGATTCTGCGTCATACAAAGCGCATTGATGTCCTTGTTCAGCTGTTTGTTCTTCGCAAGCCACTCGAACATCTCTCGGAACGTGGCATCGTGCTTCAGTTCGTACGCAAGCAAATACATATCCGCGGTGCATTTTTCCACAGCAATGTGGTCATTGAACGCGGGCTCGATCTCCGCAAATACGTCAGTCGCGGAAGCAATTCTTCTTTGTCCGTACGTGGGACTGATTTTCAAAACATGAACGCGCTTCAGAAGGTCTTTCCTATGGCGGAACCATTCCCTAAGGCTCATGATATTCTCCTTTGCTCGCAATCGGCGAGGTCGGTTGTGGAAGTTTCTATCCGCATTTTGACATATAGTTCATCGGTACGTCAATGAGCATCTATATTCATAATTTTTCAATTTCACGATATAATAAGTGCGATGGATCTCACATTTTTTTCTCGTCATAAGACAATCTCGGCGTTCATCATTGTTTCCGTGGTGTTGTTGTTCGCCTCTTTTTTCCTTATTAGCGTAAGCTATGGCCGGCTTGCTCAGTCGATAGTGCTTCACTTTGATATATTTCACGGCGTTGACCTTTTTGGAGCTCGGGCAAGTGTATGGTGGATATGGTTTTTGGGACTTGCAATCTTCCTCGTAAATAACGGGTTGGCGTATGAGTTCTATCATCGTGAACGATTTCTCTCTTACCTTTTTCTAGGGGCAAACATGCTCACCTCTCTTTTTGTGCTTGTGGCGCTTGGCGTGATAATTTCAATCAACTGATATGACCGATATTCTTACTCTTCTTTTATTCATTATCTTCGTTGCGCTCATTGCGGGATTCATTCTGTTATTTCGGGCGCTGAAGAAAAAAGATGAGCCGCAAGATGCACAATCACTTGTACTTTTGCAAAATCAGATTCAAGAATTGAATCGCACATTGGATTCGAAACTTGGTGAATCGACTAAGTTCATTCAGTATCAGCATAGCGAATCGGCGAAGCTCATTCGCGATGTGACTGAACGCCTCACGAAGCTTGATGAGACCAACAGACAGGTGGTCAGTTTTACCGACCAACTTCAATCGCTCCAGGATATTTTGAAGAATCCGAAGCAGCGAGGTGTACTTGGTGAGTATTATCTCGAAACGCTTTTGAAAAATGTATTGCCGACAGGGAGCTATGAGGTTCAATACCATTTGGGCATCGATGAGAAGACGAATAAAGAACTCATTGTGGACGCGGTAGTGTTCGTAAAAGATAAGATAATTCCCATCGATTCGAAGTTTTCGCTCGAAAATTATAATCGCCTTGCGGAGGAGAAGGATCCCGTGGAACGTGAGCGATTAGAAAAATTATTCAAGACAGACCTTAAGAATCGCATTGATGAGACGGCGAAGTATGTGCAGCCAAAGAAGGGAACGATGGATTTTGCATTTATGTTCATTCCGCATGAAGCGATCTACTACGACCTTCTTATCGCGCAAGTGGGGGCGGCAAAGGTGAATACGCGAGACCTCATTGAATACGCATTTAAGGAGAAGCATGTGATCATCGTTTCTCCCACGTCGTTCCTTGCATATCTTCAGACGGTACTTCAGGGATTGAAGGCGATGCAGATAGAGGAATCAGCGAAGGATATCATCAAACGTGTAGGGGAGTTGGAGCGCCATATTGGAAGTTATGAGTCCGCAATGCAGAAGTTGGGCAACAACCTTGGTTCTTCGGTAAATGCCTTCAATGCGGCATATAAAGAATTCGGCAAAATAGATAAGGATGTGATGAAGATCACGGATGGTGTTTCGAAAGTCGAGCCGATGATACTTGAAGGCCCCACGCATCGTGAAGAGGAGTAGTGAAAAAGCAATAAAAGATCTCTTTGCATTATATGGCGCATTCGGGCGTCCGCTTTCGCTTGTGGAGATTCTTATCCGCATTCCTTCCGAGGTGTGCGCTCCCGAAGAGGTGTTCAAATGGTTAGATGATTCAGTTGTGTCCGGAAAGCTTATCACCGAAGAAGGATTCTATTGGAAAAAAGAATTTCCACTTTCCGGGACGAAGAGGAAGACGCAGGATCTCTACTTAGACTCAAAATGGAAGAAGCTTCAAACACTTTCCGGATGGTTCAGACACGTTCCTTTTTTTGAGTTTGTGATGGCGAGTGGCTCTCTTTCATTCGGTAATGTGAATCCCAATTCGGATTTTGACGTGGTGACAGGAGTGAGGGAGAGGAGGATATTTACCGCGCGTTATCTTGCGAGCGCACTTTTTTCCGTGCTTCATGCGCGAAGACTTGATGACCTGCAGGCAAGCAGTCCCGATAAGTTATGTTTCAATCACTTCATCACGAAGTCGACTTATTCCAAGCCACCATATAATTACTATCGGAAAGAGTTGTATCGTAATATGATTCCGCTTTGGTGCAATGGGACCTCGTGTGAAGAATTTGTCCAGATGAATGAGTGGTCTGGAATCACAAAAGACGCATTGTTGGATCTGCATTGCGCGCGAAAAGGGAAAAGCGCGTTTGCGAAGAGTATTGAATGGATGCTTAGCGGTGTGGTAGGGGATTTTGTAGAACGGCGAATCGCGCGTCCTATCGCAATGAAGAGGCTTTCCGCGTATCTTTCTCGAAAAGCTGACGCATCAAATGAGGCCGGCGAGAGGGTCATCATACATGATGAAGAACTTGAATTTCACTTTGTTCTGAATTACGAAAAGAAGTTTGAAGGATTGGGATAGGGGAAATGGATAGGGCTTGCATTTTTCAGCGAAGTGTGATATATTTCAAACGTTGAGCAGTGCAGGAGTCTTCTTGGTGGGTAGATATTAATTTATTTGGCTGTTTAGGAAGATTCCAATCTGATTCCAATCCCGTCGCAAGGCGGGATTGGTTTTTTATTAGACGGATGATATACTCTAAAAGAGCTGATTTTATTGGGTTGTAGGAGCGATTGCGGATGCGCACTCGCTCAACAATAAAAAAATTGGAGGTCACCACCGCAGTCGCTCTTGCAACCTAATACAGCCATTTTATGTTCACTTTTTTATCGAAACTATTCAAAGACAGCAATATAAAGCGCCTTCAGGGCGTTATTTTGAGCATAAACGAGCTTGAGGAAGAAATTACAAAGCTTTCCGACGATGAGTTAAAAGTGGAGTCCGAGACGCTTAAAAAGAAGATTCAGGCGAATTCTGAGGAGATGGAGTCTGAACTCACTGAGGTACTTCCAAGAGCATTCGCGCTTGTTCGCGAGGCAAGCCGTAGAACACTCGGTCAGCGTCATTTTGATGTTCAGCTTATCGGAGGTGCGGTGCTTCACGAAGGAAAGATAGCTGAGATGTTGACGGGAGAGGGAAAAACATTGACTGCCACGTCCGCGGTATATTTGAATGCGCTTACAGGCAAGGGCGTTCATGTGGTTACCGTGAACGATTATTTGGCTCGTCGTGATGCGGTATGGATGGGGCAGATCTATGATGCTCTTGGACTTTCTGTTTCGTGTATTGTGCATGATACCGCATATCGGTACGATCCGAAGTTTGAATCCGCGGAATTAGATAAGGAACGCGATGAGGTTGGCGGATTCCGTGTAGTGGAAAAGTTCTTGCGCCCCATCACAAGAAAAGAGGCGTACGCATGCGACATCACATACGGTACGAATCACGAATTCGGATTTGATTTCTTGCGTGACAATTTGGCACTTGTGCTTGCCGATCGTGTACAGCGCCCTCATTATTTTGCGATCATTGATGAGGTGGATAGCATTCTTATCGATGAGGCGCGTACGCCACTCATCATCGCCGCTCCTGATGAAGAATCGAGTGAATACTACCGAACATTTGCAAACGTTGTTGCTCGTCTCAACCCAGAAGAAGATTATGTTGTGGATGAGAAGCTTCGCACTGTTTCAATCACAGAGCCCGGTATTGAGAAGGTTGAGAAGGCATTACACATCGAAAATATCTTCTCGCCGGAAAGTTCTCGCCTTGTGCATTTTTTGCAGGAGAGTTTGAAGGCGAAGGCATTATTCCGCAGAGACAAGGAATATCTTGTAAGAAACAGTGAGGTGCTCATCGTTGATGAGTTCACGGGGCGCGTGCTGCAAGGGCGTCGTTATTCAGGTGGCCTTCATCAGGCAATCGAGGCAAAGGAGGGGGTGGAAGTGAAGAAGGAAAATCGTACCTATGCTCAGATAACGATTCAAAACTATTTCAGATTATATAAGAAGATAGCGGGCATGACAGGAACCGCGCAAACATCCGCGGAAGAATTTCATAAAGTATATGGATTGGATGTGGTCAGTATTCCTGCAAACAGGCCGCTTGTGCGCAAAGATTTACCCGATCTTATCTATAAATCAAAAGATGCAAAATATCGTGCGATTGCGGAGGATATCAAGGAGCGCCATGCGTTGGGCCAGCCGATACTTATCGGTACCACTTCCATCGCGAACAACGAGATAGTCTCTCAGTATCTCGCGAGCGCACACATCCCTCATGAAGTGTTGAACGCAAAGAACAATGAGCGCGAAGGTGCCATCATCGCTCAGGCGGGCCGCATAGGTGCGGTGACAGTGGCTACCAACATGGCGGGCCGCGGTGTTGATATTTTGCTTGGAGGCAATCCACGCAACGATGAGGAGGCGAAGAAGATAGTGGAATTGGGAGGACTTTACGTGATAGGTACTGAGCGCCATGAAGCGCGCCGTATTGATAACCAATTGCGAGGGCGCGCAGGCAGACAAGGCGACCCTGGCGCATCTCGCTTTTTCCTTTCTATGGAGGATGATCTTATGCGTATTTTCGGCGGAGACAGAATAAAGAATTTGATGCAGATGGTGAATCTTCCTGAGGATGTGCCGATTGAGTCAAAGATGGTTTCGCGCGCGGTGAATCAGGCACAGCAAAAAGTTGAGGGAAATAATTTCGATGTGCGCAAACACCTGCTCGAATTCGATGATGTGTTGAATAAGCAACGAACTTCGGTATATGCAAAACGTTCACGTTATCTGGAAGCGGGGGAGAAGGGAGAGGTACTCCCATTAGTGCGTGAATTGCTTGAGCATTTCGTTTCGTTGTATGAAAAGCAGCACGCCGCACGAGAAGAATATTCCGAGGAGCAGAACAAGCTTGTAGAAGAAGCGAAAAGTAAGCTTTCACTTATACCCGAATCGGTTGAGAGGGAGCGCTCTATAATGCTTGCTCAGCATCTCGTGCGTATCTTGGATATGTTGTGGGTTGAACACTTGGAGAGTCTTGAATCGCTTCGTGAGTCGGTGAATATTCGAGCGTATGCCCAGCATGAACCGCTCATAGAATATCGCAGGGAAGCGTATTCCTTGTTCCAACAATTGCAGATGAATTTCGAGCAGTTCACGTTCAATTCGATATTTGCGCTTTTTGCACTTGATGAGTCAAAGATAAAAGTGACGGAAAAGACTCCTTCGCACGTAGCTCCGGAAGAAGCCAGAGAACTTGGGCGTAACGACCCGTGCTACTGCGGAAGCGGGAAGAAGTATAAGCATTGTCACGGGAAATAGAACGGAGTTGACTGGTGTAACGGCTTGCGTTAGTCTGCAACCAGAACATTGAAGGAGGTGCGAAGTGAAGATATTTCTTATTTCTCCGGTGCAGAGGGCTGTGCCGGAAATGCAGGAAAGGATCGCTCGGTACGTAGCATCCCTTGAGGACGAAGGGCATCGTGTTCATTGGCCAATCAGGGATACGAAGCAGGATGATCCGACCGGCGGCTATGACGTTTGCAAGGTCAATTTCCAGGGAATCATGGAAGCGGATGAGATCCATATCTGGTATGAGGAAACGAGCGGTGGTTCGAAGTTCGATATGGGCGGGGTATTCATGCTCGTCACGATGCTCGGTTGGCAGAAGAAGGTCATAATTGCAAATGACGACGAGGTTGTGGATCCCAACAAAAAAAGTTTTTATAAAGTTTTCAAACGTCTCATGGAAGATGCAAAATAAATACCCCCGCCATTCGACGGGGATTTTGTTTCTAGTTAATAGGGGATATTTGCGTCGGGAATCTCCTGAGGGTTGTTGCGCGTGGCGCAATATTGTTTATATCTTTCAGTATTCTGTACAATGTCCTTCTTGATCTCATTTTCATCAAAGCTAAGAAAGATGCCAAATTCGTTGTGAGGGAGTGCACGCCATAGTATTTCGATCTCTGCCTCGCTGAAATGGTGTTCTCTCAGAAGTGCGGTAAAAATATCTTTTTGTATCAGACTCCATTCCACTAAAGTAAATTGGTGTTTGCATTTATCGCACACCACACCGCGTGTGGGAATGTAGGGGCTATCACTTTCCATGTTATAAAATCTTACTTTTCCCATGCAGCCATTTTGCGGACATGGGGTTTTAAGATACACATGGGGACCGTTCATTGTTCTCTCCTTTGTATGAACTGTATTCACAGTACAGAGGCGAAATATGTTTGTCAAAAAAACGGACCTTATGAAGGTCCGTTCTATTCATGTTTTTTGATATTGCATAGCCGCTTTTCGAGGTAGGCGATATCTTCTTCTCTTGCAGGATTTTTGATGTCGCTTCCCATGACTCGAGTAAGTGCATCGATATCACAGATGCTGAAGTGAGAGAATGGCATCAAACCGATCTCCTTGCGAAGTGTAAGAAGACGCTCAATTCTTTTCATAACGCGCTCCGCATCTTCGGGTCTAAACTCGATCCATGGTTTGCTCATTTGCACACCTCAGCACACGAGATCAAGCAATCTGTCGATGAGACGTCTCAATTTTGTCTTGCGAAATTCCTTTGCGGCAAGCTCGGGAATCTTTGTTTCATAATTATCATTATGCATGGTTCCATCGACGCGCGTGGTACCAATGCTGAGTGTCCCGAATTTGGGGCACCACGTGATGACTTGTGCGTCGCCAAGAATGCTCGGATTGTGGGAAATGACTTCTACGCCATCCTTTCCGTCCGTGCAGTCTGCACAGTCCGCTTTGACCATAGGGTAGGCCATATCACACCTCTTTTAGAAGAACTGCCCCAATGATAGTGGAGCGTAGGGGAAATATCAATAAGGTCTATTGGAGGTAGCCTATGTGTTTCAACCAGTCGGCATTCTCCCATTCCCAAAGTTTCTTTGCCCCAAGGAATGCAGAGAAATCTTCTTCCCATGTAGGGAACTCTTTAAGTTCTATGTGGCCTTTCATCTCACCCCAACTGTGGCGGCATGCACGCATGACTGGATTATCCCATTGCATTTTGATCTGGAGTTTGCCGCCCTTATTGCGAAGAAGTGCTCCGCAAAAGATGCAAGGGCGACTTTGATCGATGCGCAGTATCCAGCGCGTCTCAAGTCCTTTAATGTCATTTTTCAGCGCGGCGAGATAGGCCGATGTTTGAAGGTTGTAATCGCGGTAGATCTCCTGAGATGTCTTTATATCCAACACGCCGAGTTTTTCATCTATCTCCGCAATTGCATCAATGGTGCCTGCATAACGATGTTCGTGATTAGCAAGACGGGCCTCGACATATTCGGGGTCAACCTTGATGTTATTTTCGGACATGAATTGCTGAAGCGCGGTGATGGAAGGTTCGATCGTTTCAGGAATTGAGACGGGTTGATTCAAGAATATCTTTTCCGCGGTCTCATGTATCAGGGTACCTTCGGCCGCAGATTGATTTTTAATACGTTCGCCTTCAGCGAAGCTCGACATCTTTCCATAGAACCGATAGAGTGCCGGTTTTGCTTTTATCTCTACAATACGAGTGACGCGCGGATACCATGTGCCGTCAATCTCATATCCGCAGCCCTGTTTAAACTCATCACTTGTTTTAAATTCATTCATAGATAGGTGTATATAAGCATGATACCGTAAAACAACGAACTCATGCAGTTGACGCTCTACCGAGAATGCTCTTTGGTAGGGGATGAAAATAGTGGCATATCAAGAGATATCATAAAAAATAATTTCAAAAATATTATTTTCTCAAATGTAAAAGATCTAGATTTAAAAACACGCCAATCATCTATCGGCGTATTTTGCCGAATTGTCTCATCCCTTAAAGAGGCGCCCGAAGGGCCGGGGGAGGTATGATTTTAGCAGAGCTTCAAGAAGAATGATGTGTCGCACAATATATCTTTTGCGACAGTAAACACCTTTTTACAACAGGCTGAGATCTATTGGATTTATTCTTTTCTTATAGATAACTCACTATCTTGTTAAGTAACTCGAGTAATAACAGAAGAAAACGTTTTAAGAAATCAACCGCCCATGATATGAATGCCGGTGAATTTGCCGCATTCAGATGCGCATTGAACCACTCTGCTATCCTATTCAATACATTTGATACCGAATCATATGTTATTCCTTTTTGGTCCAAAAAGTTCTTGGCACTGCCAATCGGTATATTTGTGGTAGCTTGAGGCAGTTTGCTTCCCAATGTGTCTTTGAAGTTCTCAAACGGCTTTATAAGGTCATTTATAGGGCCCGTAACGGCGTTTTTAAGCGATTCTCCCGATGTTTGGATAGTTTGTGCCATTATGGGTTTTGGAGCCCCAATAAGCGTTATAATGACCAAAATCGAAAAAAACAAACCGAGATAGAATAATCGTATTTGGTTTGCCATATATTGTGCTTATTATAGCATTATTTACAATCTGAATCCGAGGCATGGGGTATGCCTGCGAGATCTGGCAAGTATGTGACCGGGTCAATGGTGACGCCAATTGGTACAAGGCCCGCGGCCGGCGGGATTGATTTGTACTGAATGGTTGGCGCCCAAAGTACTGTGAGATGCAAGTGCGGACCGAAGGCGTATCCTGTATTACCGAGATAGCCGATAACATCACCCTTATTCACGTGCTGCCCTTTCACCACGATTATTTTTGAAAGGTGTGCGTAAAGAGTCGCTAAATTATTGTCGTGTTTGATGACGATATGTTTTCCATATTGAAATTTACTCCAGCGCGAAGTTCCCCGGTCGTTATTTCCTGTTGCGTCAACTATTCCCGAATCCGCGGCAAGTATCGGTGTTCCAATAGGTCCGCCAAAGTCCACGCCATTATGGCTTTTTGAACGATATGCTCTCGCGGCAAATTTGGTGGGGCCGTAGCATTGCGTTATGTATGGGCTATCAATGGGAAAATCAAGTACGCCGTGGCGCTTGAGCGGCAATAATGTCGGGTCGAATGTGGAACGAAGTTTGTATTCGCTCTCATCGATCACCGCACTGATCTCGCTTTGTTTTTTATCAAGCTCCTTGAGCTGCGCCGCGTATATTTGTTCCTGGCTTTTTGTCTGCGCGAGTATCTGCTGCTTTTGATCTTTCTGTTCTTTCGCGATTTGTTGGAGATTTACAAGATTATTCGTTTGAATTTGCTTTGTGATTCTCGTTTTTTTGCTCTCATCTATTTTTGTTGCATAATTTTCGCGAAGATTTTTCAATTCGGTGATGTTATTTCTTAACGCGTCATTTATCGTGGTGATGCTTTCCATCTCCGCGATGCTGTCGCTTAGCGTTTTCCCTTGAAGAATGCGGGTAAACAGGTCCTCCCCTTCTTTCTCTTGAAGTTCGGCAAAGAGATTTGCAATCGCTTTTTTCCTATCGATGATCGAATTGCCAATCGTACCGATCTGCCCTGAGAGCGAACGAATCTCATATTCGAGTTTTTGAATGTTCAGCGAGTTCGTTTTGATGGAAAGATTCAGCGAATTTATGTTCGCATTATATGTTTGAATATCCTTTTTAATTGAGTCTCCCGATCTGCTTATCTCATCAAGTGTTTTTGTGAGCGCGTCTCGCTGTGCCTGAATTGCCTGAAGTTCCGCGTTTTTCTCGTCGATATGTTTTTGAAGGTCGTCAATAGTCGTGGAATTGGTTGCGGATTGTGCCGTAGAATCCGCCGCGCGTACAAAAAAAGGATTGGTAAGCAAAATTGCTGACAAAAAAATAAACAAGAGCGATTGTGCGATAGAGCGTCGCATAAGTGTTATTGAAGCATACTGCCTAATTTGTGGAGCGCAATCTCGATACGTTCAAGTGATTCTTTGCGCCCGAGCACATAGAGAAGTTCTATGGGGCCCGGTGAATTCCCTTTTCCTGAAAGAGCCACGCGAAGCGGCCACAAGACATCACCCCTCCCCTGCTTTTCCGCAAATGCAAGAATATCATTTTTCATTGTTTCATCGGGAAAATGCGCCTCATCGCCTTTCTCAAGAAGTGAACGAACTTGCGTCAGATGTTCTATTACGCGCTCGGCCGGTGTGTTTTTCCACGGAATGATAGACGCATCATATTCCGGCATCATAAAGATGAATGAAGAGTCTTTTTGGAAATCACAAAGATTTTTCAATCTATCTTTTGATATTTCCACCGCTCGTCTAAATATCTTTTCATTTTGTTTCCATTCCGCGGGCACAAACGGAATCAGATTTTTTACAAGTTCATCGACATCCATTGCGCGAATATGCATGAAATTAAGCCAGTCCAATTTTTCCGGATTGAATACAGCCCCCGCTTTTTGGACACGTTTTATTGAAAATTCGCTTATCATTTCGAGTGTCGTGAGCACCTCCCTGTCTTCCTTGGGATGCCAGCCGAGGAGTACTAGGAAATTAAGAAGCGCGTTCGGTAAGTAGCCCTGATTCTTATAATCATTTAATGAATTGGTGAGAAATCGTTTCGAGAGTTTTTTCTTGTCCGCGCCCAAGATGAGCGGAAGATGCGCGTAGGTCACCGAAGGGAAACCAAACGCTTCTTGCAGCACCATCTGTTTGGGCGTATTGGAGAGATGTTCTTCTCCGCGAATGACGTGAGTAACTCTTTGTTCCGCATCATCGACGACCACCGCAAAATTATAAAGAGGTTCACGAAGCCCTTTCGCAATGATGATATCGCCGAACAGTTTCGTATCGAATTCAACCTTTCCGCGTATCATGTCGTTAAATGAGATTATCTCCTCGGGCATTTTAAAACGGATGACCGCGGGGGATGTTTTTAATTTCTCAGAAACCTCATTTGCAGAAAGAGATTTGCACTTACCGCTATATTTGGGAATTATTCCCTGCGAGAGCTGCGCGCGATATTCTTCTTCGAGTTCCTCGGAAGAACAGAAACAATAATATGCCTTATGTTCGTCGATAAGTTTTTTGAGATTCTTTTCATAGATGTCTATCCGCTCGCTTTGACGAATGATGGGCTCATCCGGCATGACACCGAGCCACTCAAGGTTTTGCACGATATCCTCTTCAAAGCGTTTTTCGGAACGTTCCTTATCGGTATCCTCTATGCGCAGCAAAAATGTACCGCCTTCGTGGCGCGCAAAAAGCCAGTTAAATAACGCTGTTCGAACGCCTCCGAGGTGTAAAAAGCCCGTGGGTGAAGGCGCGAAACGTACCCTTACTTCCATTTTGAGATTATACCTTGAAAGGCTTCTTTTGTCACTTATTTCAGCGAGAAAACCCTTTTACCAATTGAAGTATTTCCTCTGCGGTATTTTTTGCCGCCGCGGGTTTAAAGAAGTTTTTGGCTGCGATTTTCGCCCTCATCTGCATAGTTTCATCTTTGAGCATCGAGCGAATCAATGAAAGAACAAGGTTCGTGGTGAGATTCGATTCTTCTACTACTGTTGCCGCTCCCGTACCCGCATAGATATACGCATTGCTTCGTTGATGATCGTTTGCTGAACCCCCGAGAGGAATGAGTATCGCCGGTTTTTGCGCTGCTGCTATTTCGAATATAGTTCCTGCTCCTGCGCGCGAGATTATGATATCCGCCGCGCCTAACGACTCTTTCATTCTTTGGGGCGTGAGATATGCAAATTGATGATATCGCGCTTGTAGCGGCTCCTCCAGCTCTTTAAGAGACGGTTTTATGAGTGCTTGCATCTCATCAAAATTTGCCGCGCCCACCTGATGTGTTATCTGCATTTCGGGCAGGAAGGAATGCAATGAATCCAAAATGAATGTGTTTATGCGGACCGAGCCTTGTGATCCTCCGAGTACGAGAATATTCGGAAGGTTTGGATTCAGATTGGTGAATTGCTTTAGCTGTGCAGTATCGCCATAGCCGTCAATGAATTCGCGGCGAATGGGATTTCCCACCACTACCGTTTTTGCCGAAGGAAAGTATATAGCCGTTTCTTTGAATGAAACAAGTATCTTTTTTGCGAATTTTGCGGAAAGACGCGTGGTAAGACTTGGAACAGAATCGGATTCATGAATCACGATGGGTATCATATACCACCTCGCGGCGATGATGACGGGCAACGCGCCCGGCCCTCCCTTTGAAAAAATAACCGCGGGCATTTCCGAATAGAGCTTAAAGAGCGCCTGAATGATGCCGAAAAAAAACTTGGGGATATCAATGATATTCCTTATATCGAAATAGCGGCGAAGTTTGCTTGGTGCGATGGGATATATCGCAATGTCGCGCGATTCGAATTCTTCCGTCATCTCATTGAGGGGTCCAAAATAAGAAAGGCGAAGATTCGGTCCTGCTGCGTATTTCAATTCATCCGCGACCGCAAGCAGCGGATATAGGTGTCCGCCCGTTCCCCCACCCGTCAATGCTATACGAATAGTCATAAATTAGCGCTTATATTTTGATATGTTAACAATGATACCGCTCATGGTCAAAAACACAGCCAATGCGGTTCCTCCATAGCTTATGAAAGGAAGCGGTACTCCCGTCATCGGAATGACCCCTGAAATGGCGCCCACGTTCACGAATGTCTGCAGTCCGAACATGCACATGAAGCTTATCACAAGATAGCGTCCGAAGTTATCCGGCGCATTGCGCGCGATTTTCAATCCGCGCCAAATGAATGCAAGGAAGAAAAGAAGAACGGCTATTGCGCCCGCAAAACCCAGTTCCTCCGAGATGATGGCGAATATGGAATCACCCATCGGTTCCGGCAAATAGTATTTTGTCGTTGAATTTCCAAGTCCCACTCCCCAGATTCCCCCCGAACCAATCGCTATCTGCGCCTGTGCGATGTGATATCCTTTGCCAAGCGGATCGGCAGCAGCAGCGTTCAAAAATGTGCTTACGCGCGCGGCTCTGTATGCTTTTACGGATACGAGCGCGATGGCGCCAAGACACGCAACAAGCACAAGTGCCGCGACAAAACGAACCTTTGCGCCGGAGGTGAAGTATACGAGCAATGAGGTAAGAAATATAAGTCCCGCCATTGAGGTTGCCGGCTGCATAAGCAAAAGAAACATCACGAGTGCGATGAGTATGGTGAACGGAACAAGTCCGCCCCAAAAACTTTTGCCGCGCTGCTGGCTTTTGCTTATCCACGCGGAAAGGTAGATGAAGAACGCCAATTTCATTATTTCTCCGGGTTGAAATGAAAGGGGGCCGAGATTCACCCAGCGAGTACCTCCCTTCAATGTAAGGCCAAGAGGCGTAAATACGAGGAGTAGGGTTCCGATGCCCGCAATAAGTATATAGGGGGCGATCTTTTCCCAGCGCCTATAGTACATGAAATATCCAATAGCAAATCCTATAAGTCCTGGTATCAATCCGCTCATTATCTGGTGTTTCAAATAATAGGTGCTGTCATTGAAACCCTTTGCGGCAAGTTCCGAAGACGCGCTCATAAGCATTACAAAACCGAATATTACAAGAATCGTGAGGAATCCCACGAATACCATATCCGCATCCGAACTTTTGGGGCCTGAAAGTCGCATATTATGTTCGCTTGATTATCGCACCGCTTAGCGTGTGCATATTCATTCCATTTTCGAGCGCAAGCTCGCCATTCACGAATACATAGGTCGGTTCAAAATTCGAAAATATCGCTATGTCCGCAAAATACCCCTCTCTTACGAATCCTCGCTTCGCGATGCCGTATTTTTGCGCGGGCAATGATGTTGCTTTTTCCACTGCTTTTTCCAAGCTTATCAATTTTGAATCATCCGCAAACCGTAAGAATGTCGGAAACGTTTCCGTGCTTGGCGTAAATTTAAATTCTTTCTTGCCGAAACTCGCGCTATTCGTTGAGATGATTGAGTTTGGGTGCGCAAGGAAGGAATTAAGCGTTTCGATATCGACTATCTTCGCCGCAAGTGTTGCTCTCAAATGAGTAAGTTCCATGATCCTAAGGAGCCCTTCCTCGTAGTTCATGCTATTTCGCGTCGAAAATTCCTTTATCGATTTACCTTCCAAATATTTCAGCGATGCATCGGGTATGTGCGTAATAATGCACTCACGTGGCGCATTTTCTTTGAGATATGAAATGAGCCGTTCGCGATTGGATGCCACCCTCATCTTTTTGTGCATCGTTTCGATACTTTCTTCGCTAAACCATTTTGGGAGAAGCTCGTATATGAGGAGAGGAACCGAATCAAAAGGATTTACATCAAAATGTATCTGATGGCGGGACGACTCTTTCTCTATTTTCGCGGCCGCATCTTTATATGTGTCGCGATATTTCTTTAGAGGTTGAAGATGAGATATTTCTACATTTGCATTCGTTTCAATCGCCAGTTCGAGTATCTCATCAATGGATTCTTCCAAACCTTCTCGAGCGTCTCTTACGTGGACAGCGTAGATGCTATTGTGCTTTGCAACAACGCGGACCAGTTCGCGAAGTTCCGAGAATGGAGTTCGTGCGGCGTGCGTATGTTCAAGGCCGACTGAAAGCCCGAATGCCCCATCTTTCAATCCATCCCCCACTATCTTTTTGAACATCTCAATTTCGCTTTCCGTAAGGTCGCGAAATCTGTTTTGAGTTATCGCTCGCCGAAGCGAGGTGTGCCCTATGAGCGTTCCAAAATTGATACCTAGTTTTTTCCGTTTCAGAATCTCCAAAAATTCTTTCACGGAATGCCAGTTCACGTTGATACCCTTCTCACTTCCCCATTCGCGTACCGATTCAAGCGAACCGCCTATCTGCGGAGCCAAAGAAACGCCACAATTGCCGCCTATGATGGTGGTGATGCCTTGCCGTATGAAATCCTCCTGATACGGCTCATAGAAGAGCGACATATGGTGGTCGGAATGAGAAGTAATATCGACAAATCCGGGCGTTACCATTGAGCTTCCCGCATCGATGACCACATCCGCGTGTTCACGTGAAAGAGTTCCGCATTTGGCGATATACGCGCCACGGATAAGAATATCTTTTTTGACCGGAGCGGTTCCGCTTCCGTCATACACCAGGCCGTTTTTAATTAGCGTCGTCATTCGTCTATTTATTTTACATCATTTGAAGAAAAAATCCCCGTTCACCTATGGTGATTGGGGATTTCAATGATATGAAGGAATCAATGCTTCCGTTTTTTCCTCGTTTTTCGACGATTAGCGATTGCGAAGAAGATGTTTCGTCCGCTGGGTGTGTTTTTGCTCGCGCGGTAGAGCTTGTTGAAGTATGGGATATTGGGCATGCCGCTCGTCACAATTCTAAACATACTCGATCCTCGATGTAAAAGTTCGCTTCCGAAGAGTGCTTCAACCATGAGAATCACAAGCGACCTTCTCGCATTCATATATGCCTCCATTCGTCATTGGGGTATGAGAACGTGCGTGCAAGAATAGTAACACTCATTATTCGCTTTCGCCAATCATTTTCTAAAGAAATCGCGCGAGGAAGAAAAGCGTAAGTCCAATCGTCGTTGCGACGATGGACACGAACCAAAAGCGCATCGTGATCTGGCTTTCGGGCCAACCAAGCGCTTCGAAATGGTGATGGATCGGCGTGGAGAGAAATACTTTCTTCTTTCTTATTTTTTTACTGATGACCTGAATGATGACCGTGGAGGATTCAAAGATAAGAATAGAACCGAAGAATGGAAGAAAGAGCGCAGTGTTTGTGAGCATTACCATCACGCCAAGGGTGATGCCGAGCGACATTGAGCCCGTATCGCCCATGAAAAAACGCGCTGGATGGATGTTGAACCAAAGAAATGCAAGGATAGAGCCTAAAATGACCGCATTCATCGCCGCAAGATCGAAGCGATGCATTGCAAACGAGATGACCGCAAGCGCGCCAAAGGAAAAGAATAATGTTCCCGCGGCAAGTCCGTCCAGACCATCAGTCTCATTCGTTGAAAATGCGGTCGCAATGAGGATGAACATGAAGAATGGAATGTACCACCACCCCATTGAGATATTCCCGTAGAAAGGAACGTAGAGTGTATTGAATCCAAGTCTGAGGTAAAACCACCACGCGCCAACTGCTGAAATCGCGGTATAGAGGACAAGTTTTTGTTTCACGCTAAGTCCTCCTCCGTGAGGCCCCTTTCCCATGAGTCCATAGATGTCGTCGATGAGCCCCACAATCGCCGCAAAGAAAAGTGATGCGAGTGGAAGGTAGGTTTCCGAGCGGCTTACGAAATTGAAATAGTTTGCAAACCCGTCGAAGAATTTTTGTAAGATGAAAAATATGATAGCGAGTCCGATGACCGTGCCCCAGATAATAATGCCCCCCATCGTCGGCGTATCCGCTTTTTTCTTGTGAAATTGATAGAATATCGGCGCGCTTGATTCATCGCGGATATTCGTCTTCTTTACGTTGAATTTTTTGAGAAGACGGACCACGAAAGGCGTCAAAAAAAGAGCAACAACGAAACCAAGCGCGAAAAGTATTAAAATGCGGATTGCCTCAAATGCGATCATGTTAGTTGTATATATATGCTTCCTTTATCCATTTCAGAAGCTTGTTGGTTTGTTCTGTGCGGTCATGGCTTCCCAAGAGTATGTATATGATGCGGTCATTGTTGAATGAAAACAAGGCAAGCAAGTTTTCTCTCGCCTCGGGCGTGGTGCCCGTCTTTCCTCCAAGAAATGACGCGTCCGATGAGAAGATATCGATGTTATTTACGCTTCGGCTTACCGTGCTATTCGTCGGCTGTACTTTGATAGTCTGTAATCGCGTCCATCCTATTATTTCCGGATGCTTGTCTATGAGATATTTTGCGAGTTTCAAAAGGTCGCTTGTGGTCGATTCATTTTTCGGTGAGAGACCTGAACCGTCATAGAAGACAGTGTTCGTCATTCCGAGGTCCTGCGCCTTTTTATTGAGCATCACCGCAAATGCTTCCTTACCTCCCTCATATTGCTCAAATGCGGCAGCCGCGCGATTTGATGAGACCATGAGCATTATCTTCATGAGGTCTTCGGAAGTGTATGTTTCCCCACTTTTCAGGTCTCCTGCGATACCTTCCGTTTCAAGCGCCTCCTTGGTTATTGGAATTGTCTTGGTGAGTCCCACATTTTCAGTTATGACGACTGCGGTCATAAGTTTTGTGAGGGACGCCATGGGCCATTGCTTATTCGTTTGATAATTGAAAAGCGGATAATCAAGATCAAGGTCCTGTATCAAGACGGACTGCGCATCAACCTGCGGATCCAATACATCCATTTTCCTTGTGGGAAGTTTTCGCGTGTCCTGAGGTGTATGCGCAGGAATTGTTCCCGTGTCTTCAGCGGTGCTTGTGGCCGTTCCTTCAAACGCGCTTCTCGAACTTTGAGAAATGGAAATTAATTTGGTAATCGCAAATGAAGCGACAATGACCGTAGTAACAATAAGTAGTTGCGTGCGTAATGACATATGAATATCCGTATCTACTGTGAAATGGCCGCTGGCCCCGCTGATTCCGTTTGCGGCTGAAGCTGCTCCTCGAATTGTTTCAATGTTTCTTTATATTTCGCATATTCGGGCAGCTGTTCGACGGATGTAACACCCATATGCTTCAAAAAGCGTTCAGTGATCCTATAGTGGAATGAACTTCCCTTCTCATCGCCGCGTTCCACAAGACCGCGCATTACTAGGCTTCGAATGGTGAAACTTGAATTCACGCCGCGCACGTAGTCGACGGTTGAGCGTGGCACCGGACCCAAATACGCGATAAGCGATAGTGTTTCAAGCGCCGCGGGCGTCAATTGTTCCCTGAATTCGTCTTTAATGATGGACTCGCCTATCTGTTTCAATTCGGGCTTGGTAACAAGCTGCACCCTTTTTTCTTTATGTAAAAGCAAAAGACCCCGCGTCTCGTCCTCCGCGAGTTTCTTTTCCAATTCAGTAAGCGTCTTTTCGCACTCCTCTTCGGAAATTGAGAGTAGTGACGCTATTTTCTTGATTTCTATCGGTTCTCCAAAATAAAAGAGAAGTGCTTCGATTTGTGCAAAGATATTCATACGTTATTCTAATCCCTCCTCTTGTACATTGTATTCGGTGAGGGTTGTTTTCGCAATCTTCATTTCTTCAAAATGTCCCGCTTGTTCCACATTCACGAGCTGTTGCTTGATGAGGTGAAGAATGGCCAGAAAGAGCACTACCACTTCCCCTTTGGTTCCGTTTCCGCCGTGAAGTTCGCTGAATGTAGTGGGAATGCTGGTGAGTCGCGCCGCTATTTCTTGAATCTTCGTGCGTAAATTGACGATCTGATTGCGCACTGTCGCTTTAGGCTTGAAGAGCTGTTCCAAATCCCCCGTGATCTTAAGAATCGACTCAAAAAGTTTTTCAGGGGTTACGTCAGAGGGAGGATAGAAAAGAGGTTCGTTCGAGGTTAAAAATTCGCGCGCATACATCTTTGGCATATCGCTCCACAATGCGCGAACGTGTTCTTGCGTCTTCTTGAATTCCTTATAGAGCGCGAGACGGTGCTCGAGATCTTTTATTTCTGTTTCTTCTTCCACGCTGAGATCAAGCGATGGTAAAAGTGACTTTGATTTTATAAGAAGCAGGCGTGAGGCGATGACCAGAAAATCCGCGAGAAGTTCCGGGGGTGCGTCGAATAATGGGGAATCTTCATTTGGGGGAAGATTTTCAACCAATGCCACCTTGAACTGATCGAGGTAGCCTAAAAAATCATTTGTTACGTCCGCGAGACTCACTTGTGAGACCTCAAGTTTCTTCTCTTCGATGAGGCTGAGAAGTTTTTCAAGAGGACCCTGGAAATATTCCAAACGTAGTTCAAAGTTCGACATGTGATAGATGGATATTATCCGTGGCGGATGACCATTACGTCTCCGTCCTGCACTACGTAGTCCTTGCCCTCCAATTTCATCCAGCCCTTTTGCTTTGCCTGATTCCATCCTCCCGCCTCAAGTAATTTTTGCCAATTCACCACCTCGGCGCGGATGAACGTTTTTTCAAAATCGGTATGAATTGCGCCCGCCGCTTGCGGAGCCTTCCATCCGCGTTCGATCGTCCATGCGCGCGTTTCATCCTCGCCCGTTGTTAAGAAGCTGATGAGGTCCAATATCTCATAGGCCTTTGCGATGAGCTCGTCCATCTTTTGAGCATTTGAAAGATCAATGACCACATATTTTCCTCCAAGTTCCCCTATCTTCTTCTTCAGTTCTTCGGGCACGTGACTCTCCTCGCCATTCAAGAGGAAGACCTGCTCCTTGGCGGTTAAGAGCCCTAATTCGCGAATGATATCCTCGTTCTTGTATTTTTTGGTAAGGTTCCCCTTTTCCAATTCCTCTTTCACTGATTTCAATATTGTCGCGTCGTGTGCCGCTTTTTTATCTCCCGCACGCACATCGCGTTCCAATTTTTCCAAACGCTTGGTCACCGTTTCGAGATCTTTGAAGATAAGTTCGGTATTTATGATATCAAGGTCGCGAAGCGGGTCGGTTGAGCCTTCCACGTGGATGATATCGCCAAGCGGAAAACAACGAAGTACTTGTACGATCGCCTTACATTCGCGGATGTTCGCCAAAAATTGGTTGCCGAGCCCTTCCCCCTCACTCGCTCCTTTTACGAGTCCCGCAATATCATAGAATTCCACCACTGCCGGAACTATTTTTTTGGAATTGGATAATTTTGCAAGTTTCTCCAATCGTTCATCGGGGACGGGTACTACGCCGATATTCGGATCAATTGTCGCAAATGGATAGTTTGCGATATGGACCTCTTGTTTCGTCAATATCTTAAATAAGGTGGACTTTCCCACGTTCGGAAGTCCTACAATGCCAATAGAAAGCTTCATAATGTATGCTCATTTTACCGATTTTTCCGCGTTTTCTCAAGTAATAAAATCCCCCCGATTTCTCGGGGGAATTCATTACTAGAATATTGCCGCATTCATCAGTGAGAAGTAATGATTTAAAATAAGAATCCCATTTAAGACTATTATTAAGAACATGCCGTTCATTACCAGTCTAAGGTGCTGTGTTTTTATCTTAATGAGCGCATTCAATAGCAGTGCCATTGAGATGATTGCCATGAGTATCAAGTAAATAGATGCTGATATTTTCTTTGGCGATGTGATGGCGCTCCATGGAGATTGTGATGCGGGAATCGTATTTCCGGCCGCAATGGAAGTTTCTCCAAGAACTGCTTCTTTGCTGGTGCTTGCTACGACCGTTGAGGTTGTAACGTCATTTCCGGGTGTTTCATCTTGCTTAGCTGCCGGAATAGAGGGAATGTTTGTGGCCGTTGCTACCGCCTGTGATTCCGCCGGTTTTCCGAATATCTGTACGACAAATGTTGTTTCTTTGCCTTGATATGTCCCATGGGCAATACCAATACCAATTTCCGTGAAATGCTGACTTAACATATTCGCGCGATGCGCGGGCGAGTTGAGCCATGCTTTTATCACATCTTCGGAGTCGGAGAAATTGATTGCTAAATTCTCTCCCGCATAGCTGTATTTGTAACCAGCCTTATTTATCCAAAACCAAGGCTCTATTCCCGAGGGGCTTGTATGAGCAAAATATCCATTTGCCACCATATCTTCCGCTTTCATTTTTGCGGCGGCATCCAACAGAGAATTTTCTTTAAGAGCGTTCAAATCGTTTGACGTGCGACTTATGTTCGTTTCATCGACGAGCGTCGTTTGCAATACGGAGGCGAAAAAATTCGTCCTTTTCAGTTGAAATGGGTCGGCAAAAAAGACCACCTCGATAAGGAGAACGAGAATGAGAACGAATATGGCCGATTCCGTACGCAACGAATGTGGCTTGTATTCGTTGTGTTCATGCGGAATAAAGTACTTCTTAAGCCATTTAAGAATGCTCATAATGAATGAGAAATTTATACCACAAAATCATAAAAATATCAAATACAAAAAACTCCTCGCTATCGCTAGGAGGAGTTCTTTGAGCTTTCTTGCGTTATTGCGTGCCCGTTTCAGCTTTCAGAAGTTTCACCAACTCGGTCATAAGGGAGATAAGTTGGGCTCTTAGTGTTGCGGTTCTTTCCGCATCCGCACTCGTAGACGCTCCAAGTACCTGCCCTACTTCTGCCGTTGCAACTTGCGTTGCGGAAGAATTTAACTGTGCCATCGTCTTCGGCCCTACGAATCCCGTTGTCTCAATATCGTGTTTCTTTTGAAACGCTTTTACCGCAGTTTCGGTGAGTGAGCCGAAGTATCCGGTAATTGGACCATTATATACGCCTTCTGCATTGAGACGATTCTGAAGTTCTGTCACGTCGTCACCCTTTGAACCCTTATGCAGGGCCACAGTGAAGTTGAATGTAGATACACCCAATACCTGACCTTGTGCTTCGGTGGCCGTCGATTGAGTTTGTATCGCGGCTATAGGAGCCGTGGTGCCTGTCGTCACTGTTACCGCATATGCCTGTGTCGAGCCGTCCGCGGCCGTTACGGTAAATGTTTTAGGTGTAGTGAAATCAACTGCCGTTCTATTCGGGGTTACAGCCGCTCCCGAGATAACACTTGTCGGAATGAGAGCCGTAAGGGTTGTACCCACGGGCATGGTTACCGTGATAGTATGAGCGGTCTCATTGATTACCGATGAACCGATCTGACCTGGGATAGTAAATGACGTAATTGCTTTGTTGGAACTGTAGACCGAGTAACCTCCTCCGCCACCCCCGCCGCTTGATACGACCGGAGATGGTGTTGGAGCCGGAATAGCTGTTTTCGTATAGGTTACGAACGTGGTGAAGTGTTTTGTCCATACCACGAGGTCATTTCCTGAATTTATTTTACAATCAGCACCCTCGGAAAGAGCGTCCCCCGTTGTTTGGTCATCCGCGTCACATACGGCGGTTATCTCACTGAATGTTCCCGCGTGATTATACCAGCCAATTGATTTATCTTTTTGTCCCGCAAAAAGGATGCGAACACCCTTGTCGAAGGTAAGATCGGAATCATTTGAGCCGATTGCGATTGCGGAATTCACCGTCGTATCAAATCCGGAGAATGAAACGGTCTTCGTGGTCTCCAATGGAGTTGCAATAGTGCCCGTCCATGTTGAGTTTCCAGTAATGATGGCGTCTTTCGGAATGTCTACCGTGACATTAATGCCGTTAGCGGTTCCGGTTTGCGTGAGCGCGACAGGAAGAGTTGTCGATGCCGCGTCATCCGAATGAGTCGTGGTCGTCTTAAGTTCGGTCGATGATGCGTCTGTATACCAAGGCGAGAACAAGACTCCGCTGTAGACCTGTCCTGTCGTCGGACCTGATGAATTGCCCCACCAATTTTCCGTAGCTACCACGGTTGCGGGCGATGCGGGTCCGCCACTACCATCGTCCGAATTCACCGCTTTCGGAATATTGATACCGAAGAAGTTATTGTGAACTGTCGCGGTGGGAGTTCCCTTTTCAAGGTTGATTGCCTGATGAAGATCGTGGAATGAATTATGCGTGATAACTGCGGTCGAATCATCCGCGCCAGTTACATAGAAAGAACCGACGGTGATACCCGTATCAGATGAGTAGATCTCATTGTCATGGATATTCGCAGCTGAGGGATTTGCATTTGTCGCATTATCGTATGAGGTGACAAGCACTCCTACCGAATCCCATATCGGATTTGGTCCGATCGTCGCCGCATTATGCAGTTTATTGCCATATATCTCAACGGTTGAACCACCCCAGAGATTTATGAGATTTTGCACCTGCGTAACGCCATCTACGCCTTGTCCGATTATTTCATCGTTATATACCTTTCCCGATGAATTGATGAATCGAATGCCGCGCTTATCGAATGCTGAAACGGTGTTGTCATGAATTGACGCGACGCTTCCCGCATCGATCTCGATGCCATTCGAACTTACGTTCCATATGTTACTTACTGAAAGATTTTTAAGTTCTATTGGCGCGGCATTGGTACCTGAGTTATTGACCCAAACGCCATAATCAAATGTATTGGCGCCTCGTGCCGAACCTCCTCCGTTTATCTCAATGGTGCTGATAGCCGCATCGCCTGAGACGCCATCCACTTTGAGAATATAATTTGAGGTCGATGTTCCAACCAGTACCGTTCCGTTCACGCCGGAAAGAGTGAGCGGCTTATTTACAAGAAGGCTCTCCTTGTATGTTCCCGCACCGATCATGATCGTGTCGCCGGGAGTTGCGTCATCGATAGCAGACTGAATGCTTGAATAAGCCGTACCCACGCCATCTTTGATGATAGCCGCTGTGTTTGCGAGCGGTTTATCGCTCCACAAGATTCCCGTGGAGTTGGAGATTGCATATTTGGTATATCCCGCAGCGTTAACAGCGACTGTCGCGGTACTGGTAACATACGCGCCATCAGACCAAATTTGATTTTTGTCAGCTAAAGTGCCGCTTGTAAGTGTGAATACTGATGGATCAAGGACTCCTTTGCCCGGGTCTACATTTACCGCATTCCACGCGTTGCCGTTCGTTGTCAGGTTTGTTGCGGTAACTGTGGAGCCATTTACTACAACACCTGAACCGCCAAAATTTGATATCGTAACCGTATCAAGATTCACGTTCGTTGATGTGCAGACATTGATACCGTGAAGGTTTGAGCTTCCGGTCCCATCAACAATAAGATTTTTTATTGTTACGTTGGAATGTTGAATTCCAATAGCTGAATTATTAGTGTAATCAGTTTTTGCAAAGGATGTGTGTATGGTATGGCCATTTCCATCAAGTGTTATTGGTTGGGTTATGGTTATTTGTGCTTTCGTTGTTATATCGGCGCCAAGTGAAATAGTATCACCGTCAGCAGCCGCGTTTATTGCTTCTTGGATTGTTGCGTATCCAATTTTTTTAGTTGAATCAAATACCGCATGAATATCTCCAGTACTTACTGCTGAATTTGTCCAAACCTCTCCAAGAGAAGATGTATATGTCCAAGACCAATCAAGGAGATTAGCGGTTGAACTTGCATCAAAATACTGAGTTGTCCACGCAGAATACTTCTGTCCTAGGACCCACGAAGTATCAGACAATGTAGGTGTCGTACTCGTTGCTCCGGTAATTTCCCAAACCTCCCCACCGGTCATTGTTCCAGTAACGGTTCCGGTAAGCGAACTACCAGACTCTGGTGAGTAGGTGCCATTGGTTGCAAATGTACCAGTGTCGGTGGTTTGTCCGCAGTAAGTGCCTGGAGTTGCAGACTCCCATACCTTTATATTTCTAACATAGGTATCGAGAGCCCAGTTACCCTTATTCGCATTTCCAGAATCTGGATTGTTGGTTACTTGCTGATTAACCTCCTTGAGGATTACAGAGGTTGGACCTCCGCTGCAGGGACCCGTTATTACTGCTGCGTTCACATTGGCCACAAAAAAACCGCTCACTATGAATGCTGCGGTTCCAAAGAGAACTAATTTAGTTATTTTATTCGCACTATTTAGTAATTGTATTTTCATTTTTAATTTAATTTGAGTTACGCATGTTCGATTCGACGAGAATCTTTTTGATGTGCGTACATTTTTGATTTTATATTTGACATGTGGAATTCCGGCCTTTGTTGTTACAGGTATTGTGTTTGACTAATCTTCATTAAAACCTGGTATGCCACTATCTATACTCCTCTCTCTTGATTTGTCAATATGCAGATATTCGCAACTACTAATATATCAACCCTTTGTTATAAGATAAAAAAACGCAGTACACATGCGGTTTTTTTCCATCCTTCATCTTTGTGTTTCCCTCGCATATCACATTTTCCCAATTTTGCGAGATTATTGACGTATGCCGCGGATTGCAGTATTGTGCCCGCAGCAGACCAAAGGAGGAAGCATGAGCGAGAAAGGCAAAAGCAAGTCCGCGCCGTTCGCGTGGAAGGAACGATATCCTTCAATCACGATGCACGTGAAGGAAGTGGATGTGAGCGATGCGAAAAGGAAATTTCCGTGGTTACAAGACCACAAGCGCGTAGTGCTCGTTGAACAGCACGGCCAGCGCTTTGAAGCCGTGATTCACAACGACATCGCGGGTCTCCTGCAGCGAGGACGAGCGTATACCATTTGGTATTCACATACCGACCGATACCACGATAGATATGTTGAGATTCTCTGTGTGAATGTCGTTGAAGACTGATAAATCACCCGCCAATCGGCGGGTGTTTTTATATGAGTCCGCGTATTTCCGCGAGAATCTCCGCGGGAATCGGATCACGCTTCGCACTTTGCCCCGGGTAGCGCCACGCAGTTATGACCTTTATCTTTTTATTCGGTAGAAAATAATTTGCGATGGCTTTCTCGGTCTTATCGTCTGAATCGCTCTCTCTTTTTTTACCATCCACTATCTTATACATCACCCACAATTCCTGTTGTCCTTTCGCGCCTGCGGGTTGCATTGCCGCGATGGTATCTTCGGCAATTCCCTCTTCGGTGCGCGCGGGAAATCGCACAATACGTTTTATGCGCTGTTCTGAGATGCCATAATACTGCATCTTCATCCATGCGTGAGATGTCCACGTATATGTAGAGTCGTTTTTGGGAGGCTTCATTCCGATTACTTTCTTCCGTACATTCCCATGATGCTCGTGTGCTCAAGGATGTGTTGCTCCATCATTCGTAAGAGTTCTTCTTTAGGCACACCTGATTCCAATTCCAGCATCGAGTCTAACGCGTAGAGTGTGAATACATAGCGATGCGCCGGTTTCCCCGAAGGCGGACACGGACCACTGTATTTCACCTTGCCTCCGCTGTTTACGCCCTGTCGCGCGTCTGAAGGGAGATTATCTTCCGAGATATACTGTGTTTTAGGATCGATGTTCCACACTATCCAATGGTCCCATGGAGTGCCACGCGAGGCATCGGGGTCGTCCATGATAAGTGCTAAGCTTTTTGCGCCTGAAGGAACATTTCGAATTTCCAGTAACGGATTCACATCTTCCCCATCGCATGTGTATTTTGACGGAATCAGCTCGCCTTCTTTGAATGCCGAGGTTTTAAGTTTGAAATTTTCCATGATGATAGGCTGTCGCGGTATTACTTTTGTTTTTTCCACCCAGATTTTCAATATGATTACGCCTGAGATGCCGAGTATCTGTAGCATGATGACCGCCAATGCCACCCATTCTTTTACCCCATAGGCAGGCTTCATTTGTTTCATTATAGCATGTATAATGGGCGTATCATATTTTTATTATCGTATGTCACTCGCGCTCTATAGGAAATACAGACCGTCCACATTTGAAGACCTGCTCGGTCAGGAGCTTATCTCGCGTATCTTGCGCGAGGCGGCACGGCAGGACAAGCTTTCGCACGCGTATCTTTTTGCGGGTTCGCGCGGAACGGGAAAGACGACCACGGCTCGCTTGATAGCGAAGATTGCAAATTGTGAGAAACGGCAAAAGGATCCCGAATTCTTGAAGAAAGGAGAACCATGCAACAAGTGCAGAATGTGTATCGAGATAGATGAAGGAAAGAATTTGGATGTGATGGAGATAGACGCGGCTTCGACGCGCGGCATCGATGATATACGGGACCTCAAAGAAAACGTCCGCGTCTCCCCCAATTTCGCGCGATATAAGGTCTTCATCATTGATGAGGCTCATCAGCTTACAAAAGACGCGTGGAATGCGCTTTTAAAAACGTTGGAAGAGCCCCCCGAGTACGTGATATTGATATTGGCAACGACCGAGGTTGATAGGGTTCCCGCAACCATCGTATCGCGTACGCAGCAATTTCATTTCAAGCACGTGCCGCTTGAGACGATTGTCGGCAAGTTGAAGATGATCGCGAAAGAGGAGGAAATCGATATTGCCGCAGATGCCCTTGAACTCGTGGCTTCATCCGCGGAAGGAAGTTTTCGTGACGCGGAGTCTCTTTTGGGACAACTTATCTCATTTGGCGACAAGACGGTCACTCTTTCCGAGGTTGAATCAATGGTTGGTAAGGTGGGATTCGACAAGCTCTCCATATTCGTGGGTCTTTTGATGGACAAGAATGTAAGCGATGCGCTCAAAACACTTTCCGGTATCTATGACGGTGGATACAATATCGTGCAGTTTACGAAAGATATCATTCACTACCTGCGCCGCGTAGCCGTCTTAAGATATAATCCGGAGATGAATGAGCTTTTCGCGCGTGAATTGATGAAGGACCACGTGTCAAAACTCGAAGCACACGCGAAGAAATTCGAAGAAAAGCATATTGTTCTCTTGAAAGGGCTTATCACTGCCTACGGACAGATGCGCTATAGTCAGTTCCCCATCATTCCGTTGGAGGTGACCATCATTGAGAGTTTAAAATAGTAATTAGTGTAGAATAAACATATGAATAAGAAGAACATATTGGTTCTTGTGGGTGGTGGTATTATTATCTTGGTGATAGGCATACTAATCGGTTCTAGGAATGGCGCGCCTCGCGGAGTACCGCCCTCCGAGCCGGCAACCATAACCACATCGACTTCGGGAACGGCTGCCACATCCGCCCCTTCCGCAAAGACGGCGGTACCAAAGACAACGACCGGTACCACGCTTACAAGAGCGGAGGCATACAGTTATTATTCAGGCAAAAAATTATATACGCAGCTTGTCGATTGTGTGGGATACCCGAGCAGCTTCTTTTTCAAAGTGGGAACGAAGTTCATGGTAGAGAATAGTGCTCCCCTTCCCGCGGCGCTTACCATACAGAGCCAGTCCTACATAATTCCCGCAAAAGGATTTGAGATAATTACCGCATCGCAATCGGGCGTGTACAACGCGATTTGCAACGGAAAGATAGCGCTTCGGCTTCAAGTGAGTCCGAACTAAATAACAAAACCTAGAGCTTAAAAAACGCCGAATCCCGGCGTTTTTTTGAACAGTTTTCTATTCTACGTGAACCTTGATATCGGTGCGCTCGTTCTTCAATTTGAGGAAAAGTATCGTGAAAGAACCAATGAACACGATGATCGATGAGATCAAGAACACATAATCATACGCATTTACCTGAGCTTTCAATACAACGAGTGAGATATATTTTTGAATTTCTGAAGGTATGCGACTATTTAGTTTGCTAAAACTGTTGATAGTAAGAATGTTGGTGGTGATTCTATTGTTCAGGATCGTCGCGAACACCGCTATACCGACCGCGCCCGCTATATTTCTTACCAGTGCAAGAATGGAAGAGGCAATGCCTATTTCAGATTGTGGGACAACAGACGCGATGATATTCGTTCGCTGAGCCATGCCGAATCCAAGTCCGAACGCCATGACCGATAGAGGGATGATGATATCAAGTGCCGTTGATTTCGGATCAAGTCCTGTAAAAAGGAAAAGGCCGAATGACGCGACAAGCGTGCTTGCAAATATGACATAACGCGATTGGACTTTTCCGGTGAGTGCGCCGCCGATCGGTGCGGCGAGAAGCATGGCTATCGCCATGGGTATGAAAAGATACCCAGATTCAGTTGCGTTATATCCAAGAAAAGTTTGAGCGAAGACGGGCAATAAGAAAACTCCGCCCATCATACCCATAAAGACGACAAAATTGTTCGTGAGCGCATTCACAAATGCGGGAATTTTGAAGAATTTGAGGTCAACGATGGGTTCAGCGGCTCTTTGTTCTATTTTAATGAAGAGGCCGAGGAATATCACAATCAAGAAATAGCATATCCAGCTTCCCGATGATAGCCATCCCCAATCCGAGCCTTTGTCCAATACCAACACGAGAGAAGAAAGCATGCCTCCCAATACGAATGCTCCCCACCAATCAAAGAATCTCGTCTTTATTTCCGAGCGTGATTCATTGATGAAACGCATTGCCATGACGATACCCAGTATTCCAATCGGCAGATTTATCAGGAATACGGAACGCCAGCCAAAATTATCAATGAGCGGTCCACCCAAGAGCGGTCCAAATACCACTGCCGCGGCGAAGGATGATGACCAAATGCCAAGCGCTTGCGCTCGTTCTCTGCCTTCTTTGAATGTGACCGCAAGTATTGCCATGGCGGTCGGATAGTCCGCGGAGCCCGCGATCGCTTGAATCACGCGAAATACGATCATTGATGAGAGATTCCACGCCAATCCCGCCAAGACCGAACCGACTATGAAAATACTAAAGCCCCAGATATATACCTTTTTGCGTCCTATGGTATCACCCAGTTTGCCCCAAATAGGAACAAATACCGCATTTGCAAGGATATACGCAGTGGCAATCCATCCCGCGGACGCAACGGTAATACTGAACTCGTTTATTATCTTAGGAAGCGCAAGATTGACTATGGTCTGGTCGAGCCGACCTAAAAATGTGCCCACAATGACAGTGAGCAATATCCACCATCGCAATTTTGAATCCTTTTGGCCATTTTCCATCTATTATTTTGTATATACCGTTATCTTTGCGGACATGCCATCCTTCAACTCCGGATAATCCGCCACATTAAAGCGCACCTTCACATCAAATTTTTTCACGGGTCTTTTATCGGAAATTGAGAACGTAACTCCCGTATCGTCCGATGTTTGACTCACGCTTTCCACAACCCCGACATATGTTTTATTTCCGAATGTATCGACGGTGAATGTGGCTTGCTGGCCCGGCTTAATCATTTCCAATCCCTTAGTCTCTTCAAGAGCTCCCACCACTCTCATATCTTCGGGGTGAACCATTGAAACGATTGGATTTCCGGGAGCGAAAAATGTTCCAATGTTGTTTGAAGTACTTACCACGATACCGCTTTGTTTCGAAGCGACGATTTCGGTTCCCACCAATGCGACGGGAGTATTTGCGGCAATCACATCTCCCTCCTTCACATAAAGCGCATTCAATGTTCCGGCAACATTTCCGGAAAGATTGATCATCGGGACATTTATTTCCGAATTTTCAATGAATACCGTTCCCGCGTTCGCCTGCCAAAAAAGGAACCCACCCAACAGCAAAAAGACGGCAACCATACCTGCAATGCTTTGTATTACGGATTTGCTGAATATACCCCCCTTTTTCTCGTTTTTTTCTTCCATATAATTGATTTTATTTGTGTGACACAATTTCAATAGCAGCAATGTTCGGTATCGCTATCTGTCCCGCCGTTATGGACACATTTGTTATTGTTCCATCAATGGGCGCGACGATGATGGTGTTGTTATATGCACTTTGCGCAATCTGTAATGCTCCTTCCATACTTTGTACTTGGGCTTTCGCTATTTCCAGATCTTCTGATCTCGCCGGAGCTTGTTTTAATGCCAGCGCCGCTTTTGCTTGTGCTAGCGAGAATTGAGCATTCTTCACCGCTTGAGCATACAAATTGATGGAATCATATGTCGCATCAACCGCCGATTTTTGAGAAGCTGCGGACAACTGGTATGCGTTGAGGGTGGCGCGGCTGCTTTCGCGCGTGACCTGAGTGTAATTGGTCAAAAGCGAAATGAAATCAACAAAATATGCGCGAACAATCGCGGAATAATTTAAGGAGTCATCAACGACTTTATTCACGGTATTGTCAGAAATGGATGATACCTCGT
This sequence comes from bacterium, assembly GCA_021812365.1. GTDB lineage: Bacteria > Patescibacteriota > Minisyncoccia > UBA6257 > GWB1-50-10 > CAIKKG01. Next base: position 34,180 of record JAKANQ010000001.1, read on the forward strand.
CTTGCCAAGCGGCCAAATCGGAATTGATCATCTGTCGCTCGTTGTTCACTTTATTCACGAGATCGGGGTTTGTTTGAACCGTATCTGAGATGAAGAATTGAGGACTCAGCGATTGAGGATTGTTGAATGAATTATTCGTACCTATGAGAACCGCTGTTTTTACATTGTTATACGCACTGGTGAGTTCGTTTTGAAGATTTTGCTTTGCATTGCTCAACGCGGCGGAAGCGGAATCGACAGATGCCTGAGAGACCGCGATATCCGGAGTAAACGCGCCGTTCATCAATTTATTGTAATTTGTTTGAGCTACCAAATATGCTGCTTTCGCTTGATTGATCGCTCCAATCGCATTTTCCGCATCAAGACTTGCGAGCACTGTTCCTGCTTTCACGGTATCACCTATCTTCACTGATACATCTTTAATTCTTCCGCCCGTAGCGAACGCAAGTGTTAGGTCTTGTGAGGCCGACTGTGCGGTCGATGATGACAATGCGCCTATCTCCGCGGTTCTCCTTGAGAGAGCGTTTTTGTGGCTTACCACGCTTGCTATGCCGACGGAAAGGGCGATTACACTTGCAATTCCTATCGCAAGTTTTGGCGTTGAAATTATTTTTTTAAGATGTTGTTTCATGTTTATTCTATTGATTGATATATTGAAAATGCTGGCCATCTAGAGCTAGAACCGACCAGGTTCAAGCCCTGTAAAGCGGATTTGAACTAATTTTAACCTATTTCACGACGCATCTCGAGCGCTCCATATTTTCTAGAAAGTGACAAAAGTGACACAAGAATGGGACTTTAGTGCGTCCTAGTATCTTCGTAATCCAGTTTTATCCAATATTACCCGAACAGTTAAATAGCAAGCGGGATAAAGGATTACGGTACCTGTGATGGTAAGCCAATTACTGGCGAAAACATCCGATCCCCAAATTAAACCAATAACAAAAAGGATTCCAAAATAAAGATAGTTGTATAGCACGCTACCCAACATTCCCCAACGACCCAATACGGCTCTAACCGCTGCGATAATAAGTATCACCGCGAGTACCACGATAATTGATAACCAATGTGCCGACAGAAACGACAACAAGGCATTCCACAACATGCGATATGCCTGCTTCGTTCCCTCATCAATAGCATTAAAAAACGCATCAAGCGTTTTCTTTGTAAACTCGGTTCCTGTCGCTGTGCTAGTAGAGTTCATTTTTGAGATTAAAACACATGACCCCAACTTAAATAAGTATCCTTGGAATAATAAGATAAGCCGCTTTTGGGAAGTTTATTGAAATCAAATTGTGAAACTGCATCTGCTATTGGCTCTTTTTTGAAAGGTACATGAATAACCATAGCGGTTTTATTATTAATACGTTCAGTGAGAGCCTTTGGCCAAAGAGAAGATAAGGCGACAGGATCCATAATTCTTTCATAACCCGTGTATGCCGCAATGATTGGCATTTTACAGTTATCTACAGCGTGAGCTATTTCAAATGGAATCCAGTCTGTGTCTAGACGAGTCGTCGGACCGATAATCAATAGAAGATGTTTTGAATTATTCATCCTTTCTCTGAGCGCACGCCTCAAAGTTTCTTTGGTGCTTGAATCTCTAACATCACGTTTTTCGTGACTGTTTATAAATTTAAAATCTCCATCTTCATCTCTCACTTTCCACATTCGGAGCGTATTGTAATACTTCATGTCCGAATCTGTTGGATCTGAAGTATTGTTAGCATGAAATGCTACATATGTGCCGTTTCTATAGTTCATAGTTATTTCTCCTTTTGTTTTTTGTGGATCATTATCAGATATAAAATAATTGAGATCGAGAGAAGAATAAAAATAATTACATTAAGAAACGAACTGAGCGACAATCCGCTAATACAAGCGGCTTTAATTTCCCCGTATATTTTCGTAGCACTTATAGCAAGCAAGAGTAATGGGAAAATTATCGTATAAAGTGTCCACATCCAATCAGAAAAGATTGGGTATCGATCAAGATATGATTTTCCCTCTCGCGTAATGATGTCCTCGCCAGACTCCTTGTTTAGAGACTCCTCGATTTTATGGACGTAGGAATATTGTCTTTCAACAAAAACGGCTACTTGAAAATAGCGGATTGTGAAGATAAGCAAAAGAAACCATGCAATATTCCCTATAATAGCTAGATCTAATTTAAGATTTAAGCCAAATTTAAAATTTAAAAAATCATTAACTACAACATCGGATGTAATTGGAGAAATTATTTGAAAGGCCAAAAAACCAAGAGCGAGGACGACAAAAATCATTAAGCGATCACGCCTTTTCACACTCTCATTAATAATTGCACAAGTGTCTTTATAGTGATCGTAAATTATTGATATTTTTTCAGACATACCTACGAATAAACTGGTTGGGATAAGGGGCTTCGTCGAGAGCCTTTAGTATGTTTGCTTCTGTAAACGAATATACCCAAGCGGCCCTTGATCCTAAAAGTTCTTCAGGAGATTCAAACGTTCTATCTAATTTAACTGCTGCGATTCGCTTACCAAGATCAATACTTTGCCGCACTTCGAAGTTTATCCAATTTTTATATCCAATGAGGCCACGATTTCTGTGTGGGGAGTTTGCATGTTCACCAACAATCACGAGTGTATGAGTAGCATCTTTTATCTTGGATGTAAGCGCCGCCTTTATTCTTCCGACATTTGAGCTATTAATTTCTTCTGGAGTAGCATCGTCAAATACAAATTTGAACTTTGGATTTTCATTCCAAGCTTCGAGTAGGTATTTATAATGCTTGTCGTTGTCGTAATCAAAACTGACAAATACTGAAGGTTTCATTTTGTGTTTGTTTAATTTTTCCTATCTTTCGGCGGATTCGGATCCTTGCCGTAGCTATCTTTATCACTGATTTTGCCATCCTTGTTGTGAATGACATGCTCAACTCCTGCTTTTTTAGCTTCGCGAATAGATTTTTCTTCGGCAGTTTCTTTAGTGTGAGAAGAAGAAACAGGTTTTTGCTGACCCTCTTTCTTGGTTTCCCACATACCACGGTCGGAGTTATAAACCGTATGAATGTTCTTTTTTGACATGGTTAACTTGATTTTGGTTTTTTAATTACGTCTACGACCTTTCCGCTGATCTGAAAATCATCTCCTCTGTGAACGAATATAGGCATGAATGTTTCGGTGGATTCAGACTCAAGCACAATCTGATCGTGTTCTTTATCTTCCTTGTAGCGTTTAATGGTGCCCATGCCGTCGATAACCGCCACCACGATATCTCCATTTTTAGGATTCTTGTAGGTGCTATCAACCACGACAAAATCACCATCCTCAATGGTTGGACCATCGGGACGTACCTTCGCCAAATTCATAGACAGACCATCTGCAACGAGAACAAAGAGGTCCTGCTTCTTACGGGGTAGCATTTTAGCGGAAACCTTGAGGTATCCCTCTGTTCGACTTTCCGCGAATATGGTTGCTGGCCCGCAATTTGCAGCTCCCACGATAGGAAGGGAGTAGAACAGGCTCTTAGCGGCTGATTTAAGGTTAAAGCCCCTGCTTACGGGCTTTATAACGCCCTTATCGAGGTTAACCTGCAATAACCCAGCTTTTCCCAGCTGGATCAGGTGGTGTTTCACGATCTGGGGCTTGTTTTCCACCCCGATGAGTTTAGCGATTTGGCGATAGCTCAAAGACTCCAAATTTTGATGTTTTGAGAGGTTTAATATTGCGGCCTGGATTTTATGCATGCCTTAATATTAGCATACTTTTTGGCTGTTTGCAAGCTCGTCCGTAAATAAGTTTTACACGGTTGACACTATCTCGGGTGGTTATATAATGGAACTATGTCCATGCAAAAGGTCGGTGAAAATCGGTTTCTGTATCGTTGCCCTAAATGTGATATGCCTATGCTGGAAAAGGTGGGGTCTAAACTTCTCCTTTTGCAACACTACAAGGGGCAGCGTGTTAAAACCGAGATAGAACGGGATTTGATAGCTCCCACCAACAAGCTCACTATTCGGTGCGGCTCATGTAAAGAAGGAGCACAAACGTTTCTTCACTTCACAGAAATAATCAGAATGGGAGAATCCACTTCGGCGAAAGTAGTTGAGGTAGGTAGCGTGGTATAATAGGAGCGTAGGTTAACAATTTAACAGAGCATCGTCTGGAACGCCCAGACATTCATCTATACCAAATGGTATGGGTGCGTGTCTGGGCGTTTTTTGTTTATCGAGTAAAGGTCGACGGTAAACATTCAAACGCCTCAACAAAAATAAACAAAAACATGAAACATCTAACTTGGCACAATGAAATAAGGAAAGTTAAGGACCTCATTCCCTGTGGTTCCAACCCACGCGTTATATCAGATAAAGAGCTTCGGGATCTTAAAAAAAGTATTAAGCGTTCAGGATATGCGGAGATTATCGCAATTGATGTTGATGGGGAAATTGTTGCAGGTAATCAGAGGCATCGCGCTCTTATGGAAATGGGTATGGGTGACACAGAGGTAGATGTCCGGGCTCCGAGCCGTAAGCTCACAAAAGAAGAGTTCGATCGCTACCTTATAGCAAGCAACGCGCTTGGTGGCACTTGGGATTTTGAGAAGCTTAAATCGTTCAATCTCGATGAATTGATCGACATTGGATTCGATAAAAAAGAACTGGAGAATATTTGGACCGAAAATCTTGAGGTTGAAGATGATGATTTTAACGAAACCGCTGAACTTAAAAAGATAAAGATTGCCAAAACCAAGCGCGGTGATTTAATCGCGCTTGGTCCTCATAAGCTTCTTTGCGGGGATTCTACCAAGCCTGAAACGCTCAAGCGGTTATTCGGGAAAGAACGCGCTTCTGTAATTTATAGCGACCCCGTTTATAATCTCCGTGGTGGTGTTGATTACAACAAGGGCATCGGCGGCCGCGCAAATTATGGTGGCCATGTAAACGACACCCGCACCGACGATGAATACCGGGATTTTATTCGGAAAAGTCTTGAGTGCGCCCTTTCCGTGACTAAAGAAGATGCCCATGTCTTCTATTGGAACGACGAATCGAATATTTGGTTAATCCAAACCCTTTACCGTGAGCTAGGAATAGCGAACAAGCGCGTTTGTTTGTGGCTCAAGAACGGACAGAACCCGACTCCTGGCGTTGCATTCAATAAGTGCTATGAGCCATGCATTTACGGGGTTCGCGGAAAGCCATATATCTCAAAGAACTTGCAGAACCTGAACGAGGTGATGAATAAGGAAATCACGACTGGCAACAGTCTCCTTGAAGAAACGCTTGATCACTTGGATGTGTGGATGGTAAGGCGTCTTTCTGGCAAAAGTTATGAACACGCCACGAGTAAACCAACCAAGCTTCACGAAAAAGCAATTCGGAGATGTACCTGTCCGGGTGAAATTATCTTGGATAGCTTTCTAGGCTCTGGCAGCACGTTAATCGCGGCCGAACAATTGAAGCGTCGCGTCTATGCCATCGAACTTGAGCCTATCTTCTGTGATCTTGCAATTAAACGGTATGAACGGCTCAGCGGGAAAAAGGCAAAAGTAATCCACCACTATGAAGAAGAATAAAAAGCAAAGTGAATTTTTGGAGCAACTCAAGAAGATTCCTATTGTTTCCGTAGCTGCGGAGAAAACCGGCCTCTCGCGCAACAGTATCTATCGTTGGAAGCGGGATGATAAGGAATTTGAGAAGACCATGGAAGATGCTCTCGCAGAGGGCGAAGCCCTTATTAACGATATGAGTGAGAGCCAACTACTCTCGTTCATCAAGGATAAGAGTTGGCAAGCGGTGTCATTTTGGTTGCGTCACAGAAACCCGAAGTTCCGCGAGCGCGTGGAAGTAACGGCGAAAATTGAAAATATTGAGTCGCTCACGCCAGAACAAGAAGATATTGTTCGGAAAGCATTAGAGCTTGAATCGCAGGAAAAAGAATTACCAAAAGAGATACAAGTATGAACCAAGACAAAATCCCACAAGATGTTGTGGATGCCATGGTGAAGGATAGGAAGATACGGATCACAATAATCAAAAAAAGCTTTTGGTACTTTTTCCACTTCTACCTTCCTCACTACATAAGATACAAAACCGCGCCGTTCCACCGCGAAATGTTTTCGATTGCGGAGAATGAATCTGTGAAAACGGTAGTTATCGAGGCGTTCAGGAATTCCGCAAAAACAACCATCATGACGCTCGCATATCCAATTTGGGCTATCATTGGCTGTCAGCAAAAGAAGTTCATCGTCATTCTCGCGCAGACTCAGCAACAGGCACGCCAAATCCTCTCAAACATAAAACGTGAGATGGAATCTAATATGTTATTGCGCGCAGACTTGGGGCCATTCGAAGAGCCAGACGATGAATGGCGTGCGGTATCTTTGGTGATTCCACGATACGGAGCGCGTATTACGGTCGCCTCCATAGACCAATCCGTGCGTGGATTGCGGCACGGCCCCTATCGGCCCGATCTCATTATTTGCGACGACTTAGAAGACTTGGATTCCGTGAGGAGCCGCGATATGCGCGACAAGCTCTACGAATGGCTTGTGGGCGATATTATCCCCTTAGGAGATGTGAATACCAGGTTGATTGTCGTAGGTACGCGGCTCCACGAAGATTCACTCATTATGCGTCTTCGTAAGCTGATTAGTGAGAAAAGAGTAAATGGAATTGCGCGTACCTATCCGCTCATAGACGGGCAAGGAAATATTGCGTGGCCTGGGAAATATCCCAATGAGGAAACGATTGAAAAAGAAAAGCAACGTGTGGGCGATGAACGCGCATGGCGCAGAGAGTATTGTTTGGAAATCGTGGGCGACACCGATCAGGTAATAGACCAAACATGGATTCATTACTACGACAATCTTCCGATTAAGAAGGGTGCATACATCACGCTTACCGCAATCGACCTCGCTATTTCCGAGTCAAATCGCGCTGACTATACCGCCATGGTTACTGCAAATATATACATCATAGATGGCCAGATTTACGTCTATATTCTTGAGCCAATCGTGAACGAACGGCTCACATATCCGGATATACTGGAGCGCGCACAAATCGTCTATTCCGCTTTCCACAAAAGCGGAGGGGTCATTATCGTTGAGGATGTAGGTTTCCAAAAGTCTCTCGTGCAAGATCTTGAAGCTATGGGATACAACGCAGTCTCGTTTAAACCGGGCGGTGCAGATAAGCGTATGCGTCTATCCCTTACGGCGGGAATGGTAAAATCTGGCCATGTGTTATTTCCGCGAAAGGGTGCGGAACTTCTCATTGATCAGATTGTTCATTTAGGGCAAGAGAAGCACGACGATTTGGCGGACGCCTTTTCCATGTTGGTAATAAAATCGGAAACATACCGACCATATACAGCGAGTGATTTTGTCGTTCTCGTTTAACTGCTGGCATTAAAACAAAACCACCGATATGTTCGGTGGCTTTGTTTTGGTGTTTTTACCGATAGTCTTCAACAATCATCGTATAAGTGCCGATTGTATTGGCATCAATGTAGTATTCTCCAGCACCGTACTCAATCGTTTCATCCTTCACCGGACCCATTACATTCATAATCGCTCCGGCTAGTATTTTACCTTTGTACAAAAATGCCTGACAAAAATCTCCGGTACAGTCATAACGAATCCGAAAACGCGAACCCGTTATAGTAAAGGGTTCAGATTTCTTCGCGCCGTTTCCGGAAAAGGTAAAGATTTGTTGGTACGATTTTCCGGGTTGAACCGCAACTGGTTGCGTACGTTCGGGGCTTGTCGGTTGCTGATTATTAACGGTCTTACTCGCCTCGGGTGACGGCGTATTGTTCTGAGAAATCTCCGCGCCACCGTTCTTCGCTATGAAGACCCCGGCCAAAATAACCAGAATTATAATCGCCAAGATTCTAACCCCACTCGACAACTCATGCTTAATCCTACCCTCAATGATTTTGTTTATCGGCGGAATCGAAATTGTCGAGGCAACAATAAAGAGAAACCCAGCAAGTGTGTTGCTTGCTATATTAGCGATTCCCGTAATGAGCAGTATCACGCCAACCAACCATCCAAGAATCAAACCAACGGTTATTTTTTTGTTTTCGTTCATATGTTTTTAGTTGAGTCTTGTTCGACCTTGAAGTGCTGGCTAGAAACACAAAGCTGCTAGCCAGCGGTCCCTTGCGGAACCCATACTCCTTTCGGAATATGACCATCCCTGGTGTTCTGACTAGCAGCTCTCTACCAGGGATGGATTTAGAACCGTGCCGCCGGATTACTCCGATGGGTTAGGTTCCGCCTTACAGCTAGTAAGGCTATTCAGTTGTAAATTGATTTTAACGCATTTCGACCTTTGATTCTATACCCCTATCACAAACCATTGTTTTTGCTAAGCCGGACCATCGACACGTTGTCGACAACTTAGCTTTACTTCCCCGACCAGTCTGTCATCCATTAAATATGGATAAAGAACAAAGGACAGGACTTATCGGCAATCCAGCTGTAGTTCCTATAATAAAGGTCAGATATTGCTTATATGCTAGAAAGTCGACCGAACAGGACGAGAAACAAGCCCTTTCGATAGACTCACAGATAAAAGAAATGCTAGCCATCGCTGAACGCGATGAATTGGAAATAGTCGATATTCGCAGAGAAGCTCATTCAGCTAAAGATTCGGGGCAGAGACTAGTGTTCAAGGAATTATTAGAGGATATACGACGAGGGAGATATAACGGAATTCTTACCTGGGCACCCGATCGGTTAAGCAGAAACGCAGGAGATTTAGGAAGTGTGGTTGATCTAATGGATCAAAAATCGCTTATCGAAATTCGGACTTATGGTCAACAATTCAGAAATTCTCCAAATGAAAAGTTCTTACTAATGATTTTATGCAGTCAGGCAAAACTGGAGAACGACAATAAAAGTATCAATGTAAAACGTGGATTAAAGACAAGAGTTGAAATGGGTTTATGGCCAGCCCCAGCTCCAACGGGATATTTAAAAGAAAAGCGGATGGATAGAAAATGTGAAACTCTTATTGACCCAGCCAGAGCGCCAGTCATCAAACAGGTGTTTGAAAAAGTTGCTTATGAAAAATGGAGTGGTCGGAAAGTTTATAACTGGCTCAAATTCGATCTTAACTTTAAGACGGCTACTGGGAACAAGAATCTCACATTAGGGAATGTGTATATGATTCTTCAAAATCATTTCTATTATGGAACTTTTGAATATCCTAAAAATAGCGGCAATTGGTATAAAGGAAAACATGAGCCGATCATAACTAAGGAACTGTTTGATGCGGTTCAAAACCAGGTCAAAAGCCAATTCATACGATCCGAGAGTAAGGAATTTGCTTTTACTAAATTAATGACCTGCGGCCTATGTGGATCAGGCATAACGGCCGATGAGAAGTTCAAAAAGCAGAAAAATGGGAATGTTCACCGTCACGTTTACTACGGGTGTACGAAAGTACGAGATAGAGATTGTAAATGTGGGTATATCAACGAGGTTGACCTCCTAAAACAATTTGAGAAACTTATTGAAAAAATAGATATCGACGAAATCGGAATCAAGGAGAAAATCAAAACTGAGGTTGAGCGGTTTAAGAAATTTCAGCAAGTAGTTCTCGGATCTAAGAAAAAGATTGTAGTTGCCGATATAGACATAAGAAATTATGCGAAGTACATCCTTAGGGAAAGCAAGGATATAGAGAAAAGAGAACTTCTAGGATGCCTTAGAAGTAAGATTATTTTAAATAATAAGCAAATCACCATTTCTTAATGAACTACTCTCTTGCGGTATCAAAAAAATCATTGAATTTAAGGGGTCTACTGAGCTTTCCCGGGGACGAATTGAATAGTATAATCAAACAAAATGTCGGACACATTACTTAAAGTAGTTCCAAAACAGCGGAAATACTATCAGGATAAAGCTAATAGCCTGAGGCTACTTGCGGCAAAAGAATTGAGAGATGCCTTTTTGGCCTCCTATGATGAGGATATCTCTCGAAAAACTGTTTCCGAGTCTTGTTTGGCTGAGTATATTGATACCTTTCCCGATCAAGACTCAGTAAAAACTTTTGCCTTTAATCTTTTAATAAACAATAAAGCTATAGACGACTTACTGAAGGGATATGATCCGATAGAAATATCATATGTTGGCTCTTATATAGGAGAGGCAACCTACAGATCCTTTATCAGTCCAACTGATATTTCTCGAGTAATGGATTTCTTGGCACCATCAAAGGCTATTGGGTATTTTTTCACACCACCGGAGGTAGCATTCTTAATGGCCGATAAAATAATATCTTCTACTGACAAAAGTATTGATATCCTAGATCCGAGTGCTGGATACGGTTCGCTATTAGTCGCGTCCTTAATAGTAGCAAAGAATAAAGGGGCAAAATTTAGTTCTGTAACCGCAATTGAAGTTGATTCATTTACCTCAAAGAATTTAAAAAAGATTCTTGAAAGAGTTGTCGAGCTATTAGAATTTGATACAAAGCTAAATATTATCAATGAAAATGCCATAGGATATTTAGCCAATAGTTTAAACGGTTTATTCGGTCGCCCTGCAAGATTTCAAAAAATCATAATGAATCCACCCTATGGGAGGGTGAAGTTTTTGAAAAACTTTTTAACAAACAAAGAAACTAGAACCTCTAGCGCTTTATTATCTCACGAAGAACAAGGGATAAAAATAAAAACAAAAGTAGAAAAGCTAACAAGAGAATTAGATATCATTTCACAAAAGCTCGGTTTCGATTCCAACGTAAGAGAGTACTCGAAATTATTTGTTGCATTAAGCCTCTCAAACTTAGCTCCCGACGGCCGGATGAGCGTGATTACCCCAAGTACTTGGCTTGGTGATGTTGAGTCGTATGACTTAAGGAAATTAATCATTAACAACTCATACCTAGAGCAAATTTTACTTTTCCCTGAAGACAGCGGCTTATTCGAAACCGTGAATCAACACACGGCAGTCAGTATCTTGTCTAAACAAGAAAAGGAAATGTTCGAGATTGTATCCGATTACAATTTGAATGTAAAATTTAGCAGGTCAAACAAGGTTTACTACGCCGATATTAAAAAAAATAATCCACAGGGATTAAAAATCCCGAAGCATGGCTCGGAGCATGATGAAATCATTTCCAAAATTCAACAACATAAACCGATCCGGCTAATTGAAAACTTAAAGAACCTTAGGGGAGAAATAGATCTCTCCTTAAACAAGGATCTAGTATCCAACAAAGACACTGGCCGTCGATTAATCAGAGGCGATCACGTGGAAAGGTACATACTGCATCCGACGACAAAATCTAAACGAGATGGATTCATTGAAGAAAGTAGGCTTGGCGAGAAGTTTCGATCACTTCCTAAATTTAAAGATAGTTTAAATTTCAGAATTGTTGGACGCCAAGTTTCTTACTTAGATAAAAAGAGGCGCTTAGATTTTTGCCTTATTGATCCTGATAGTTTTGTGAGTAATTCTTGCAACTACCTTTACTTTAAGTCTGACGACGGCCAAAAAAAACCGAGCAGAAAGTTACTATCTTTATTGGGGATATTAAATAGCTCTGTTCTTGAATGGTATTTCAGGCTTTACAATAGCAACAACCATGTCGCTAACTACGAGATAGCAAATTTTCCAGTCTGCTTAGATAGTGAATTTATTCCGCTAATAGCGAAATCTACGGAATTTCTTATCGGGGCATATAAAGAAGAATCACGGGATGAATCTGTTTCTGGCATAGAAGATTTCCACGATGCCTTGGTTGGCGTGGCGTATGATCTTACGCCAATAATGATCGGTACTATTATGGAGTCAATTGACCCCAAAAGAAAAGGTAGGGTTGTAAATTTTGCGGAACACATATGTGAAGGTAATCTACCTCTCGATTTTATGAAGAGCGATCATTGGTTTAATCATTATGTCTCAACGCTGTCTGATTTAGACCAAGAGATAATTAAACATGTTCCCCAAGGAGGAAATTGGCAAGATATTCCCGAGGAAGTTCCTTCTCAAAGGCTACGGCAGATACGTGAAATGTCGAAAGAGCGCGGTGTTGTGCGAACTACCTATTATGGAAGACTAAGACCGGATCAACCATCATATACCATTGCTACGTACTATAATCGTCCCGGTAATGGAACAAACATTCATCCATGGGAAGACAGGACGATTTCTTCGCGTGAAGCGGCAAGACTCCAATCTTTTCCCGATAGTTATATTTTCTTTGGATCTGAAGGCGGTATTAGAACTCAGATAGGAAATGCCGTCCCTCCGCTACTTGCTTATTCATTGGGAAAGCATATCGGAAGCCGCTATGGCTTTGGCACCTGCGTTGACGCCTTTGCCGGTGCCGGTGGTCTAAGTTGTGGATTAGAGCTTGCTGGCTGGAAAGTGATTGCGGCTAACGACAATGATAAACACGCCTCAATAACTTACCGGGCGAATAGGCCCACGGAAAAGACGCCGACTAGTGATGACAAAAAGACTTTCTTTGTAGAGGGAGATATTAACAATAAGAAAATTTGGGAAGAACTTTTATCAGGAATCAAAAAGAAGCTCGGCAATAAAGAATTAGATCTGCTAGTAGGTGGCCCACCGTGCCAAGGGTTTTCCCACGCTGGATTCAGAAGAGAGGATGATATACGCAACGACCTAGCCTCTATATATTTGAAGCTAGCAATTAAGCTAAGTCCTAAGACCTTTATTCTTGAAAATGTAGAGGGACTTCTCACATACAATTCCGGACAGGTAGTAAAGGATATCATTGAGGCTTTGACGGATATCGGCTATCACGTTGAAGCTCCATGGGTACTTAACGCAGAGCAATTTGGCGTACCTCAAATGCGAAGACGAGTATTGATTGTTGCGAATAGAAAAGAAATTGTGCCAAATATGCCAAACTTATTTCGCAAATGTGCTGGTCGACGTTCTGGAAAGGTTATTGAGCAACTACACTTAGCACCTCCCGTGACTGCGGGAGAGGCTCTTATAGATCTACCACCGCTAAAGAAAAGAAGATTTCTAAAGGGAATTAATGATATTAACAAATTGTATTCCCAATGGTTAAAAGGGCTAATTAGCGCTGAGAGATTCCTAGAATCGCGATCTAAGATAAGGGAATCGTAGTAGAATCGCTGAGGATAGAAAAAACTTGGCGTAACTTTTTGCTTAGAGCAGAGTACTTCTTAGAATCAATTTTCTTTGATCGCAAGCCTGAGATATTGCTTTCTCTTTTTGTGCTAGAAACATTTGTTTTCATAGCCCTGTCCCAATTCTTCATATCTGGTGACAGAGGTATTTTCTTTGCTTCGGCAACAACCGCATCAATTTCGCCACTAAAGTTATCTACGTAGATCTTACGCACCTTCCTATCAACAATGGACTTATCTTGATAAAGCATAAGTTCTTCGAACGCTATGCGAATTATTCTGTTCGAAAGACTATTGCGAAGCTTAGTATTGATTGGCGTTTTACTAAAGCTTGCAAAGGTTAGGTCACTAGAATTAAGTTTGTCGAACTTAACTCTGAACAGCGCATATTCTGGATGGAGTATCGTCGTTAGATATTCTGAATAACCGTTCTCGAAAAGAGAGTAAAGCGTTCTAAGATAGAAGTCTTGCATCGCCCTCATGTAGTCACTCAACTCTTTGGCATCCCTATCGTTTTTGACCAAAAACTTGTACTTATCCCACAATGGTTGCACTTGCCAACTAGCCACAGATTCATTTGTGCGTTTTTCATAGTCAATTAATATCTTTATATCGCTTAAAAACATTCTGCGATTCTTACTACTATTACAAGGTCCGCAAGTTGGGAGAAATAAAGGAAGCTGTTTAAATCCACAAGCTAAAGGACCAACATGATCTGGACTTATTTTCTTAAGCTTTTTGCCGCATATGTAACACCTTCCGGCGCCAGCGGAATTATATAGCGCGTCAGCGATCAGCCAATCGCCGTCAGACCATAATTCAAAAACCCTTCTATCGTGAAGATAAGATTTAAGGTTTTCGGGCGATCTTCCGGGGTCTTTTGTAGCTCTGCATAAGTGGCAATAGTCATGGAAACCATCTAAGCGATCTGGTGGATTGCACATGAAACCGGGACTCAGATAGACTGAACGAATATAATTACTTTTCTCAAAAGCTTCTTTGGAAAAACCAAATTTATTAAAGAAATCAGCTCTTTCGGGAAAAATCTTTTCTAGGCGCTCTTCAATCTGCTTTTTATTTTCGATTCCGCCAAGAATTTTGATCGCCTCGTCAATAGGCATCTTTTTTGAGAATAGAGAAGTTTTTGTTTCTCTGTTTAGATATTCTGTAAATACGTGATTGAGATAGAAATAGCCGACGTTTTGCGATTTCCCGCATAGACGACAAGGTCTATAGCCTGTGGGGCTAATCAACCTCGCCGTTATACTAAAACGATCATCAGAATTTCCTTTTCCCGGAACTTTAAGACTGTTCGCCTTTTTAACCCACCACTCAAAGCGCTCTACGTAATATTTGTAAAAAGAGGTTGATTTGCCAGAGCTGACTTGCCAATTTATTTTCCCATTTTCAGATATGGCGTTAGGCATTCCTTTGAAGTTGGGGTGTTTAACAATAAGGCCCATGTAATCAATGTAATTTTGATGGGCCTGATATTTCCCTCTGCCGTAAACTGGTTTTGCCATTTCCTTCACTTCCATAACCGAAATATGCCACTTTTTAGGTGTTTTTACAATGTTGTTTTTGTTTTATCAAGAACACCAAAAAGAAAAACCACTGAAATTTATCAGTGGTTTTTCTTTCTTGAATACGGCACTCAGCCGGTATGCTATGGACTGTATGGAGTGCTCTCGCTCTTCGGCTTGATCCACGCTTCTCGAGCGGGATAACCTATCACGAGTTGGCTGGGGGACTAGGAATCGGACCTAGATTCACGGCTTCAAAGGCCGCTGTCCTGTCGCTCGCGCAGTGAGGAAATAAATACATGAACATTTCTATGCATTGCTGGGGGACTAGGAATCGGACCTAGATTCACGGCTTCAAAGGCCGCTGTCCTACCATTAGACGATCCCCCAGCAATACACACAAAAACATGTGCATGTATTATATTTCCGAACGAAACGTAGTGACAAGCGTAGCGCTACCATTAGACGATCCCCCAATGAAGATAACTTTATACAATAAACGCAAAAGTGTAAATGAAAAGTACGTTCATAGAGGAACGTCGTTTTATAAGGTTTCAACGGCATAAACCATGCGTTATTCGGGGAATATGATATAATCGAATTAATCATTTCGAACTATCCTATGGCAAAAATATTCATCATCGATGACGAGCATCCGATACTTAAGATGTATGAGCGCACATTCACGCTCAACGGGTTTGAGACTGAAACGGCATCCGGCGGCGTTGAGGCACTCGCATTGCTGAACAGCAAAAAAGAGAAGCCCGACCTTATCCTATTGGACGTAATGATGCCTGAGATGAACGGTATTGAGTTTCTTGAACGAATAAAGAAAGAAAACGAGTTGAAACATATACCCGTGGTCATACTTACGAACGTTGGCGGAAATGAAGGAGTAAATAAGAGAGCGATGGAACTGGGCGCCGACCTCTATTTGGAGAAGGTCGCGCATGCTCCCGCGGAAATAGTTGAAGAAGTAAGAAGGCTTCTTGAAAGCAGGAAGATCTAAGGTTAATTTGCGAGTGGTAAGGTGAAGCCGAAGGTCGTTCCTCCGTCAGGAATGCTCTTTTCGAGTTTAATCGTTCCTCCCATCGCTTCCACCATCAATTTTGAGATATAGAGACCAAGCCCCGTACCTTGAGCGACGCTTCGTGTCAGAATATTTGGAGCCGCTTGCTGGAACTTATGGAAAAGAAGGGATTGATATTCAAGCGGTATACCTACTCCAGTATCTGAGACGAGCACCTTTATAAAGTGTTCTTCTTTTTCTATCCTTACCTTTATTCCTCCTTGTGTGGTGTAATTGATGGCGTTGCCGATGAGATTCAATAAAATTTCTTTTACGCGATCCCTGTCCGCTTTGACTGGCGGCAATGAAACAGATGGCTTTTCAAATTCAAGAATGAGTTTCTTTTCCGATGCCAATTCTTTCACTCCCTTTATCGTTTCTTCTATGATATCGGGCAGTGAAAGCACCTCTGTCTTCATTGTGATTCTACCCTGTTCGAAACGCGATACGTTAAGGAAGTCATTCACTATCTTAATGAGCCGAACGCTTCCATTCTCGATGTCATCAAGCATTTGAAGCACCTCGGGGTCGTGAATCGTCTTTGTATAATAGCTTCGTATGAGAGAGATATTTCCCCGTATCGCAGTGAGCGGAGTCTTCAATTCATGAGACGCAATGGAGAAGAATTCCTCCCTGCTTCGTTCAAGAATCTTCGCTTCGGTGATATCCTCCACCAAAATAACAGTACCAATTATCTCCTCATGATCTCTTATCATGGTGATGGGAGAGAAGAGCATACGCAAGAACTTGCCCTTGAACGCAATCTCCTCCATTTCGATTATTTTTTTCTCCTTCTTCGCTTTTACCGCCTGCTCCGAAAGGTTGACGCTGTTCTGTAGCGCCTTCTGTATGTCATTCAACGCCCAGCCCGAGTGTGGCAAGCTAAATATTGTTTCAATCGCGGGATTCGCGATAAGTACATTATTTTTCGTATCCGTAAGAAGAAATCCGAGTGATAAGCTATTTATTGAAGCAGTGAGGCGCGCCTGTTCCTCCCTTAATTCTCTTGTGCGGTCAGTGACCTTTTGTTCGGTGTTTGCTTTTTCCGCCTTCAATTTCTTATCCAGTTCCTCAAGTGTCGCGTTATTTCTTGCCAGTTCGGTAAGCTTTTTCGCGAGTTCGGCGGTTCTCTCCCTTACCTTCTCTTCCAAGGCGTGATACGATTCAGCCAATTTTTTAGTCATCTGATTGAACGTTCCCGCTAAAAGGCCGATTTCATCGGAAGAGGAAACATGAATTTGCTGGTTCAGATCGCCGTCGATTATCTTTTGGGTTATCTTCGTGAGTGCTACGATGGGCGCCGTGAACACTTCGGAAAAATAGAATGCAATAAGGGCTACCAGGAAGGAGGAAATGAGAAATACGATAATAAGGTCATTTCTCAGAAAGTCGATGGACGCTAATGCCTCTGCCCTATCAATCTTTACCGCCATCCCCCATCCCGTAAGGTCGATATATCTTGTTGCGGCCAATACGTTCTGTCCGCGATAATCAACGGCGTCGGTATATACCGACTCTATCTTTGAAAACGATAGAATAATGGGGCTGTGAATCTCACTCGCGTTTACGGTGCGTTTGAACGCGGCCTCAGAATCAAATCTGAGCGGAGTCAAGAAGACTGCGTTGCCATTCGAATCAAGTTTCGCCAGCTCAGTCTCCCCCGTTTTTCCGAGGCCCGTATAGTCTTGAATGACATAAAAA
The DNA here is from genome assembly GCA_021812365.1 of bacterium. Classification (GTDB taxonomy): domain Bacteria; phylum Patescibacteriota; class Minisyncoccia; order UBA6257; family GWB1-50-10; genus CAIKKG01. The sequence goes on from JAKANQ010000001.1 coordinate 51,600, forward strand.
AGCTCATCTGCCGGAAATGACATGATGAGAAGTCCGAGCGGTCTTCCCTCGAACATTATTTTATTGGTTATGAAGAGTTTTATAGTTTGTTCCTTCTTGTCTTTGGCAAGCGTATACACATTGTCATTCTCATTTTGTAAGAAATCCTCATCGCTAGAGAATGAGTCTCCGATGATACTTGTATCAGCCGAGGCAAGTATGGTTCCCGTGGCATTCGTGATATATATCGACACATCGGCAAGATTCGAGCTTTCCGTTGCTAAGATTTTATTGACTGCTTTTCCATCCGCACTATTCTTCAGTCGCAGATATTTTTCGAGTGAGACGCGGAGTTCATACATATTCGACAAGTTAATGACGCGCTCCCTATCTTGCTGAAGTATCGTGTTTAATCGCTGTTCTTGTTTCGCCGCGGTGGCCGTTAGCTGGTCAATGGTCTTATTCGTTATCTCCGTTTTGAATGAATTGTATGAAAGAAAATTGACCACCAAGAGCGGAATGAGAGATATGAGAAGGAATAAGATGACGAGTTTCGGTTTAATTTTCATTTCCTTAATAAAGGCTCGGAGCGGCGTTTATTTAAGTGGTTCTGCTTTCTGATTCCTTACTATCAACGCCTCGTAGTTTCCCGCCACCTCTCCATTCGCGTCAAACTTTATATAGCCGGACTTTCCTTCAAATTCAATGTTTTGAAGAATTGTTTTTATCTCCTCACCCGTCTTGGCGCCTTTTTGCAGCGCTAAATAGATTGCCTGAAACGCATCATATGCTTGGGGAGCGTAGAGTCCCGCATCAACGCCGAATTCGGCCCTGTGCATTTGTTTGAATGAATTACTGCCGGAAGAGACGGCGGTGATGATAAGTCCTTCACTTGCGCCGTTGGCATCGCTTAAAAGTGATCTATCGTTCATTGCCTCTGAACCAAATAGTGCCGCTTTTATCTTGAATTCTTGTATTGTCTTCAGTGCCGCGACGCTTGAAACGGTTGAATTTGAGACTATATAGATCACATCGGGATGGCTCTCTTGAATCTTCGTGATTTCGGTTTTCAGATCGATGGTGTTCACTTCAAACGGAACATCCGCGACAACACTTCCTCTTAAGCCCTCGAAGTTCTCTTTAAGAACATTTTGAAATGCTACGCCATAATCTTCATTAGAATAAAGAATTGCCAGTTTACGGTAATTCCTTTCATACATGAGATTCGCTGCGTATCTTCCCTGTAGACTATCCGGCGGCACGGTTCTGAAAAAATAATCATTTTGGATGCTCAATTCCGGACTCGTGGAACCGGGACTTATGAGCGGTATCTTATATTGGTTCGCGAGCGGTAGGGCTGCAAGAGATGCGCCTGAACAAATTTCTCCAATGACCGCGACAACGCCTTGGTCGATGAGCTTTTTCATCACCTCTGGAGCCTTTCCCTTATCGCATTGCGAATCTCCTAAAATTATTTCAATGTTATCTGCCGCAAGTTCTTTTTTGGCGAGTTGAACACCCTTAAGAACGCTGTAGCCGAACGCGCTGTTTTCCCCGCTCAAGGGCGCCATAAGACCTATTTTGATGGTCTTTTCCGAGGTTGAATATTGCTGCGGCAAATAGAGGTAATATACGATACCTCCGACGATGAGTCCGATGAGTGTAAATATGATAACAACTTTTTTATTCATGAATACAATAGTATTCTCATTATACTCTTTTTATAGAACGAAATTTCATCTGATATGTGAGAATGGATGATTCTGGTATCATTAGAACGTATGAATCTGGAATCAAAGGTTCCTAAGAATAAAAATGTGTTCTATGTGGGGCTTTTGAGTTTTTTCGGGGGCATCAGCCAGGATGTCTTTTCCCCCATTCTTCCCATTTATCTCACCTCTGTTCTTGGATTTGATAAGACATTCATAGGAATTGCCGACGGGTTGGTGACCGCAAGCGTTAATATATTTCAAGTTATCGCCGGATTTTTTTCGGACAAGTTCAAGAAGCAGAAGCCTATCATTTTTGCGGGATATTTCTTTTCGATGGTCGGTAGAGCACTCCTTGCATTCTTCACCTCAGGTACGATGATTCTTGGATTACGTTTTTTGGATGGTGTGGGAAAGGGCGTAAAGGACCCGCCGAAAGACGTCCTTATCGCGGGTTCCTCGGAGAGGAGTGTGCGCGGTAAGAGTTTTGGAATTGCCCGAATGCTCGATACCTTGGGCTCTGTTGCAGGCCCCTTGATTCTTTTTGTCCTTCTTTATCTGGTGCAAGGCACCGCAACCCCCTACCACCTCATCCTTCTTTTTAGCGCGGTTCCTTTGCTTATCACACTTTTGGTGCTTGTGATAAAGATACAAGAGATTCCGCGCGTGGAGACTGGTATAATCGCTGAAAAGAATTCCTCCATTCAGTTGCCGAAAGCGTTCTATTTTTTTCTCGCTATTGTCATTATCTTTACCATCGGCAATTCTTCCGATGCGTTTCTTATATTGCGCGCGAAGAATCTAGGCGTAACGCTTCTTGAGATTCCTCTCATAATTGCGCTTTTTAATTTTGTATATGCTTTGCTTGCGGTTCCCTTCGGTTCTCTTTCCGACAAAATAGGACGCGTTCCGACCATACTTATAAGTTGGTTCGCGTATGTTTTGGTGTATTTGGGGTTTGCCATTTCGACGCACTCACTCTCGGTTTGGTTTCTTTACGGATTGTATGGAATCTATTATGCGGCGAATTTGGGCGTGGCAAAGGCATTTCTTGCGGATATGGTAGGCGCCGACCATCGTGGAAAAGCGTTCGGTATCTATGGAACTACAGTGGGACTTGCAACTCTTCCCGCTAGTTTTTTCGCGGGATTTCTTTGGGATAAGTTCGGACCTCAGGCGCCTTTTTATTTTGGTGCGGGTATGGCCGGTCTCGCCACTTTCCTTCTTTTCATATTTTCCAAAAGGCTTTCGGTGGTAAAGCGGGATTAGTGTTATTTATTGACCTTCGCCGATCTTTCGATATGTCCCCTTCTTAAGGGTGACCACAACCGATTGGTCGATGCGGCCGATGAGCATTCCGCCAACAGATAGAACATGGCACCCCGCATGGGGTGCTTTTTTGTTTCACAGCTATCTTGTATAATGGGCATATGCTAAAAATTGTCGGTAATGAAATATTCAGAAACAACCAAAAGGTTGGATGGATCTATGAGGAGCATCATATCCGTTCGCATGATAATAAGCAGCTCGGATATTTTACGAATGATTTCATATTCAGCAATGATGGGCATAGGCTTGCATATATCAAAGGAGATTACCTCTATCAGTATGGAGTAGATCCCAATGCAACGGGTGCAAAGATTCCGCTTGAAAAAGTGAATCAAAGTATGCCGGGAAGTATACTTCCCCAGATGGCAAAGTGCGCCATCTTCATGTTCATTGGATCCTAGAATCAATCGCTTTTAAAAGCTTAGCCTTATGGGAGAAGCTTTTTTATTTTGCTACAATCCTTATATGGATCAAATAAATTTGGAGTATAGACATGTAGGAAACAAAACACTCGCGTTTTTCATTATACGGGAACTCGGGCTGTTCTTTCTTACTCTGTTAGTAGTCATTACGTTGGCCATCTCTTCGAAATTTGTGGCATTGCAATATGCACACATACTCACCTTATTGATTCCCTATCTTCTCTTGTTGCTCCTCCTTTTCCTTATTTTGGGAAGCATTAAGGGATGGTTCAAATATTCTCATTATTCGATGATTTTGTCCGATGAGGATATGACAATAACGCAAGGATTTGTGAGCCAAGAAGAGATAGGGATTCCCTATCGCAGAGTCAAAGAAATTCAAATCGAGCGCGATGTCATCGATGAGTTAGCTGGGCTAAGCGATGTGGTAATTATCATTCAAGGGGCGGAAGAAAGCGGCGCTATGACGGAGCGGAGGGTTATTCTTCCTTCGTTACCCAAAGATGTTGCCATTCGGATTCAAAATAAAATTTTAGGGAAAGCGGAGGTTCAAGAGATGACATTGGATAAATAGAAAAAGACCGCGCTTATGCGCGGTCTTTTGGCACTATTTGATAGTACACTTCTTTTAAGCGGCTCAAATCCAACGTGAGCCATCGAACCCAATTCATCGTTACCTTATATAAAGTAAAATTGATGCCGACAATTTCAAGGAAGGGGCCGTAATAGAGTGCTCCTAATGTTGTGTCTTGGGAAAGTTTCTCGATAAAGTTTTTCTGTTCATCGCGCGAAACGATTTCTGCGGTTCCGCTCATTTGTAACGTTGCGGGGCCAAGATCGGTGCCGATTACGACAGCGATATTTTTATTGGTCGCAAGATTTCTCATCTTTCTTGAGTCGCCGCGGGTAATAAAAAATAAGTTGAATTTTTCATCCATATAGTAAAGTACCATCGCCGATTCGGGAATACCTTCCGGCGAGACTGTGGAAACAACCGCGAGTTTTCTTGCCTTTGCAAATTTTATTGCTCCCTGCTCAATCTTTTCCGTTGCTTGTTCTATTTCCATATATTCGATTATAGCAAATGCAGTCATATCAAAAGTTACTCCGCGCAATAAATTGCCATATGGTATTGTATTATATGTACCTTACTTGCGAGGCATGGTGCTTTCTAATATGACATTCAAACAAATTAAAAAAGGCACATTATCGTCATTAGTGATCGTTTCCTTCGGGATATATGTGTTCTTGAATCGCTCGCGAACTGCGGTGGGCATTCCCCCGTTTTCGGTTGCGGACGGCGAAAAACAGAATATTCCATCAATATTACGTACGGACACGGGTATTCAGAATCCGATAACCGCCATCAGTCGTTCTTTTAATGAAGAGGGTGATAACGAAGATGTTTCAGTTGTTGCCAAACCGTCCGCGACGACTAAGCCGCCGTCTCAATCAATATCACTGGGAACGTATAAGAATGGCACGTGGAATGGCGCAGCCTCATATGCGTATACCGGAACCATTCAAGTGAATCTTACCATCGCTTCGGGAAAGATTGCCGATGTGCAGGCCATTGACGCATCGCGAAGCGGAACCTCAAAACAAATCAATGCAAATGCGTTGCCCATTCTGAAGAGTGAAACGATTCAGGCTCAGAGCGATAGCATCGATGCGGTTTCAGGCGCAACATATACGAGTGCCGCATATTTGGAATCGTTGAAGTCTGCGCTCTTGCAAGCCAAACCTATTTAATGAGACAAGTTAATTTGATAATGGGAATGCCTATTACCGTGGAAATAGCCGACTCCGCGGTTACCGAGAAGGATTTTGAAGCTGTCTTTTCGTATTTTCGTTCCGTAGATGAACAATTCAGTCCATATAAAGCGACGAGCGAGGTTTCAAAGCTCAATAGCGGAGAACTTAAAGAAAAAGATTACAGCAGCGAAATGAAGGAAGTGCTGTCTCTTGCGGAGAAAACCAAGAAAGATACAAATGGATATTTTGACGTATGGCATAAGGGGGCATTTGATCCCTCTGGTATCGTAAAGGGCTGGTCAATCTATAATGCCGCGAAAATCCTTGACGCGAGAGGTTTCTCCAACTTCTATGTTGATGCGGGGGGCGATATCGAGGTGAGGGGAAAAAATATGGAAGGAGTGTTATGGCGCGTTGGTATCCGCAATCCTTTTGAAACAAGCTCCATCATTAAGACTCTTCAGCTTACCGATTGCGGAGTCGCGACTTCGGGAACATACATACGCGGGCAGCATATCTATAATCCTCACGACCAAGACTCCGAAATAAAGGACATTGTGAGTCTTACGGTCATCGGGCCCAACATATATGAAGCTGATAGATTTGCCACTGCGGCATTTGCAATGGGTGGAGATGGCATTATCTTTCTCGCTTCAATTCCCCATCTTGCCGCATATGTCATTGATGCAAAAGGTATTGCCACCATGACACCCAACTTTGAAAAATTCGTATATAACCCCAATTAATCCAATTATGCTCACATTCATAGATTCATTTCTTAATAAGACGACGATGTATCGCGTAGTACTTTATTATCTTGCATCCCTTCTTGGTATCGCGTTCGTTCTCAGTTTTTTCGGGGTTCTTCCATTTACTCCGCTCCCGCTTTTACTATCCATTGCCGTTCTTGTGATGGTATCGTGGGCGGTAAATACCGCATTCGCATTCATATTCGAGGCTCCGACGAATATTGAATCGACATTCATTACCGCGTTCATTCTGGCGCTCATCATCACTCCCGCTTCTCTTAGCCATTTTTCATCATTCCTCGCTTTTATTCTATGGGCATCAATTTGGGCTATGGCATCAAAGTTCATTTTTGCCATTGGAAATAAGCATATATTCAATCCCGCGGCGTTCGCAGTCGCGCTTACCGCAGTCACTCTCAATCAATCGGCGAGCTGGTGGATCGGCAATTCATGGATGGCATTATTCGTATTGTTGGGAGGAATATTGCTTGTGAGAAAATTGAAACGCTTCGACCTCGCTTTTTCCTTCTTTGTTGTGGCATTCGTAACCATCATTGGATTTGGCATCGCCATGGGTGGCGAGCTTGTGCAACTTATGCAGCGAATGCTTTTCAATTCTCCTCTTCTTTTCTTTTCATTCGTAATGATCACCGAACCTCTTACTACGCCTCCCACGCGATTGCTTAGAATGCTCTATGGGGCGTTTGTAGGATTCTTATTTGCCCCAGGAGTCCATGTGGGGTCTCTTTATTCAACACCCGAATTGGCGCTGCTTGTAGGGAATCTTTATTCATATGCCGTAAGTCCCAAGAAGAAACATATTTTGAAACTTGAAGAAAGAGTCAAGGTCACGCCAACTATCTTTGATTTTGTGTTCAATACCGATGAGCAGTTTGAATTCAAACCAGGCCAGTATTTGGAATGGACATTAGGACATTATAGGCCCGATGACCGCGGCAATAGGCGCTATTTTACGATTGCGTCGTCGCCCACCGAACCGGGAATACGGCTTGGTGTTAAGTTCTACGAACCTCCAAGCACATTCAAGAAAACACTTGCATTCATGCGTCCCGGAGATGAGCTTGTTGCTTCGCAGCTTTCCGGAGATTTCGTACTTCCTACCGACATTAGAAAAAAATTAGTATTCATCGCGGGGGGCGTGGGGATCACTCCGTTTCGAAGCATGATAAAGTATCTCTCCGATAAGGATGAGAAGAGGGATGTGATACTCCTCTACTCCAACAGGACCGCAGATGAGATTGCATATAAGAATGTATTCGATGAAGCGGCCCAAAAGATAGGACTTAAAGCTCTCTATGCGGTCACCGATGCGAAAGCGAATATTCCCGATTGGTGCCACGGAGGTGTCATCGATGGAAGGATGATTGCGGCGAACATTCCCGATTACAAAGAACGCGTCTTCTATATTTCGGGACCGAGGGTCATGGTTGACGCGTTTCAAAGTACGTTAAAAGGATTGGGCGTGAAACGGAAACAGATAAAAATCGATTTTTTCCCAGGATTCGCATAATAAGAAAATACCGCCATGAAGACGGTATTTTTATCGGTATTACTATTGCTGCGGAATAGGAGTCTGAGGAATAGGCCTTATCTGAATCATTTGAGCGGACATACTTCCGTCGGAATTCAATGTTCCATTCGCATTTATTTCCTTGCCGATCTGAAGGTCATTCAGCGTTCCGCTAGTTGATTTTGAGATTTGCGTTGTCCCTGAGAAGAAGACGAATCGCGAGCTTCCATCCCTTGATTTCACGGTAATACTCTTATCGTCTTTATTCGTTATCTCGCCCATGATGAAATTCGCGTTCGAGACGCCGCCCCTCCTCCCCTGTATTCCGTAGATTCCCCTTTGGACCCCCCCGTTTTGCAGAACATTGGCCGCGCTGTTTTTGCCGTATTGAATACCTCCCCAAAAACCAAGCAAGACCGCCATTACCATCCCTATTGCGAACATCATTGTTTTATTTTTTTTCATATTTAATTTATTCATATCTTAGTGCTTCAATCGGATTCAATTTTGCCGCTCGGCGCGCGGGATAATATCCGAAGATGATTCCAATTGCAGCCGAAACTCCGAAGGCAAGCATCACTGACGTTGTTGAGACTGTAGTTGTAATGCTTGCAAACGTTGAAATGAGCCACGCGAAGAACCAGCCGAATAGCACACCGATCAATCCACCAAGGAATGTAAGCATTATTGATTCCGCAAGGAATTGCGTGCTTATATCCTTTTTCTTCGCACCAATCGCCTTTCTAAGGCCTATTTCGCGTGTTCGCTCGGTTACGGTGGTCAACATCATATTCATGATGCCAATGCCGCCCACGAGAAGAGATATGCCCGCGATTGCGCCAAGAAGTATCGTGAATATTCCTGTCACCGAGGATGCGGTTGCAACGATGTCCGCTTGGTTTATAACACTGAAATCGGCTTTGGTGGGATCTTTGATATTGTGCCGCTCAAGTAAAATATCTGTTATTTGCTGTTGAATGGCGGACATTGAGTTCGCGTCTTCTGCGGCGATACTGATGGATGTGACATAAGTATCTCCCGCAAGGTATCGCTGCGCGGTTGAAAGCGGAACGAATACCATATCATCTTGACTTCCAAATCCACTGCCACCCTTTGCTTTTGTAACTCCTATTATCTTGAAGTCAACCTTATTGATTCGTATCGTCTGCCCTATGGGGTCGCTATCGGTTCCAAAAAGGTCATCTCGCGTAGTGGGTCCGATGACCGCAACGCGGGAAAGACTTTTCACATTTTGATCACTGATGAATGTACCACTATCAACTTCGACATTACGTACGGTCGGATACGAAGCGACGGTTCCCACCACCTGGGTATTTGTGTTCGTTCCTTTTGCGGTAACTTGATATCTGCGTGATATTTCAGGAGCGACTGCTTTTGCGAGGTCAACTTCCTTTATGATGGCGTCCGCATCTTCCTGTGTCAGTGTTTGCGCGGTTCCGCGCCCCTCGCTTATTTGTACGCCAGGGCCGCGTTGTGCCCCCGGAGTGACGATGAGAAGGTTTGAACCGATTGATTGTATCTTTGATTCAATTGAGCTCTGCGCGCCCTGACCGATTGATACCATGGCAATGACGGATCCGATACCTATTACGATACCAAGCATGGTAAGTCCGGTTCTCACCTTATTGACCGTAAGCGATGAATATGTTTCCGACAAAAGATCAGGTAGTTTCATGGGTATGATGAAGAGTTGCGACTCTTTTTGCACTATTTTCCTTATCTTCGATGATAAGTCCGTCCTGAATGTGTATTATCCTATCAGCGTGTTCTGCTACGTACCGTTCATGGGTGATTAATACTATGGTATGCGCATGATGTTCATTTAACTTTTGAAATGTATCAAGAACGATCTCTCCGGTTTTAGAATCAAGATTTCCCGTAGGCTCATCGGCAAAGATTATGCTCGGATTATTCACGAGTGCGCGCGCAATAGCCACGCGCTGCATCTGTCCTCCCGAAAGCTGATTTGAAAGATGATTCCAGCGCCCTTCTTCAAGGCCCGCCGAAGTGAGCGCGTCTTTTGCGAGCATTTCACGTTTTTGTTTCGGAACTTCCGAATAAAGGAGCGGGAGCGTCACATTTCTCATGACAGTAGCTCGTGAAAGGAGGTTAAACGATTGGAATACGAATCCAATCTTATTTTTTCTTACGTCCGCCAATTCATCATCTGAGAGTTTTGACACATCTCGCCCATCCAGAAAATAGGTTCCCGATGTTGGACTGTCGAGAGCGCCTAAAATATGCATAAGTGTTGATTTGCCCGAACCAGAGGGGCCCATTATTGCCACATATTCCCCGTCATTGATGGTGAATGAGATTCCCTTGAGAACATCGGTCTCGGTTTCGCCGTTTTTATAGGTCTTTGTGATATTTTTACACTCGATCATGATGGTGGTTATCTGCCAAATCCGGGAATTCTCAATCCCGAACCTTGAGTTTGCGTGGTCGTCTTTGCGGTGGGAGCTATGCTCCGCGTCACCACCTCATCGCCTTCCTGAAGTCCGCTTACTATTTCGGTCATCGTGTCATTTGAAGCGCCTATCGTCACTGTTTGTTCCTTTGGCACTGCCTCAGTCGTTGTCGTATTTTGCGCAGTGTCAATTATTTCAACATAATGCTCATTTCCTTGGTTCTTTACCGCCGCGTTGGGAACAAGCAAAACATCCTGCTTGATGTTGGTTATTATCGCGGCAGTTACGCTCATGCCCGGTTTAATTCCGCTGTCTTTGCCATCAAATCCAACTTTTACATTGTATGTAACGACTCCTTGAGAAATGGTTCCTATCGTATCGATTTCAATTACTTTTCCGGTCAAACTCAAGCCATCGAGAGCGTCGAATGTGAGCGTTGCTTTTTGCCCTATTTTCACCTTTGATACGTCAACTTCGTTGAGCGCTATTTCGGCGTAGAAATTTGAAGAAATGAGCGTCGCAAAGACAGATGAAGGTGATGCGGTATCCCCAACCTCCGGAGTCACTGTTGCAATTACGCCGCTAAACGGTGCGCGTATCGTGTAATACTGAAGCGCAGCTTGTGCGTCAGCAAGCGCGTTTTCTCGCTGTCGTATCGTAAGTTCTTGAGATGCTACATCATATGGCGCATTCGTGATCGAAGAGAGGACGGAGGAAAGATTCGCAATATGCGGATTTATTTCAGAGGTGTATGTGGTAAGATCCGTCTTATGTTTGAGGATAAGAGATGAATAGATAGTCGGAATCGTTCTGCCTCGCTGCGTATAATAATCGTTCACATAGTCGAGAACGTTGGTGGTGTTTTTTATCGCGTCGGCAGTCTTTGTCGCGACATCGGCTGTCTCATTTGCAAATGCCACGATTGTATCTTGCGAATCGTTTCTGTTCAATGTGTGATAATTTGCGAACGTCGTATCATAGGCGTTACGAGCGGTCTGATAGCTTGATTCAGCGCTATTCACAAGCGGCGTGATGGCATCTCTGTCCTGCGGATCTATGAGGTTAAGATATGAGACGATTGTTTTATCGTGAAGCGCGTCATTCAAGCCCGTCATGATGGTCGGCAGATCAAGGAATGTATTTGAAATCTCGTTATATGTATCCGAAACGAGCTGATCGGTGTTTGCGCCAGATTCCTTTAGAATGGTGAGCTGGAGTTTGCTTGAATCAAGATTCACTTCGGCATCGCGCACCGCCTTTTCTGCATCCGTAGTATCCAGACGGCCTATTACCTCCCCCTCCGAAACATATTGTCCGTTATGAACAAGAATCGAGGTGATTCTTCCCGATGTTTCCGGTTTTATGTCGATTTGGTTCAATACCGAGACCTGACCGCTTCCCGATACTGAAGTAACAAGGGTGCCTTTTTCCGCAGCCGAGGAGACATATTGCGTGGAGGGTGTCGCGGCGGTAAGTTTCGCATAACCATAGTATGCCGTTGTGGCCATCACTATTGCGAGAACGACTGATGTAATTCTATGTCCGGAGATCCAATGCGTAATTTTTTTCATAGATTATTGTGGGTTTGTTGAGGAAGGGGTTTGTGGAGGAGGCGGTAAAACTCTTACCAATTTTGCCTCTATCTGTCCTTCTTCGTTCGGATTACCCAAGACCGCCACCCATTCTCCGGGTTTCAAATCACTCGCAAGCACGTCGTCTCTAAATCGTTTGATGAGCGTGGAACTTGAAAGAAGGACCGCCTTCTCCGCGCCGTCACGATCTTGAATGATGAGCGTGGAACTTGAATTCTTCAGTATCGGACCTCCTACGCCATGTCCCATCAAAAATTCCCCACCACGAAACCCTTCATTGATACCCATCCTTTCGCGCCCCATGAAATTACGATAGTAATTATTTCCCCAGTTATATGAGAAAGAGGCCTTTCTTATTCCCACATACTCACCCGCTTTAAAGGCGAGCAATAAGACGAAAAGCGCGCCCACGATGCGAATCACATATTTTGCGGCTTTCGAATTTATTATTTCCTGCAGTTTTGTTTTTGTATTCATATGTTTTTAAATAGTTACGAACGTCGACTTCATTGTTGCTCTTATATTGAGTAGCAGCTGCCGCATTGAGAATAGGAAGAGAAACACGCTTCCGAATATTCCCACAGTGGCGAATATGGGTAAGGATTCCGCAAGTGACATAAGGAAGTCCTGCCAGTATGTGGCTACAATCTTTGCGTCGGAAAAAAGAAGAGATACGAATTGCAAAAAGCCCGATTGCGCGAATTCGCTGTAGAATTCCTTTGATACCGAAATAAGCGCAATGAGAGCGACAAATGTCATTGCGCCAAATAAAACAATGCGCGTATATACCGTGCCCCTTTTCTTCTTCGCCTCAATTTGGAGCATCGCTCCGCGTATAAGCCATTCGGGGGCTCCCTTTTCGGGCAGATACGAGAATAATTTTTTGTAATCGTTTTGCATGGTCCGACTCCTACTCTAGTACAACGATAACGTCATTTCGGGTGCAATCCTTTAATAATCGAAGTTTTTCTTTAATTGCATAAGTGCTCGACGGTGCTTGCTTTTTATAGTATTAATCGACTCATTTTCCAGCTCGGCTATCTCTTGAAGGGACAGCTCCTCTTTATAATGGAGTAAAAGAATCGAGCGATATATGGGATTCAGCGCATCAATTGCCTTTGAAAGCTGAAGACCGAGATCGGCGCGCGTGAAGAGTTCTTCGGGTAGAGGTGAATCATCCGCAATCGTTTCTATGAAATTTTCCGGCTCATCGCGTTCATTACTAACGGGGACATCGGAAAAAAGCTTAGGTTTTTTCTTTTTAAGCCAATTAAACGAAGCATTTTTTGCAATGGCAAAGATCCATGTTTTGAATTTTTTTGTTCGGTCGAATCTTTCAATGTTCTTCCATGCGCTTACGAATACATCCTGCGTGATATCTTCGGCATCTCCCGCATTCCCCACAAGGTAATAGATGTAATTATAAATAGGCCCCATATACTCTTTTATAAGAGTTTCGAGCGCATACTGATCGCCACGCAAGAACGCATATATAAGTTCCTCATCTTTCATGTTTGTATCACTTTAAATAGTATTCTCAATTTATGCGAATGAAAACCTCGCCTCCCTATTACGCAAAATGGATTATTTTTTATTTGGTTTCTCGAATGCGGGCTTTTCCTTCGCTCATTATAGCAATCTAATTCTCAAAAATCGTGAGTTTTGTGATATGCTAAAGAGATGACGGGGCTTAGCACCACAGCGATAATCGCGCTTCTTATCAAATATAGGTATTTCCTTATTTTCCCCATTGCTGTTCTTGAGGGTCCAATCATATCAATGGTTGTGGGGTTTCTTATTTATGCCGGATATCTGAACGGCATTGTCGCATTCGGCCTGCTGATTCTTGCCGATCTCGTGGGAGATTCATTTTATTATTTCTTGGGCAGATTCGGACGAAAACGATTTCTTACAAAATATGGGCGTTATATAGGTATGAATGAAGCAAGGATTCTCGTTCTTGAGAAGCAATTTGAAAAAAACCATTGGAAGATACTTGCGGTGGGAAAGACGCAGGCAATAGGTTCGCTCATTCTTGTGGCGGCAGGGGTCGCAAAGGCGCCTTTCAATAAATTTTTATGGTATAACCTGCTTGGCTCATTTCCCAAAACACTCCTCTTCATCCTTATTGGATATTTCTTCGGTCATGGCTATCTGGAAATCAATAAATTCTCGGGATATACCGGCTGGGTTTCCATCTCGTTGTCGATTTTGCTTGTATTCTCGTATATCATGGTAAGACTTTATTTAAAGAAAAAGAACAGACTTAATGGCCAATAGAGAAAAGGTGCTTATTGTTACGGATGCATGGCGGCCTCAAAAGAATGGCGTGGTCATCGCATTGGAAAAAATGAAAGAGCTTCTTGAGAAAAAAGGGTATGACGTGTCAATCGCCCATCCTTATCTTTCTTCATTCAGGCTTCCGCTCTTTTTCTATCCCGAAATAGAATTTTCCATTTTTCCCTCTCGAATCATTCGCGCCATGGTTGCGCAAGAAATGCCCGATTATATCCACATCGCTACCGAAGGGCCGCTTGGTCTTGCGGCACGCAATCATTGCGTAAGAAATAAGATACGCTTTACCACCTCGTACCATACTCACTACCCCATCTACTTGAAGCTAAGGTTCGGTTTTCTATTTGATGCGGCATACCGGTATATTCGATGGCTTCATCGTGATGCAGTACGGACGATGGTGGCCACTGAAACCATGAAGGATGAACTTCAGAAGAGGAAATTTGAGCACCTTGTAATTTGGCCGCTCGGCGTTGATATAGATTTTTTCAAGAAAAACGAGCACGCAGTACCTCCTGATTATTTGAAAAATGCCAAGAAACCAATTTTCATATATTTTGGAAGGGTTGCAATCGAAAAAAACGTGGAAGCGTTCCTGAGATGCGATTTACCGGGAACAAAACTCGTTGTGGGCGGAGGGCCACAATGTGCGGAGCTTAAAAGGAAATACGGCGATAATGCGTTATTTACGCATATGGAGGGCTATAAAAAAGATGAGGAATTAATCGATCTTTTGTCGCTCGCCGATGTATTCGTATTTCCATCCAAGACGGAAACCTTTGGCCTTGTCGCACTCGAGGCTCTTGCCTGTGAGCTTCCCGTCGCCGCATATAATGTCATGGGACCAAAAGATATCGTAAGAAATGACATCGATGGCATATTGGATGATGACCTCAAAAAAGCTGCACTCCGGTGCCTTGCGCTTCCTCGGAAGCGGCTTAGGGAACGAGCTCTCACATTTTCATGGAATAACTCAGCGGAAACGTTCGTAAATAATCTCGCTAAGAATTAGTGGGATTTTCTGTCCACTTTCAGCTTGTGCATCCTATAATTTTGCTTAATTATACCCTTTACGCTTACGAGTTGAATGATTTCGCGTATCATTTTGATATCGCCCCAAATGCCTTTCCAGAATCCTGCTTTCGCGGATTTTCTTGGAGTTATCACATTCTTCCATTTCACTATCTTGATACGATGTGAATTATCTATGAGCACCTGATTAAAAAATGATTCGATTGCAAAACTTGGCAATTTCTCAATATCATCTAAATGCGGCGCTATAATGGCCTTTTTAAATACTCTTTCCCCCGAGATATAATCCATGCCGATAAGATGCATTATTGGAAGACTGTTCTTTCTCAAGCTTATCGATATATCAGCTTCACCATTCAAAACCGGCTCAATGAGCCTTGTCACATCTTCTTTGCATATGCCGACAAGGTCCGCATCAAGCATGCATAGATAATCGAATTTTGCGTTGCGAATTCCCGTCACTACCGCAAAACTCTTCCCCCTATTTTTGGGAAGGTTGATGAGAGTGACCCCAGGCCATCGTTCCACTACCTCCTTGGTAGTGTCCGAGGAACCGTCATTAACGACAATAACCTCATCTATCAATGGATGGTTTTCAACCGCACTCAATACGTTGTGTATTCGTTTCCCCTCATTGTATGCCGCAATTACGCAAGAAACCCCCTTCATATTATGCGGCGAAAAGCGCATAATCCTTCGAGAAGATCTTACGTGCGATATTGTATATTCCAAATGCAATGAAGAACGCGGAAAATACATCAATCGAATAGTGAAGGTGTCCAAGAAGCACGCTTACCGCGCCCGCAATGGTCGAAATAAGGAAGAAATATTTCCAAATATCCCTCTTCCAATAAATGAGAGCGAGCATGAATGGAAGCCCCGTATGCGCTGAGAAGAAAAGATCGTCACCGGAACTTATTACATCCAATCCTTTTATGCCGTACCCTTGAGCTCCCGCGATTGGCGGGGCCAAGTGAGTGAGTACCATGAAAAACGACCGTATCACCACAAAAAGCGCGATGCTTTTCAATACGAAAGGGAGATCCCTCGGCTCATAGAGGAGCAGCATCACTAAGATAATCAAGAAGAGAAGCGCTCCATAGATGAACATAAAACTCATATCGATGATGGGGAGCCTATCAAGGATGAGGTCCGTTACCACGTTGCTGGCGCTTATTGAGGTATAAATATTGGCAAAATAGTTTACAAAAAGGCTTGCCACAAGGAATAAGAGGCCCATAAGCCCGCTCATAAGCGAGGGGCGTTTAAACCAGAATGACCTATGCTTTTGTAGTACTTCTTTCATAATAAAAGGCTTCTTCCTATTATAGCAGAGATCCGTTTTTCAAAGCTTTCACGCATCCTTATTTTTTAGTATACTGTTACTGTAACGCATACACAAACATAAAACAATGATTATTATAAATTCAGCGGTGCCTGATTTCGAGGTAGATATGTTTCAAGGGGACGAGATAAAGAAGATAAAACTTTCTGAATATAAAGGGAAATGGGTCGCACTCATCTTCTATCCTGCGGATTTTACATTCGTATGTCCGACCGAGCTCGAAGATGCGCAGTCGCATTATGAGGAAATAAAGAAGTTAGGTGGAGAAATTTTAAGTGTGAGTACCGATACCGCATTCGTGCACAAGGCGTGGCATGACAGTTCGCCCGCCATTGGAAAGATCCGGTATCCGATGGTGGCTGACCCCACGGGAAATCTTTCAAGGATGTTTGGAACATATATTGAAAGCGAGGGTGTTTCATTGAGAGGTACATTCATAATCGATCCTGATGGAGTGCTAAAGACAATAGAGATTCACGACAACAGTATCGGAAGGAGTGCAAAGGAATTAGTGAGAAAACTTGAGGCCGCCAAATTCGTTCGAGAACACAAAGGAAATGTATGTCCCGCAAGTTGGGAGCCTGGAAAAGAAGTTCTTACGCCAGGAATCGATCTTATCGGAAAGATCTAAAGACAGAAGAGAATCCCGCTCGTAAAAAAGCGGGGTTTTTGTTTGACTTTAGTAAATATGCGGAACATTATGAGATTAGAACTTCGTCAAATGGAGGCTTCCATGATCATTGAAGTTGAGGGATTGAGCTGTGCCGGCAAGACCACGCAAGCGAAAATACTAGAAACTTTTTTTAATAGTATGGGATATAGCGTGACGATTGCGAATGAGCCTGGAATGACTGTTTTTGGGACTCACCTTGGCAAAGTCATTCATTCCGACATGCCGCGCGACAGTCTCGCGGAAGCGCTCGCCCTTCTTTCAATGGAAGCGCAGCTCTATTCGGAAATCATCATGCCGGAACTTGTACTTCCCAATCACATTATTCTTCGTGATGGTGGGCGAGGTACGCTCTTAAGTTACCTTTATACCAATACATCGCTTAGTATCGAATCGCTTACACGACTTATCAATAGTGCAACGCGAAATACGCGAATGACCATCTCTATTTTTATCGATGTTCCTCCTGAGATCGCACTGAGACGGCTTGCCGAAAGCAGTCCCAAAAGATCGCGTTCAAAATTTGATGAACGGCCAAAGGAACTCCTTAAACGCCAGCGTGATGTACTTCGCATGCTTTCGGAGAATCATACGGATTGGATCGTGGTAAACGGAGTCTGTTCTCCAAACGATGTGTTCAGACAGATACAGCACAAGATTAAGACCGTAACATTGGTTTCCTGATTGTTTTAACCCCGCTTACGCGGGGCTTTTTCTTAGTGCCGCTTTTGATTGTAATAAAAGCCCCCGATTATTTTCGGGGGAAAAGGTGTCCTATCTATTTGAGGCGGGCAGTGACCGAAGTCATGATCTTCAGCTTTCCGGCGATGAGTCGGGCGATATCCGTTGCCCTTGAAAAGCTTTCATTCCTCGCCACCTCGAGAACGAGGGAGTCGTGTGCGGCCCCAAGTTTCTTGTTGTGAAAATGAAGGGTTCCGATTCTTTCCTCATTCATCACGATACCGAAACGTTCTCGCGGACGATGCAGGAGGATGACATCTCCTTCGTCATTCGTCAGTATATATCCCCGCTCCTCCAAAAATTGGCCCACTGCGAGGGATACCTCCATCGGCCCTGCTCCGCTCTTCCTGTTCATCTCGCGTCCTCCTTGTAAATGTGCGTAAGCGAACTGTTACAATATCTCATTTTTTATCTCATTTGTCAACTCATACTTTTTATTAATTGACAAAATCATCATTATCTATCAAAATTAGAACTCAGGTTTATTTCTACTTACCTATGGCACGCAACGAAGTTATATTACGCTTTGATAATGTTTCCTTTGAATTTGGACATCACTCACCTATTTTAAATGAGGTCAGTTTTTCCGTACGTGACGGATGGAAAGTCACACTTATGGGTCAGAATGGGGCGGGAAAGAGTACCATATTCCAGCTTATCACGGAAGCTCTAAGTCCTGAGGAGGGAAATATTCATATCGCGGACGGTCTTTCCATCGCCATTGCTCGCCAGGTCATTCCTCGCGATCAGATGGTGCTCTCGGTGCGTGAATTTTTTGAAAGATGCTTTGACACTAAAATATACGATATTGACCCTCGCATTGATGAGGTACTTGAAGTTGTGAATTTACACGCACCTCACGATCGCATCGTCGGTTCGTTTTCGGGGGGACAGCAGGCTCGTCTGCTTCTTGCATCGGCACTTATTCAAAAGCCCGATCTTCTATTGCTTGATGAGCCGACAAACAATTTGGATAAAGACGGCATCGCACATCTCACAAAATTTCTCATTGATTATAAGAAGACGTGTATCGTCATCTCACACGACGCGGATTTCTTGAACGCATTTACTCAAGGAGTTCTCTACCTCGACATTTTTACACAAAAAGTTGAACAATATGTAGGTAACTATAAGGATGTGGTTGCCGAGATTTCAGCAAGAATCGAGAAAGAGAACAGGAAGAACGCATTGCTGGAAAAGGAGATTCAAGCAAACAAAGACAAGGCGAACTTCTTCGCGCATAAAGGCGGCCAGATGAGACTTGTTGCAAAGAAAATGAGAGAGAAGGTTGAAGAAATGGAGGAGGCAAAGGTGGATGTCCGAAAGGAAGATAAGACGATACGTCAGTTCGTCATTCCCTCACAGCCTGAACTCATCGGTGAAATATTGCATATCTCGTCATTTTCAATATTCA
Source organism: bacterium (assembly GCA_021812365.1). Classification (GTDB taxonomy): domain Bacteria; phylum Patescibacteriota; class Minisyncoccia; order UBA6257; family GWB1-50-10; genus CAIKKG01. Next base: position 70,595 of record JAKANQ010000001.1, read on the forward strand.
AAGAACACAAACCTACAGTCAAAAAAGCAAATATCTCATTGAAGAAGAATCAACATCTTTTGCTTGTGGGAAGGAACGGTATTGGGAAGAGCACTCTTTTGGAAGCGCTGGCGAGCGGCAAGAATAAGGGCGCCACGATCGCGGAAGATGTGCGCGTAGGATACTATCGACAGGATTTCTCGACGCTGAACTTTGAGGATTCCGTATATACAGCCCTTTCTTCTGTTTCTGAAAATATCGGTGAGGAGCAGCTTCGTTCCATCGCGGCGGGTTTTCTCATCGATGAAGAAATGATGAGGAAAAGGGTTGGTTCCCTTTCTGAGGGGCAAAAAGGACTTGTTGCAATGGCGCAGCTTGTGCTTCTGCGTCCCGGACTTCTCATTCTTGATGAGCCGACCAATCATATCAATTTCCGCCACCTTCCCATCATTGCTTCGGCTCTCAATAAGTATGATGGTGCTATGATACTTGTAAGCCACGTTCCCGAATTCGTATCACAAATTCGAATTGATGAGGTGTTTGACCTCGAAAAATAAGACAGAACTCTCTATACTGTACGTATGGATACCGAAACGATCATCTGTCCGAAGTGCGGTTCAATAGTTCCCGCATCGGCCTATTTTTGTCCTCAGTGCGGAAAACCGCTTAAAGCAAAGCCGATATCAACCTCCTTTTCAAAGCAAGTCCTCGTATACTTGGTAAGTTTCTTTCTTCCTCCTTTTGGACTCACCTACGCATGGCAGTACTATAAACAGAATGATGAAAAATCAAAGGAAATCGCGCTCTTTTCCCTCATTCTTACCGTAGTTTCAGTGATACTCACGCTTTGGGCCGCAAACTCAATGATGAACTCGCTAACGCAATCCTTGGGCATTGGAGGCGGTTTAGGAAATCTTAACGGCTTGTGAACAAAAAAATCACACTCAATAATGAGTGTGATTTTTTATTATTTTCCAAATGACCTGCTTGGTCGTGAGCCGCGACTTCTGAATCTCGGTTTTTTCTTGAATGAACCTTCTGTCTTGAAAGGTGAACTCTGCCCAGATTCTCTGCGCGCCGCGTATCCCGCGACGTTATGCCGTTTTGCGTGACCTCTTCCCACAGGATTGAATCTTCGAGGTGAGAAACGACGCTCTTCACGTTCAGGTCGTTCCGGAGGAATTCCCATCTTTGCCGCAGGAAGCGGATTGGGTAATTCAGGTAACTTTGAAACCGGTAGCGTTTCGCGAATCAGTCTTTCAATCGCGCGAATATCGTCTCTTTGATTTCCACGTGCAAATGAGATTGCGTGGCCGCTTACTCCCGCGCGTCCCGTACGCCCGATTCGATGTACGTAATCATCCGCATTTTCAGGAAGGTCATAGTTTATGACCACTTCAATATTACTCACATCAATACCGCGCGCCGCAATATCAGTCGCAACAAGTACTCGATACTTTCCGTTTTTGAATCCCTCAAGCGCTTCGCGGCGCTGGCCAAGCGAACGATTTGAGTGAATCTCGGTTGCGGAATGCCCCAAAAATCTCACCAATGCCGCTATTCGTTTCGCATTATGCTTTGTGCGAGAAAAGACGAGTACGGAACCCTTGTATTCCTGCAATAGTTTTTCTAAAAGTCTCGATTTATCCTCTTGCGACACAATGAACAATTCCTGCGTCACGTCCTTTGCGGTACTGCCTGGACGCGCAATCTCGATTCTGATCGGCAGTTTCATATAGGCGCGAGCGATGGAGACGATCTCCTCGGGCATCGTTGCCGAAAAAAGCATCGTTTGTCGCTCCTCGGGAATTGCCGCGATGATCTGCTTCAATTGAGGGGCAAATCCCATGTCCAACATTCTGTCCGCCTCATCCAATACAAGCATGGTGACCTTGCTCAAGTTGATGGTTTTTTGGTCCACGTGGTCGATAAGACGTCCGGGGGTGCCTATGACTATGTCCGGCCTTCGTGCGAGCGCGCGAAGTTGGCGCGGCATCGGTTCGCCTCCTATGATAACAGCTGTTTTCACTCCAAGCTGCATTCCTATCTTATTCAATGATTCCGCTACCTGAACTGCGAGTTCACGCGTAGGAACCACCACAAGGCCAAGGCTTTGCTCTTTTAGCACGCGCTGAATCATCGGAATACCGAATGCGAGTGTTTTTCCCGTTCCGGTCTGCGCGACGCCCATCACATCCTTTCCCTCCATTGCGATCGGAATAGCCTGTTCCTGAATAGGCGTAGGTTTTGTAAAATTGATTTTTTGTAAGATTCCGAGAATTGCGGGCGCTATGCCAAGTCCTTCAAATCCCTTTTCGTTGTTTGTCATTCGTCGACCATCATATCACATTGACAAAATAAAGCAAATATTTCTTTTTGATGTTACAGTTCAAATAAAATCCCCTCCAAATATGATTGGAGGGGATGGTCTCATCCATCAACCCTGAATTGTTCCGGATTGGCAATTAAATCTGCAAGACCAAGTTTGACCGCCTTTTCTGAAGTAATTGATACCTCATTATTCATCAATTCACTGATTTTTCTTAATGAGAGTGACCCGCCAGATCTTTCTACGAGGATATTTCGATATCTTTCGATCGCATGATCTATTTCCCATGCCACCGTACGCATCAAATTCGTACTAAGCTTTGAATTTCTATGCAAATCATCAATACCAACATTGTGGAAAAATAAGGTCGTATTTTTTGTCAAAATGCGAGTTTTTCCCGCAGCTAAGATTATCGGCGCCGTTGAACTCACTTCCCCCGTACCGACGGTGATGAGCGTCGGTTTTAGAAGCTGTATTGCATCGTAAAAAGCCAGACCTACGTCCATCTCCCCGCCACCGCTGAAAAGCCACAATGTAATGGGCTCCTCCTTGCTTTTCAAAAGGAGCTTTTCAATTTTGCTCATTACGCGAGCATACCCCTGGCGATCGATGTAACCAACCCACTTCACCAAACGGTTGAGATTCATATGCCCCCCCTATAGCAATGTTCTTATTACAAAATACGCCACTCACGGTGGAAGTCAATTTCCCTTTTGCCTACCGCCTTACTCGTATCGTAGGGCTTCCGCCGGCTCCATTTTTGCAGCCCTCCTTGCAGGCAAAAAGCCGGCTATCATTCCCGTAATGAAGGCGATTATAAGAATGACGAAGATACCAAGAAAATCGAGAGATTCGAAGGAGAAAAATCCTTTTATGCCGAATCCATCGGCAATAAGTCCTATCGCATATGCAAGCACTATGCCCAATATCGCCCCTATCGCACCTCCTATAAATCCGATGACTCCTGACTCAATGAGGAACATGAGCAGTATGTTTCCCGAAGATGCGCCTACCGCCTTCAATATGCCAATGTGCTTGGTACGTTCAAGGACGGAAGTGTACATTGTGTTCATGATTCCCACCGCACCCACGATAAGTGATACCAACGCAATGACGATCAATACGAACTCTACGATTGAAAGCACGCTTCCTATGAGGACATTCGCTTTCTCCGGTGTAAGCACTGAAAAATCAGGGACCACCTCTTGCTTTGAAAGTTTGAATTTTATTTGCTGGGCAATGAGATCTATATCAACGCCTGGATTCGTCTTTACGAGTGCGGTCATCGCGCCCTGTCTTCCGGTAAGATGACGGAATATCGGGATGGAAAGAAAAGCGGAATTATCATCGTCCGTTCCAGTCTTTGCAAGAATTCCCGCAACGACGATCTTCCTTGATTTGATGATTATCTCATCGCCGGTCTTTATTGGAGTCTTAAATAACTTCGTTGCGGCCAAATATCCGAATACAATCTCATTTTTGTCATTATTTTCAGGCCATACCCCCTCTTCAAGCCTCAATCCTTGCGATTCTTGAAACACAATTTGTATTTCTTTCCATTCAACCGCGTGCACAAGCAGCCCCTTTTTTTCACCGTGCGATTCGATGTTAAGTGAGGCCACGTCGACGGGTGTTGCGAATTTAACCCCCTCTATGGTTTCAAGGGCATCTATATCCTTGTCTCTGAATCGTTCGCCTGAGACGAGCCCCACCATCGGATTCGTTTCCTTTCCGGGGTACACCATAATAAGATCGGAACCGAACATTTGAAGCGCCTTTGCAATCACGTTCTGAACGCCGGAACTTATCGAGAAAATAGTGACCACGAGCATGATGCCTATCACTATTCCGAGAACAGTAAGCCAACTTCTTATTGGTCTGAACCTGATGCTTTTGAAAATAAGGGTAAGAAATTGTATTCCCATGATCATTCTGTGTACATTGCTTTGTGGACATGGTGGTCGGGAACCAGTGCCCCATCTTTTAAGGTGATTATCTCATCGGCTTTCTCCGCGATATCTTTGTCATGCGTCACAATGACCAATGTTTTCTTTTGAACGCGATTGAACTCAATGAGCATTTCAAGTAACTTGTTTCCCGTGTTCGAATCCAAATTGCCCGTTGGCTCGTCACAAAGGAGAATTGCGGGATCATTTGAAAGAGCTCGTAAAATAGCGACCCTCTGCTGTTCCCCTCCTGATAATTGCGAAGGTCTGTGATTCATTCGTTCTTCCAGCCCCATTGCCTTAAATTGTTCCCTCACTTTTTCTGCATCGGTTTTTCGCGCCGCAAATATGCGCGGTACGGTGACATTTTCATGCGCGGTGAGCCATGGAATGAGGTTATACTGCTGGAATACGAATCCGAATGTCTCTGACCTGAGAAGAGCGCTCTCATCATCCCCTAGTGCTGAAATATCGGAACCGCGCAGATAGACCTTTCCCGATGTAGGCTTATCCAAAAGTCCCATCATATTCAACAAAGTGCTTTTTCCGGAGCCGCTTGCGCCGATGATAGAGACGAAATCTCCTTCCCAAATATGAACATCCAATTCTTTTAGCACTTGTGTCTCGACTTCGTCGCTCTTAAAAATCTTCCATACGCCATCGAGATGAATAAGAGGCACTCCCATGAATTTTTTAGGATTTTTCTTAAATCGCTCAAAGCATCCTTCCCCACAAAAATAAAATTGACGGCCTTCGTAGGAGTGCGTGATCACCCCCGGAAAGGATGCGAGGTGCATTCCGCATACAAGGTCAATCTTCTTTTCTTCAATCTCTTCGTTCGTGTGCATGAGCGATTAACTTCCTGAGACGAGCACCAGTTGACCCTCATTTAATCCACGCGTCACCTCAATGGTGTCATCATCTGAAATGCCGGTTTCTATCTCAACTTCTTGTATGGCGCCATTTTCCAGAATTTTGACATAGCGTCTGTTTCCACTTTTATATACGGCAATTTCGGGAATAGCGAGGACATTCTTCTTTGTTATTCCATATATCACAAGATCCGCACTCATTCCGGCTCGAATTTGGCGACTTGTATCAGTTCCTGCGTCAAACACTATATTCACTCGAAAATATTTATCTCCTTCCTCAACTATTTCCTTTGAATCAATTGAGAAGACCTTGCCGGAATATTTAACTCCCGGAAAAGAATCAAATTCTATTGAAACGACTCCGGCGTCTTCTTCCCGTATCCTTCCGATATCAAGCTCTGAAATATCAGATTGTATCTTAAGTTCCGGAATCGAAAGTGAGACCGCAATTTTACCAGGTCCCGAAAGTTCGTTTCTTTCAACCCATATCTTGGTCACCTTTGCGTCAGCGGGTGCTCTCAATGTCGCCTTAGCGATTCTTTCGTTCACTGTCGCAATCTCATCATTTATCTCATCAATTTGCGCGTGCGCGATGGCAATCTCCTCGGATCTTGTTCCCGCCTGTTTCAATGCAAGCTGATTTTCCGCGATTATCACATTTGATCTTGCAACTTCAAGTTTCTCTTGTGCGACAGTGAGGTTTGTCATCGCGAGCCCCATTGCCGTTCTGCCTGCGGATATATTTACTCGCCACGCATCTATCGTTGTTTGCGTCAACGCGCCACTTGGCGCGAGATTGCTCAAAATGAGCGCCGCCTTGCTCGAAACGGTCTGCGCGAGTAAAAGATTATCTTTGGATATCTCGCTTATTGCACCAAGATCGCTTGAAGTTGAGAGTGAAGCAATGAGTGAGCTCCAATCAGAAAACTTACGTTCCATCAAAAGTCTCGCGGCCTCTATATCTGTCTTAAGCTGATTATCGGTTGGTTGAAAAGAAAGCTTCGGATCTGATCTCGGATTGAGAAAGAGCGGATCTATTTTATTGCGTATTGCATCATCCGCCTTTATTTGAGCATCGATGATCGCATCAGTGAGGCCATTCTTTGCGTTATAGAGTGCTACTTTTGCGTTCTCGACTTGAGAGGCCGAAATGGTCATATCCTCGAGTGTTACACCCGCTTGAAGCTTTTGAAGTGTCGCCTTGCTTTGAAGTAGAATCGAATTCAATCGGTCTTTTTCAAGCGAAAGGTCTGTTGTCTCAAGCCGCATAAGCGAATCTCCTTTCTTTACGGTTTGCCCCTCGGAAACAAAGATCTTTTCGAGATTTCCTGAGAACGGGAATTCAAGGTCAAACTCCTTTTGTGATACCACATCGCCGCGCTCATGCACCATTTCTTGAATATCCTTTCGCACGACCGAGGCTGTTATCACGTCATCGATCTTCACGCGAAAATATTTATTCCAAAGCCAAAAGGAGGTTATTGCAATTCCAAAGATGACAATTGCAGCTAAGTAATAGGTTATCTTCTTCATTTACCTTATTATATCATTATGCGAATGTATGAAATTGATATAATAAAAAGGTAAGCCTAAAGGTCGTAAACAAATTTACCAATCTAACATGTGGCATAAATTAACATTCATTCTTCTTATCATCGGAGGATTGAACTGGCTGCTTGTCGGTCTTGCGGGATGGGATATTGGCGCATTGTTTGGTGGCCAAGGGGCAGCTGTTTCGAGAATAATCTATATTCTCGTTGGTCTCTCCGCGCTTGCTCAGGCCTTTACGCATAAAGGCACCTGCAAAGTGTGTGAAGCAAAGATGTAACAATTGTTGCAATCAAAAAACACGACGTAATGTCGTGTTTTTTGATTCTCTACTATTTGAAAAGACTAAGATTTTCTTCTAACGCATAGAATACGGAATCGCGGGCGCCGGAATCTTTCATCGTTGCCCCTTTCTTCTTTCTAATATCTCGTATGCTTCTCATGGCTTTTTCATACATCGCGGCAATATCAGGTCGATGTACCGTTTCAGCGTATGCTTTATACACTTTCAGCTGATCTGCGATTTCCTCAAGAATCTGGAATTGAATGGGGTGGTTTCCGAGTTCTCTCTTTCTCCCCTCAAGCCACATTGCCGACAACTCTCGAATCGTTTTTTCATCCGCACCTATGACCACGCGAGGAACATTGGGTAAGCGTTCACGGACGCCCATATACTCGGAATGGAAATATTTCACCTCTGCAAGCGTTCCATTTTCAATCTCTTGTTTTATGCGCTTGAACTTCTTTTCGGCATCATGACTGAATGTCACATCAATGCCCATTGCAAGATGCGTCACGGACTTGCCACCCTCTTTTAATTCGGCGATCGTATCAACGCCATTCTTTATGTCGTCGTATCGCGAAGGCTTGATGGTTTCCGCATCCGGTCCGAACCATTCACTTAATTCCGCATGCTCATGCACGATTGCTTCAAAAACAGTCGCTAATTTCTTATGTTTTTTCTGTTCTAACGTTTCCCGGTCCTCAAACTCTCTTTCCATCCTTTCAACATATTGAACATCATTCCTTATTTCATCAGTGCCATACACATCACTGAAATCTTCCGGTTTTATCTCAGCTTCCTCAATGATGGACTTTGCCTTCTCGAACGCTTTATCAAGCGTCAATTGTTCGAAATTATTCTTTGAATCTATCCGTTCAAAATTCATAGATAATGAATATAGTGCTATGCGACCCGCTTCAGTGAAGTTATTTCTTCATCGGTGAGCTGTCGCCACTTTCCCGGTTTTATGTCCTTTAGTGTTATTTTCCCGATCCTTAGCCGTTTTAATTCCTGTATGGTGAGATAGACCGCCGCGCACATTCTGCGTATCTGATGTTTTTTTCCTTCTTTTAAGATTATCTTGAATGTATAGGGGCCCACAAGTTTTGTCTTTGCGGGGAGCGTTATCCCCTCTGCGAGCATTATTCCTTCCTCCATCTTCCTCAGTTTTCCCGGCGTGAGCGGTTCCCTAACCGTGACTTCATACTCCTTTTCAATGAGATGGTCTGTGCCCGTGACGGTCGAGGTGATTGCGCCGTCATTGGAAAGGAGAAGTAGTCCTTCGCTTTCCTTATCCAATCTCCCTACTGTATTCAGATATTTGAATTCGGGAAGCAGATCAAAGACCGTCGGCCCCTCCTCTTTGATTTTTGAAGAAACGATGCCGCGCGGCTTATTAAGTGCAATCGTTATCTTCTTTCCGAGCGAAGGACGCGCTGACGGCAATATCTCAATTGTATCCTTTTCGGGATCTATTTGAGTGCCAAGCTCCTTCACCACCTTTCCATTCACGGTGATGAATCCCTTCAATATAAAATCTTCCGTCTCTCTTCGAGAAAGTATCTTACGCTCCGACATGTATTTCTGAATGCGCATTTCCCTTATAGTAGCCCCGCGCGTCTATTTGCGCAATAAAAATGCTTTTATGATGCGTTGAACTTCCTTTCCATCTTTCGCGCCCATCAACTCTATTCGCAATTCTTTCGCATCATCAAATCCCGAAACATATGCTTTATAGTGTTTTTTCATGACATCAAAACGCTTGATTCCTTTGAATTTCTTCTCAAAAAGATTCGTGTGTTCAACCATGACCTTCAATCTCTCCTTCATAGGAATTTCCTTTCCTTCATATTTTCCACTGAAGAGCCATGGATTGCCGAATATCGCTCGTCCGAGCATAACGCCATCAACTCCGTATTCATCCGCTTTTGCCTTCGCGTCTCTCATATCGCGTACGTCGCCATTTCCTAATATAAGCGTCCTCGTGGGCGATGAATCATATCTTCGCGCAATACGTACAGCCTCGCCGAGTACCTCCCAGTGAGCGGCCACCTTTGACATCTCCTTGCGGGTGCGGGCATGAATCGTGATTGCCGCGGGTTCCGCCTCCAAAAGGACGGGCAGCCATGTTTTTAAATTGTTTTCGTTATAGCCAATTCTCGTTTTGACCGAAACGGGCATATCACCCGCACCACGTTTTGCAGCCGCGATGATCTCAGCCGCCAACTTAGGATTTTTCATAAGCGCGGCGCCCGCTCCTTGTTTTTCTATCGCCCTGTCGGGACAACCCATATTGATATCCAATCCATCAAACTTAAGTTTCTTTATGAGGCGGGCGCATTCTTCCATGTGATTCGGACGAGAACCAAAAAGCTGTGCAACGATAGGGCGCTCGTTTTTGTCGTACCGAAGGTCAACAAGAAGCCTCTCCCTGCCCTTTTCCGAACATAGTCCGTCACATGCCACGAACTCCGTCCAAGTCACGTCCGGAGCGCCATATTTTGCGATTATCGCGCGAAAGGCCGCATCCGTGACATCAGCCATCGGCGCAAGTGCAAATATCGGTTTTTTCAGTTTTTTCCAGAATCCTTGTACCATGGTCACTAAATGCCCCATCGAACGATGGGGCGGAGCACCTACTTTTTCAATATCTCCTTCACCCTTGAAGGCAGGTCTTTTTGTTTCACCTCCTCCTGAGTGCGCGCATTCATATCCTTGATAAGTGCGGTCCCCTTACTTGATTCGGTTGCCCCGATTATCACAACGACTGGGATCTCCATGGCCACCGCATAGGCGAGTTGTCCTTTTAGGTTTTCTTCTCCTCCCGCATAAAATTCCGCATTGAGACCCTCGGCGCGAAGGGCCACGGAGTTCTTTATCACGTCCTTTTCACCCGCCTCATCGAAATTGAGGAAAAGCGCCTCGGTGACAGACCTCTCTTTTTTTACAAGATTCAACTGTTCCATCGCGGCAAAGAGCCTGTCGATTCCAACAGATGTTCCCACCGCAGGAATAGCCGCGCTTCCAAATCGTTCAATGAGATTGTCATACCTCCCTCCTGAAAACACGCTTCCTATCTGCGGAAGTTCCGTAAGTATTGTTTCGAAAATCGTTCCCGTATAATATCCCAATCCTCTTGCGACGGAAAAATCTATTGCCCAAACATCGTCCGGCACTTCAAGCATCTTTAAGTAGTCTGTAATCGATTCAAGTTCTTTTATTCCTTCATTTGCACCATTATTCTCTCCCATAAGTTTCTCCGCCTTTTCAAGCATGCTTTTCGCGGTACTCCCTTTCAATTCTACGAATTTGCGAATTGCTTCTATCTGTTCGGCTGATAGATAGGCCCCCTTCTTATCAGCCAATTCAACGGCAACATCGTTCCATGACTGCTTATCGAGTTTATCTAAGGCGCGTAACACCGGCTCTGTTTTCCAGGCTTCAAACCCCGCATATTCAGCTAATGCGTTCAATATCTTTCTGTTATTGATGCGTATGACAAATTTTAAAAATCCCAGTGCGCGCATCGTTTCCGTCATAAGCGCGATTATCTCCGCATCTGAGGAGAGTTTGTCAGACCCTACAATGTCCGCATCGCATTGCATGAATTCCCGATAACGGCCTGCTTGCTGGCGTTCACCTCGCCACACCCTTCCCATTTCATATCGCTTGAAAGGCTTTTTCAGAGTACCGGCGCTCGCTGCCATCACGCGCGCAAGAGGGACCGTGAGGTCAAAACGCAGAGATAACTCATTCTCATCTCCGCCTTGCGACACAATGCCATATATCTGCTTTTTAAAATTTTGATCGCCTCCCGTCAACACGTCGGTCTTTTCGACGGCTGATGTGGAAAGCGGCGAAAAGCCAAAACGCTCGAATACGTTTCGAATCGTATCGAGCATTTTTTGCCTAGGAATCATATCTTCGGGAAGATAGTCCTTAAATCCGCCAGGAAGCTTCGGTTCTATTGCTTGCATTGTCTATAGTATGCATTATTAGGCGCAGTTTTTGAAGTGGCTGCGAAAAAATGAATACTCAATACGCTCCTTATTTCCTTTTGCCGCAATGCTCGCACTTCTTGCCCATTTCATATTTTTTTCCGCACGAAACGCAGATTTTCCCCGGCTTTCCTTTATGCGTATGCACCGTGTGCACTTCACAAGGACATTCACACGCCAGACAAACCTCTGAATTTTCGCTTTCTTTTTGTTTTTCCATGGCCGCTTTTATTGGATTCCTATCGTTCCGCCTCCCACGAGTAGAATCGTGATGCTTGCCGCAAGCAAGATAAGATCAAACTCCCATCCAGTTCCCGTTTTCGACGAAAATGGAACATTCCATTTTGCTATTTTCATGGTGATGGCTCCGATCATGACACAGATGAGAAGCAATGCGCCCAACTGCGTATAAAAACCGAATATGAGATACAATGCTGAGATAACCTCCACAAAACCCAACAGAATGACCATAAAACTCAATCCTGCCATTCCCATTCCTTCCGCCATGGCTTTGGGATGTTTGAATTTCGGCATTGCGTGCACTAAAAAAATGATTCCGATGATGAAGCGAAGAAAAAATAAACCGATATTACTGTACTGCAGTGATTCGATGAACATTTTATTTATATCGTTGTTTTATCATTTCGACCTTGAATTTGCTATTCGACGACAATAACGGTTCCTGTATCGGCTGGATTTAAATGATTGTGATACTTCCAAGTACCGACGATATCAAACTCGAATGACCAGTATCCGCCCGGTTTTATAATCCTGCACGCATCAAATGTGCTGCCTACGCATCCCCCCGTGGTCGGATAATCCGTGTGGGTGGGGTGAGGATCGGATGCGGGTCTCATATCATGCGTACTTTGATTTTGAAACGTAATTGTTGCCCCCTTTCTTATGGTCAAGGGATTCGGAGAAAAACCTTTGTCGGTATATATGACGGTATTCTGCATAGGAAGCGAGGCATTAGGACTCCTCTCAGTCGTCACGGGAGGAGGCGGTAATCGGACGCCCGTGATCGGGTCTCTGCTTTGAGAAGAGGAGAACAAGGTTGGATTTGTCGCCCAGTAGTATCCTCCAAGCGCAACTACAAAAATAAAAACAACGATGAAAATAATCTTATTCTTATCCAACATATGTATTCATTGTAGCAAACCCGCTCTTCAGAGGAAACAAAAAACGACTCATCAAGTCGTTTTTTATATTTGGTGCGGGATACGGGAATCGAACCCGTGTCTCAACCTTGGGAAGGTCGCATTCTGCCACTAAACCAATCCCGCATTATCTATTGTATGGCACTTGAGGAAGCAGTACTCGACGTTTCCGGAACGACGATTATCATTTGTTCTCCATTATTCTTATAATTGAATCGCGCTTTCGATTCTTTTATAAGATTTTCAGGAAGTTCAAAATATTTTATTGAATTCTGAAGCGAAGCATTTTCGCTATTGAGTTTTTTAGTCGCTTCTGAAAGATTTAGAATCTCCTCGTGTATCTTATTTTTTTGCTGTACTAAAGAATATCCCACCCATGTAAGTATTGCAACAAGCGCTGCAATGAATGATAGTTTTAGAAACCGCATTGTGCCTATTATACTATCGTTTTAACAATTCTTTAAATACTTCAGGGGCAATCTGCACCTGCGCTCTCGCCTCAAGATTTTTCTTCCCTCGCTGCTGTTTTTTCCATAATTTCATCTTACGAGACCTATCTCCTCCATACAGATATCCGGTGACATCTTTTCTCAATGCGGGAATGTCTTCGCGTGCAACTATCTTTCCTTCAGCCTGCGCCTGAATCGGCTGGGTCCACTGCTGACGAGGAAGATGTTCTTTAAGCCTATCGACCATCTTTCTCGCTTCTCTTGTCGCCACTTCACGCGGCAAGAATCTGCTAAGTCCCGGAATGACCTCATGGGACACGAGAATATCCACGCGCACCACATCGGCCTTTTCATATTCCAACACTTCATAACTGAAGGATGCCATTCCCTTCGTCGATGATTTAAGCTGATCATCAAAATCACTCACAAGTTCCGCGAGTGGCATTTGCGTTATAAGATGCACCCTATCGCCCAATGTTTCCGTATGTAGGTCCGAAAAGCGAAACGCTCGCTGAAGCGCAATTACATTCGAAAGATATTCATTCGGTAAGATGATATCCAATTTGATGATGGGTTCCCATATCTCATCAAAATCTTGCGGAAGCTCTTCCGGTTTTACGATAGTAAGCCAATCATTTCCCCGTTTTACGCGATATAACACGGAGGGAAATGTATTCACCGTCTCAACCTTGAATTCACGCCGCAATCGTTCTGCGGTTATTTCAAAGTGAAGGCGCCCCAAAAACCCGACCTTAAATCCCCTCCCTAATACTTCGTTCTGATCAGGTTCAATATGAAGTGCCGAATCATTCAATTTAAGTTTTTGCAGCCCTCTCGTGAGCGCCTCATAGTTATCGCTCTCTTCCGGATAGAATGACACGAAGACAACAGGCATTGCCTCTTTATAGCCGTGAAGCGCAAATCGTTCCGCATCTCTTATATTTTTTGAAACAAGGACCGTATCTCCTATCTTTATCTTTTCGGGATCGCGGATACCCGTTGCCACATAGCCGATTTCTCCCGCGGTGAGTTTTTCAGAAACAGGCAGCGCGATGAGCTGCGGCATAAAATAGCCGATCTCTTTGATACGCGAATGAGTATTGGTGGCAACCATCACAATCTCATCTTCTCCCGTGATCTCTCCATCAAACATTCGTATGGATGCGACCACGCCCTTATGGTCATCAAAGAACGAGTCAAAAATAAGCGCGCGACCGAAAGCTTCAACGCTCTTTTGCGGGGGTGGGACTTTTTCGATAACGTCATCAAGGAGTTCTCTCACCCCATCGCCCGTCTTACCGGAAATATGATGTATCTCCTTTTCATCCACTCCGATAAGCTCCGCGAGGCTTTTCCGAAGCGTAAAGAGCCGCTCATCGTCAAGATTGATGTTTCCTGCGGAATCTTTGAAAAAATCCACCTTGTTGAGCGCTCCCACCACGGTAAGTCCCGCCGCTTTTGCGAGCCGATGATTTGCCAATGTTTGTGCCTGAATGCCCTGAGTCGCATCCACCAAAAGCACCGCGCCCTCTACCGCATTTAATGAGCGCGAGACCTCATATGAAAAATCGGAGTGTCCCGGCGTATCGATAAGATTCAATATATAGTTTGTTCCCTTGTGTTCATATCTCATGCGCACGGGAGCCATTTTAATGGTGATGCCCCTCTCACGCTCAAGCTCAAGTTGGTCAAGATATTGAGCCTTCATCTTGCGCATTTCCACCGTTTTTGTGACTTCCAAAAAACGATCGGCAAGAGTACTCTTGCCGTGATCAACGTGCGCTATTATTACAAAATTTCTTATATTCTTCATTGTTTTGCGAGCTTCAGCGTAAGAATCACTCTTCCGTCCGGATCGTCGTTCGAATACGTGTATGTGGGCGTTCCTGTTTCTTCCCACACAAATCCAATAGGCGCCGCTATGGTCGCACTAAGTTTCGTTGAGACCCCTGACTGCTTTTCATAGACAAATGTATATGTGGAACCCGTCGTGGGAGGGGTGAGAGAAGTATTATCGTTATGGTATCTCAGCGTCAAGACTCCCGTTTTTCTTGGTTCTACGTTGAACCAAGTACCGAATGCTGTTTTATTAAATTCATTCATAACCCACGCGTTGAATTCCGGTATTGCGGTTGTTGAATTATCGATTGCTTGAAGATCGGCATTTTCGTCATAGCCGTTCGAGTCATAGTTGAACTTCGGCTTTTCAAGCTTAATTGAATTACCTTTCATCGAAATGAGAGCGGAGCCAGGATCCGTGAGTATCTGGATGAAATCCTGATTCTTTGAGTTCCACCATGGATCTTTCTTATCTCCTCCATTATGAACACGGGTTACCGTCAGATCGGTAAGAACGGCGCCACTTGTATCAATATTGATGTTCGCGTCGACGGACTGATTGATAAGTGCATCGGTCTTGCCGCCCGCGACATTCGCATCAACTACCGCAAGATATGAACCGAGAAAATTCGAAGGAATATCAAACACGGACCCATCCACGTCGGATTGCTTAAGAAATGATGCAAGTGAATCATCCTTTGCGTAGAACATTATATCCTTTTTTGCCACGTGTTCCCCAAGTTTCTTCAAAAATATGTTCTGACTATTTGAATCAAGTGCCTTCATCTTTTCTAAAAGAAGGGGGGCAAGCACCTTCAGTATCTTTTTAGGCTGTCCTGCTTTTTTATCCTTTCCCGCTTCCACCTCTCGCTGCACTTCAGTGAGAAAATTATTCTGGTCGATGGTTAGATCATAGTCTGGCAGATAGATTGGACCGGTTGCTTCAAGCATTGATTGAATGACCGGAATATTGACGGCAATGGCGCCGTCAAACGTCACCCCATTTTCGCTATACATTTTGGAAAGTTCGAGAAAATTAATGACGGTCTTTGCCGATGTAGGAAAATCAAAGAACCAGTTCGCATCGCGCGCCCCCCAATTTTGAGTTATTGTCTGTAATTGATACGGAGGAACTATCTTTTCAAAGAACTGGCCATCAGGATCGTAGATATCCCTCACGTCGATATTTTGCATCTGTCCATTCCGTATCGATATGTCGGCATAACTTCCGATAAAACCGCCCCCGGGACGTATTTCCGACGGGTTTTGGAACAATACCAGAAAGTGACGCGTGTTATCCGAATTAAGTATGGTAATAAGGCTTCCAAGAAATGAATTCGCTTTATAGAGCGAGGCGCTATTCTCCAAATACCTTTTCCCAATCGCATCATCGATGGTATCGAACGAAGAAGAAAGTTTTCTTAGATTGGAGGTTGCGTTTTTAACCGCTTGAGCTTCGCTATTTATATTTGCAATCGATGTTTGCATGCCGCGAAGCTCAGACAAGAACGCGGGCCCATCGGATTGGAAATTATGAAATCCATTCTTTTTTAAGTCCTCGGTGGCATTTGAGAGATTCAAGAAATTAAGATTCAACGA
This sequence comes from bacterium, assembly GCA_021812365.1. Classification (GTDB taxonomy): domain Bacteria; phylum Patescibacteriota; class Minisyncoccia; order UBA6257; family GWB1-50-10; genus CAIKKG01. Next base: position 86,597 of record JAKANQ010000001.1, read on the forward strand.
TGCCACATGCTGAATAAGCGAGCCGCTTTCCTTGAATGCGGGGATAATATCTCCTAACAAATTCAAAAAACCGATGGCGTGATTATTTTTCAATAATTGATCGAGCTGTGCGATATTTTTCCCATTTTGTTCAAGCGTCGCACTTGCTTTCTCAGGTTCAAGATTCTGCAATGAATGAACCGAATTCGAGAAATTCTCTCCAATCTGCTCACCTGATTTCTTAAGCGCGTCCTTCACACTGAAAAGTCTCACCCCCTCAAACGCGATGAGGACCAATAATAGCGATACGAATGCGAGTGCCGTTTTTTTGAAGATGGAATGTATTCTTTTTGCATGGTCATATTCTCCGATAGGAGTCCTTCGTAGATCTATCGAAGGGTGATGTGATGACCATGAATAGTTGGCGGCCGGATTCTTCACATCGACCACCACGGGAACCACATTATTGCGGGAAACCTTTTTTTTCATTGTTGGAATGTATCAAAAATTGAGATAAGTTCATCTGCGGCATTTTCCCATGTAAACCTTTTTACATTTTCAAATCCTCGTACCCGAAGCTCTTCTTTCATTGTATCGTTTTTGAGCAGAAGCGAAATTGCATAAATAAGTTCCTCGATTTTCCACGGATCAACAAGAAGCGCCGAATCACCCATTATTTCCGGAAGCGAGGACCTATTCGATGTGATCACCGGCGCACCGCATGCCGCAGCTTCCAACGGAGGAAATCCAAAACCCTCAAAGAACGATGGATATATAAACGCTTCCGTGAGATTGTAGAGCATCCTTAAATCTTCATACGAAGCCTCTCCCCAGAATATGATATCTTTTGACCACGTCGCATTCTTCGCATCCTTAAAAATTGTATCACAGAGCCATCCCCTTTTCCCCACGATTATAAGCTGCAGCTCTCTGTTGAAGGGGTCTTCTTTCACCACATCAAACGCTTTAATGATTCCTGAAATATTCTTTCGCGGTTCAAGCGTTCCCACGAATAATATGAATGGCTTTACCATGCCGTGTTTCTTTATGAATTCGGCCTTCATCTTATCAGTTTCAGACAGGCGTTTATACCATGGATTTATTCCGGAATGCACCACGCGAATCTTTTGAGGGTCGACTCCAAGCGTCTTTATGAGGTCCTGCTTTGTAAATTCGGAAACCACGATAAGCATATCGGCATTCATTGCCTGTTTCTTATAACCCTGCTGCCAATGCCATACTCGTTTGCGAAACGGATAAAATTCCGGAAAATGGATGAACGAGAGATCGTGAAATGTAATGACTCTTTTCGTCCCTTTCGAGGTCGGAAAAAAATTGAAATGGGGACTGAATACGATATTTGAATGCAATGTTTCCGTGATGCGCGGCACTCCGAATAATCGCATAGATACTTCAAGCACCCTATTCGGCACATTCAATTCGAACACGTTCGTATTGCCTCGCTTCCAATTATCGGGGAGGGGTGCTTTTTTAATGCCACTGTAAAAGAACTGATATGTATTCTTCCTGTCCCTTTCGAGCAAATTTTCAATGATAAATCTGGCATATTCCTCAATTCCGGAAATGCGCCCCTTGCTCAATAGTCGTGTATCAATAAGAATATTCATCTCGCGTAATGCATATGTTCCGCGCTTATTCTGAAAAACCTGATGCTCGAATCACTCTCGTCATTTCTTGTACAAAATTGCTCTTTGAAAAGCGCTGGGCCTTTTGGGCTATTATTCTTCTATCGAATTTCATAGTCTCGAATTCTTTTACCGCATTCTCTATGGCTTCCGGAGATTGTTCGCTAAAAAGCAACCCAGTCTGCTTATTGATGACTATCTCTCCGCCGCCGCCCACTTTGTATGCAATGACAGGAAGCCCGCACGCTTGTGCTTCGGCGGCTACAAGGCCAAAATCCTCTATTTGCGGGAATATAAGCGCTTTTGCATTCGAATATAATTTACGAAGCTCATCATCCGAGATGCCGGTAAGAAATTCTATATGAGGCGAACGGACAAGTGCTCTCAATTTTTCCGCCTCCGGTCCCGCCCCCACGATCTTCAAAGGTTTTTTAAGACGATTGAACGCGCGAATGGTAATATCGAATCCTTTGTAGTACAAAAGTCTTCCGACCATCAAATAGTATTCCTTATGCTCGCTATTCGGTTCCGGATAAAAAATATCCGTCGACACCGGCGGATAGATGACATCCGCTTCCCTTAGATAATATGAATTGATCTTGTTTGAAATGAATTGAGAATTTGCTAAAAAAAGATTCACGTGGGTAGCCGCATGGACATCCCAGCTTCGCAACGACTTCGCGATAGGATATACAAAAAAATCCTTCAGTGGCCATGGCGCAAACGAGAGGTTCTTCAAATATTCAACTTCCCACGCGTAGCGCAACGGGCTGTGGCAATAACTTATATGATACTTTCCCTTCACATGGAATCCTTTTGCGTACCCCGCCGTCGAAGAAAGAACAAGGTCATATGGTTTATCGCTCTTCATCAGATTGGCAGCGAACGGCATGAAAGGAATGAACATTCGATGATGTTTGCGGACAAAGGGAATATCCAACACGCTTGTTTTTTTTATATTATGTTCGAAAATCCCGAATGTTCGTTCGGGATCATAAAGTAATGTATAAAGGTCCGCATCCGGATACATTTCAAGCATTACCTGAAGCACTCGCTCAGCACCCCCAAACTGATTCAAGTAATCATGCAGAATCGCAACACGCATCACTTCATCATAACGGAGAATGGAATTTCATGCCACAAATCTCACACGCCCGTTGGATCCGAAAAAAGTATCCAAATGGTCCGTCCGAGTATTTGCATATCCAATATGAATGATTGATGCTCCAAATAATATTTATCGAGTTCAAGCTCCTTTAAAAACGGGAGGGCCGAAGCACCGCTTACCTGTGAAAGTCCGGTAAGTCCTGCTTTTGCGGCTGACAGGCCTTTAAATTCTTCCGGATAGGCTGCAATTTCTCCCGGCTCATGAGGACGCGGTCCCACAAGAGAAAGGTCGCCCAAAAGAACATTGAAAAACTGCGGAAACTCATCAAGACGCAGTTTTCTCAATACTTTCCCCACCTTGGTCAATCTCGGATCATTCTTTATTTTAAAAAGAGGCCCGTCTCTCCTCTCATTCAGATGAATAAGATCCTTCTTCATCGCGTGAGCATTTCTCACCATTGAACGAAATTTACATATGAACACTCGACGACCGCCGCTTATCCGTTCAAGCGATACGAATACGGGCCAACCATCTTCCAAAAGAATTGCAAACGCTATTATCGGCGTAATAAAAATAAAGATGATTATCCCCAGGAGTGAGCCTATAACGTCGAATATTCGTTTGAACACAGTTGTATAATAATACAATGAACTCGAAAAGCCTACTTATGTTCTATGGCAAAGAGTGTCCTCATTGTGAAAAAATGATGCCACTTGTTGAACAGCTTGAACGCGAATTGGACACATCCGTGCAACGGTTCGAGGTGTGGCATGACCCCGAGAATCAGGAGATGATGCAAAAATACGACCTTACGAGCTGCGGGGGCGTTCCTTTTTTCTTCAACACGAAAACGGAAAAATTCATCTGTGGAGAGGCTGATTATAATGACCTACTCGTGTGGGCCAAAGCGGATGGTTAATCTCTTGAGATAGCGACCGCAAACTCACCTTTTTGTTTTTCAAGATTCCCAATGTGCGAGAGAGCATCTTTTGCCGTACCCCTGAAGATGTCTTCGTGAAGTTTCGTCAGTTCTCTCCCCACCACGATCCTTCGATCATTTCCCAGAACCTCAACGATGCTTGAGAGAGCTTTCTCAATTCTATGGGGGGACTCATAAAACACGACAGGCCATGTCTCTAACTTTTGCAGACTCTCAAAAAAGGTCTTCCTCCCTTTTTTGTGAGGCGGATAACCTAAAAATGTGAATTGCTCAGTGTTAAATCCGGAAATTGAGAGCAAAGAAATCACTGCGGAAGCGCCGGGAATAGGAATTATCGGAACCTGAGGAAGTTCCTTTGAAACAATCTCAATAAGTCTGCTGCCCGGGTCGGCAATTCCCGGCGTGCCCGCATCGGTCACCAAAGCGATATCCTTTCCATCTTTCAACATTTCCATCAGTTTTGCCGCCGCGCGATTGTGCGAATGTTCGTCATAATGGAAAACGGGTTTTTGTATCTTGTAGTGAAAGAGTAGTTTTGAACTCACGCGCGTATCTTCCGCAAATATCGCATCAACACTCTTCAATGTTTCCAATGCCCGCATTGTGATATCGCCCAAATTGCCAATGGGTGTTGCGACCATGAACAATGTTCCGTATTTCACATTTTCCATCATATGCTAATAGTATAGATTAAAAAAATTAACCCCGCTTGTTGCAGGGTTAATCGATTACTTCGTCTTCAAGCGTTCGCGGATCTTCTTACTTGAATAAGTGCGAACATGATAGAGCTTTGAAGTGTGCACCTTTTTCGGTGTTGAAAGTATCTCAACTTTCGCGATTGACGGAGAGTGCGCTTGGAATACCTTCTCAACGCCAACTTCCGAAATCACTGAACGAACGGTAAATGACGCTCCCGCCTCAGAACCGTGTTTATGTGCAATAACGAGACCTTCAAATGCACTCTGGCGCTCCTTATCGCCTTCCTTGATGCGTTCCCATACGCGAACTTTCGCGCCTGAACGGATTTTCGAGAGAATGTCTTTTTCCATAACCAATACAGTGTAAAAGAAACAGTAAAAAAAATCAACCCCCGACCTTAAAAGGCCTGATGAGATTCCAATATGTTGAGGGCTTTTTGGAGCTCTGTTGGAAGTTCCGCCTCAAGTTTCAACCTGTTTCCGTCCGGCGTACTGAACTCAATTGATTCGGCATGCAGAAAATGACGCTCGAGTCCAAGATTATTCGCTTTAGGTCCGTAAAGCGTATCACCCACTATCGGATGCCCTATTGAGGCGAGATGGACCCTTATCTGGTGAGTTCTTCCCGTATGAGGCGTTACATGAAGCAAAGAATAGTAGACCGCTCCTCTGCCGCCCAGCACACTCTGCTGATAGACCTTTGCCACCTTATAGTCGGTAACCGCATCCTTCACCATCTTCATATTTCTTGCCACCGTACTTCGTTTTATGGTTCCGGGTTTCAATCCAATCGGGGTATCTATCGTACCGCTCCCCAGGAGCCTGCCGTTTACCAGAGCAACGTATGTTTTTTTCACCTGATGATTCTGGAAAAGATCCTTCATAAAGCTGAAAAATCTCTGATTTCTGGCTATCACAATGACGCCGGATGTATTTTTATCAAGCCTATGCATGATTCCGGGGCGGTTCTCGGGGTCATCTCCCACCTTCCTGATCTCGGGGAACTCCTTTGAGGCGATATCCGCGAGCGTTCGCTCGCCTTCACGGCCCTCAAACCCCTTCACAGCATGCACAAGCATCCCGGCGGGCTTATTGTAGGCAACAAAGTCCTTTGTCTTATAAATGATGCTTTCCATGGTTCTGTTCATAGTATCACCAATATCCAAAAAACTCAATAAAATAAGGGGTTTTTACATATGTTAGCCCCTAAAATGCCTTGCGAAGCTTGCAAAATTCGGGAAGACGTGCTAGGGTATGTATATAAAACCCCGTAGGGGGTTTTTCATTTGGGGCATTAGTTAATACCCGTCGGCTCCAAGAATACAAAGACAAAAAAGACAAATGACCGCAAAACTCGTATCAGCACTTATAAGCCTTTCAGTCTTCGCATTTCCGACACCCTCGGATATACCCGCAACTGGAAGCCATGAGGCTATCACCAACGCCATCGTGCATGTCGCAAAGGCGGCTACAGGAAGCAGCGAAAACGAACCAAAGAACAAAATAATGAAACTTTGGGTTACCGCATACGCAAGCACTCCGGAAGAGACCGATTCGACTCCGTTCGAAACGGCAATGGGCACCTTCGTTCATGATGGCATCGTTGCAACGAATATGCTTCCTTTCGGCACCAAAGTCTCATTTCCAAAACTTTTTGGCAATAAGATATTCGTAGTTGAGGATAGAATGAATGTTCGAAAGAAGAATTTCATTGATATTTGGATGCCTAAAAAGAGCGAAGCGGTGAAATTCGGGATTTCATACTCAGATGTTGTTGTGTGGGAATAGTTCTGTATATACCACCGCAAAAGCGCCACCAATGAAGGTGGCGCTTTTTATTTGAAATGATAAAATTACGCTATGAATTTTCAAATTGAGGGTGGAAAGCCCTTATCAGGAACCATTTCAGTGAACTCCTCCAAAAATTCCGCGGTTGGTCTTTTATGCGCCTCCCTTCTCAATAAGAGCACGACGACCATCACCAATATGCCGAAGATTGAGGAGGTATACCGAATAATCGAGGTTTTGGAAAGCATAGGCGTGAAAACCGAATGGAATGGCCCTTCGCTCACCATCACTCCCCCCAAAAAACTTTCCATACATTCGCTGAATGAGGAATCCGCAAAGAAAACTCGAAGCATTGTCATGTTCATGGGTCCGCTTGTGCATCTTTTTAAGACATTTAAGATTCCACAAACCGGTGGATGCAAACTTGGCTCACGAACCGTGCAGCCACACCTCTTTGCGCTTGAGAAGCTTGGCGTGTCTATTGCCACAAAAACGGACGCATATGAGGTAAGTGTCAACAAACTCCATGCTAGTGAGATAGTTCTCTATGAGTCCGGCGATACCGTCACTGAAAATGTGCTGATGGCGGCATCAAAGATTCAGGGCAAGACTCATGTGAAACTCGCTTCCGCAAACTATATGGTGCAGGACCTCTGCCACTTCCTTCAGCTTTTCGGAGTTCAAATTGATGGAATAGGCACCACCACACTCACCATACAGGGAGTGAAAGACATCAATATGCCCGTATCATATACCTTAAGCGAAGATCCTATTGAGGCGATGCTTTTTCTCTCTATCGCTGCGACCACCAATTCACATATCACTATCACAAAATGCCCCATTGAATTCCTTGAACTTGAGCTTTTGAAGTTGGAAAAAATGGGGTTCAAATTCAAACTCTCGAAGAAGTATCTATCCGCAAACGGCTTTACCGAACTCGTCGACATTGAGACATTCCCTTCAAAATTGACCGCGGTTCACGAAAAGATATATGCGCGCCCATTTCCAGGACTTAACATCGACAATCTGCCATTCTTTGTTCCTATTGCCGCCCGCGCAAAAGGACAGACTTTGATTCATGACTGGGTATATGAAAATCGTGCGCTCTACTATTTGGAACTTTCAAAACTTGGCGTAAATCTTCTCCTTGCCGACCCGCATCGCGTCTTCATAACCGGACCTACAAAATTTAAGGCTGCCGAAGTGATCTGTCCTCCCGCCTTGCGACCCGCCGCAATAATCATGATAACGATGCTTGCGGCACCGGGAACCTCACTTCTTCGAAATGTCTATTCTATCAATCGAGGATATGAGGATATCGCGACAAGACTTAAGAAGATAGGAGCGCGCATTGAGATAGTGAAATAATAAAAAACCGCCCTTTCCGGCAAGGGCGGTATTTCTATTTTGATTCCGCGGCCTCTTTTTTAGTGTCCGCTTCCTCTCCCGGATGCTTGAAGCGGGTGAGAAAATAACTCACCACGACCACGATAAGGGTGAGAAATAGAGCATACGTTATTTTTGCCGTGAGTCCATTTCCCGTAGGAAAAAGAACCTCAATAGCAGATTTTACCGCTTCATTCCACGCAAGACCAGCCACAAAACTGAAACTGGTGACAATGAGCGTGATCGTTTGATTTCTCGCTTCTCTGCGAAATCGCAGTTGTTCTCGCGTGAGTTTTTCCTTTATTTTACGCATTCCTTAGTTGCTTGTAATTCTCCTCGATACTGTCCCAGTCAACGACGTTCCACCACTCGGTGATATATTCCGCGCGGCGGTTCTGAAACTTCAAATAATACGCGTGTTCCCACACGTCAAGGCACATGATAGGTTTCATACCCACCGAGAGCGGATTGTCCTGATTTGAACTCATCATTGTTTTCAATAAGCCATGCTCATCGATGACGAGCCATGCCCAACCACTCCCGAATACGCCCGCGCCAAGCTTTGAAAAATCTTCCTTGAATTTCGCAAATCCTCCGAGGTCTTTTTCGATGAGTTCGCCAACTTTCCCGGTCGGCATTCCGCCCTTATTCGGTCCCATACTTTTCCAAAAGAGCGTGTGTGCCACATGACCTCCGCCGTGATTTCTTACCGCTGTGCGTATCGCTTCCGGAATTGCGCTCAGGTCGCGCAATAACTCTTCGGGACTTTTTGCCTGCAATTCAGGATTGTTCTCAACCGCCTCATTTAATTTCGCGACATATGTTGCGTGATGCTTTGAATGATGAACCTCCATCGTTCGCGCATCTATGAATGGTTCTAACGCATCATATGCGTATGGTAATTTTGGTAATTCGTACATACGTACATTATATCACGCCCTCGTGCGAGGGGTATGAAATCCTATAGGAATGATAAGTGCGTCTTTTTGCGTAAAACTACCCACGCGCGTGCGCATGAGCGCGGAAAGATACCCCCCTACACTCAGCTTTCTTCCGATGTCTCTTGCGAGCGAACGAATATAGACGCCGGGTCCCGTTACCACCTTTATCTTCAGGTAAGGCCACTTGAATGAAACGAGCTCTATCTTCTTTACTATCACCTTTCGCGCCTCAAGTTCAAGCTTCTCACCCGCACGCGTGCGCTCATATGCCCGTTCACCGCTCACTTTTATGGCGCTATATACCGGCGGCACCTGCATTATCTCACCCTCGAATTCCTTTAAAACATCATAAATCTGTTTGAGAGACGGCCGTCGTATCGGATGCACTTCCGTCTTAATGCCCTCGCTGTCATCCGTCGAACTTTCCTTACCCAAACGGATAGTTGCTTCGTACTCCTTCTCTTTGGCAACTTCCTCGCTTATTTTCTTTGTCGCCTCACGCCCTACCGCAATCACAAGCACGCCCGATGCTTTTGGATCCAGCGTTCCCGCATGTCCTATCTTCTTTTCGGTTATCCGCTTCTTTATCTCGCGAATGACATCATAAGAACTTGGACCTTTGGGCTTCCATACACCGAATATGCCTTTTAGCTCATCCATTGATCAAATTAGACGCAAGATATGAGGCGATAGTTGCCGCAGTTTCGGCACGAAGCGTAAGAGCGCCCAATCCTGCGATGAGGAATCCGTTCTCTTTTGCTTCTACGAGCTCCTTATTGCCCCATCCGCCCTCGGGTCCGATAAAAATGCCGATGTTCTCTTTTCCCTCAAGCATGGCACCTGAAAATTGTTTCCCCGTTCCATCAAAAAAGATATTGATGTCGTTCTTTGCCGCATCAGGAAGAACCTTTTCAAATGAGACGACGCCCGCTATCGCAGGCACAATTCCGCGGCCTGATTGCTCGGCTGCTTCCTTCACTATCTTCTCAACTCGCTCCGTGCTGATATTCAACTTTACCGTACGCGATGAGATGATGGGTACGATACTCCGCACTCCGGCCTCAGTCGCCTTTTGCGCCGCAAGCTCAAAATTCTCCCTCTTCAGCGTTGAGAGATACAAGGTCACTTTTCGCTTTGGTTCATTTGTATTCATCATCCGCTCTACTACGTGAACCTCAACGAAATTCTTTCCGCATTCCTCAATTCTGCAACGAGCCTCTTCCAAACTTCCCGTTGAAAGAATAAGCTCTTCTCCTTTCACAAGCTTAAGAACATTCTTTATTTGATTTACCAAATCATCTTCGGTTATGCGAAGGTGCTCTTCTCGGATATTAAAATCGCCAATGAAGCGATGTATTTTCATATCTCTAGACTACTACAAATGAATCCGCTCCTCAATTGAGGAGCGGATTCATTGATTTCTATTTGATTCCTGCCGCTTCGTTTATCGCGCTCTTATCAAATCCTATGATTATCTTTCCATTGATATCAAGGACCGGCACGCCAAGCTGGCCTGATTTTTTTATCATTTCCTCACGAGCAACGAGGTCGGACATCACATCCTTATCCTCATAGTTGACTCCTTTTTGGTCAAAATATGTCTTTGCCATCTTGCAATAGACACACGACGGGGTTGAATAGATTATCACTGGTTTCATATTGTTATGATACCATATATGTCAATAGTTTTAGACAACAAAAATCCCCCGCAATGCGGGGGAATATGTCACAATTCAATTCCCATCTCTCGGGAGAGCTCTTCGGCCTCTTCAAGCATTCTGCCGATGCCTATCTTGATGCCGTCTTTCCAGAACGTTTTGCTCGTGGGATCAAGCCCGAACGGAGCCAACAGTTCAACTACGCTCTTCGTCGAACCCGAACGCAAAAGATCGAGATACAAAGATTCAAAACGATCGCCATATTGAGGAGCGGCCGCGTACAGACTTTGCGTCAAAAGTTCACCGAATGCATACCCGTAGACGTAAAATGGACTGTGGAAGTGTGAAACATATGTCCAGAAATGGTCCATATCCTCGTACGTGAAGACCTCGCCCTCCTCTCCATATAACTCTACGATCGTCTCAAGCCAAATAGCATTCAATTCTTCGACCGAACGTTTCTTCGGCTTCTGCCAAGTGGCAGATGCCATATCCATACCGTGAATCCTACGTTCTAAATTGGAAAATCCGATCTGACGCACCATGGTATTCATCGAATCACTGAGTTTTTGCATGAGAAGCGCGAGTAATGATTCCTTATCTTTCGATTCAAGCAATCGCTTCTTCAGAAAATTGAACGTGGTCATCTCACCGAAAATGGATGCGGTTTCCGCGTACGCGGTCGGTACGTTGCACATGAGAGTACCCTGCTTAAAGCCCGCAAGTTCTCCGTGTACGCCGTGCCCCACTTCGTGCGCAAGGGTCATCACATCCCTCATATCTCCAAGGTAATTCAGAAACACGAATGCGTGCGGTTTCTTGTCCGGTAAGACCGGCCAGGTGCAGAACGCACCATCCGCTCTCCCTTTTACCACATGCGCATCGACGCGATTTTCTTTGAACATGCCGCGTACGCGGGATGCAAGCGTTGGGCTGAAATTCTGGTATGCCGAAATGACCATCTTCTTGGCTTCATCGAATGGAATCTTCACATCGCTCGTAAGCGGAATTGGCGCATTCTTATCGCTCCAACGCAATACATCAAGACCGAGATGCTTCGCCTTCAGACGGTAAAAACGTTTCGCGAGAGGACTTGCCACATCACGCACCGCGTCATGCAGCGCGTTTACCATCCCATCGGAAACGCGATTCGACATATTACGATATGCCATCGGATGCGGATACTTGCGCTCCTCATCCTCAACCGCACAAGAACCGGTGACCATCCATAATGTCTGAGCGGCGTATTTTGCAAAATACCCACCCAGGGCCTCATTGAGAAGCTCCATGACCTTTGCTCGTTCGTCATCGTTGCGAAGCGAATCCATTAAATCGAGGGCTTCCTCGAGATTCTTCTTCTTTCCTCTATACCTTATCTCGATATCCGATGAAAGCTCTTCATGGAATTCGCCCCACGAGCTTTCTCCGAATGGTTCGCGCTTGGTGAGCGCACTTTCCACGGATTCGGTCAGCATGTGCGGTTTGAATATGCGCGCATGTTCGATCCATGAGCGGTGCTTCGCCACGAACGTATCTTTTGCGTACCATCGCATAAGCACTTCATCAGACAGTGTCGCGAGTTCAATGGTAAAGAATTCACAGTGCTCACCCGCTTCCTTACTGGTAAGAACATTGATCTCCGCTTCTTTCGCCTTCACTGCGGAATTCGCAACTTCAAGGCTCCTCAAAAGACTTACATATGTACCTATCTTCTCACCCAGCATTTCCATTTCCACAAGGTCGCGCATCGCAAGCCCAAGAGTTTTCTCGAGCTTCCCCGCGTGCACCGAATGGAAGTTTCGATACATCGAGACGAGCCTCTTCACATCTTCATCCAGCTGCGGGTCATTCACATTCTTGTAAAAGAATCGGACAAGGTCCCAGCGAATCTTTTCGGTGTTGAGTGACTTATTGCTCACAGTTACCTCCTTATATTGAGCTGTTAATTGACTGCCGAAACGATACTACTTTATTGAGAGTTAGTCAAAAAAACTTGACGGTTGTTCATAATCCTTTTAGGATTCAGCGAGCACCATCAAAGGAGTGTGTGAGATGAACGAACCCCTTATCATCGGTTTCGGCCGCAGTCATGTGAATGAATATCCTGTAGAAGAATTCCACGCGTCGCTTGTGCGCGCATTCAGGACGCATCGCGCCGATTTCATCGTACTCGACAGCAATATGGCGAGCCAGAAGTTCCGCGCGGCATGCGTTGCATGGGCCATTGACAATGGCTATCTGTATCATGATGAGAGTGACGGCGACGCGCAGGGCGAGGTCTACTCCTTCCGCCTCACTGAACGAGGAAAGAAAAAGATTCGCACATGGTAACAACTACCACCCCCCGCATCTGCGGGGATTTTTTTAGCTCAACCCGTTCAAATCTGGTACAAAAAATTCGCCTTGTGGCGAATTTATTTGTGGACCCGACCGGAAGTCGAACGTCGTGCTCCGTAAAATGGAGCACTCCCACGAACCAAGCGGTTCGTGTGCTCCGCCACGGGGAAACTCCCGTTTCCCCGACCCCCTTCCCGTTCAAATCTGGTACAAAAAATTCGCCTTGTGGCGAATTTATTTGTGGACCCGACCGGATTCGAACCGGTGACCTCCTCATTGCAAATGAGGCGCTCTACCAGCTAAGCTACGGGCCCCCAGAAAATTATCCGCTGGATAAATTTCGTGTGGGCGTGGAAGGAATCGGACCTTCGACCTCTGTCTTATCAGGACAGCGTTCTACCACTGAACTACACGCCCGAGTGAGAAGTAAAATAAACACTTATGTTTATTTTCTTCGAACGATGGGGGGTGCGCCTTTGGCGCCCACGCCCGAGCAAACCCTCATTCTCCGAGTGACGGATGTTGGTGCATCTTCGCACTACAAGCCCGAATGAAACTCAAACAATAAGCCAAATTAAGGCTTTACTAACTTTAAAGCTTCAAACCCTTTGATGTCAAACTTTTCCGCAGGAGTAGCACCGCTTCCCGCAGTCAACGCGGTATTCAAATTGGTCACGAGAAAATTCACCGAAAATAACACAAATGAACTAACAAGCACGATCATTGCGATTGCAAGAATAGAAAACAATACCTTTCGCGACATCCGCGTCTTTATTTTTTGTATGAATGCCATTGCGGTGAGATTATATTATTGTTGCCTATAATAGATTTGTCCCGTCGTCGATAGCTGCCCATTCGTTCCCGACCTTGTCATGGAAAATGAGTCATATGTTGAAAGATATCTGAACTTTTGGATAGAGGAGATGAAATCGATGACTTGATCGAATCCACCGCTCACATCAAGTTTGAAACGAATAGAACCGAGACTCGTGGGACTCGAAGGGTTTTCACCGACGAATGAGAACGACGAAGAAAGACCATATTGCGACGCAAGTAATTGAAATTCTTTTGGAAGATTGATGAGTTGGTCCTTAATAGGAACGGTGTTATCGAGAACCTGCAAATCCTGTTTCACGACCGAACTATATTGAGAACGCAAGGTAGCAAGCATTGCAATTGCTTTTGAGTGGTCGGCATTTTGCTTTCGTAATAAACCTATCTGCCTAGAGTAATCAGAAATGGTTCCTGAAAAAAAGAAAATTCCCACAAAAAGCGTCGTAATTATTATGAACGCAACCGAAATCTCAAATACTAACTTTTTTTTAAATTGGTCCATGACGTGTTTCGCTCGATTCGTATTGTATACTTATTTTATCATACTAAATGGAAGCAAAGATACACACCATCTCATCCGACGATACCGCATATCCCCATCTTCTTAAAGAGACAGCCGGATTTCCGGAACGGTTGCATTATATCGGCGCGCTTCCCAAGCGCGATGAGTTTTGCATTTCAATAGTGGGAACAAGAAAAGCGACTCGTGAAGGGCAAGCGCTTGCCTATGAAACCTCTGAAGAATTGGCAAAACGAGGATTTACCATTGTTAGCGGACTCGCACTTGGCATAGATGGAGCCGCACATGAGGGTGCACTTCGCGCAAAAGGAAAGACAATAGCAGTGCTCGCGAACGGACTTGATTCCGTATATCCGAAACAGCACGAGCATCTTGCGAAACTCATTATAGAAAATGAGGGATGCCTCATCTCCGAATATCCCGATGGCACGCCCTCATATCCGAATCAATTCCTTGAACGCAACAGAATTGTGAGCGGACTCTCCGTGGCCACCATAGTCATTGAAGCGCCCGAACGATCAGGCTCGCTTGCAACCGCGCGGAATGCCATTGAACAAGGGCGGGATGTCTTCATTTTTCCGGGAAATGTGAATCAACCAAATTATCGTGGTTCCCATAAATTGATACGAGACGGCGCGCGTCTTGTAACGGGGTATAAGGATATTTTGGAAGATCTTGGCATGAACGAAGCGCCCTCCGAAGAGCAACGCGCCGCCAAAATTGTGGAACTTCAGGATGCGGATGAACGCGCAATAGCAACCATCCTCAAAGAAGCCAATGAACCTCTCTCAATTGACAGAATCCTCGAACTCACTATACTACCGCCACATATCGTGAATGAAAAACTCACTCTCCTCATCTTCGACGGCGTAATTGAGGAAAAAGGGGGTTTGTTCGCAATTCGTTCATAATATATAGTGGTAACAATACAATATGAAGCTGGTCATTGTAGAAAGCCCCGCAAAGGCGAAAACAATTGAAAAATATCTGAAGGGCGATTTTAAAGTGGTTCCCAGTGTGGGCCATATTCGAGACCTCCCAAAAAGCAATAAAAAGGCCATTGATATAAAGGAAGGCTTTGTTCCTCATTATGAGATATCAAAAGGAAAGGAGAAGATAGTCGATGAGATAAAGAAACTCGCGAAGAAGGCGGATGAGATATATCTCGCGACCGACCCCGACCGAGAAGGAGAGGCCATTGCGTGGCATATCAAAGAAGCGGTTGGACTTAAGAAACCAAAACGCGTACTTTTTCACGAAATTACTGAATTGGCGGTGCAGGATGCCATCAAACATCCTCGTGATATAGATGAAAATCTCCGTAAGGCGCAAGAAGCGCGGCGCGTGCTTGATAGGCTTGTCGGCTACGACCTCTCTGGACTTATCTGGAAAAAAGTCCGTTACGGGCTTTCAGCGGGACGCGTTCAATCGCCCGCCCTCCGTATCATCATGGAAAAGGAACGCGAAATTCGCGCGTTCATTCCCGAGAACTTCTGGATAATCACCGGCCAATTTAAGACAAAAAAGAATCAGGAACTCATACTCATATGCGAAAAAGAGCCTCGCGACGAGAATGAGACCAACGATATTCTTGCACATGCGAAGAAAGGCTCGTGGTCAATCACCTCAGTGAAGCAGACCGAGGCAAAGCGCTCACCCAAGCCTCCGTTCATCACCTCGACACTGCAGCAGACCGCAAGCTCCCGTTTTGGGTTTTCCCCTTCTCGCACCATGGGAGTCGCGCAAAAATTATATGAGGCGGGACACATAACCTATATGCGCACCGACAGCGTCAATTTGAGCACGGTCGCGCTTTCCGAAATATATGCGGTCATCGAAAAACAATATGGAAAAGAGTATCTTTCCCCGCGTACCTATGTGACAAAAAGCAAAAATGCGCAAGAGGCGCATGAAGCGATTCGTATCACGAAACCATCGGTCAAGCATGCGGGTACAACCGACGAACAAAAGAAACTCTACGACCTCATTTGGCAGCGAACGATCGCATCGCAAATGACGGATGCGAAGATTCTCCGTACCAAAATAAGCGCGAACATAAGCGAACCAAATACAATTCCCCCTTTCTCCGCAAATGGAAATGTGGTCATCTTTCCGGGATGGCTTTCCGCTGATACCGGTTCAAAAGGCGAGGAAATTGAGCTGCCTAAACTTGCGGAAGGAGATCCTTTGACTCTCATATCAATTGAAAGCGAGGGAAAACAGACGGAGCCGCCGCCTCGCTACACGGAAGCGGGACTTGTAAAGGAACTTGAAAAACGCGACATAGGACGTCCAAGCACTTACGCATCCATCATCAAAACACTCCAGGACAGAGGCTACGTGGAAAAGATAAATAAAGCGCTTCTCCCCACCGATACAGGCGAAGTGGTAAGTGATTTTTTGGAAAAGAATTTCGCGGAATACATCAGCGATTCATTTACCGCGGAAATGGAAAATGAATTGGATGACATTGCGAACGGCAAAAAAGAATACGTAAAGACGCTAAAGGATTTTTACGGCCCGTTTCTTAAGGATGTGAAAGAGAAGGACAAACTTGAGAAAGCGACTGTTCTTGGCGAGGATCCTCGCTTCAAATGCCCCCTTGATGAATCACACGGCACTATGCTCATAAAACTCGGTCGCGCCGGTAAATTCTTGAGCTGCCGCCTCTTTCCCGAGTGTCTCGGCGCGCGAAAACTGGATGGTTCCATTATGGAAGGGCCAAAGGAGACGGGAGAAAAATGCCCTGATTGCGGAGGAAATCTTATTGAGCGCGAGGGACGATTTGGTAAATTTATTGCGTGCGCAAATTATCCGAAGTGTAAATATATAAAACAAAGTCCCGAAGAGGAGGCAAAAAAGCGTACCGGCGTGAAATGCCCGCTTGATGGAGGTGAAATAATAGAACGGAGAGGGCGTTTTGGCCCATTCTTCAGTTGCGCGAATTATCCCAAATGTAAGTTCATCATCAAATCACGCCCAACAGGAAAGGTGTGCGAATTATGCGGCTCTCTCATGATGGAAGGTACAAAAACTATTCCAGAACGCTGCTCCAATAAGAACTGCCCCAATCATAATCCTCACAAACTCAAAAAATAGGATGAATAGTATGGAAAAATCTCCATTGACATACATGTCATTCAATGCCAGAATGTTTTTAGCATATTACCAATATCTCGAGACTTCGCATCTCGCGAGTTAAGAGACAAAATTCACCGCTCCATTACATTCACTTGGAGGAATGTCGTGCGCGTCGTACCGACCATTCAAAGGCAATCCGTCCTGTATCTGCTTCGGCGAAGGAGTCAGACATTCACCGTTAACAAAGAGGCTCTGCCGTTGGCGGATCCTCTTCTCCGCATTTCCACAGCCAAGCTTGATATCAGTGCGTGCGATGGAAGTACTAAGCTTCAGGAAGCTGAGGATGCCTTCTTTCCTAAAACCAAGTTCGATATCATGCACGGCGACATCAAAGAACTTCTGAATGAACCGCACAACGTACCAACCAACCCCGCACACGCATATGTCTATGAACTGCAACGCGACGCGACGTTCGCGGAAATGTTCAAACAGCTCCATAGGAATCCGCGAAAGCTCTGCTTCACCGAGCATCAGATTGTGGACTTCATCCGTTTGCATAAGAACTGGTTGATTGCGAACGATCACTGTACCACCTTCTTTCCATTCGCGTTTGCAAACGGGAAGGTAGGCATTGTGGCCGTCATCTTTGACGCAGACGCATCGATGACACATTTTGCGTTCTACTCCTACGGCATCTGGAATATGCGTCAATGGAGCGTGAACTTCACGCGCCGCCTCGTGGTAAAGGCGCCGCCCTATAAATAATAAAAATACCCCCGCACTTGCGGGGGGTATTTTTTATCGCGTGAGCACTTCGTATCCTTTTTCCGTGATTGCTATCGTGTGTTCGAAATGAGCGCTTAAGCTTTTATCTCGTGTTTCAAAACTTCCATCCTTTAGCGCTACCGCGTAGGGAGAACCAACAGAGAGCATTGGTTCGATGGCAAGCACAAGGCCAGGTATAAGCTTCATCCCCTCGCCTCGTCTGCCATAGTTGAACACGCTCGGATCCTCATGTAATTCGAAGCCGACACCGTGTCCCGTAAGGCCCTGAATTACGCTAAAATGGGCCTTTTTAGCGGTGTTTTCCACTACAAAGCCTATATCTCCAAGATGCTTCCCAACCTCGCATTCTTTGATAGCCTCCTCCAACGAACGCTCAGTCACTTTGATAAGCTCCTTGGCCTCTTCGGATATTTTCCCAATTCCTATCGTGATGGCGGCATCCGTAACGTACCCTTTATAGGTAACTCCGAGATCAATGGAAAGGACGTCGCCATTCTTAAGCGCATAATCATTCGGTATGCCATGAACTATCTTTTCATTCACTGACGCACACAATGCCGCGGGATACGGTTTCGGCGCGCCTTCGGGCGTGTATCCTAAAAATGTAGGACTCCCCCCAGCCCCTCCAATCAATTGTCTTGCACGCTTATCCAATGCGGCAAGCGTCACCCCCTCCTTGGCCTCGGATGCGAGTGCCTTAAGGGTATCTGAAAGAATTTTACCGGAAACGCGCATCACTTTGATATCGGCCTCCGTCTTTAAACGTATTTTCATTGGTGATTAACCGAGCTTCAATGCCTTCACCACTTTCTCAGAAACTTTATATGGCAATGGCTCCCCGTCGATTTTTGTTATCTTAATTTTTTTCTTCTTCATTTCGGCGACAATTGGGTAGGTTCGGTCTCTATACTCCTTAAGGCGCACCTTTATGACCTCGGGGTTGTCGAGTGAGCGTGTGCGCATCGGTCCCGCGCAAAGCGGGCAATGACCCAACGTCACGCTTTCCAATTTCGGAAGGCCGCATTGAGAACATACAAGGCGATGACTGTTGCGTTTGATCGATGTCTCATCACGCACCTGCAGTACGATGACCGAAATGTTCTCCCTGCCGAAGGACTTGGTGAGTGTTTCGAGGAGACCCTTTGTCTTACCCTCGCCAAACGCTTCAAAAAGCGTTCTTGGCGAACCGCTAAAGACCAAATTATATCCAGCTCTTGCAATGCGTTCCGTTTCTTCGCTCGTTATTTTTAAAACCCAAGATGGCGTACATAATATTCCCGAATCAAAATTAGCTTTTTCTCGCTTCAATATTGGATCTTTTTTTGCCTCAGGGCTTCTAAAAAGACCTTCGAGGTAGCGCCCCGTATCAAGATGAATGAAATTGAATTTTCTCGCCAAAAGATCCGCTTGGGTTCCCTTCCCCGAACCTGGAGGGCCATAGATGATAACTGCTTTTGCCATATGTTCAATTATACACAGAGGCATCTAAAATCGCCATTCATAGAAAAACCCCGCCAAATGGCGGGGTGGATGCCGAAGCATCAAACTCTGAAAAACACTATAAAGAACATTCCAGGCGCCCAATCGCCATTATGCACGCTAAACTCCCAGTTTCCGGTGCTGCACTTTCCAGCAGAGAGAATCTGCGTCACACGCGAGGCGTGAATGTCGGCGGAATCGAATGACACAAGCAGCTTACAGAGAAGAAGAGTCTTATCCAAATGTTCGATTGCGACCGCAAGACCATGCGGACCCGCAAGAATGGCGTCTTTTTGCCTTTTGCAGAAGGCAATGAGCGCTTCAGTACTTGCCCACTTGGTATTCAAGAAGATCTTTGCACAGTACCGCTCACCAGCCACAAGAGGGGTTGTGGAGGTGAACCTTGCATCATTGATCTTGTGATCGAACGCGATGACCCCGTACTTCCCCGACCGCAGCCGATTGAAGTAATTTTCGCAGTTAAAGAATTTCGGAACATCAATCCGTACCTCATCAATAAGCGCAAACTTTTCGTCGCGCTTCATGATGGCTTGGCAGTGCCGTGAAAAATCTCCTATCTTCTTCCTGCTCTCCGCGTACTCGGACAACATATGTTGCCTCCTTTGAAGGATGATGTGAGGGGGATGTGCGCCATAGGCGCGTTGTTAATCAACTTGTTAAAGTTTGACACACAATAATAATTGTGTCAATAAAAAACCCTCGCTATGCGAGGGTTTTTTGCCATATTCTTAGAATATTCCTTCGTACTCTCTGATGGTCAATTGAGACTCTATCTGTTTCATCGACTCCAATGCTACTGCCACCACGATGAGAAGCGCGGTACCACCTACACGGAATGATTGAACACCCGTGAAGAACTGAGTGATGTTTGGGAGAATAGCGATGATACCAAGGAAGAGTGCTCCGAACAATGTGGTACGATTTACCGTCTTTGCAATAACATCCGCAGTCGCCTCACCCGGACGGATACCCGGAATGAAACCTCCACTTTGTTGGAGATTCTTTGAAATTTCCTTCGGATCAAATGTGATCGCTGTATAGAAATATGTGAATACCACCACGAGGAGAAAATACAGCGAACCATAGATCATCTGATTATTGAACAAGTTCGTAAAAAACCCGTTGAGTTTCAAAGAAATGCTCGGAGATACGATTGAGAGCGATTGCGCGATGAACTGAGGGAATAACAAGATTGATATTGCGAAGATGATAGGAATGACACCCGCCTGGTTCACCTTAAGCGGAAGATATGATGATACTCCTCCGTACACCTTATTGCCTCTCACCTGCTTCGCGTACGAAATGGGAATTTTACGCTCTCCTTCGTTCACATACACCACTCCAGCAATGACGATCAAACTTAGAATGACGAATATGAGATATGTGGGGAGTACGGACGGCGTGTAATTCAAAAATGCGGATGATATTGTCTGCGGCAGTGTGCTTACGATACCCGCAAAGATAATAAGAGAAATTCCGTTTCCAAGGTTATATTCCGAAAGAATCTCGCCAATCCACATAAGGAACAGTGATCCCGCGGTTATCATAAGTACGTCTGTAATGAGCGGAAAGAATCCAAGACGCGGAATGACCTGTTGAGACATCAAGAGGTTCAGGAAACCATATCCCTGAAGAGCCGCAAGCGGTACCGTGATCAATCGCGAGATACGATTGAACTTTGCCTGACCAGCCGCACCTTCTTCATAATAAGCTTTCTTCAAGTTGGGGAAGATGATGGTCAAAAGCTGCATGATGATGGTCGCGGTGATATACGGACCTACGCCAAGCATCATGATTGAGAGGTGGGAAAGCCCTCCTCCCGAAAAGATGTTCAAGAAGCCAAATAACTGATTTGAGGCAAAAAACGCCTGGAGTCTCGTCGCATCAATGCCGGGAATCGGGATTGCCGCGAACAATCTGAATACAAAAAGCCAAAAAAGCACCATGAGTACTTTTTTGCGAAGATCCGGAGATTTAAAAATAAGAAGCAGTTTTTTCATTCGTTCGTTATTTGACTGTTCCTCCCGCTTTCTCAATCTTTGCGCGTGCTTCCTTTGAAATCTCAACGCCTTCTACGGTGATTGCCTTCTTTATTTCGCCGCCGCTCAATACTTTTACGCGCGCACGGAGGCTGTCTATCATCTTCTTTTCAAGCATTATCTTCTTTGAGACCACGCCCTCGGGAAATACCTTAGTAAGCTCTCCCACGGTGAACAAAAGGGCATTCTCTCTCTTTGGTTTGTTCTTGATACCGCGCAACTTAGGAAGGCGCATCAAAAGATCGCGCTCTGCGGGGCGAATTCTGTGACCGGAACGTGACTTCTGTCCTTTCTGTCCGTGTCCTGAAGTAGTTCCACGCTTGCCGCCGCGGCCAACGCGTTTCTGCTTTTTCCTTATTGCATTCCTTGGTTTTAAATCATTGAGCTGCATAGTATATAAATTATTTAGCGCTAATTGCTATGGACTTCAATGCCTCGATTCCGGCATTCGCATTCGCAATCTTATTCTTCGTGGTACCGAGAATCTTTGCTGAGACGTCTCTCACACCCGCGAGTTCCAACACCACACGAAGCGACCCCCCTGCAATAAGGCCATGGCCTTTCTTTGCCGGTTTGATACGCACTCGCGCCGCATCATATTTAGCTTCAATTTCATAAGGAACGGTTCGTCCATCCTCAAGATTCACGCGAACGACATTCTTTTCAGCCTGACGCTGCGCTTTTTGCACAGCTGCAGAAAAATCCAAACCTTTCGCTATTCCGATACCCACGCGTCCCTTCATGTCTCCCACTACCACTGCAGCACGGAAGCTGAAACGTTTTCCTCCCGCGACCACGCGAGTCACGCGACGGACTTCAAGTACGCGTTCCTTGAACTCGGAAATTCTCTTCGGCATCGGTCTGCGAGGTCCTTTTGACGGCGAATTTTTATTTTGAGGATTAAACATATGTAGTGCTAAATATTAATTCCTTCCTTTCGAACCGCCTCTACCAATGCTTTTACGCGACCATGATATCGGTATGAGCCTCTGTCGAATACTGCGGAGGTGACTCCCGCGGCTTTCGCTTTTGCGGCAATTGCCTTTCCCACGAATTCCGCCCCTGCAACCTTCGTTCCTTTCGGTTTCATTGATTTTGATGTTGCCGACGCAATGGTCTTACCTACCACATCGTCAATAAGCTGCGCAAGCATGAACTTGTTGCTGCGAAATACGGAAAGCCTCGGTCGCTCTGCGGTACCGCTAATACGCGCGCGTACTCGTATCGCCCTCCTCTCTCTCTTTTGAATTAATTTCTTTCGTGCGTCCATAGTAGTGGTTTATTTTGCTGCAGCTTTCTTACCTGCCTTTCTCTTAATGACCTCGTCGGAATAGCGAAATCCCTTTCCTTTGTATGGCTCCGGCTTCTTCAATGAACGAATTTCCGCGGCAACCTGTCCGACAAGCGCCTTATCGAATCCTTTAATTTTTAAAATGGTGTTCTTCTCAACTTCAAACTCAATGTGTTGAGGTGCCTTATATTTGATCGGATGCGAGAATCCAAGGCTTAAGTTGAGGTCATTCCCCTCTTTTGCAATCTTGAATCCGACTCCTTCTATCAAAAGGGTCTTCTCATAACCCTTTACAAGTCCATCAATCGCATTTTGTATCAACGCGCGTAATGTTCCCCAATTGCTGCGAATCTGCTTCGCGGTGCTGTCCGCGCTAAGCGTCACAATATCGTTTTCCACCACAACATTAATACCGCGCAACTTCTCTATGACAAGCTCTCGTTTCGCGTCTTTGACAACCACGCGAGTCGGTTCAACCGATACGGTGATGCCTGCGGGAATTGTTATTATTTTCTTTCCTACTTTTGACATAAATTAATTACCAAATTTGGAAAAGGAGCTGACCGCCAACCTTTTCTTTTTTTGCGTCATCGCCCGACATTACACCCCTTGATGTAGAGACGACAAGAAGTCCGTGTCCGCTCTTCACGCGCCTAAAATCCTCGTATCCTCCATAGCGGCGAAGGGACGGCTTGCTCAAAAATTTGATACCGCGAATCGAATGCTTCTCATTCAATTCCATCTCAATGACTTTCTTGTATGACTTTCCTTTCACCTCAAAATTCTTTACAAAACCATACCTCGAAAGGATCTCAACGACGGCATTATCCATCTTCGTGTATTTCGTTTTAAGAAAATACTTTTCTGCCGCCTCGGCATTTTTCATTTTTATCAAAAGGTCAATATACATAGAATTACCAAGATGATTTCTTTACTCCGGGGATTTCGCCGCGACTTGCGAGCTCTCTAAAGCAGATTCTGCACAAATTGAAGTCGTTCATATACCCTCGCTTTCTACCACAACGAAAACAGCGCTTTACTATGCGTGTAGAATATTTAGGTTTCTTTTTTGCCCTTGCAATTACTGATGTTTTTGCCATATTCGTTATTTATCGCGTTTTAATGGTACCCCAAGCGACCTATATAAATCAATTGCTGCCTCCCTGTCTTTATTCTTCGGAACAACCGTAACCTGCACGCCAAATGCCACGCGTGACTTTTCAGGATTGATCTCCGGAAACACCGTCTGTTCGCGAAAACCGAAGTTCAGGTTCCCGTCATGGTCAACATTCGAAAGTTCAAGTCCGCGGAAATCTTTCACGCGCGGCAATACCACATTCACCACTTTGGAAAGAAAATCATTCATCCTCTGCTTGCGAAGCGTGACCTGCAATCCCACCACCTCTCCTTCGCGAATCTTGAACGAAGAGATTGATTTCTTCGCCTTACGTTCCGCCGGTTTCTGTCCGGTGATTATGGAAAGTTCCTTCTCTATCTCGGGAAGTATCTTGTCATCGAATTGCGCCTGATTGCGAAGCTTGCCCACGCCAGAATTTACGATGAGTTTTGAAAGCTCAACTTTCGTATATGAATTTTTTTTCTGTTCTTTTTTCATCGTTAGATTGCTCCCTTACATTTTGCGCAATAGCGAACCTTTTTATCTCCATCCATGCGGAATCCCACGCGAGTCTGCTTATTGCAGTTCGAGCATACGATCGCCACATTTGAAATATCCATCGGTCTCGCAATAGAAACCACTTCCCCCTTCTGACCCTGCGTTTTCGGTTTCACATGCTTTTTATACAAATTCAAACCTTCGAGAGACACCTTGCCTGCTTTCACATCAACACTAATAACCTTACCGGTCTTTCCCCGATCCTTTCCCACTAAAATCTTAATTGTGTCGCCTTTTTTAATATTCATATCTCAAGTGTCTCAATTGTTATACAAGCTCTTCCGCGAGTGATGCAATGGTTGCATACCCTTTTTCCTTTATTTCGCGGGGAATGGGACCGAAGATACGAGTTCCTTTCGGTTCCCCTTTATCAATGATCACAACCGCATTGTCATCGAAACGAATGCGTGAACCATCCGCTCGCTTCATGGGAGCCCTTTGGCGAACCACGAGTGCACGTACCACGTCCTTCTTCTTCACCTGCTTTCTCGGTTCCGCTTTCTGCACTGAAGCGACGATTATCTGGCCAACCACCGCATAGCGTTTCCTGCTTCCGCCAAGTACGCGAAAACAACGCACGGTCTTTGCACCGCTATTGTCAGCCACTTTTAAGATGGATCGTTCTTGAATCATAGTGTTTTCCCGAAATTAGTGTCTCAATAGTATCTACGCTTTTCCGACAATTGTCCAGCGTTTATCTCGCGACATCGGACGAGCTTCCTGAATCGTCACCTTATCACCGGTCTTGAATTCATTTTTCTCATCGTGCGCTTTGAATCGTTCCGTCACTGTAAAATATTTTTCGTATCTCGGATGCTTTTTCATGCGGTCAACAGCAACCACGCGAGTCTTTTCCATCTTATCCGAAACAATTATTCCTTGAAGTTTTCTCATATTATTTGCTCGTTATTTCTGCTGCATTCTTTGACCTTTCTTTTAGCACCGTCAAAAGCTGTGCGATGCTCTTCTTATTTTTCTGAATTTCACTGATGTTCTTCACTTTTCCCGACGCAAGATCGAATTTCAGATCAATGCTGCGCGCGCGAAGCTCGCTGAGCTGCTTCTCAAGTTCTTCCACCGACCTATCTTTAATCGCGATGAATTCGTTTTTTTTCATACTTAGCGCGAAATAAATTTAGTCTTTACCGGCATCTTATGACCCGCCATGATAAGGGCGCGTTTTGCGACAGCTTCCTTCACGCCATCAACCTCATAAAGGATACGTCCCGGTTTCACCGGAAACACGTAGCGGTCGATTTCACCTTTTCCTCCTCCGAGGGTAACCTCAGGCGGCAACTTCGTTACCGGCTTGTCGGGAAATACGCGAATCCAGAGGCGACCTTCACGATGCATCGAGTGCGCAATCGTTTTTCTGCCTGCCTCGATCTGATTTGCCGTCAGCCAAACCGCTTCAAGTGCTTGAAGCCCAAACTTACCGTAGGAAAGCGTAGTTCCGCGCGTCTCAACGAGGCGCCTTCGAGAGCGTCCCTTCTGTTGCTTCCTGTGTTTTTGTTTCTTTGGCTGTAACATATTCAAAAATTACTTTGTCTTTCCTTCCTGTTTTTCTTCAAAGACCTCCCCTTTGTTGATCCACACCTTCACTCCGACCGTTCCATAGCTATTGAATGATGTTGCTTCGGCATAATCAATATTTGCACGAAGTGTCTGTAAAGGCATGCGGCCATTTGCGAGCCAATCCGTTCTTGAGATCTCGGCCCCATTTAAGCGTCCTGAGAGTTTCACTTTCACTCCTTTTACGTCGCGATTCTGCATTGTGGTCTCAACCGCGCGCTTCATTATCTTACGATATGGCTGTCTCCTTTCGATATCCGTTGCAATCTGCTGCGCTACCACTGCCGCGGATACGTCAGTCCTCTTCAATTCTTCAATATTCAAATTGAGCGCAAAGTTCGTCGAAACCTTGTTTGTGACACGAAGCGCTTTCACTTTCTTCAAAAGTTTTTCACGAAGTTCTTCAATCCCTTTGCCTCCGCGGCCAATGATGAGTCCGGGACGACTTGCAACGATGTTCACCCTAACCACCTCGCTTGTTCTTTCAATCGAAAGTCCCGCAATTCCTGCTTCTTTAAGCTTCTCATTTATAAAACGGCGGATTACATAATCCTCTTCGAGAAAATACTTGGATTTGCGTGTCAAAAACCAGCGGCTTGTCCAAGGAAGCGTGATTCCGATTCTTAATGTTGTTGGTTTAATCTTCTGTGCCATATTAGATTGCCTTCCTGCTGAACATTTTGGGACCGCTACCTCTCTTCTCTTTCGGCTTTTCCACGCTTATCGTCTTCTCTTCATGAACGTGTTTCGGCTCCTTTGCGGTTTTCTTCTCCTTCTTCGGCTTCTCTTCTTTCTTCTTTTTCTTGGTGATAATCGTATACTTCTTCGGCGTCGCCGTCTCCTTCACACCAAGCTCAATCGTGATATGACTCGTCTTTTTCTGTATCTGGCTCGCACTTCCTCGCGCTCTTGGAGTCCAGCGACTTGTCATCGGTCCATTGTCCACGATGATGTTCTTCACATAGAGCGTCTCGGGATTCAGTTTTTCGTTATGAACGGCATTTGCCACCGCGCTGCGCAAAAGACGCAAGAGATAATCTCGCGTGCGATGCGGAGATAACATAAGCTGAGCTTCTGCATCATTTGCGGTAAGTCCTTTGATGATGTTCGCATAAATACGCGCTTTGCGCGGCGACATCCTCATATATTTCAATTTTGCGACAACTGTTTGCATAATAGTGCGTTATTTTTTAGCTGCGGGAGCTGCTGCCGGTGCCGCGGTTACTTTCTTTTCCAAGTCACGCTGCATCTTTCCACCGTGCTTCACGAATTTGCGAGTTAGTGAGAATTCACCAAAGCGGTGTCCGATCATGTCTTCTCCCACCGTTACCTCAACAAAATCCTTTCCATTGTGGATGCCAAACGTAAATCCAACCATTTCTGGCGATATTTCCGAATCACGTGACCAAATCTTAATAACGGTGTGGTCTCCGTGTTTCATCTTTGAAACCTTCTTCAAAATATTTGGGTCAACCCATGGACCTTTTCTTGTTGAACGACTCATAAATTAATATTTAATGCGGTGTTTAGTATAGCGATAACTTTCTTAATTGACAACCCAGTTTATTTCCTGCGTTTCACAATAAGCTTACTCGACCACTTCTTCTTATTACGTGTCTTTCTGCCTCCTGTGATCTTTCCCCATTTCGTCTTAGGACGTTTGGTTCCGCGCTGAGTGCTTCCTTCTCCACCACCGTATGGATGGTCACGAGGGTTCATAGCTTTACCGCGAACGGTCGGCCTGATACCAAGCCAGCGCGAATGCCCCGCTTTTCCTCCCACCACAAGGTTGTGTTCGATGTTTGAGACCTGTCCGATGGTTGCAAAGCAATCCCATGATACCTTGCGTACTTCACCGGAAGACATCTTCAAATGCGTATAGCCGTCCTCGTTTGCCAATACTTGGACCGAGGAACCCGCTGAACGAGCGAACTGCCCCCCCTTTCCAGGAGCAAGTTCGACATTATGCACGAACATACCCACGGGAATGCGCTTCAATGAAGTTCGATTACCCGGCGTGAATTCCGCCGTTTCTGAGGTGACAATGACGTCATCCACCTTCATTCCATGCGGTGCCAAGATATACTTCCTATCGCCATCTTTATAGCTTATGCGAGCGATAAATGCAGTGCGATACGGATCATATTCAATTGCCTCAACTCTTCCCGGAACGCCAAATTTCTTCTGCACAAAATCCACATCTCTGTAGAGTTTCTTATTGCCTCCTCCTTGGTGGCGCATCGTGATGCGGCCCTGTGAATTGCGTCCCGCGCGATTCGTCCTTCGAGAAAGAAGCGATTTTAGTGGTTTTACGCCTGGCGTCAATATGCCGTAGTCAACGACCGTCATGTGCCTTCGTGATTGAGTTTTTGGCTTGTACTGTTTCATACGTTTATGCGATTTCTATTTTGTCGCCTTCCTTCAAGGTTACATATGCCTTTTTGGAAATCGAAGCTTTTCCACGGCGACCACGGAACATCTTTACCTTACCCTTGTTCACCACCATGCTCACATCAACCACTTTTACGTGATAACGGCGCTCAACTTCCTCCTTTACGAGGGTCTTGTTCGCTGAATTGTCGACGATGAACACATACTGATTCTGAGCATGAAGTCCAAACGCCTTTTCGCTCATATGGGGGCGCTTGATGACGCTTCGGACAACCGCTCCATTCGCATTCGTCGAAGAAACCGCCGCAGTTGCGGATGATGTTCCTTCTTCTTTATTTTTAAAAATTTTCATTGCCATACTCGTGCGTTATTTTGCGGTTGCTAATTCTTTCACTGCTTCGTTTTCAAATATCACGTGCTTATGCAGCATCACGCTCTGCGCATTAAGCTCGCTTATGTGAGTGATCTCAACCTTCGGAATGTTCCTTGCGGAAAGAAATAGTGACTTATTCTCTTTACTGGAAACAAAAAGGACGTTCGGCGTTCTCTCGAAGAATTTCTTCAACATTGCCGCAACGTCTTTCGTCTTACGCGCATTGAATTCCAAAGAATCGATTACGTACATCTCGCCATCCGTGAGTTTCTTCGACAATACCGATGCGAGCGCTCCACGCTTCATCTTTTTATTGATCTTTTTTGAAAAATCACGCTCCGCTTTCGGTCCGTGCGAAACACCTCCACCCTTCCAGATCGGAGAACGAGTCGAACCCGCGCGTGCGCGGCCCGTGTGTTTCTGCTTGTACGGTTTCTTACCTCCACCACTGACTTCTCCACGGCCGCGTGCTACCGCGAGCACCTTTCGTTGATTCGCCTCATAGGCAACGAGTACCTGGTGTACCAAGTCCGGATTCCACTTTGCGCCAAAAATCTGCGCCGGCAATTCCGTCGTTCCTACCTTTTTATTTTCCTGATTGTAGAGGTCGATTGTCATAGGTCCTATTTTCTCAATTCAATTGCTCCGCCGCGATTTCCCGGAACTGCGCCACGCACCAAGACGATCTTCTCTTCAGGTTTCAATTCTGCCACCATAAGATTCTTGACCGTCACGCGCCGCGCACCCGTATGTCCCGCCATCTTCCTTCCAGGAAGCACACGCTGCGGTGCCGTAGGCCCAAGAGAACCGGGAGCGCGAAGCCTGTCTTTCTGTCCGTGTGACTGAGGACCACCATGGAAACCGTGGCGCTTCACAACACCTTGGAATCCTTTACCGCGACTCGTTCCTGAAACGATAACGAGCTCCCCATCCTTCAACGATGAGAATAATGCGTCAATATCACCACGCTCACAAAGAAGCGGAGTTACCGGAATCATCTTCCCATCCTTCCAGATCTGGGACATTTTCAATTTTTTTGCGATTACTTTTTCCATAATAAATGAAAACAACAAGGTTCAAGCCCTGTTGTTTTCGGTAGAAAAAATCTGGCTAAACCTTACCTATCGTAAATTACTCCTCCTTTAAAGTCAATACTTTCTCGAATAATTCGTTGAAATCGAAGTTTGATTTTTTTGAATTAACCCATTTTTATCTCGACATCGACACCCGCCGGAAGATTCAAATCGGTCAATGACTCGATTATCTTCTGTTGCGGATTCATGATATCGATAAGGCGCTTGTGCACCCGAAGTTCGAATTGATCAACGGATTTTTTGTGCACAAAGGTCGAGCGGTTCACGGAATATTTTCTGAATTCCGTAGGCAACGGAGTGGGGCCTGTTACATCCCCACCCTGTCGCTTTATCGCTTCGACAATCTGCCTCACTGAACTGTCAATGAGTTTCGCGTCGTAAGA
>JAKANQ010000007.1 GCA_021812365.1 bacterium
GCGAATTCGTATGCCTTTGCGACAAGGCTTTGAGGTCCAAATTGTTTAAGAAGGACTGACATACGTTTATCTAATGGTAATAAACTATCAAAAATAAAGCGAACGTTGACATAGGGTAGAGGCCGCATATACTTAAATCTGCGATTAGCAGCGAAGAGTCGTAATTGCTAATACTAAAGAAGCAATATTATGAAATTAAAACCATTATTCAACAGAGTGCTCATTGAGGCCGTTGCGGAAGAAGCGAAAGCAACAAAGTCGGGAATCGTGCTTCCCGATTCTTCTTCGGAAAAAAAGAAACAAAGCAAAGGAGTGGTCATCGCGATAGGTGACGGAAGGTTGAATGAAAAAGGGGAGCGGCAGGCGATGTCGTTGAAGGTGGGAGATAGGGTGCTGTTCAAAGAGCCTTGGTCAGAAGATGGCAAGTTCGAAGAGGACGGTAAGAAGCTTTATCTGGTTGATGAGGAGGATATTTTAGCAACGATTGTCGATTAATAACGATTACGTATTGAACTATGGCAAAACAAATTTTATTCAACGAAGAAGCACGGGTTGCGATGAAGGTGGGTATTGATAAGCTCGCAAAGGCGGTCAAGATGACGCTTGGTCCAAGGGGCAGGGCGGTGGTAATAGAGAAAGGATATGGCGCCCCACAGGTCACATTCGATGGCGTGACCGTCGCGAAGGAGATTGAGCTTGAAGATAAGTACGAGAATCTCGGTGCTGAATTCATAAAACAAGCTGCGGATAAGACGAATGACAACGTGGGCGATGGCACCACGACATCCGTGGTATTGGCGCACGCGATGATAGAAGAGGGTGAGAAAGCGATTCGTGAAAAAGGATTCAACGTGATTCAGCTTGCGGAAGAGTTGAAGAAAGGAAGCGAGGTGGTGATTGTGCATCTTGAATCGCAAAAAGAGGAGATAAACGATAATCAGAAGATAAAGGAGGTGGCAACGCTTTCCGCAAAGGACAAACACATCGGCGCGCTTATTGCGGAGGTCTTTGGAAAGGTGGGGCGTGAGGGCGTAGTGACCATTGAGGATTCGAATACGGTAGGGAATTCATATGAGGTGGTGGAGGGTATGCAGTTCGATCGCGGTTACATCTCCCAATATATGGTGACGAATCAGGAGCGAATGGACTCATCAATTGACGATCCTTTCGTATTGGTCACGGACAAGAAGATATCATCGATTCAAGAGATCCTTCCCGTGTTGGAAAAGATAGTTGCAAGCGGAAAGAAGGAGCTTTTCATCGTTGCGGAGGATATCGACGGCGAAGCGCTCGCGACATTGGTGCTCAATAAGATTCGCGGCATCTTCACGGTGCTTGGAGTGAAGGCTCCCGGGTTTGGCGACAGGAAGAAGGAGATGTTGCAGGATATCGCGATAGTGACGGGCGCGTCGCTTATTTCCGAAGACTTGGGCAAGAAGTTTGAAACGGTTGAACTCGCGGATCTTGGACACGCACACCGCGTCGTTTCGGATAAGGATAGGACGACCATCGTGGGCGGAAAGGGCGATAGGAACGCCATTGATGAGCGCGTAAAGCAGATCAAGATTCAGCTTAAGAACGCTGATTCCGATTATGACAAAGAGAAGTTGCAGGAACGCGTAGGCAAGCTTGCGGGCGGCGTTGCGGTCATAAAAGTGGGCGCACCAACCGAGTCGGCGCAGAAAGAACTGAAGCAGCGAGTAGAGGATGCGGTTGCGGCAACACGCGCCGCGATGGAGGAGGGTATTATTCCTGGAGGAGGAATGGCACTCTTCAATATTTATTCAGTATTCGCAAAGAAGAACGCGGCGGATGAGCATAGTGCGGAGGCGGCTGCCGCGAACATTCTTATGAATGTGGTTACCGCGCCGTTTCGCGCCATCGTTGAGAACAATGGACAATCATATGAAGAAGTCGTGCTTAAACTTAAGTCAAAGAAGAAAGAAGAAGATATTTGGATTGGATTGAACGCGGCAACGGGAGAGATAGGCAGCTTAAAGGATGCGGGAGTCATCGATCCTTTGAAGGTCACGAAGACGGCATTTATGAATGCAACGTCGGTTGCGGCAAATTATCTTACGATTGGCGCCGCGGTGACGGATATCCCGGAGAAGAAGGAAAAGATGCCAGGTGGAATGCCGGGAATGGGGGAATATTAAGCGCAATTATCGGCATCACCACTACCCGCATCCGCGGGTAGTATTGTTTAGTCGCTATTTGAATTTTCCACGATTCGGGGGTAAAGTGATATGGTTAAATTTCATTATCAATACTCATGTTTATAAGAAAAATCGGCATCGACCTTGGAACTACAAATACGCTTGTTTTCTTGCCGGAACGCGGCATCGTAATCAATGAGCCGACAGTGGTGGCGCTTCGTAAGCCCGATAACACTGTCCTTGCGGTAGGCGCGGAAGCGAAGGAGATGGTGGGTCGCACGCCGGATGACATCGTGACATATCGTCCGTTGAAGGATGGCGTCATTGCGGAATATTACATCACACAGGCGATGTTGAAATATTTCATTTCGAAGAGCATTGGAAAGTTCAACATAGTTCGTCCTGAGGTTGTCATTTCCGTTCCCGCGGGTATTACTTCAACCGAACATCGCGCAGTCATGAATGCCGCGAAAGAAGCGGGTGCAAAGGAGGTGTATCTTGTAAAAGAACCGCTGTTGGCGTCACTCGGCGCAGGAATTCCGATTCACTCAGCGGAAGGAAATATGATCGTGAACATCGGTGGTGGAACCACCGAAGTTGCGGTCATCTCACTCGGAGGAATCGTAACATGGGCGAGTTTACGTGTTGCGGGTAATCGCTTTGACCACGCTATCAGCGAGTACATCAAGAAGAAGTACAATCTCGCGATCGGCGAGAATACCGCGGAAAACATAAAGATTTCCATCGGTACAGCGATGCAGAATCGCAATAAGCTGGAAATGAAGATTCGAGGACGCGATCTGCATTCGGGATTACCGAAAGATATGATTATCAATTCAAACGAGGTTGCGGAAGCTATCAACGGACATCTCGTGGATATCATGAATTCCGTTCAATCGGTGTTCAATGTGACGCCGCCGGAGCTTGCTGCCGATATTATGGAAAAGGGCATCATTCTTTCTGGTGGAAGTTCACAGCTTCGCGATTTGGAAGAATTCTTCAAACGTTCACTCGGAGTTTCGGCGTATGTGGCGGAGGATGCGCTTCTCTGCGTTGCGAATGGTACCGCAACCATTTTAAATCATTTGGATGTGTATAAACGTACTCTCTTGAGACGATAATGATAGGCCATGAAGGCATACAATCGGCATTAGAAAAGATCGTGCGTGAGAACGCACTTGGTCATGCGTATCTCTTTTTCGGAGATTCGCAGATCGGAAAGGCTTCGTGCGCGGAACATCTTGCGAATTTGGTTGAGAAAGGCGTATTTGAGAGACCTTCAACGCAACTTCTCGATACTGCGGTATTCGAACCGAACGAGAAGGGAAATATCGGTATTGATGAGGTAAGAGGAATGAAACGATTTCTATGGCAGACACCCCTCTCATCTTCGAAGCGAATTGCGATAATCGACGGCGCGGACGCGCTCACTCCCGAAGCGCAAAGCGCGATGTTAAAGATAGTGGAGGAACCCCCAGCCCACGGACTTCTCATTTTCATAACGCATGATCCGGAGGCGCTTCTTGCTCCTCTCGTGTCCCGTCTTTCAAAGATATATTTCTCAAGACTTAGCACTGAAAAGATGGAACACTATCTTGTGGAGGCGGGAGTTTCCGCAAAGAAGGCGAGTGATCTCGCGGCGAAGAGTTTCGGAAGGATAGGACGCGCTCTTGATTTACTGAAAGGGAGTGAGATGAACGAGGAAGCCATCGAACGCACTCTTGAAGAAGATATTCTTTCGTTGTATTCCGCGGGCGCGCTCAAAAATAGTGCGAAACTTGCCTGGTTGCTCGCAAGGGAAGAGTCGGTGAGGCGGTTCAATGTGAATCCGAACATACAAAAAAAAGCGATTGAATATATAGTGAATCGTTCTTATAATTAAGCGACAATATGAATCCAATAGAAGAATTTAAAGCAGGTATCTTAAATGCGCTCCAAGAACTCAAAAAAGAGATAGGGGGAGTGCGCGCGAATCGTCCTTCGGCGGCATTGCTTGAGAGCGTGAAGGTGAATTATTACGATCAGATGACGCCGATAAGCCATTTGGGAACCATCAGCGTTGCGCCGCCAAGAGAGATATCGATTCAGTTTTGGGATTCGAATGCGGGCCCCGCGATTGCAAAGGCGATTGAAGCCTCTTCGTTGGGACTTTCCCCCAATCTTGAAGGAAATACCATTCGCATCTTTCTCCCCGAACTAAGCGTGGAACGCCGCGAGGAATTAATGAAGTACGTAAAGAAGGTGGCGGAGCAATTTCGCATTCAAATACGGCAGTTGCGGGACGCCGCGAATAAGCAGGTGGAATCGGGAAGCGAGGAGGGGGAGATAGGTGAAGACCAAAAGTTCAGAATGAAAGAGGATATCCAGAAGCAGACAGAGGCGGCAAACAAAGAGATCGAGAAAATGGTTGACTCAAAGATCGCGGAAATCAAAGAATAATGATCACGCTCATAATAATCATCGGACTTATTGTATTGATACTCGCGCATGAGTTTGGCCATTTCATCGCGGCGAAGATATTCAATGTGAAAGTAGAGGAATTCGGCATCGGATATCCCCCGCGTATTTTCGGCAAGCAGTTTGGTGAAACGTTGTATAGCGTGAATTGGCTTCCGCTTGGCGGATTCGTGCGTATTCATGGAGAGGATAAGGATGAAGAGGAGGAGACTCACGAAAAAGATGAAACTCTCGATTCGTTGCGTTCCGAGCGCAGTTTTGCCACTCAGGCACTCTGGAAGCGCGCGGTTATCCTGATTGCGGGCGTTACCATGAATATGCTGGTCGGCTGGCTCATCTTCTCCGGCATTTTTGCGACAGGTATTCCCGCGCATCTTGCAATCGCGGAAGTGGCAAAGGACTCTCCTGCGTATGCCGCGGGACTCGTTGCAAACGACTTCATTGTGGGTGCGCATCTTGGAACCGTAGTGTTGAACGACCCAATTCATAGCGAGGATTTCATTGCCGCAATGAAAAAAGCGGCTGGCTCCTCGGTATCACTCACCGTGCTGCACGAGGGAAAGGAAAAGACGCTTTCCATTCTTTCCCGTGCAAACCCACCCGAGGGGGAGGGCTCGCTTGGCGTAGCCTTGTCAGACGTTGGAGTGGAAAAGGTTCCATTCTTCAGTTCGTTTGGAAGGGGTTTTACGGCAACCATCACTCTTTTTTGGCTTACTCTCAAGGGCTTCTTTTCTCTTGTGATAGGATTGTTTTCCTCTCCGGGAACGGCGATGGCGGATGTCGCGGGCCCTGTCGGCGTATTCAGTATTGCGACACAAACAGGTAAGATGGGATTAGTATACTTATTCCAATTGATAGCGCTTATCTCAATAAACCTTTCGGTATTGAATCTTATCCCATTTCCGGCGCTTGATGGCGGAAGAGTGCTTTTTCTCATCATAGAAAAGCTCAAAGGCTCTCCAGTCTCTTCCAAGACGCAGAGGACGGTGAATACAATCGGGTTTGCGGCTCTTATTCTGCTTATGGTATTTGTAACCATCCATGATGTAGGAAACATACTGCATAAATAATTTATGAAACAA
This sequence comes from bacterium, assembly GCA_021812365.1. GTDB lineage: Bacteria > Patescibacteriota > Minisyncoccia > UBA6257 > GWB1-50-10 > CAIKKG01. The sequence goes on from JAKANQ010000007.1 coordinate 5,699, forward strand.
TCAAACTATTTTCTCAAAACAAGCAAAACATTTTCCGAAGAGGATAAAATTGTTTCTGCGAAATTATTGAAGCAGGCGGGATTCATTCAGGAATCCGTGGCTGGCCGCTATTATTTTTTGCCGATAGGGCATAAGGTTCAGCAGAACATAATGCGCATAATAAAGGAAGAGATGGACGCGGCAGGCGCGCAGGAAATGGTTTCACCGACGCTGCATCCTTTGGAATTATGGAAAGAAACAAACAGGACGAATACGACCGGTTTTGAGCTTATGAAGGTGAAGGATAGGCGCGGTTCTGAGTTCGCGCTTGGGGGGACCGCTGAGGAGATGTTCGTTGATCTTGTCCGTAAATATCAGCTGAGTTACAAAGACCTTCCCTTTCAGTTGTATCAATTTTCAAACAAGTTTCGCGATGAATTGCGCGCGCGGGGAGGATTGTTGCGCGTGCGTGAATTCATGATGAAGGACGGCTACTCATTCCATAGAAATGAGGAGGATTTCAGGGTGGTATATGAGGAGATGAAGCAGGTTTATACGCGCATCTTTAAGAGACTCGGACTCAATACGATTTCAGTGGAAGCTGATAATGGATACATCGGCGGCGAGTATAGCCACGAATTTATCGTGGAATCCGAAATAGGCGAGAGCCGGTATTTCGTGTCCGAAGACGGAACATATGCGGCGCACGAAGATGTGGCGAAATTCAAACGAGTTCCCGCAAACGCGGGTGAACAGGAATTGCCGTTCGAGATCATCGAGCAGCCTGAGTGGGTGAAGACGATGGATGATAATGTGAAGCATTATAAGGAAGACAAGAGCCATTTCTTGAAGAATGTCGTGTATAAGAACAGCGTTACGGGTGAAATTATCATTGCGGTGGTGACGGGCGACTTGGAAGTGAATAAGACAAAACTTGAGAATGTCCTGCGCGCGGTGGGACAGCTTATTCCCGCGGAAGACGCCGACCTTGCCGCACTTGGCACGAAACATGGATATGTGCACTGCTGGGGACATAAAGGAGCACGCTATGTTGGAGACGTCGTATTGAAAGATGCGCGCAATTTGATAGGCGGACAAAAGGAAGATACCACTGATTCCATACATGTGAATTATGGACGCGATTTTACGTGCGAGATACTTGCCGATATTGCAATGGCAAAACCCGGAGACCTTTCAGAACGCGGAAGTGTGTTGAAGGAGGGGCGAGGAATAGAGGTGGGTAATACGTTTCAGCTTGGATTTCACTATACGAATTTGATGAAGGGCGCGGTCTATCGCGATGAGGATGGCATGGAGAAGCCTTACTATATGGGGTGTTACGGTATCGGTGTGGGGCGTACGATGGCGGCCATCGTGGAAAAATATAATGATGAAAAAGGAATCTTGTGGCCGAGGAGTATAGCGCCATTTGACGCACACCTCATTTTACTTGGTACTATGACTGAGGATTTGAAAAATGAAGCCGAAGGGTTATATACTACGCTTACGAAGTCGGGGGTTTCAGTGCTCTTTGATGACCGCAGCGAATTATCGGCGGGGGAGAAATTCTCCGATGCCGACCTTATTGGAATTCCATGGAGGGTTGTGGTAAGTGCAAAGACGATGAAAGAGGGGAAGTTTGAGGTGAAGGCGAGAAATGAGAAGGAGGCGCATCTCGTAAACGAAGAAGAATTACTGAAAAAGATTAAGACACAGCAATAACTATGATATTCAAGAAATTTATTGGAATAGATCTGGGAACCGACACAACTCAAATCTATTTGAAGGGGGTGGGGGTGGTGGTGAACGAGCCTACGATTGTCGCGTTTAACAATAGAACCGACAGAGTGGTTGCGGTCGGTGCGGAAGCAAAGAAGATGCTTTCTCGCACTCCTTCGCACATCACTGCGATTCGTCCTATAAGTAATGGCGTTATCGCCGATTTCGATATGGTGAAGGAGATGCTCCAGCATTTCTTGAAAAATGAGAAGATTCCCTGGTCTTGGATTACGCATACCATCGTGAGTGTTCCGACAAACCTCACTGAGGTGGAACGAAAATCAGTGGAAGACCTTTTGAAAGAATCGGGAGCGAATACCGTGCATCTTATCGAACAGCCGCTTGCGGCAGCGTTTGGAAGCCGCCTTGATATCAATATGCCCTCAGCCTTTCTTGTCGTGGATATTGGCGCAGGAACGACTGATATGGCGATTATCTCAATGAATGGCGTGGTAGTCTCAAAGCGATTGAAAATCGCGGGAGATTTTTTAAACAACGAGATAATAAAGGGTGTGCGCGATGAATTGAGGCTTCATATCGGAGAACCGACCGCGGAAGAAATAAAGATTGCGGTAGGTTCGGCAATGCCAACGGGGGAGAGGCTTGAAATTGTGATTCGTGGAAGAGATGTGGGAAATGGATTGCCTCGCGAGATAACTGTTCGCGATACGCAAGTTCGTATGTGGCTTGTGCGTCCGTTGAAGCTCGTGGTGGAGGCGTTGAAGGACCTCATTGAATCCGCGCCGCCGGAGCTCGTGGGCGACATCTATAAGAACGGAATGTACTTTTGCGGCGGGGGAAGCCTATTACGCGGCATTGATCAGGTTGCGGAAAAAGAAATCGGCGTACGGGTACAGACTGTTGAAGATCCCTTGGCGTGCGTTGCAAGAGGAACGGGGCTCGTATGCGAACAGTTCGATGAGCATAAGCAGCTCTTGAACAATTTTTCGCGGTTGAAGCTGAACTAATTGCGCGGGCAGTAAGTATATTGAAATATGAAGACATTCAAGGGCTTTTTCAAAGCGTTCATTCTTATTGCGTGCTTCATAGCGATATTTTTTTTCCGTAATGAAGCAACGGGAGCTTTTTTGTCCGTACGTGGTTTTGTTGAGGGGCTTTTCAACTCGGCAAACTACCGTACGCTTGCCGATCTTAAGATCGAAAATGCGTCACTGAAAAAAGAACTTGAGAAATTCAGTGTTGCCGAGAAAAAAGACAGTTCTCAGTTTTTGGAAGCGCGTGTCTATTCACGATATCCGTTCAATGACAAGAATGTGATTGTGATCGATAAAGGATTTGCGGACGGCGTTACCGAGGGGATGCCCGTGCTCGCAAAGAAAGACGTTCTTTTAGGTAGAGTCAAAAGCGTGCAGCGCTTCCAAAGCGAGGTGATGACCATATTTGATCCTGATTGGAAAACAAGCGCATCAATCGGAAATGCTCACATCAAAACAGTGTTAAATGGCGCAAACACTCCGCGTGCCGAGCTTATACCGAAGGACGCGGCGGTTGCGGCAGGGGATGAAGTGGTGAACAGCGCGCAGGAATTTCCGCTCGGTCTCTTTATGGGTACCGTGAAGTCGGTAACGCTTGATGAAAAGAAAGTATGGCAGATAGCTGATATTGAGGTGCCGTATGCAATCGAGGATATTGATTCAGTGCTGATAATGACCAATTTTAAATGAGTTTTATGAAATTTGTGAATCGATTTTTTATCTTTTTCCTTCTTGCGACTCTCGCTATCTTCTTTCAGCGAGGCGGTTTTTTAAATGTGGGTGGTGTTACGCCGAATCTTTTACTCATTGTCTTTCTCTGCCTTATTCTCGCGCATGATAGTATGACACTTATCGTTTCTGTATATTTGGGACTGCTTCTCTCGGCGTTTTTCGTAGACCCCTTCTGGCTTATGGAGCTCGGTCTTTTTGGTCCAGTCGTTCTGCTCATTGCGCTTATGCGCAAGCGATTTACCGGAAACGCGTTCATCGATCTGATGCTCATGACGGCTGTATTCGAGCTCCTTTTCTATGGAGTATTATCCCTTTTTCATACTTCAACGTTGCCCCTATTCCCGCTTTTGGGTGAGTTGGTATACACTATTCTTCTCGGTATCCCGTTGTGGGTATTGATAAAACGAATCGAAGCATGAAGAATTCCCATATCCAATTCGAAGATATATTGAGTGACGGTAAGGTAGAAGAGAATCTGCGCGAAATTCCCGTGCCACAAACGTCGTTTTTTGGTCTTATGGTGTTCGTTGTGCTTGTGGTGGGAATCGTGGCGGTCCAACTCTTCAATCTCAATGTGATAAAAGGAAGTTCGTATGCGGAGCGGGCACTTGATAACGCGAGCGACGCAAAGATCAAAGCATCTCCCCGCGGCGTCATTGAGGACAGATTCGGGAAATCAATCGTTGAGAATGCGCCGTCTTTCAACGTATTTTTATATCCTCGTTTATTGCCTCAAGCCATAGACGAGAGAAACGCCGCACTTCAAAAATTGAGCGGTATTCTTGGCATACAGTATGACGATCTTTTGAAGAAGCTTGAAGAACGCGATTGGAATCTGAGCGACAGAATATTGCTTACAAGCGATGTGTCCCAGGAGCAGCTTGTCGCTCTTACCGCGGCTGACAGTAGTTTGGGCGTCCGTATTGAGGAGGGATTCAAACGAATCTTTGCGGCACCCTATGCGTTTTCTCAGCTTGTGGGGTATACGGGCCTGGTGGGGAAGGATGATATGGACGCGGACAAGTCGCTTACCATGGATGATCAGATAGGGCGCAGCGGACTTGAATCGTTTTATGATCAGTATCTGCGGGGCGAAAATGGGAAGGAGGTCACTTTCAAAAGCGCGAATGGGGGAGTAAAAGGAGAGCGAGTCGAGAAGGATTCAAAACCGGGGAAGAATCTAAAGACATATATCGACAGCGATCTTCAAAAATATTTTTATAATCGGTTGGCTGATCAGCTGAAATCGATGGGAAGGGATGTCGGTGTCGGTATCGCGATAAATCCGCAAAATGGAGAGGTATTGGCAATGGTGAACGTTCCAGGGTTTGATGCGCAACACATTGGTTCGGCTATCGTAGACCCGCGAAGGCCGCTTTTCAATCGCGCGGTGAGCGGCGTATACAGTCCCGGTTCCACCATCAAGCCTCTTGTGGGTATTGCCGCGCTCACGGAAAAAGTGATTGATCCAAAAAAGCAGATATTATCAATCGGCTATATTGAGCTTCCTAATCCGTACAATCCCGATAAACCAAGCCGTTTTCTCGATTGGAAGCCTCAGGGCTGGGTTGATCTCCATGCGGCAATTGCACGTTCTAGCGATGTCTACTTCTATGAAGTCGGCGGAGGATTCAAGGATCAGAAGGGGTTGGGTATCGATAAGCTCAAGGAGTGGTGGGACATATTCGGACTTGATCGCAAGACGGGAGTCGATATACCGGGTGAGAAGGTGGGTTTTTTGCCCGATCCGACGTGGAAGGAAAATAAGACGGGGCAGCCATGGCGCATCGGAGATACCTATAACGTATCAATCGGGCAGGGTGATTTTATGATAACACCGATGGAACTCATAAATTACATTGGCTCGATTGCGAATGGCGGCATTCTTTACAAGCCCCGCGTCGTGGAATCGGTTGATGACGCAAGCGGTAAGGAACTGTTGCATACTTATCCGAGCGTGCTTGCTGATCTTCGTGAGAAGATAAAGGATGCGATTCCAGATGTACAGCAGGGAATGAGGGATGCGGTAAGGAAGCCATATGGCACCGCGTACCTTCTTTCTACGCTTCCCATTGATGCTGCGGCCAAAACAGGCACTGCGCAGATTGAAAATAATGCGAAAACGAACGCGTTTTTCGTGGGATATGAGCCGTATGTGAATCCTCAGATTGCAATCCTTGTATTGATTGAAAACTCACTTGAAGGAGGCGCAAATACGATTCCGGTAGCCAAGGACGTAATGCTGTGGTACTATAATAACCGCTTAAAAGAAGGCATACAAAACTAACATGATGGCAACACAAAACAAGAATTATCTCACCAAGGAGCGTCGCGATGCGATTGCTGCCGAGGTGGCTCAATTGAAGACCGAGGGGCGCAAAGCGGTCGCGGAGCGCTTGAAACAAGCTAAGGATCTTGGCGACCTTTCCGAAAATTCAGAATATCAGGAGGCTCGCGAGGAGCAGTCTCGCCTTGAAGCGCGCATCAATGAATTGGAAGACATTCTCCGCAATTCGGCAATCATTAAAAAAGAGAATGGAAGCGGCGCGGTCCGTATCGGTTCCGTGGTAAAGGTGAAGAAGGGATCTCATGTGGCAACCTATACCATCGTAGGCTCAAATGAAGCAAAGCCGTTGCAGGGATTGATCTCAAATGAATCTCCGATAGGAAAAGCATTGCTCGGAAAGAAAGTGGGTGAGGTGGTGCAGGTCAATGCGCCGAGCGGTATCGTAAAATACGAAATCGTTGAGATAGGATAATTTTCTATGCTTGAGAACATAATCGAGGAGCGCCGAAAAAAACTCGAAAAATATAAAGAAACGGCGGATCCCTATCCCGCGAAAGTGCATCGTGATATGCCGCTTTCCGACGTACTCGCGCATTTCGAGGAGCTTGAGGGAAGAAATAATTCCCTCACTGTGGTGGGGCGAGTAAACGCGTGGCGTGATCAGGGCAAGATCATCTTTCTTGATATTAAAGACGAGTTCGCGAAATTTCAGGTAGTGCTCAATGAGACGGAGTGCGCCGATTTTGCGCGCGCGCAGGAAACGACCGACATTGGCGATTTTGTCGAAGTATCAGGCGTGCTTTTTAAGACAAAGAGGGGGGAGCAGAGTTTGCTCGCAAAGCAGTTTCGCATCATCACAAAAAATCTTCGTCCGCTTCCTTCCGAGTGGTATGGCATCGAAGATGTCGAATTGAAACTTCGTAAGCGCTATCTTGATTTGGCGCTCAATCCCGAAGTAAGAGACATTTTCATAAAAAAAGATATTTTTTGGACATCAATTCGTTCCTATTTAAAAGAACAAAAGTTCCACGAAGTGGAAACTCCCGTATTGGAGGCGGTGCCTGGAGGAGCGGAGGCGGAACCTTTCGTAACTCATCATAATTCGCTTGATACGAATTTTTACCTTCGCATCTCTTTAGAGCTCCCTTTAAAGAGGCTTCTCGTGGGCGGTTTCGAGAAGGTGTTTGAAATTGGGCGCATATTCAGGAATGAGGGCATCGATCGAGAACATTTGCAGGATTACACTCAGATGGAGTGTTATTGGGCATATGCTGATTATGAAGATATGATGAAGCTGACCCGTGAGATGTATCAGCGAGCGATTCAAAATACATTCGGTACGCTTGTTACGCGCCGCGGAGATTTTGATATTAATTGGGCTGGAGAGTGGCCTAAAGTTGATTACTATGAGGCCTTCAAGAAGGAGACGGGGCTTAATCTTGCGGATGTAACCGCGCCAGACCTGAAAAAGAAGGCGGAAGAACTTGGAATACGGCTTGAACCGAATCTTGGCCGCGGAAGACTCATTGACCTCATCTATAAGAAGACCGTGCGTCCGCTTTTGCTCCAGCCTTGTTTTTTGGTGAATCCTCCCGTAGATATCGAGCCGCTCGCGAAGCGATTGCCGGAAGACGCGAATCGCGTTGCGCGTTTCCAGATCATTGCCGCGGGCACCGAACTCGGAAAAGGTTTTTCCGAATTGAACGACCCCATTGACCAACGAGAACGATTTGAGGAACAGATGAAGTTGCGCGAGGCGGGGGACGAGGAGGCTCAGAGAATTGATGAAGATTTTGTGGAAGCGCTTGAATACGGAATGCCTCCCGCCGCGGGATTTGGCATGTCAGAGCGTTTATTCGCGGTTCTTATGGACAAGTCGGTCCGTGAGACGGTCATATTTCCGCTTATGAGAAAAGAAGAATAAAATCACTACTATGTTAGACATTACATTCATTAGAGAAAATCCGGAGAAAGTGAAGAAGGGAATGGAGAGCAAGCACCAAGATCCGAAGATCGTGGATAAATTTTTGCGTGCGGATGAAGATTGGCGCGCCAAAACAACCGCATACGATCAGCTGAAAGCGGAACAGAATACGTTGAGCAAGGAGCTTTCCGCGGGGCAGAGCGAGAATCTCTTAAGCAAAGCGCAGTTCTTAAAGAAGCGTCTTTCGGATATCGAAAATGAACAGGCGGAACTTAAGAAGATGCGTGATGATCTTTTGTCCCGCATCCCGAATATTCCATTCGATGATGTATCGGTGGGCAAGGATGAGAGTGAAAATAAAGTTCTTCGCGAAGTGGGAACAAAACCCGATTTTGATTTCACGCCGAAAGATTATCTTACGCTTGGCGAAAAACTCGGACTCATTGATGTAAAAAAAGCCGCGGAAGTTTCAGGAAGCCGATTTGGTTATATTTTGCGTGAAGCGGCGCTTCTTGAGTTTGCGCTCGTGAAGTTGGCGATGGACACCTTGGTGGAAAAAGGATTCATTCCCGCGGTTCCACCGGTGATGATTAAGCCGAAGGTCTATGAAGGAATGGGACGCCTCGCGGCAGATCAAAAAGAAGAGCGCTACTATTTTGAAAAAGATGATGTCTATCTCGTGGGAAGTTCGGAGCATACGATGGGCCCCATCCACATGAATGAAGTGTTTGAGGAGAGCGAGTTGCCGAGAAGGTATGTGGCATTTTCAACATGCTTCAGACGCGAAGCAGGTTCCTATGGAAAGGATACGAAAGGAATCTTACGCGTGCACCAATTTGATAAGGTGGAGATGTTTTCATTCGCGCACCCCGAACACTCGGAGGAAGAGCATAAATTTTTACTTTCTTGCCAGGAAGAATTGATGCAGAAACTCGAGCTTCCATATCGCGTGGTGGAAATTTGCACGGGTGATATGGGTTGGACGGACGCGCGCCAATTCGACGTGGAGACATGGTTACCGGGGCAGGGGAGCTATCGAGAGACAAATTCCTGTTCCAATACCACGGATTTCCAATCGCGCGGCATGAATATCAAATATAAGACAAAAGATGGCGAGAAGAAGCTCATCCATATGTTGAATGCGACGGGTTTTGCGATAGGTCGCGTGCTCATCGGCATCATCGAAAATAATCAGACAAAAGAGGGAACCGTTAGAGTCCCTAAGGCGTTGCAGGCGTATGTGGGAAAAGAAGAGATTGGAAAATAACAAAAGATTAAAAGACCGCAGTGATGCGGTTTTTTAATTTATAGTGCGCCTAATTTCTATGTTACAATGAAAATAATGGAGTTTCTCAAGAAAATAATATGGGCGGGAATCACCATTGCTATCATCTATTTTGGATATAAGGCGTACGTGAACTGGTGGAGCGTGGGCGGAGGTTCGTTGGAAGAGAAAAAACAAATAGCGGAGCAATATGTTGAAAAGAAAAAAGCGGAAGTTGGGAAGAAAGTAACTCAGACCGCAACCGAAGTTGCGGGAGGCGTGGTAAGCGAAGCGAAGAAGGGAATCCTCGACTATTTCAAAGAAAAAGTTTCCGATGGATTGGCGAGTGTGGGAAATGGGCTTGTTCATTCAGCCGAGTCGCTCCTCGGAGCAAGTTCAACGAGTCCACTGAATCCGCTTACGATAGAAACAATTGGGGCTAATAATGTCGGCACATTGTCCGTACCTTCAGGATCAGGATTTTCAACGCCTGCGGTACCCGCGACGGTTGCTACAAAGGTAAATGTACCTATCATATTTTCAGTGAATAGAGGATTATCCTATTCGGTGAATTGGGGAGATACTACGACCGATAGCGGTACGGTTGACGGAGATTCCGTAAAATTATTGAGCCATGCATGGCAGTATGAAGGTGATTTCATTGTAAGCATTTCGATTCGGGGAGGGGGAGTGTCGCAAGATTATTCATTTCCAATTCGCGTATATCCATAAGCATGATGACTTCTTTTAGAGATTCAAGTGATGCGCTTACTCCCGCAAGGAAAAAGCAACGTCGGCGACATCGTGTTATTTTTTGGGCGCTTGCGGGTTCATCCCTCCTTTTATTGCTGGGAATGTTCTATCTTGTCTTTTTTTCAAAGATAATACAGGTAAGAGCAATCACCATTCAGGGTAATCGTGTCGCCACAAGCGACGAATTAAAACAGCTTCTTATCAAGAAGCTTGATGAGCGTGGCGTTCTCGCGCGTTGGCTCGGTTCTGGAAACATATTGTATTGGATGAACGTCCGCACCATTATTGATACGGGTATTCCCGCCGCGGGAGCACTCACCATAACAACGAGTCTTATCCATCGCACTGTTTCCGTTGCAATTCAGGAAAGAGAATTCAATGGAGTCTGGTGTTCCGATACATGTGTTGGATTCGATCCGAATGGGATTGCGTTCTTTCTTGCGCCTCAAGTATACGGTTCATTGCTTCTCAAGATTCAAGATGAGAATACAAGCACGCTTTCTCTTGGTAGTCCGGTGTTCAACGATAAAGAAGCACTCGAGCATATTTTTGAAACGATTCGTGATGTGAAAGAAAGCGGTATTGCCATTGATTCCGTGTCTATAAAGGACATATCACTTCGCGAATGGGAGATACAAAATACCTATGGTACCGTGTTCAAATTCAGTTTGGATTTCGTTCCCAATGATCTCGTAAACGTATTCAAAACATTAAAGGAAAGGACGAAATTTGAAAATTTGGGATATATTGATTTTCGCGTGAAGAACCGCGTGTATTACAAATGATGTGATATGATTAATAAGATGAAGGCGGTAAAAAAAGATATGATTGAGCGTATGCGAAGCGAGAGGAGTGGATTTACGCTCGTGGAGCTTCTCTTGTACGCGATTATTTTTTCGGTAAGCGCGATATTTCTTGTAAATATTCTCACCTCCATTACGCAGACTGAGGTGCGGCAGAATTCAGCCAATAATGTAAGCCAGCAGGTCTCATTTGTGGCTGATACCATTCAAAGGCTTGTGCGACAAGCGAGTCTTATTGAAAATCCGGCAGGGGTTGCAAGCACTTCGCTTTCTCTTAGGATGAGCGCTACCTCTTCCGATAGAATGGTCATTTATACAGACGCATCGTCAACGGGCATCTTTTTGACGCAAACGGATAGTAATGGCGTCGTATCCACCAACGCATTGACCGATAGCAACGTGACGGTCGGTAATTTTACCGTGACCAAATCGGAAACTTCGGGGGGGCCGGCGGTGGTGGAGGTCAATCTTACTCTTAATTACAATACGACTGTGGACAGGGCGAAGGTTGCGCGTTCTTGGTATGGTGCAATCTCGCGCATCTCGGCGGCAACATTTGATTCCAATCTTGTTCCTAATTCATCGAATGCATTTGACCTTGGAGGTTCGGGAGCAAATTGGAAAGACGGCTATTTTGCGGGAAACGTGACTATTGCGGGAAAGCTTGGGCTTGGCGGGGCGAGCCTTGCGGGCACGCTTTCCACATTGAAAAGCGCGGGTGATGTCGGTTTTTCGACATCGAGCGCGGGTGTGGTGCTTGTATCTCCCGGAGGGACGTGTTATCGAATAAGTGTAAGCAATACGGGAACTCTTACCACTGCGTCAGTGACCTGCCCCTAATATAAAAATACCCCCCGCGTTTGCGGGGGATTTTTTAATGCTTCGCAGAAATATGGCTTGCGAGCCAGAGTAACACTTGAAACAGGGTATAGCTGCTGACCGTGCACGCCATGCCGACAACAAAGGCGCTCTGTTTAAGGGGCCCCACAGCCAGCAAAATGATGGTGCTTATGAGGCCGAACACGAGGGGAATGAATAAGATAAAGAGGTTCAAGATGAGAAATGGATCATTCAGGACGCCGTGGCGGGCATTGGCTTCGCTACCCAACTCCTCATTGAGGCCGAAATAGACCTCAAAAAGATACATCACGAAAAAAGCGGTGATGAGCCCTCTCAGAATGTCATTCGCGCTCATCATGAAAAGCATTCCTAAGAGCGCGCCGAAGAATAGAGACACGCCGAACTTATTGTTGCGTGTGATGTAGAACACTGAATACCTCCCGTGAATGGGTAAATTGCTAAAACTATAATAACAAAAAAATGAATATTGTCAATATTCTTTTAAGTATTATCTATTTTTAGCACTTGACGCACTTGAGTGCTAATCTTATACTTTTACGAATGAAGGATCGTACGCGAGAAATTCTTGAGATTGCGGTAAGAGATTTCATACGGGCGGGGAAGCCCATCACGTCAGAATATCTCTATGAGCTTCACGATTTCGGCATTAAGCCGGCGATGATTCGGTGGGAGCTGAATGAGCTCTCCGAAAACGGTTTCTTTTACCAGACCCATCCTTCGGGCGGGCGGTATCCCACGAATAAAGCGTATCGATTCTTTGTGAATGAGCTTTTAGAGAGTGATGAAGAGGAAGGGTCAAAACACGACCTTTTTGAGAACGATATGAAGACGATGGTACACGGAATATCCGAATATCTGAATGGATTAAGCGTGGGATATGATGTCGCATCCGATACATTCTACGGGAGCGGACTTCGTGAGCTCCTCTCGCATCTTGAGACGAGTGCGAAAGAAGAGCTTGTGAATGTAGTGAAGGATTTTGAGTTGTTGGAGGAGCGTCTTCAGAAGAAACGGGATTGGTGGGAGGATGGTGATGCGTGGCCGCGCGTGTTCATCGGGGAAAGTCCAGTCACAAAAAGCGAACATTTGTCGGTCATCGTGGGGCGCTACTGTGATGGGGGGAGGGATGTGCTGCTGTTCTCAATCGGGCCCAAACGGATGGATTATCAAAAATCAGTGAATCTATTTAAGGCGCTTACGAAGTCGAAAGTGTCAAAACAAAAGAAAGAACCATAATCATGGATGAAGAAATAAAAAAAGAAGAGGGGGTATCAACGGAACTGGATCAATGTATGCGGGAGCGAGATGAGTATTTGGATGGATGGCGGCGCGCGAAAGCGGACCTTATCAATTTTAAAAAAGAGGAAGCGGAACGTTTGGGTGCATTATTGAGAACGGGGAATGAGAACATCATTCGCGATCTCATAACGGTGTTAGACAGTTTTGACTTGGGAATCATTGCAACGGGAGAATCCAATCCCGCGGTAATGAAGGGAATGGTGCTTATCAAGACACAGTTGGAAGACGTATTAAAGCGGCACGGTCTTGAGAAGATTGTGGTAACAAAAGGAGAGATGTTCGACCCCACAAAGCACGAAGCGATAGGAGAGATGGGTTCGGAATATCCGGAGGGGGCTGTAGCGGAAGAGGTTGAACGAGGGTATGTGTTGTATGGCAAGGTGGTGCGAGCGGCGAGGGTGAGAGTTTCAAAAGGCGAAACAAAACAATAATTACAAATAATCAATAAATATATGGCAAAAATTTTAGGAATTGACCTTGGTACTACGAATTCTGCGATGTCGGTGATGGATGGCGGCGAACCGAAGGTTCTTGAGAATCAGGAGGGTAACCGAACCACGCCTTCAATTGTTGCGATGAGCAAGGCAAATGAGAGGCTTTCGGGGCTTTTGGCGAAGCGTCAGGCGGTAGTGAATCCGAAGAACACCATTTTTTCGGTGAAGCGTCTTATCGGAAGAAAGTGGAGTGACGCGGAAGTTCAGCGTGATAGTAAGTGGCTTCCTTATGAAATCAAGGAATCGGCATCGGGGGGCGTGGACGTGAAGATGGGCGACCGATGGTATACCCCCGAGGAGATATCTTCAATGATATTGCAAAAACTTAAAGTTGATGCGGAGGCAAAGCTTGGCGAGAAGGTGGATGAGGCAGTTATCACCGTGCCTGCATATTTCGATGACAGTCAACGTCAGGCAACGAAGAACGCGGGAGAGATCGCGGGATTCAAAGTGCGCCGCATCATCAATGAACCGACTGCGGCTGCATTCGCATATGGTGCGAACAGAATGAAGAACGAGAAGATAGCGGTATACGATTTCGGTGGTGGTACATTCGACATCTCCGTGCTTGAGATAGGATATGATGCGGAATCAAAAGAACAGACGGTCGAGGTGCGAGCGACGGGCGGTGATACGCATCTTGGCGGCGATGATTTTGATAAGAGAATAATCGATTTCCTCGTGTCAGAATATAAGAAACAGGAAGGTATTGATATCTCAAAGGACCCTCTCGCTATCCAGCGTTTGAAAGAAGCGGCGGAAAGGGCAAAGCATGAACTTTCAACTTCTATGGAAACGGAAATCAACATTCCGTATATAAGTTCCGACGCGACGGGACCGAAACATTTCTTATTGAAACTTACGCGCGCGAAACTTGAGGACCTTGTCCGCGACCTTATCGACCACTCCATCGAGCTTGTGAAGGAGGCGGTGACCGCTCCTCAGCCGAAGGGCGCAGGAATGAAGCTTGAGGATATCAACGAGGTGCTCCTTGTGGGAGGTCAGACGAGAATGCCCGCGATACAAGAGGCGGTGAAAAAATTGTTTAATAAGGAGCCGCATAAGGGAATCAATCCTGATGAGGTAGTGGCGATTGGAGCCTCCATTCAAGCGGGCATCTTACAAGGTGATGTGAAAGACATTCTTTTGCTTGATGTGACGCCGTTATCGCTCAGCATTGAGACATTGGGTGGCGTGGCTACGCCGATGATTCCGAAGAACACCACGATGCCCACCGCGAAGACACAGGTCTTTTCAACAGCGGCGGATAATCAGACATCAGTGGAAATTCATATTGGCCAAGGTGAGCGCCCCATGATGAGCGACAACAAAACGCTCGCCCGCTTCATCCTTGATGGAATTCCGCCTTCGCCGCGCGGCATGCCGCAGGTTGAGGTGACCTTCGATATCGATGCGAATGGTATTTTGAGCGTTTCAGCGAAAGATAAAGCATCGGGAAAGACGCAGTCAGTGAAGATAGAGGCTTCAACAAGTTTGAATAAGGAAGAGATTGAACGTTTGAAGCAGGAAGCGGCACAGCACGCGGCGGAAGACGAGAAAAAGCGCGCGGTCATTGAGGTGAAGAATCAGGCGGAATCGATGATATACGTCGCTGAAAAAAGTCTTCGCGATGCGGGGGATAAAGTTCCCGCGGATATGAAGGAAAATATCGAGAAGAAGATAGTTGCGTTGAAAGAAGCAAAGGAAAAAGATGATGTTGAGGCGATAAAGAATACAACGCAGGATCTCTCATCAGAGCTTCAAAAGATAGGAGAAATGATGTATAAAGATAATAAGAGCGGTCCCGAAGCGGGACCCGAAGCTCCTTCGGAGCCTAAGACGGAATAACGGGAACATACGCATAAAAGCCGAGTCAAACCATCAATTAATATTCAATTGCTCCCCACGGAATGAATAACGAACCTTCTATCGTGAGTCAGTCAAAAGTTGAGGAAGTCGATTTTAGCATCCTTAAAATTTCCATCCTCGCGTTGTTTTCCGTGGGTTCAAGTATGGCGATGATATATGAGTTGAACGAATTCATATCCTCGCTTCAGTATGGATTTCTTTGGCTTGGCATTCTCGCGTTGTTCATGTTTCTTGTGGTAAACATATTGAACGTATTCTTTATAAAGCACCGTTCAGTGATGTTTAGTATTGCATTTGTGGAGACGTGTCTCCCGATATTATTTTTCTTGAGCAGAATTCGTACGGAATTATGGCCTCTCGCGATAGGATTTTTCCTCTTTTTTGTTTTTGTGGTGGCGGGCCTAAGACAGGGGAGGGCGCACCTTGCAAATAGCATCAAGATACGATTCTTCGCAATCACAAAATTAGTGACACCAAGATTGGTGACGGGCGTGCTTATTGGAGTCAGCATCTTGTTCTATATGCAGTGTTTCTCTCTCGGGGGAACGTGTGCGGAAGGGGTGGGGCGAGAATTTGTGAAGCAGGTACTGAACGCGTCTCAACCCATCGTGAATATTTGGATTCCCAATGTTTCTCCCAATCAAACGGTTACGGACTTCTTCCATCAGTTTGCATTAGCAGAGGTGAATAGCACCTCATTTAGAGCGAATACTGCTCCCATCATCACAAGCAATGGTATTTCGGAAATTCCAGTAAAGGTGAAGAATCAGATTATTGATAATTTCTCAAATCAGTTGAAAGCGGCGGTGGAGGAGAAGGTGGGCCCTTTGAATTCGAAGGAAAGCGTGTTGAACGAGGTCTACCGTATTATTGCGAAATATCTGAGCGGTTTTTCCGAGTTGATGAAGAGACTTATGTCTGTAGGGGTTGCGGTGGCACTTTTCTTCTTGCTCAAAGGATTTGGATTTTTAGTGTATTGGCTGGTGGATTTTATAGCGTTTCTAATTTATAAATTGCTCATTGCGGCCAATTTTGCAACGGTAAATTACGAAACGCGCAATCGCGAGTTCGTAATTTTACCGTAATATGGGCAAAGACTACTATCACATTTTAGGCGTGGAACGAAGCGCTTCTGAAGACGATATCAAAAAAGCATATCGTAAATTGGCGCACCAGTATCATCCTGATAAGGCGACTGGCAACGAGGCGAAATTCAAAGAGGTGAACGAGGCGTACCAAGTGCTTTCCAATAAGGATAAGCGAGCTCAATACGACCGTTTCGGGAATGTATCGGACAATATGGGTGGACAGGGTCCGATGCCGGGGTGGGAAGGATTCGCGGGATTCGGAGGTCAGGGCGCGCAATGGAATGTGAACTTTGGCGAGGATATGGGAGACCTCGGTGATATCTTCGAAACTTTTTTCGGTGGAGGGATGGGTGGCGGCGCGAGGAAGCCCGCGTATAAGCGCGGGGCCAATATCGAGGCGCACGAGACCATAACCCTTGAGGAGGCATTTACGGGCGTGAAGCGAAAGCTTCGATTTGAAACATATGTGGAGTGTCCTCACTGCGCGGGATTGGGATATGAAAAGAGCAAAGGACTTTCAAAATGTACGAAGTGTAAGGGCAGGGGAGAGCTTCGCGAGGAGCGAAGGACCATCCTTGGCAATTTTATGCAGACGCGAGTGTGTCCCGAATGCCGCGGGAAAGGGGAAGTGCCCAACGAAAAATGCCACGAATGCAAGGGTACGGGAAGGAAAGTAAGCAGCCGCGAGGTTGATATCGATATTGCAAAAGGAGTTGAGGACGGGCAGGTCATCAAACTTGCCGGAATGGGCGAGGCTGGAGAGTTTGGAAGCGGTACGGGCGATCTGTATGTGGTGGTACGCATAAAGCCTCATTCGCATTTCGAGCGACGGAGAGAGGACCTCGTGACCGAGAAGGAGATAAAGGTCACCGACGCGCTTTTGGAGAAGGATATTGAGATGGCGGACATTGACGGCGTGAAGTATTCGGTAAAAATTCCCGCAGGCTTCAATTTAAGCGAGCCACTCAAGGTTTCGGGGCGTGGTATGCCCAAGTTTGGGATGTTCGGCTCATCAAGAGGCGACCTTCACATCCATCTCAGCGCAAAGCTTCCTAAATCGCTTTCTCACAAAGCCAAAAAACTTTTGGAGGATTTAGATAAGGAATTGTAGGGAATTCGGCTCTCTTCCTACCTTTCAGAACCAAAGGTCTCACAAGCATGGCTGAGAGCTCATCCACCCCTACCTCTCGGAACCAGAATATTTTTCTGCTGAAAAATTTCTTCCCCCTCAGCCACCTTCGCGGCTTGCGGGATGTTCCTCAAGGCAAGGGTGGCTTCGCCTGTATTTATCTACAGTCCTTTTCTTGGGGGTATTAGCTCACCTCAATAAGAAAGAAGATTTTATTGACTTTTTAGGCGGATTTAGTACTATATACAAGCAACCCGTAGAAAGTAGGCGTCGCGATAAAGTGACATAAGTCCTACCGAGGAGTGGCCCATTTAGGGCAAATCTCTCTGCGGCAAAGGTCGCGGTTTTATTTTGGAAGCATAGCGAACAAAATACCCCGTGAGATAACTGAATATGTATTACGTATATGTTTTGAAAAGCGTGAAGGACGGGATGTATTATGTCGGCAAAACATCCGACCTTCGAAAACGTTTTGAGGAACATAACAAGGGAAGAGTTCCCAGCACCAAAAATCGTTTACCACTTTTGCTCGTATATTACGAAGCAAGTAGGAGTAGCAAAGATGCGGCTCATCGCGAGTTATATCTAAAAACTGCGTGGGGAAAACGATTTTTGAAGCAAAGGACGAAAAATGATATTTAGTATCTCACGGGGTGTTTTTCTTCGGCAATGCCTCAGCAAAACATGAAAACAAAAGCACAAAAAATTACACAGATAGAAGAAGGTGCAAAGGAATTGAAGGGAAGTCAGTCTGTGGTCATCACGGACTTTACGGGCCTTACTGCAAATGAATTGAACGCATTCCGCAAGGAGGTGTTCGCGCTCGGCGGCACGATGAGTGTCATCAAGAAGCGTCTTTTGAAGTATGTGTTCGCGAAGGAAGGAATTGAATTTGATCCTACGCAATTTGAAGGCCAGACGGGTGTCGTATTCTCTCCCAAGGATATGGTTGAGACGGCAGGCGCCGCGTATAAATTTTCAAAGCAGAATAAGCTTCTGAAGATCTTGGGCGGATATGAGGTGGATGAGAAGAAATTCGTTCCGGCGGCGGATGTGGCACGCATCGGTCAGTTGCCTTCAAGAGAGGTTCTCTTGGGTCAGTTGGTCTATATGCTTGGTTCTCCGATCCGTTCGTTCCTCTATGTATTGAATGAAAAGTCGAAGAAAACTAATTAAACAACACTATGGAAAAATTTAACGATATCATCTCGAAAGTTGAATCAATGTCGGTCTTGGAACTTTCTGAGCTCGTAAAGGCGCTCGAAGAGAAGTTCGGAGTATCAGCGGCTGCGATGGCAGTTGCGGGACCTGCGGCAGGAGGCGCAGCGGCAGAAGAGAAGACTGCATGGGATGTAGTTCTCACCAATGGCGGTGAACAGAAGATCAACGTCATCAAGATCGTGAAGGAAGCAACGGGCCTCGGTTTGAAAGAATCAAAGGACCTCGTTGACGGAGCTCCGAAGGAGGTGAAGAAGGGAATGAAGAAAGAAGAGGCGGAAGAGTTGAAGAAGAAACTCGAAGAAGCCGGTGCAGTGGTAGAACTCAAGTAGTTCACGAAAAACACCCCGAAAGGGGTGTTTTTTGTTGGGGAGTCACGAGCGTCCAAGACCGGGGAGCCAAGAATGGCCAAACTTTCCTTTTCAGGTAGGCCACCCCGTCCCTTTCGGGCTATTTTACTGCTTTCCGGCAGTAGTTTCGGGAGCTGCGGTCCACCTTTCTCAAGGCTATTCCCGCAGACGCCCTATGATTAC
The DNA here is from genome assembly GCA_021812365.1 of bacterium. Taxonomy (GTDB): domain Bacteria; phylum Patescibacteriota; class Minisyncoccia; order UBA6257; family GWB1-50-10; genus CAIKKG01. The sequence continues at coordinate 24,706 of JAKANQ010000007.1, forward strand.
AAGAGCTCATTATAATTATAAACAATGCCTAAAAAGAACACAATTTTTGCGTGTATATAAAACACATGCCTTTGAGGTATGTGTTTTTATGTCAGTGGGCAATACTGGATTCGAACCAGTGACCTTTGCAATGTGAATGCAACGCTCTAACCAGCTGAGCTAATTGCCCTGTATGGATATTTATAGCAGCCAAAATGCAGAAATGCAATTCCTATATTCCTTTTCCGAGCGTGACGAAGAGGAGAATTGCGGAAAGCGCCATAAGCACAAATGTTGCCCAGACGAATGTGTTGGAAAGCGCGCCGCTCCTATATTCTCCCATAATCTTTTTATTACGCGCCACGAGTGCGATTACGAAGATGAGGGGAACAGCGGCGACGCCATTGAATACCGCAGTAAAGACCAAGGCTCGCATCGGGTCAATGCCGACGAAATTAATTATGAGTCCGATAATGGTGGCGATGGTGATGATGCCGTAAAATCCGTGTGCTTTTTTGAGTTTTAAATTTAAACCCTCCTTAAGACTTAATGTTTCTGAAAGCGCGTACGAAGCGGATGCGGAAAGCACGGGGACTCCGAGAAGTCCGAGCCCGATGATACCGGTTGAGAAAATTAATTTTGCAAGAAAGCCCGCATTCGGAAATGTGTGCACCAAGGGTTCAATTGCTTTTGCCGCGTCCGCGGCGGTGCGAATATCAAACACGCCGTTTGCATGGAGGACGGTAGCTGCTACGACAATGATTGCCCACGTTGCGATTTCGGATGAAAGCATTCCGAAAAATGTATCAAGACGCAACCGGCGCATAAATTTTTGCGTCATTGTGGGTACTCCTTCGTGAATCATATGCTTTTCTTTTTCCTCCTCTACCTCCTCGGATGCTTGCCAGAAAAACATATAGGGAGAGATGGTAGTGCCAAAGACGCCGGTAATGATAAAGAGGAATGCAAAATTAAATTCAATGTGCGGAACAAACGTTGCTCTCAGTAATTCTCCCCAAGGCTGATGCACGAGAAATAAAGTGAGGGGGTAGGAGATAAGCGAAAGAGCAAACCATTTCAAAATTTTTGCGTAGGTTTTGTATGATACAAAAATTTCTAACACCAAAATAAGCGCGGTAAAAAGGAGTACGAGTGCGCCGAAGGGGATGGGGATGATGAGTTGCGCGGCGGCACCCATAGCGCCTAAGTCCGCGCCAATATTAATCGTGTTTGCAAGAACAATGAGAAACACCATCGTATAGAGAATCTTCTTGCTGTAATTCTCTTTTACTACCGCCGCGAGTCCCTTGCCGGTAACCGCGCCAATGCGCGCGCACGCTTCTTGAATCGCAACCATAAATGGCAACATTGCCGCCGCGGTCCAAAGTTGTGCATACCCAAACTGCGCGCCTGTTTGCGAATAGGTCGCAATGCCTGACGGATCATCGTCAGCCGCTCCCGTCACTATCCCTGGCCCCGCTTTCTTAAATAAGTTTCGCGCTCCTTTAAACATAAGTATTTTCTAATTGTATCAGTAGAAGAAATTTATTACGAATTATTTTTCATCATTTATTGCCCGAGAGCATCCGTAATTACCAAGTGTCTGAACGGTGGGGAATGGACTAAAAAATAGGAATCTAAAAATGTGCAAAAACGAACAGTGCATAACTTTGAGTGAGTGGAAAAAAATGTAGGAAATAAAGAGATAAACGGATCATTCCCGCTCTTTTTCTATGTTTTGACTGCGTGTCGCATGGTGGTATACTAATGTGGAGATGTGGGGGAAAGTGGATAACTATGTGGATAAGGCCTCATTCTGGGGATAAGTAGGAAACAAACACCGCACCAATGCTATTAGGAGAATACAAACATAATGTAGACGATAAGAACCGTTTAGCGGTTCCCGCGAAGTTTCGCGAATTGTTTGCGAATGGTGCTATTGTGACTCGCGGCCTGGACCACTGTCTTTTTGTATTCAGCTTGCATGAGTGGGACAATTTGGCGAAGAAATTAGTATCGCTTCCACTTGCACAGGCGAATTCCCGCGCATTTGCGCGTCTTATGCTTGCGGGCGCTACGGACGTGAAGGTGGATGTGCAGGGAAGAATCCTCGTGCCAGATTATCTCCGCGAATACGCGGGGCTCAAAAAACAAGTGGTTGTAG
>JAKANQ010000008.1 GCA_021812365.1 bacterium
AATTCCCGCGCATTTGCGCGTCTTATGCTTGCGGGCGCTACGGACGTGAAGGTGGATGTGCAGGGAAGAATCCTCGTGCCAGATTATCTCCGCGAATACGCGGGGCTCAAAAAACAAGTGGTTGTAGCCGGTCTCTACAATCGTCTTGAGATCTGGGATGCGGAGAAGTGGGATGAGTATAAAGCAAAGACCGAATCCGCGTCGGATGAAATTGCCGAGAAGCTCGGAGAGCTTGGCATATAAGATATGCACGAGCCCGTTCTTTTAAATGAAACAATACGGATTCTTGATCCAAAGCCCGGAGAATTTTTTATCGACGGTACCCTTGGCGGGGGAGGTCATTCAAAAGCGATTCTAGAACGAGTGGGAGCGGCGGGAATGTTACTTGGAACCGATTGGGATAATGACGCCGTTTCTCGCTTTGAAAAGGAAAATAAATCGCGCGGGAAAAGGGTGCTGGTGCGAAACGCGAATTATCGACAAATTCCCGATATTTTAAAAAAGGAAAAGTTGCCACACGCGGATGGATTGCTTCTCGATCTTGGATTCTCATCAGACCAAATTGAGAGTGCGGAGAAAGGATTCAGCTTTCAATACGAAGGTCCGCTTGATATGCGGTATGCAAAAGAGGGAGAGACCGCCGCGGAAGTGGTGAATGGATTGAAGGAGGAAGAACTTGCCGATATTTTCTGGAAGTTCGGTGATGAGAGGTTCTCACGACAGATAGCGAAGCGCATCGTGGAGGAACGAAGAAAGAAACGGATACTCACGACGACAAGGTTTGCGGAAGTGGTTGCCTCGGCATTCCCCGCACGATTCAGGAATGGCAAGGTGAATCCCGCCACGAAAGTATTTCAGGCTTTGAGAATCTACGTGAACCGCGAGTTTGAGAATGTAGAGTCCATATTGGGAAATTTGAATGAATGTGTGAAGAGTGGGGGAAGGGTAGCGGTGATATCGTTTCATTCTTCAGAGGACAGGATAGTAAAAAGAAGATTTAACGAGCTGGTGAAGGCGGGGAGAGCAAAAAGTCTTACGAAAAAACCGATTGCACCCACGCGAGAAGAGATAAAAAGAAATCCAAGAAGTCGTTCCGCAAAACTAAGAGCAATTCAACTTACATAATTTAAAAAAATAGCATGACCATTATTTGTCCACAAAAGAAAAAAGATATCAGATATTTTCTCATTGCGCTTTTTGCGGTATTATTAGTGGGCGGATCGTTCTATATCGTTGAGACAGGATCGTTAGTTGAAAAACGACATGAGTTGGATACGTTGAAAGGACAACTTGTTGCATTAAAGACATCGAATGCAGATCTTAAAAATGAATATTATCGCCTGTTAGACCCCGCGAAACTGGAAGCGGTGGCGAGTGATTCTGGCCTCACGCTCGAGAAACGGCCGCAGTATCTCACGAGCAAACAATGAAGGCAAGGTTTTTTATTCTCTTTAGTTTCTTCAGCCTCATCTTCACCCTTTTAGGGTGGAAGTTATACACCCTTCAAATCGATAAGGGTGCTTCTTATTCTGAAAAAGCGGCTGCCCGCGATCAGCTGGCGGAGCATCAGGTATTGCGCCGCGGGCAGATACTTTTTACGGATAAGAATGGCAATAGTATTCCCGTGGCATTGAATAAGGATTTCCCGCACATTGTCGCGGTACCGAAAGATATAAAGGATCCGGCACTGGCGGCAAAGGAGCTTGCGCCTATCGTAAATATCGATGAAAAGCGTCTTTTTACCGCATTATCGGATAAGAAGATGTTTTATTATTCACTTGCCGATAATGCAACGCAGGAAGAAGTAGACGCGGTATCCGCGCTGCATATTGATGGTGTGGAGGTAAGCGATTCTCAATATCGCTATTATCCGTTTCAAATGCTTGCGTCTCAGCTTTTGGGATTCGTGGGAAAAACGGAAAAGAATCCTGAGCCGACGGGACTGTATGGAATCGAGAAATTTGATAATGATACGTTGGCCGCGGGCAATGATGTGCAGTTGACCATTGACCGCACTCTTCAAGCGGAATCGGAGCAGACGCTTTCAAAATTGGTAGAGGAGCACCATGCGGCAGGCGGCACCATTCTTATTGAGGAACCGAAAACGGGAAAGATATTGGCGATGGCTAACGCGCCATCATTCGATCCCAATGAATATGGGAAATCAAAGTTTAGAACATTTTTGAATCCTTCGGTGCAGGAGGTCTATGAGCCGGGGTCCGTTTTTAAGCCGCTCACCATGGTTGCGGGAATCGATTCTGGAACATTCACGCCCGATACTACATATGTGGATAAAGGATTTGTTACTTTGAACGGTAAGACCATCACGAACTGGGATCATGTAGCGCATGGGAAAATCTCGATGACGGGCGTGATTGACGATTCGGTGAATACGGGTGCGATATGGGCCGAACAGCGGATTGGCCGAAAGACGTTCTATGATTATCTGAAGAAGTTCGGGCTTGGAGCGCTTACCAATATCGACCTGCCCGATGAAGTATCCGGCAGTTTATATAACCTTGAGCGTAAGGATGCGCAAGACGTGGATTACGCAACAGCGTCATATGGGCAGGGAACGAGCATAACGCCGGTGCAATTGATTTCCGCGTTTTCCGCGATTGCGAACGGCGGACTTCTCATGCGTCCCTATGTGCACGCAGACAGCAAGCCTTACGTGGTACGGCGCGTGATGTCGGGCGATACGGCGGCGAAGGTGGCGAAGATGATGGAACACGCGGTCATTAAAAATGTGCTTGCGGCGATTCCACAATATCGTGTGGCGGGAAAGACAGGTACGGCCTATATTCCAGAAAATGGGAAATATTCTATGACCGACCTTATCCATTCATATATGGGATTTGCGCCCGCGGGAGATGCGAAATTCGTGATACTGATGAAGCTTGAAAAGCCGGACAAACCGCTTGCGGGCCAGACGGTAGTGCCGAAATTCAAGGACCTCGCGCAATTTGTATTGAACTATTACAATATTCCACCCGATGTGGAGGATAACGCAAAGAGCAATTAAAAAATGAAACAGTTGCTTTTAAATATCTTAAAGTACATTCTGCGAACACTCGCTCGAGCGACCCTCGCGCGATATTCGCCGGGTATCGTGGGCATCACAGGAAGCGTGGGAAAGACCTCAACGAAAGAGGCGGTGAGAACGGTCCTCGCAGCCGAGCGAACGGTACGCGCCCCCGCAAAAAATTTCAATAATGAATTGGGGCTTCCTCTTGCGATTTTGGGCGATTGGGAAACGGCGGGAGGAGCCTTCTTTTGGCTCAAGGTGATATGCGTTTCCATGTGGCGATTGATAGTGAAATCGAAGGAATATCCCGAAGTTTTGGTGCTTGAGTATGCCATTGATAGACCGGGCGATATGAAATATCTTTTGGAGATTGCGCGGCCGCACATCGGTATCTTTACCGCAATGGGGGATGTGCCCGTGCATGTCGAGTTCTTCACGGGGCCTGAAGCGGTGATGCGTGAGAAGGCGCGCCTTATAAACCAGCTTCCCGCGACAGGATTCGCAATTTTGAACATTGATGATCCTCTTGTAATGGAAGCAAAGTCTCAAACGCGCGCGCAGGTGATGACATTCGGATTTGATGAGAAGGCGGATGTGCGCGTGACGAATTTTTCAAATAATTTTGACGGAAAGTCTGGGGGTATTGCGTGCAAACTTACCTATGGAGGAAGTATCGTGCCCGTGCGCATCGATAGGGCGTTGGGAAAGGCGCAGGCATATTCAATCGGCGCGGCGGCGGTCGTAGGGCTTATCTTTGGATTGAATTTGGTAAGAATTGCGGAAGCCCTTTCCGCGTATGAAGCTCCCGCGGGACGATTGAAACTCGTGCGCGGCATCAGAGAGAGTTTCTTGATAGACGATACCTATAATGCAGCGCCCACCGCGATGCATTCGGCGCTTGAGACATTGAAGTCATTGAATGCGAAGAGAAAGATAGCGGTTTTGGGTGATATGTTGGAAATCGGGAAGTACACGCTTGAGGTACACGAAGGAGTGGGGAAGTTGGTGAAGAAGATGGATGTCGATATGTTGGTGACTGTGGGTATTCGCGGCAAACTCATCGCGGAAGCCGCAATTAAGGAGGGGATGTCGGATAAAATAGTTTTTCAGTTCACGGATATCTATGAGGCGGCTGAGTTTCTTGAAACGAAGATACAGAAGGGAGACCTCATTCTTGTGAAAGGTTCGCAGGGAGTGCGGTTGGAAAAAGTGGTCAAAGAACTGATGGCGGAACCCGCGCGCGCAAAGGAGCTTTTGGTGCGGCAGGATGCTGAGTGGGTGCGTCGCAAGGGGTTGTATGAAAGTGCGGAATAGTATTGCGCTTTATGTGAAAACACGTACAATAATTCTTGCTTGATGGCCCTATCGTCTAGTGGTAGGACGATGCCCTCTCACGGCATAAACAGGGGTCCGATTCCCCTTGGGGCTACTAACTAAAATATCCGTTCGGCGGATATTTTTAGTATTTTACTCCATTGCTCTTCTTCTTATTTTGCTCTATTTTGAATATAGATATCACGCGCTATGTTCAATGACCTCATCACACAAATCACCCCGATAATCCAACACTATGGCGCGTGGGGTGTGTTCTTCATCTCAGCAATCGAAGAAATAGTGATACCGATGCCTTCATCATTCTCGCTCCTTGCTGCGGGATTTTTTCTTATTCCCGTTGGTGGATTATTGGGTGAGACATTCTTTCAAATATTCGTAAAGATAGCGGTACCCGCGGGACTCGGTTTCGCGGTTGGCTCTCTTTTTCCTTATGCCCTCGCGTACATCGGAGGGGAACCTATCATCAATCGATGGGGAAAATGGATAGGGGTATCATGGAAGGACATTGAAAAGATAAACAGGTATTTTAGAGGAAATTATAAGGACGAATTCGCCCTTACGGGATTACGCATGCTTCCTGTTGTTCCGAGCGGACTTATCTCCGTTGCGTGCGGCGTGGTGCGATATCCCATCAAGAACTTCCTCGTGACCACGTTCTTGGGCTCGGGCATCAGAGCGTTCCTTACGGGGCTTTTGGGGTGGTCGCTCGGTGAAGCGTTCGTCATTTATGCGGACCAGTTCGCCGAATTCGGCATGTATGTGGTCTATGGACTTGGGATAATTACCATTCTTTTATTAGTTGCATTTTTCATTCGCAGAAAGCTTAAAAAACGCAAGGTTTCAAGCGAAAAATAGGCCCTTATCGCCTGTTGTTTTTAGGTGTTTTTCGTGCTACAATTTGAATGTTGGTGGAGCTTTTTTGGCTTCATTTTTTAAAGAAAAAACACACCTATGGCTGAAAAAATAAAAAAGGAACAAGCATCATACAGTGCAAAAGATATTCAGGTACTTGAAGGACTGGAGCCGGTTCGCAAGCGCCCTGGTATGTACATCGGTTCTACGGGCCCGGACGGATTGCACCATCTTGTATGGGAGATCGTAAACAACTCTATCGACGAGGCGATGGCGGGATATGCCACGCATGTGACGGTTGAGTTGATGAAGGATGGCGGCGTTTCTATCACGGATAACGGCCGCGGTATTCCTGTTGACATTCACCCGAAGACGAAGAAATCGGCACTCGAGACCGCACTCATCACATTGCACGCGGGAGGAAAATTCGCGGAAGGTTCTTATAAGGTGTCCGGTGGATTGCACGGAGTGGGCGTGTCCGTGGTGAACGCGCTTTCTACCAAATTGAAGGCGGAAGTGTGGCGCGATGGCGGTTCATATGTTCAGGAATATAAAATCGGTGTCCCTCAGTACAATGTAAAAAAAGTGGGAAGCTCGGGTAAGACGGGGACTCGCATCACATTCTACGCGGATCCCGCTATCTTCAATAAGATAGAGTATGACCTTAAGAAGATATTGGATTATCTGAGAAATCAGGCCTACCTCACGAAGAGCATTCGTATTGATGTGGTAGACGCAAGGACGGAGCCGGAATCGTACTATAGCTTCTATTTCGAGGGGGGACTTTTATCGCTCCTAGCGCATCTTTTGGGCGAGAGGCAGCCCGTTCACGGTAATTTGTTCTACGCGCAAAAAGAAATTGATGGTATTGATGTTGAAGTAGCCCTCGCTTACACGGGCGATAATGAGGTTGAAGAATTGAGTTTTGCAAACAATATCTACACCCCTGATGGCGGTACACACCTTACAGGATTGCGTTCCGCGCTTACGCGCACGCTGAACGATTACGCGCGCCGCGAAGGCTATTTGAAGGAAGCGGAGGAGAATCTTACGGGTGACGATGTCCGTGAAGGACTTGTGGCAGCTGTTTCCATCAAGATTCGCGAACCGCAATTTGAAGGTCAGACTAAAGCAAGGCTCGGAAATACGGAAGCTCGCGCCGCGGTGGAATCCGCTGTTTCGGAAAGCTTGAAAGAATTTTTAGAGCGGTATGGAGCGGACGCGAGGAAGATAATCGAGAAGAACATACTCGCCGCGAAAGCGAGAAAGGCCGCGAAGGCTGCGAAAGAGACCGTGTTGCGCAAAGGAGCGTTCGAGGGGCTCACGCTTCCCGGAAAACTTGCCGATTGCAGCTCACGTCGCGCGGATGAATCAGAGCTCTTCATCGTTGAGGGAGATTCGGCAGGAGGTTCGTGCAAACAGGGAAGGGATCGCCGCACGCAGGCTGTCTTACCGCTTAAGGGAAAGATATTGAACGTGGAAAAGGCACGTATCGACAAGATGCTTTTGAATAAAGAAATCCGCTCTTTGGTGGTTGCGTTGGGCACCGCGATATCGGATCAGTTTGATATCGAGAAGCTTCGTTATCATAAGATAGTGCTTATGACCGATGCCGATGTCGATGGCGCGCACATCAGGACGCTTCTCCTTACGCTTTTCTACCGCTACTTCCCGCAGATCGTGAATGGCGGATTCCTCTATATCGCGCAACCGCCGCTTTTTCGCGTCCAAAAAGGAAAGGAGGTTCAGTACGTGTTCAACGAGGAAAAACTTCAGGAGGTCTTGAAATCATTTGGAAAGGAATCAGTGAATATCCAGCGCTACAAAGGTTTGGGAGAGATGAACCCCGAGCAGCTCTGGGAAACTACCCTGAATCCCGCAAATAGGGTCTTGAAGCAGGTGAATGTGGAGGATGCGGTGCAGGCGGATAAGATGTTCGATATTCTGATGGGTGAGGCGGTGGAACCGCGCAAGAACTTCATTCAGGCGCACGCGGCATCTGTGAAGAACCTTGATGTGTAAAAGACTTGATTTAAACGCTTCTAAAGTGGTATAGTTGTTCCGATAACATTTATGTCAAATATGATTGAACGCATGAGGGTTTTTTGGCAGGAGGCGCGCCAGGAGTTTAAGCGCGTGAATTGGCCTACACGAGAGGAAACCATTCGCTACACGATGTTCGTAGTGATATTTTCAGTGTTTCTCGCGTTGTTCTTAGGCATCTTGGATTATGGGTTTGTGCAGGCGCTCGAAAAAATAATTTCATAATAACATCATGACCGTAAAAAAAGAACAAACGATCAACCATGAGCGTCGCTGGTATGCGGTGCACACGTATGCGGGCTACGAGGATGCGGTTTCGCGTTATTTGAAACAACGCGTTGAATCGATGTTCATGGCCGACAAGATCTTCAACATCATCGTTCCGAAAGAAACGAAGATAAAAGTGAAGAGCGGTAAACGATATACGGTGGAAGAAAAGACATTCCCTGGGTACGTGTTGGTGGAGATGATACTTGACCACGATTCATGGTCAGTGGTGCGCAATACGCCTCGCGTGACCGGATTCGTAGGCTCAGATAGCACAACGCCGACCCCGCTTTCGGAAGAAGAGGTGAAGTCATTGCTTTCGAAGATGAGCGGAGAGGAAACGAAGTACACCATCGACATCAAGGTGGGCGAGATAGTGAAGATAACGGATGGTCCTTTCAAAGAACAGGAGGGTAAGGTCGCGGATATTGACGAGGAGCATGGGAAAGTGAAGGTGTTGGTGCCGATATTCGGCCGCGATACGCTCCTTGAGCTCGACTCATTGCAAGTCCAGAAAATTTAGTGTATAAAAGTAATCTATGGCAAAGCCGATAAAAACAGTATTAAAACTTCAAATTGAGGCAGGAAAAGCCAATCCGGCACCTCCGATCGGTCCTGCGCTTGGTCAGCACGGTGTGAACATCCAGCAGTTCTGCCAGCAGTTCAATGCTGCGACACAGGAAATGGCGGGTGATATCATCCCTGCGGAGATCACCATCTATGAGGATAGAACCTTCGATTTCAAATTGAAGACATCCCCCTCATCAGCGCTTTTGAGGAAAGCAGCGGGTATCACAAAAGGTTCCGCGACTCCTCATACGGTAAAGGTGGGTAAGGTTACTCGCGCACAGCTTCGCGATATCGCAGAAAAGAAGATGATCGACTTGAATGCGAATGACGTGGAGGCCGCGATGAAGATCATCGAAGGCAGCGCCCGTAATATGGGTATTGAAATCACAGACTAAAAAATGAAGCCCGAAAGGGCTTTATTTTTTAATTTTATTTTGACAAACCGCTATGTACGCGCTATTTTGCTAACAGCACGTTAAAAGGAGATTAATGAATATGAGAAAGATAGTGCTTTCTGAGTTTGGTGACGCGCTCATGCACAATTTTCCAGATGACCGCGAACTGGTGGGTCATGTGGGAATGCACAATAAGTGCGGTGGTGAGATGTGTGCCATTCCGATTTATACGCACAAGGCCATCAAGTGCTACAAGTGCGGATGGGGAACATCCGCGCTTCTTGGTGTGGGGACAGTCGGCAAATTACGTGAAAATTTCAGGTGCTACAATGATACGAAGGAGTCGCCATGACGAAACGAGGAAAATTCATTCTCATTGAAGGTATTTCCGGAAGCGGGAAGACCACGCTTGCAAGGGAATACCTCATTCCCTTTTTGGAAGAGACGGGTATTGAGGTACAGTCGAATACGGAACCGTCGAAGAACAACGCATTCGGCCGTACGATTCGCTCGGTGATCGAGGGGTGGGAGCTGTCTAGTGAAGAGATTCGCGACCTTCGGAAGGCTGTGGCATTTTTGGATGTGGCTCTTGGCCTTTCCACCTTTCTTGCGCGCGTGGAGCGAGGCGAGAAGGCGAAGGAGTTTTTAAGAAGTCTCGATCAGATCTGCGCGAAGCTTGAAAATGGAAAGACGCTTACCGAACTCGAACGCCAACTTCTTTTCTTGGCTGACCGCTGTTTTGACTTGCATGAGACCATCATGCCCGCATTGAGTGCGGGGAAGTGGGTTGTGCAAGATCGATATGACCTTTCGAATTTCGCGTATGGCTCCGCTCACGGAGCTTCGATGGAAGAATTGTACGAATGGCATCGGGCGATCCTCGGCAAGGATTACCTCGTGCCCGATATGACCTTTTTCATTTCCATTCCGCCCGAGGTCGCGGTCCAACGACTCAAGAATTCGGGAAAGCCCATTGATCTTCATGAGGGGCTTGAGAGCCTGAAGAAGGTTGATGAGCAGTATACCCGCGCCATCGCATTCCGGCAGATAAAAAGCGTCGAAGAAAATGAAAAAGATTCGACGAGGCCGCTTGCGATGATCCTTGTGATAAGCGGAATGGCGGGCAAGACGGAACTGAAGCCCCCTGCCGTGTTCAAGCAGATGAAGAACACACTCGATTCGTGGCTTAAAAAATAGGCTGAAAGAATACCCCCGCGTATGCGGGGGTTTTGTTTAGTTGTGGGTTTTTGGGTATCTATTGTATTATTGAATGAAGAGTTATGTATATTCCTACCATAGGCTTAGAGATCCATATGAATGCCAAGACGCGCACGAAGATGTTCTGCGCGTGTCCGAATAGTTTTGAAGAGAATAATCCGAACGTAAATACCTGTCCTATATGTTTAGGGCACCCTGGAGCGCTTCCTGTGGCGAATGAGGAGGCGGTGAAGGGAATCGTGAAACTTGGGTTGGCATTGGGGAGCAAGATAGCGATTCATTCCAATTTTGACCGTAAGAGCTATTTTTATCCCGACTTGCCGAAGGGATATCAAATCTCGCAATATGACCATCCGTTCGTAGAGGGCGGCAACTTGAAAGGGGTTCGCATCACTCGCGTGCACTTGGAAGAGGATGCGGGGAGGTCTCTTCATGAACTTCCGGGCGGAGTGAAAACAAAAGAGGAGGCGACATATATCGATTACAACCGAGGCGGAACGCCGCTCTTTGAGCTTGTCACGGAACCGGATATCAAAAATTCCGATGAGGCGGTGGTATTCGCGAAAGAACTCCAACTCATCCTTCGTTATCTGAATCTTTCGGATGCGGATATGGAAAAAGGCCAGATGCGCGTAGAGGCGAATATCTCGATAAGCAAGAAGACGGGTGAGTTCGGAACGAAAGTCGAGGTGAAGAACATCAATTCGTTCAAGGCTGTGCACGATGCAATTGAGTATGAATTGAAACGGCAGGAGGAGGTATTGGAGTCGGGAGGTAAGGTAGTACAGGAAACGCGCGGATGGAACGATGTGAAGAAGATAACAGAAAGCCAGCGTTCAAAGGAGTCGGCTCACGATTATCGTTATTTCCCAGAGCCTGACTTGCCCCCCGTCGATCTTTCAGGATGGGACCTTGATGCGATGCGCAAAGAACTTCCTGAATTACCGGAAGCGAAACGAACTCGCTTTGCGGCATCATTTGGACTCACGAGAGAACAAGCGGAACTTTTGGTGGAGGATAGAACACTCGCCGAGTTTTTTGAGGAGTCTGCGTCCGAACTTGCCGCACTCACAGAATCTCCAAATTACCAGACATTATTGAACTATCTCACAAGTGATCTGCGAGGCATTATGAATGCGCGAAGTATGTCGCTTCGTGAGGCAAAGGCGAATCCTGAACATTTTGCGCATCTTGTGGCAATGGTATCCGACGGAAAGCTTTCAAGTCGTCTCGCAAAAGACCTCTTGCTCCAGATGGTGGAAACAGGCGAAGACCCGGAAGCGCTTATGGAAGCATCGGGAATGCGCGTCATCGGCGGCGAGGATGAGCTTGGAGCGGTAGTGGATGAGATAATCGAAAAGAATGTGAAAGTGGTTGAGGATTATAAGAAGGGAAAGGTTGCGGCGCTGCAATTCTTGGTAGGGCAGGGAATGGCAAAGACGAAGGGGCAGGCAAATCCCGACAAATTGCGCGAGATATTCATAAAAAAGCTCCAATAGCGGAAATAAAAAAAATCTCCTCGCGATGGCGAGGAGATGTTCATTTACCCCTAGAAGGTAAGCACGAAAAATCCTAAGTAATAGGTAAGTCCGAGGAAGAAGGCGGACAGGGAACCACTCCAGTGGGCACAACTGAGAACAGCCGCGATGCCGAATGTGAGGATGAGGTTCAGTCCGAAGTTCCATTGCCGTTGTTTAGAGATGTGGAAGACCTCCTCACTGAAAGCACCGGCGGCGACTGACAGGAGGAGTATGGTATCGAATGAATCCCTGTTCGATGAGAACATAAGACCGCATTTTTTCCCGATGAAATATCCGAGTGCGGCACCGAGAGCGATGCCGAATACGTTGGTTCGCATTGTTATGCTGCTATGAAAATCTTTCTTGAACATGCGAACTTTCTTTTTGTTCATTGATGCTCCACGAGGTTGTTAGGAATGAAGGCTCTTGATTGAGCTTACGCAAAACACAAAAAGATAGATGATCATGCATAATGCAAACTGCTGCACGTCCAAATGTCCGAGACATCCGTCAAACAGGAACCAAAAGGTGAGCAAGAAGCTCACCCAAAACGCAAAAGCTATCTTTTCGATGAAAATGCGGTAAAGCACGAGAAATATCATTCCTATGGCAGGAGCCAGAAAGGGCTTATATGCTATTACTTCGCCACTTCCATAGATGGACATATAGCCGAATCCATACAGGAATACACATACGATTGCGACCCATGTTGCTCCTTGAAGTCCGAAGAATATGTCCTCATAGGCTTGATTTACCCTAGTCCACCTCATTGAACCTCCTCAATACGGATTATAGATATGTAAAAGAACGTTAGTAATATGGCATCAATCGCTCGATTGGTCAATGGAGCTATAAAAAAATCCCCCGCAATGCGAGGGAGAGTATTCATTTTTCAGGAAGATGAGATTCCAATTTTCGAAGTCCATAAAATACGTAATAGGCAATGCTGCTAAGGATTCCGATGCCGACGCTCTTTGTTGATATGCCGGCAAGGAGACCGAATGGAATGCCAAACCACACGAGACCGCGTGTGCGATTCGTCCTGGTGAGAAACCGATTGGTGAAAAAGGAAAGAGTAAGGGCGACTAAACAAGCGGCGCCAAAAAGCAGTGAACCGCTTTTTATACCTATCGTTACGGATGTGGCGATGTCCGCCCCCGCAACGAAACTCATCGAGGCATCAAGCGGCTTCATCTCATCGATCTTGTTCCCATAGATAAGTCCGAGAAGGATGAGGCTTAAGAAGCAGATGGCGCTGCTGTGAAATGTAAGATAAAACTGCATAACAGCCAAACCAAGCACCGTTCCAAGAAAAAGACCGACAGCGACCCAAATACTGTTCCACCATTTGGAAGGTTGAAATGTCGTCTCCACCTTTGTCTCCTTTGAAGATAGGCGTTGTTAAAGAACGTTAGTAATATGACACTGAAAACGAAGCCAGTCAATGCGTTACTTTAAAAAGGCCTTTGTAAGTTTTTGCGCCTCGGATGATCTAGTTATCCAGTGAATGCGCGTGTCGGGTCTAAACCACGTCATCTGTCGCTTCGAGTAGTCGAGTATCTGTTTGGTAAGTTCGCGAGTGAAGGCTTTCGCATCAAGTTTCTTCTGGAGGAATAACGCACCGTAGCGATATTCGAGCCCGAATGATTCAAGTCGTTTCCACGATAAGCCTTGCGCATGAAGCCGCTTGATTTCCGAAAGCATCCCCATCCTCATCCTCTTTTTGAGGCGGACCTCAACCAATTTTTTCAGCACATCCCGGTCTTTTGCAATACCGATGAAGAGGGTGGGGTATGGGAGAGGATTCTTTTTAAGTGTGGGGACCTTTCCCATTGCATCAATTATCTCAAGTGCGCGAATCAATCTGCGCGGATTCTTGGAATCAATCGTTGCCGCGCGGTCCGGATCCTTCGTTTTCAAGAGCGCATAAAGTTCTTCCACACTCTTTTTCTCAAGCATCTTACGAAGTTTTGGATTTGGTTTGGTCTCCGGTATGACAAGGCCGTCCACAAGCGCGCGTATGTAAAATCCCGTGCCGCCGCAGATGATGGGCGTCTTCTCGCGCGCGATTATCTCGGTAATCGCCCTGCGTCCGAGGTTTGCGTAGTGTGAAGCGGTGAATGTTCGTTTCGGACTCGCTACGTCAAGGAGATGGTGCGGAACTCCCGCCATCTCCTTTTTCGTGACCTTTCCGGAACCAAGGTTCAGTCCTTTGTAGACCTGACGCGAATCGGCGGAAATGACCTCGCCACTGAATCGTTTCGCGAGTGCGATGGCGAGCGAGCTTTTACCGCTCGCAGTGGGGCCGACCACCACTATCAGTTTGGGTCGTGTGGCTTTACCTTTCATTATTCTGCATAGTAGCAGGCGCGTGAGAGAGCTACAAGCCGATGATATAAAAAGTCCCGCGTATGCGGGACTTTTTATTATTTTCTTTCCTTTATTTCTTTGGTGATATGTTCCACGAATGTTGAGAGCGGCATCGTATCGGTCTCCTTCTTGTGGCGCGTACGGACGTTCACCGCTTTCGCCTCAATCTCTTTGTCTCCGACAACGAGGATATAGGGTGTCTTTTCCAATTCCGCACCCCTGATGCGTTTTCCGAGCGTCTCGTTCGCGTCACCGAGATGCACGCGTACGTGATTCTTCCTTAATGCGTTCTTCACTTCATGCGCATAGTCCGCGTGCTTTTCGCTCACGGGGAGCACCTCAACCTGAATGGGTGAGAGCCACGTGGGGAAGTTGCCCGCATAGTGTTCGATAAGAAAGGCCATGAAGCGCTCATGGGTTGAGAGCGGTGCGCGGTGAATGACGAATACCTGGTCATTATCTTTTCCATTCGCGTCTTTATACGTGAGTCCGAATCGTTCTTTCGCGGCAAAATCGAGCTGAATGGTGGACATGGTCTCCTCGCGGCCTGCGACTGACTTGTATTGAATATCTACTTTCGGTCCATAGAACGCCGCCTCATTTTTCGCTTCCACGAAAGGAACATTCATGCTCTTCAATATCTTGCGAAGCGCTTCTTCCGCCGCCTTCCAGTTCTTTGGTTCGTTTATATATTTCTCTTTGTTCTTGGGGTCCCAGAGGGAAAGTCTGAACGAGTAGTTGGTGAGTCCGAAAAGCTTGAAGTAGAAAAGGGTGAGCTCCATCACCGCCTTGAACTCCTCTTCTATCTGATCTTTCGTGCAATAGATGTGCGAATCGTTCATCTGGAGAGAACGTACGCGCAACAATCCCGCAAGGGTTCCCGAGAGTTCATTGCGATATACCGTGCCGTATTCCGCGATGCGGAGCGGAAGGTCGCGATAGCTGCGCGGTTCGGATTTATAGATAAGGTGATGAATCGGGCAGTTCATCGCCTTTAAGTAATACTTACCGTCATCAAGTTTCATTGGAGGAAACATACCGTCCGCATAGTGGGGAAGGTGTCCTGAAGTAAGGAAGAGTTCTTCCTTTGCGAGGTGCGGCGTAGAGACGCGGAGGTAGCCATACTCTTCTTCCTTTTCCTTTGCGAGTTTTTCCACCTCATCTTTGATGATGGTTCCCGCGGGAAGCCAGAGGGGAAGCCCTGGGCCTATCAGGTCGTTGAAGGTGAAAAGCTTGCGTTGCTTGCCAATCTCTCTGTGGTCGCGGCGCTTCGCCTCTTCTTGCATCGCGATATATTCATCAAGTTCCCTTTTTGTTTCAAAGGCGAGCCCGTAGATGCGAGTCAACATCTTATTCTTTTCGCTGCCGCGCCAATAGGCGCCCGCGAGTGACGAGAGTTTGAATCCCTCAGGATTGATCTCTGAAGTGTTCTTTACATGAGGTCCTGAGCAGAGGTCAAAGAAGATGACCTTCTTTTCCTTTCCCGTGCCGCGAGTCGTCTCGTAGATAGAAATGGAAGCCTTTTTTTTCTTGAGCTCCGCGATAAGTTCCTTTTTGTAAGGTTCATCTTTAAAATACTTTGTTGCTTGCGCGGGAGTGATTATCTTCTTGGTGAAGGCGAGCTTCTCGCGGACAAGTTCGCGGACGCGCTTTTCAATATCTGCAAGGTCCGTGTCCGAAATCGGTTTCTTAAAATCGAAATCGTAATAGAAGCCGTTTTCAATGACGGGACCGATTCCGAGTTTCGTTTTGGGGTACTTTTCAAGTATTGCTGCTGCCAAAAGGTGCGAAAGTGAGTGTCGCACGGCAAACATTTTGTCCGTTTTCATACCATTCCATTATAATCCAGCTTTTTAAGTTTTGCGAACATATTGCAACAATGAACCCCCGCGTGTGGGCGGGGGTATGTGGTGGCGATTCTGCCGGCTAAACGCGGTCGTGCATCTCTCGAATCTTTTCGATGCGCGTCCTGTCGATAATTTGCTGCTGGCGCATGATGTGAATGTTCGCTTCTTGGGATTTGCGAAGCTGATTGGTGCGGGCAACGAGCTTCTGCTCAGCTCCCGCAATCTTTGCCATCCGCATTTTGATGTTGGTATCGCATGCATTGAGTTCCGCGTGCATATCTTCATGGACCGTGTTCTTTGCGTCCAAGAGTCTCGCCGTCGAGAAGCAGGTGAGCACGACAATCTGCATATGGTGAGCACCATACAGCGCAAGTCCTTCTTCATAAAGCTTCTCGAATTTCTTCAGATCGAGTATGGGTTTTTCAGCTAAAAGCTTCTTGATGCGGCGGCTCTTGTAGTTATTCAGGAAGAGATAGAGAATGTTCGCAATAAGACTCACGATGAGCAGGATTTTCATGGAACCTCCTCAGGAAATGTTCTTGCCTCACCATACTACGAACCGAACGAATGTCAATGAAAACCCCCGCGTAATGCGGGGGAACGTGTCACTAAATGATGTGCGCGCGCATCTCTCTCAGTTTCCTGAAACGCATACTCATTTCCGGATGATTCGTCTGGGAAAGGCGGGTCCGTTCTCTCCCGATCTCAAATCTCAGTTCTGCGTCCACGGTCACTCGCGCGTTCATCTGATTTGCGGTGATGAAACATGTCTTTGCGATGACTCCGGCATACTTCTTTCCGAAATAAAGAATGCTCATATCGTAAATCGATTCAAACGTCGCAAGGTCCAGTACGGGTTTCCGCGCCTCCATCTCTTTCAACGCACGCTTTCTCGAAGGCAAGAAGGTGAATGCAAGGATGGCCAGGAGGACCAAGTTCAGGATTTGAGATGGGGTCATGCGAACCTCCTCAATGTTCTTGCTACAAAATACAATAATCTAAAAAAAAGTCAAAAAAACCCCGCCAGATGGCGGGGTGAAATAGGGGTTGGGGCTAGGGGAGCAAGAAGTGTAGGTGCCTCAGCTTGTTAAGGCGTTCCACGGCCAAGGGGTCGTGAATGTCTCCGAGGAGACACTTCTCTTCCTTCTTGATTTCTTCATCCAGCTCTTGATGCACAGTTATCTTTACGTCCAAATCTTCCGCGGTGCGAATGCAGGTATTGACGATTACTTCGCCGTTCGCGTCACCATACATCAGCGCCTCGTAGTTATAGAGGCTCTTGAATTTCCGCAAATCCAACACGGATCGTTCGGTCTCCAGCTTTTTAATGCGCCTTCCCCGATACAAGACCATAAACACAAGCACCGCAATAAGGGTGAGATTAAGCGTTTGGTACAAGCTCATAGAAGACCCTCCTTAGGGAAATGTTCTGCCTATAAACTACTACTAATTTTGCGGTTCTACAAGTATACGCGCACTATCGCAGATGAATTTCTGGTCATCATTTTTGAAGGAAACTCTGCCCGATACGGCAATACATTTTCCAATCTCCCACGCCGCGGGCGTCTTTTTCATCGCTTCTTCAAAAACAAGTAGCTCAATTTTTTCCGTGTGGTCCTCAATCGTTACGAAGAGCATCGGTGTTCCTTTTTTTGTAGTAATTTTTTCCACAATAGTAACCGCTCCCGCAACCCACTCCTTTGGTCCGCCATTCCGTTCGTATTTTGTGGGCGGGAGTGCGAGCACCTCTTTAATTGGCTTTATTTTTCCTTTCAAAAGCGGTACGAAGGGGGCGAAGGGATGTCCTGTGATATAGAGTCCCAAAAGCTCCTTTTCCCATTTGAGAATCGTATTCTTGTCGACGGGAGCAGCGGGTTTGATGCGGAGCTTTGAAACGTGCGCGTCCGCGCCGAAGAGTGAGTGTTGGTTTGCCGCCTTCGTGCGCTTCGCGGATTGATTGAATGCCAATATTTCCTCGATGTTCGCGAGTATGTCTCCGCGCGTTACGCCGAGTGAGTCGAATGCTCCCGCCTTCGCCAAGTTCTCCAACGATTTCTTATTGAGGTCCTTGTGCTGAACGCGATTTATGAAATTAGTGAAATCGGAATATGGGCCATTGTTGTTTCGTTCCTCAATGATGTGTTGAACGATGTTCGCTCCCACGTTCTTGATGGCCATCAGTCCGAAGCGGATGTTCGGTCCGTCCACCGCGAAATCGGGCGCGCTCAGGTTCACGTCGGGAGGCAGGACTTTGATGTTCAAATGCTTTGCCTCGCTTACGAGGAAGTTGATGCGGTCGATGTCAGTACCCGATACGTTCAAAAGGCTCGCGGTGAATTCAACGGGGTAGTGTGCTTTCAAATACGCGGTCTGATAGCTTATCATCGCGTAACACGCCGCGTGGCTGCGGTTGAATCCGTAGCGGGCGAACGGCGGGAAGAGTTCCCATATCTCCTTCGCGGTCTTCTCGCTGATACCATTCTTCACCATGCCACTGATGAGCTTCGTGCGCTGTTCTTCCAAGAGCTCCTTGATCTTCTTTCCGATTGCTTTACGGAGCGTATCAGCTTCCGCGAGCGTGAAGCCCGCGAGGTCGCGTGCGATGCGCATCATTTGTTCTTGATACACGCCGACACCGTAGGTCTTTTTCAAGATCGGTTCGAGACTTGGATGAATGTAGGTGACCTCCTCCTTGCCGTGTTTGCGTTTGATGTATGAAGGAATAAGTTCCATCGGTCCGGGACGATAGAGTGATATCATCGCGATGATGTCTTCGAGTTCGGTCGGCGTGAGTTCTTTGAGGTAATGGCGCATACCCGATGATTCAAGTTGGAATACGCCCGTCGTATCGCCCGCGCGGAAGAGTTCGAATGTCTTCTGGTCATCAAGCGGCAACGCATCGATATCGATCTTCACGCCATGAAGTTCATCGATGATGCGGAGCGTCTTTTCAATGATGGTAAGGTTCTTCAAACCCAAAAAGTCCATCTTAAGTACGCCGAGGTCGGAGACCGCGTGCGCTTCAGATTGTGTAACGATGGAATCCTCTCCCTGCGGCGCGCGCTGGAGACCCATATAGTTCGTGAGAGGTTTTGCGGAAATCACGACACCG
Organism: bacterium; assembly: GCA_021812365.1. Classification (GTDB taxonomy): domain Bacteria; phylum Patescibacteriota; class Minisyncoccia; order UBA6257; family GWB1-50-10; genus CAIKKG01. Next base: position 18,558 of record JAKANQ010000008.1, read on the forward strand.
CACGCGTGGACCGATGCGTGGCGCGCAACGCCCTCCAATTTCTTTGCCGCGTCTATCAATCGCTTTGCGTCGGGACTCTTGTCGTAGAGTGCCTTGAGTTCGGGAATCGCCTGCAAACTCGCATCAAGCCAGCCCGTCTTCATTCCCTGTGTCGGATTGAAGGGGATGAGTTTCGCTATCTCGTCGCAGAAACCGTAGGAAAGTCCAAGTGCGCGTCCCGCGTCGCGAATGGCCGCACGGGCTGCCATGGTTCCGAAGGTGATAATCTGCGCCACGCGGTCGCTGCCGTATTTTTCGCGCACATAGGCCACCACCTCGTCGCGGCGGATATCAGTGAAGTCGACGTCGATATCAGGCACCTCGATACGGTCAGGGTTCAAGAAGCGCTCGAAAAGAAGGTCATACTTGATGGGGTCGATGTTCGTGATGCGGAGGATGTAGGCGATGATGCTGCCCGCCGCGGAACCTCTTCCGGGACCTACAGCTATGCCGTGGTCTTTCGCCCAGATGATATAGTCCTGCACGATCAAGAAGTAATCGGCGAACCCCGTCTTTTCGATGACGGAAAGTTCCATCGCAAGACGCGCCTCAATTTCAGGCGTTATCTCGGGATAGCGCGCGCTGATGCGCTCGCTGATGAGTTTCTTTAAGTATTCAAATGAAGATTCGGTACCGTCGGGCGGCTCAAACTTGGGGAGCAATGTTTTTCCCAATTCGAGTTCGACGGTACACGCGTCGGCGATACGCACGGTATTCTCAATTGCCTGCGGAATCTCCTTGAAGAGTTCTATCATCTCTTCCGCGGGGCGGAGCGAGAGGTCATACTTCTTCATCGTGAGACGGTCCTCGTCATCAAGCTTGCTCGAGGTCTGCACCGCAAGAAGTATCTCGTGCACGGGTTGGTCGTCGGGCTTCGCGTAGTGAATGTCCTGCGTCGCGACCACGGGAATGCCGAGCTCGTGTGAAAGTTTCAAAAGAGGCGAGTGGAGTTCGGGGGAGTGGGGCTGAAGCTCCAAATAAAAATCATCGCGGAAAAGATTCTGGTACCAGCGTGCCGCCATCTTCGCCTCATCGAATTTTTTCTCCGCAAGAAGTTTGGGAATCTCTCCGCCCGCGCAACCCGAAAGGCAGATGATGCCCTCGTGGTGTTCTTCCAACAGTTCCTTATCAATGCGCGGCTTGTAATAGAAACCCTCAAGGTTCGATTTGGTAACGAGTTGGATTATATTCTTCCAACCCGTGTTATTTTTTGCGAGAAGTACAAGATGGTAGCGCTTCTCATCCACGCCAGCACGCTTATTGAGGTGGCCGTGGGGTGCGAGGTACGCCTCAACGCCGAGAATGGGTTTGATACCCGCCTTCTTTGCCGCTTTATAGAATTCAATCGCGCCGTAGAGGTTGCCATGGTCCGTAAGGGCGAGCGCGTCCATCCCGAGCTCCTTCGTGCGTGCTACAAGGTCGTTGATCTTCGCGAGTCCATCAAGGAGGGAGTAGTGGCTATGGGTGTGAAGATGGACGAATTTCGGCATTGGATAAATTTCTTCTTCATTCTACGTTTCTATTCAAATTCAAACAATATGGGGATAGTGGAATTTGTGGTCTGGTATGGTGGTCATGCCGAAAAACGAACCTTTGTCCCCTTGAAAGACGCGGTTGATTCCCCCCGCGAGGGAATCCCCGCTAGTTCCTCGTGCTCGCTCTCTCGCAGACTCGAACCATGCCCGCTCGCACTGCGACGCTCTTTCTCGGGGATAATGGTTCGTTTGCAAGATTGCTAAACTAGTAATCTGGTGGGATAATTTGGTTACGCTATGAATTTATTTATAGATACCAGTAGTCTTCTAACTTATTTTATCCCAGATGCCAAAGTTGACTCTCTTATTTTGCTAAAGAAAACATTAGAAAAACAGACCATCAAACAAAAAAAGAACAAGCGAGGCGGATTGCATTTAATCGTGACAGAGCAGTCCATTCAGGAATTTAAGAGGGGAGTTGTTGGTCGGGTAAATGAGGAGTGTGAGAAAATAGAAAAAAACCAAAAAGCTCACTTTAATTATCCTGAGGCATCTGCCGAAGCAAATAAGGGCGCTAAGAAAAAAGACAGCAAATTAGAAATCTCAACTCTTTATCCCGACGAAGTTGGCGGTGCAATTAAAGACGCTAAAGGAAAAATAGATCAGGCAAATAAATTAATCGAAAAATACTATGAAGAAAAACGCAAGGCGTTTCTAAAAGATGCGCCGATTCGAGAAAAATTAATTTATGATATTTTAAAACTTGGCCAGCGGATTCCGTATAGCGATGAGATTTTGGCACGAGCAGAAGTGAGGCACATCAAGGGGAACCCACCAAAGAAAAAAAATGATGACTCCTACGGAGATTCTATAAATTGGGAATCCTTGCTTGAATATGCGGATAAGGATGACCTAGTTCTCATTTCTAAGGATGGCGATTTTTCAGAAGAGTATACCGATGTCGCAAAAATCCGCCGTTTTTTAATGGAAGAGTGGAATGCTATAACTGGCAAAAAGATAGAGTTATATAATTCTCTTGGCGAATTTATTAACAAATTTGCTAAAACGAAAGCAATAAAAGAAGAAGTGATTAAAGAAGAGAAGGAACTTACCGAAAGCGACCCGTTGTCACCCTTACTGTGGACCAACAGATATCTTACCGGACTCGGTGGAACGGTTGTAAGTGTAAATAATATCGCCCCTTTTAGCGGAACCGCGTCTATTGTTACGAGCACATTGGGGGATGGTGTTGCTAGGTATTGTCCATTTTGTAAGCAAGATTTAAGTGCGTCCGTTGCTTTTACGCAGTTCCTGCAACATCAATACCAAACCCTGTATTCGCTTTCGGGCATACAGGAAAAGACAATCACCTGTTCTCATTGTGGGAAGTCATTTAAAATTCTCTAGTGAGCCGACCCTTACCTCGAGGAACATCTCGGAGCTCTTTCGGCTTGGTTCCGAGAGGGAAGTGGGCGGCGAGCTGTCAAGTTTGTCCACAGTTACGGCGTTCCGTAAAATGTTATAATTTTGACATGCATCAAATACAAGAAGCATTGCTTAAAATAGCAGGTGAGAAGAATCTTGGGCAGATGACGCTCCGCGAGATTGGTGCGTTAGTTGGCGAATCCTCGCCGCAGAAGGTGAAGCATCATATGACCCAGCTTCAGAAGAAGGGGCTACTTAAAATTGATAAAGCAAAGGGGGTGGTGAAGAAAACGATGCAGGAGTGGGAGAACGCGCTCGAAGGGGGTAGCCGTATCCTTTCCATCCCTATCTTGGGAGCAGTGAACGCGGGTCCTGCGCAGATTTTTGCGGAAACGAATATCGAAGGATTCTTGAAAGTTTCGAGTGCGCTTTTGAATCCCGCACCGCGCGATGCGCAGACCTTCCTCGCGCTCAAGGTGGTGGGTCCGAGTATGAATCGTGCGACGATAGCCGGAAAACGCATTGAGGATGGAGATTACGTTATCGTGGATATCGCGGATCGTAATGTAAAAGATGGCGACATCGTTCTTTCCATTATCGATGGTATGGCGAACATCAAGCGCTTCCGCTTCGATAAGGAGAATGGTCACGTGGTACTGATGTCCGAATCAACAAAGGACTTTCCGCCGATATTCATTCACGAGACTGATAACTTTATGATAAATGGTAAGGTGGTGCAGGTCATCAAAAAGCCAAGGTTCATTTAATGTCACAAAAGATACCGCGTCCGAAACTGGACGAACTTATCGCGTGTGATGCGAAGCACGCGTGTCCACCGAATACGAAAGAGGGCAATTGTGTCACCTTGATGGCGGTGGGCGATCTACCCACGCGATTCGGTGAGTATCAGGTTGCGGCATTTTGGAATGATATAGATAAGAAAGAACACGCCGCATTTATACGTGGCGATGTGACGGGAAAGGAGGATGTCCCCGTGCGCCTCCATTCGGAATGTTTAACGGGTGACGTGGCGGGTTCCTTGCGATGTGATTGTCGCGACCAGTTGGAGGAATCGCTCACACATATAGGAACGCTGGACCACGGAGTCGTGTTATACCTGCGGCAGGAAGGACGAGGAATCGGATTCAATAATAAGATTCGCGCGTATCAATTGCAGGATGAAGGCTTGGATACGGTGGAGGCGAATCTCGCACTCGGATTTTCTGATGACGAGCGCGATTACGCGATTGCGGCGCATATGCTGCAAGCCCTTCAGGTGAAATCCATTCGATTGATGACGAACAATCCGAAGAAGATTGAGGCGCTAAAGACCCACGGCGTTGTCGTGAGCGGTCGGATTCCGATAGAGATACTCGCGAACGCTCACAATAAAAGATATTTGAGCACGAAGAAGAATAAATCAGGGCATCTCTTGGAACAAGGATTTGAATGAACGCAGGCTCAGTTTGTTACACTGAATATATATGAAACTTCACGATGAGTTCGTTCATGACGAAAAGCATAAGCTGGAGGTAAAGGCAGGAAAGCCGATTGCATCCGCATTGAGCGGCTTTATCGCGGGCGTGGTGTTCGCGAGCATCATCTGGCTTACGGGAGTCATCATCTTCAAGGCATATCTTGGCTTTGTGGGGGTGCAATAGTAGAGTATAGATATGCGCATCGAAGAAGAGATAAAACTCGATTACAAGGACGTGCTCATCTGTCCGAAGCGTTCGACGCTCACAAGCCGAAAGGATGTGAATATTTCGCGAACGTTCAAATTTAAATACAGCGACAAGGAGTTGGACGCGGTTCCCGTGATTGCCGCGAATATGGACGGTGTGGGAACTATGGCGATGGCGGAAGCATTCTTCCCGAATCGTATGATGGTCGCGTTGCATAAATATTACACGGTCCCGCAATTGAAGAAGTTCTTCGACTCCATCGGTCCCGAACGATCAAAGTATGTTTTTTATACGATAGGGCTTGCCGATGAGGACCTTAGGAAATTGGAAGAGGTGTTGAAGGTGGTGAAGCGCGACAACATTCATAATATCTGCATCGATGTGGCGAACGGATACACGGAACGATTCGGCAATTTTGTAAAAAAGGTTCGTGAGCGTTTTCCGAACAAGGTGATCATGGCGGGCAACGTGGTAACGCCCGAGATGACCGAGCAGCTCATCTTATCGGGCGCGGATATCGTAAAGGTGGGAATCGGTCCGGGTTCCACCTGTCTTACCAGAAAAATGGCGGGAGTCGGCTATCCTCAGCTTTCCGCGGTCATTGAATGTGCCGATGCGGCGCACGGAATGGGCGGACATATCTGCGCGGATGGCGGATGTGAAGTGCCGGGAGATATCGCGAAAGCGTTCGGCGGTGGCGCGGACTTCGTGATGCTCGGCGGGCTTCTCTCGGGGCACAAGGAATGCGAAGCGAAGATATATACCAAGAATGGAAAGAAGTTCGTGAGCTTCTATGGCTCATCATCGGAAGACGCGATGAAGAAACATAACGGCGGTACCTCCGAGTATCGCGCGAACGAGGGTAAGACAGTGGAGGTGATCTATCGCGGTCCTGTGGAAAAAACAATTCAGGATATTTTGGGCGGCTTGCGAAGCGCCTGCACGTACATCGGCGCGAGTCAGTTGAAAGAAGTTCCGAAACGAACCACCTTCGTGCGCGTGAATCGCCAGCTGAGCTCATACTTCAGGGATTAAGAATTGTATGGAAAAGGCGCGTTTGCGTCTTTTTTGTTGTAGAATTTTCTTTCGAATCAAGGGTATACTGAAAGAACGAATGAAGCATACGTGGCTCATAGGCATAGATGAGGTGGGGCGCGGAGCGCTCGCGGGACCACTCACCGTGGGGGTGGTTGCGATACGAAAAAGTGCGTCATTTGCGGACAGCAAGCTTCCTTTGAGGGATTCGAAGAAACTCTCCCCGTTACAACGCGAAGCGTGGGTATCGTATATGCGTGTGTGGAAACAAAAAAAGAATGATATCTTTTTTGCGACGTGGAGCATGTCGCCAAAAACGGTGGACCGATTGAATGTGACGCAGGCCGCAAACTGGGCGGCGACAAAGGCGCTTTCGAAGCTTCTTATCGATGCGAGAATCAATCCACGAACCGCAAAGGTGTTTTTAGATGGCGGACTGTATATAAAGGACGCATCGGCGCGAGAAAAAGGAAAAAGTGCGTTTCCGGTCTCGGAAACGATAATAAAAGGGGATGAGAAGGTGCCCGTGATAGCGCTCGCTTCGATAATCGCAAAGGTGACGAGAGATAGGAAACTTACGAAGCTCCACGCGAAATATCCCGCATACAACTTGGCGAAACATAAGGGGTATGGCACGAAGATACATCGGGACGCGCTCAAGGCGTATGGAATCTCCGATATTCACAGATTGACGTTTACGCGGAAATGGGCTAATCTTTAACCGATATGTCTCGAACAAGTCATCACGCAAAATCAAAAGTAGGACGAAGGCGCTCACAGTTGGCACGCAA
>JAKANQ010000009.1 GCA_021812365.1 bacterium
TGAGAGCCGATTCGAGGGTTCGACTCTTAAGAAGACGAACGCATAAGTGATGCAAACGCTCTGTTCGCTTCGGCCATGCGATGCGTGTCCTGCTTCTTCTTTATCGCACTTCCTTCGTTCTTTGATGCAAGGATAAGTTCTTCCGCAAGACGCTCACCCATTGGCTTTCCTTTCTTCGCTTTTGCCGCCTTGATTATCCAGTGCGTCGCGAGAAAGAACTGCCTTTCGGGGCGAACTTCTCGAGGAATCTGATAGTTTGCGCCGCCAATACGCTTTGAAACAACTTCCAAAAGCGGATTCGCATTCTCCATCGCTTTCTCGAACACGTGAATCGGATCCTCTTTCGTGGTCTCCTTTATCGTGTCCAATGCCGAATAGACAACTCGCTCCGCCGCCGCCTTTCGTCCGTCTTCCATCATATAGTTGATGAAGCGGCCGATGTCGGTGCGGTTGTATGCCGCATCAGGCAAGAAATCCCTTTTTTTATAATATCCTCGTTTCCTCATATATGTTATTTAGCTTTTTTCTTTTTTGCACCGTACTTTGAGCGCTGTGCCGTACGATCAACGCCAACGGTATCAAGCACGCCGCGCACGATGTGATAACGCACACCCGGCAAGTCTTTTACGCGGCCGCCGCGCAAGAGCACCACTGAGTGTTCCTGAAGGTTATGCCCCTCACCAGGAATGTATGCGGTCACTTCAGAACCATTGGTAAGACGTACGCGCGCAACCTTTCGAAGAGCAGAGTTCGGTTTCTTCGGAGTCGTGGTAAACACCTTAAGACATACACCGCGTTTAAACGGAGATGCCGAGATTACGGGGCGATTCTGCAAATAGTTGAAATAAAAACTAAGGCCCGGTGTCTTATCCTTTGCCTTTTTGCTTGTCCTTCCGTTCTTTATAAGTTGTCTGATAGTTGGCATAAAAACAGCACTTAGTATAAGGGGTGGTTAAAAAAACGTCAACCCCCATATGCTCCGCGGGTATTGCCTCCGTAGAAAGAGGTGGCCTTTCAAAAATCCATTAGATTCCCGCAAAGAGATGCACAAGCCAGAAGATGAATGGCGAGATGAGGTCAAATCCAAAAAAGATGAAGGCAAGCAAGATGAAGAGACCATATCTCTGCAAAAATTCACGAATGCCGTTCATTGACCTTGGTAAAAAAGCAAACAGCACCCCAGAACCATCAAGCGGAGGAATCGGTACAAGGTTAAATACCGCAAGCGCCACATTAGTGACCACGATGATGGCAAATAATTCCGCGAGCGGTTCGGACCATACGAACTGCGGAGTGAGTGCGAGTACGCGAATCAGCATTCCAAAAATGAATGCGAGCGTGATGTTGCTCAAGGGTCCCGCCGCGGATACGTATGCAATATCGCGGTCTCGATGTTTGAAAAAACGCGGATCGATGGGAACGGGCTTCGCCCAGCCGAACACTACTCCGCCTGGGATAAGAGACATAAGAAGCGGCAATATGACAGAACCGAACGGGTCAATGTGCTTTATCGGATTCAGCGTCAGCCTTCCCGCGCGACGCGCGGTCGGATCGCCAAACCGTTCCGCGACAAATCCGTGCGATATTTCGTGTATTACCACGGAAAATACGAGTACGATTAGTTTAAAAAGAAATAATATTGAATCCATGTTCGTTCTTACTATACCATAGAATAACTATTGAGTGGCAAACCACTTATCGCAATTGGTATAATGAACCTTATGGAGAACAACAAAACATTACTTACTATTCTTGTGCTTTTCGCGTTGATTGCCCTCGCCGGTTTCTATATGGCATTTGATAAGATAGCGGCTCTTTCAACGACCGTAAGCAACCTCGAACTTGCGCAGCAGATAAAAGATAAGTCGATTGGCCCAACCCAGAATGGGACTGATGCGGCTGTAAATACCCCCGTCGCAACCTCATCAGAAGCACAACAGCCAACACCGACCCAAAGCGATATTGTTGCTAAAATTCCAGCCGCCATCATTTTCAATACGCTTTCGGATGCCGCGCTGCAACCTCAGGCAACCACCACGATAACCGTGGAAAGCGTCTCAAAAAAGAGCGATGGGACGATTCAGGTGAACATAAAGGCGTACACTCCCAATGCGAGCTCATACACCACCATCGATCCAAGAGGCATCTTTTGGCTCGTGAACCTAAATGGTGACAACGTAATGGTCTCACAAGTGAACGGTCAATTTCAATCAATGCCACCTCAGAGCTCTACCGCGGGACAGCTCATCTTCAAACCCACGACGGACAGCAATAACATCATTCTCCAGATAGGAAACGGCGATGCGGCGAAGTTCTATCAGTTTGATTTCACGAAATTGACCTACAAAGAGACCGTCATAGGCTAATCGTCGGGAGTTGACGATTTTAAATCCAAGGGTTAGAATACTCAAACTATGCGAGCATGTGAACGGTGCGCAAAATCATCAAAGGGAGGCAGCACAAGAAAACTTCTCCGCGGCCACTACAACCCGACCACATACACCAAAAAGAGGGCTAACCTCCAATGGACCACGCTTTTGGTAGACGGAAAGCGTTCAAAAGTGTGCACTCAGTGCTTGAGAACGCTCAGCAAGACGAAATAACAAAAGAACCGCCGAAAGGCGGTTTTTTGAAAAAAAAGCCTCGCACGCATTGCGAGGCTTCATAGTTATCACGTGTTAAGCATCTTTGAAATTTCCTTATTAAAGATGAACATGATCGGGCTGCCAAAATGATGGAACATCATCATGATATTTGTTCGAAGCGCTTCACAGCGTCCCTCCCAGATATCATCTAATTTCTTTTCCCATTTCCCGCGAACGAATTTTGTCTCATTGTAGCGAGGTGATGCGTGGCAACTGCATGCATATGTAAGTGTAAAGACTGACCTTGAATTTTCCTTAATCATTAAACAATACGTTTGGAATACCGGGGATGAGGAAGACTCAAACACGATTGAAATACATTCGTGCATATATTGAGTTACATTGCCGTTTTTACTTCCAAATTCCTTTAAAATTCGAAATGCTTTTGCCGCTATCAGAGAGCCATTCTTCGATACGTTATCCATCTCGATCTCTTCAATTTCGTTCTTCAATGTATCTACAAATTTATTCCATTCATTCGTATAAAATGTTTTTAAGTAGGCTTTTTCTTTCGAATTCAAGTGTTCCATTTCGTATGACTTTCCGCCGATACACACGCTCAAACCCATACAGCACCCCTTTTGTGTGAAAGAAACTAATTGCAGAATATCATCGCGATACCATTAGTGCAAACATTTAGTCGGGCTGCCGGAAAGTTCACGTCGCTCGTTCGTCACTCGCTCCCGCGAACCCATCGGTTCGCGTGCTCCGCCACGGGAAAACTTCCGTTTTCCCGACCCCTTTCCCGTTCAATTCCCAGCAACCCTTAAAAATAAAAGACCGAAAGGTCTTTTATTTTTTAGTCGGGCTGCCGGGAATTGAACCCGGTCTACATGCACCCCATGCATGCGTACTGCCGGTATACTACAGCCCGAGTGGAGTGGAAACGCATAATTTATTATGCGATTTCTACGTAACGAGGGATGCAAGCGCTATGCTTACAGCCCGAGTGAAGGGGTACAACCTTCCGAGGTTGTAGGGCCCAAATGAAGAATGTTGATCCGAACTCACAGCGTTTAGTATACACAGATTTTTCAGCTTGGGAAATTGGCACCTATAAAAAGCAAATGAAAAAGACACTCTTGCGAGTGCCCTTTCCAGTTGTGTTAGCAACTGCGATCCAGCTTTTTAGAATTCTCCGGCTAGAAGCCAAGTGGGTTTCCTCTGCACTGATGCCCCGGACGAACCAGCGACACCGCACAATTGTGGAATCCCTTTATATAAGTTTGAGCCGAATTCTATTAAACAGGATCTACCTATAGTATAGCATAAAAAATGCGCCTCGTGGGGCGCATCTGTGCACAAAATCGTCTATTTATCTCCCAAAATATGGCTCAAATCCACATCATAAAGCGTTACCTCGTTAATGTGATGATACTGTATGAGTTCCTCGTCTTTGAACCAAAGCTTCAGTTCTCGTTCCGCTTCTTTCGGTTCATCCGAACAGTGCACGAGGTTGCGCACGCAACGGCCATCCACATTCGCAATCGCGTATGAATCAACGGTAAGGTCACTGCGAATCGTTCCCACGTCGGACGTCAAGGGTTCCGTTCCTCCCACAAGTTTTTTCACGATGCCCACCGCCTGATTCCCTTCCAACGCCATCGTCAGCACGGGGCCCGAGGTCAGGAAACGCACATTGCCTTCCAAAATATCCTTACCATATTCGATTGCGGTCTTTTCCACCGGCAATCCTTTGGCCTGCCTTTCGGTTATCGTGCGAGAACCAACTTTCTCACACCACGCATCATCCTTGTTGTAATGCGCAAAACACTGTTCACGCGTCGGAACCAAGAACTTGAACGCGATGAATTTCAATCCGGTTCGCTCCAAGCGATGGATTATCTCGCCTATCAGACTGCGCTGTATGCCATCGGGCTTGATGATTACAAATGTTCTTTCTTCTTTTTGGTGTGCCATGTTATTTTTCCTTTTTGGTTATTTTGATATGCAACTCTCTTAACTGCTCTTCTGAAACATCCGACGGCGCGTCCATCATAAAGTCTCTTCCATCGCCCGTCTTCGGAAATGCTATCACTTCTCGAATATTCGGTTCATTCTCCATTATCATCATGAACCTATCCATACCCCACGCGATACCTCCGTGCGGCGGTGCGCCGAAATCAAACGCTTCCAGCATATGACCGAAATTCTTTTGAATACGTTCATCACTGAATCCCATTATCTCGAAGACCGCCTTCAATCCTTCGGAACGATGGTTGCGGATGCTTCCTCCTCCTATCTCCCATCCATTCAGCGCAATGTCGTACTGAGTGGTAAGTATCTCTCCGATGTTTCGCTTGTGAAGCAGGTCTTCCATGAACTCCGGCTTCGGCGCGGAAAAAGGATTGTGCGTGAACGTCCATCCGCCCTCATCCGTTCTCTCAAAGAAAGGGAAATCGATGACCCAGCAAAATGCGAGAAGATTCGGATCATTCTTATCATTGCGCATATCCGGCCTGTCGGTGCCGTACTTCTCCATTGACTCCTTGTACGTGATACGAGGAAATGGAATCTCTTGAATCTTCTTTTCGGGGTAAAGTTCTTTTACGAGCTTGATCAAGAGCTCTTCATTGACCGCCATCACATCATCCCGTTCCACAAAGCTCATCTCAATATCAAGCTGAGTGAATTCTGGCTGCCTGTCGCCTCTCGTATCCTCGTCGCGGAAACAACGCGCAAGCTGGAAGTATCTGTCCATGCCCGAAGCCATGAGCAGCTGCTTGTATTGCTGTGGTGACTGCGGAAGCGCATAGAACTTTCCTTCCTGAATGCGCGATGGCACAAGATAATCTCGTGCGCCTTCCGGGGTGGACTTTGAAAGAACCGGCGTCTCCACCTCTACAAAGTCATTCTTCGCGAAAAATTCGCGTATCATCTGGAACACTCTCGCTCGATTACGCAGATTCTTCTGCATCCTCGCGCGGCGAAGGTCCACATAACGATACTTCATTCGGCTTTCCTCTCCGATATCCAATCCGTCCGAGCCAACCTCGATCGGCGGCGTCTTTGCTTCTGACAATATCGTCAATCCCGTAGCCGCAATCTCAAATGCGCCTGATGCGATCTTTGTGTTTATCAATCCTTCCGGCCGCTTCTGCACCGTTCCTTTCAGTTCAATGACCCACTCAGAACGAAGCACACTTGCCTTCTCATGAAGTTCCTTGTTGTTCGGTAAGAAGACCACTTGTGCCAAACCGGTCCAATCTCTGAAATCGATGAAAATAAGCTTCCCGTGATCACGACGCGTATCCACCCACCCCTTGAGGGTGATTTCCTTCCCCACGTGTTCTCCGATGTCGCGTGTAAGTATTCGCATAACGAGAAGATGATACCACAGAAAAACAAAGGTTTCAAAAACAATGAAAAACCTCCGCCAATGGCGGAGGTTGTCTATCACTGAAGGAATCCTCGCTCCAAAAGTGCGCGCTTCACTTCCTCGCACACACTCTCAAGGGAATTCTCTCCATTCACGCGAACGATATTACTTTTTTCCTTTTCAAAAGCATTCACCACCTGAATCGCTTCCTCGTACTGCGTTCTCACGCGACGGAGACTTTCAAGCCCCTCATAGAGGTCGATGGTCTTTCCCGATGCGTTAAGGCGCTTGCACGCGGTCTCCGGCGCCACATCAATGAAGAATGTGATGTCGGGAACGATGTGCTTTTGTCGCAACAGTACAAGACGCCAATCGTAGATTTCCCGCGGCGTGAGTTCCCCTTTCGCGGAACCGTAAGCGGCTCCTGAAAGATGGAAACGATCCTGAATCACAAAGACGCCCGACTCAAGCTTGGGAATAATCGTTCCTAAAATATCCATCGCGCCATCGGCAAGAAACAAAAATTGCCTATCAAGTTCGGAGAGCGATTCGTGTCGCTCGAGCTTCTTCGGAATGTACGCCAAATGACGAAGATAACGGCTAAGCGCCTCAGATCCATCAAAAGAATCTATCTTACCCAAAAGGTGCACTATCTCGCGCTTCAAATTCTGTATGTGCTCTGCGCCGAACGTCTGCCGTTCGATTGCCATGCGAATGGCGATGCCGAACGCGTTCGCGCTCGTCGGTTCCGCATTATGCACGCTCTCGATTCCAAGACCCGTAAAAAACGGCACGAGCCATTTCTTGGCAAGTGTTGATTTTCCACAGCCGGAAATACCCTCAAGAGAAATAAAATAACCTCGTCCCTTTTCACTCATAACGCCTCCCTTGGCATTGATAGAAATTGGTAAATAACTGCGTTCAGTATTCCATTAGGCTGAAAAATAGTCAAAATCCCTCACTCTTTATCCATCATCCATCGGCGAAAAATAGATAGAGCGATGCGTTATTTATGTATTGCAATGCATTACAGCCGCTTTTAGAATTTGCACAATCATCAATGGATGAAGAGTGAGGGACAAAAAACAGCCCTCATTCGAGGGCTGTAAACGCACTATCCGGGAACCACGAGACGGGGCTTTGCGATGCCGAGCCAGCCGCATTCGTCGTCAAAGTGAAGCACTCTGATACGAATCTTTCCCGTATCGGTAAGCGAGGCCTTCACCACAAAAAAGCTTCCGTTATTTCTCAGCGGAAAGAAGAGTGGCGCATTGAACCTCAGGAGCGGCCTATTATTCATCAAAAAATCACCAATCTGGTTCTTCGTGAAAAAAAGCGCTCTGAGATCGGGAACGGCCTTGAACATTTTTGCAAACGTAAGGTTATTCCCGAATTCAAATATCAACACTCTCACTTCCTCCGTTGGCGCGTCCGTCATATCGGCGCCCCACTCCTTGAGATGAGGACCGTTGAAATCGAATGCGAAGCCGTAGTCCAAAAGCTTCTTTCGTCCGGAGACCGCGTTGATCACCGCGGACGCAACGAGAGAGATGGTAATGGGCGACTCGCCCACCAACCTTGTTCCTTCCATAGTCCGCTCCTTTAGAGATATGTGGCATTCGCCAGCGTTATGTTGAGATTTTTTAAACTACTGGAGAAAATTGTATCACAAATTACACCATTGTCAATATACTTCTGTCAAGGCTCTCTTACTTTTTGATTGCTTGAATCTTTCTTCCCTCGTCCGCAATCAATCGAATCGTCCCCTGCTTGTCCGTGCGGAACAATAGCGCGCCAAGTTCCGCGTATTTTGAGAGTACTTCTTCGGCCGGGTGGCCATATGAATTCTTTCCTACTTCGAATACCGCAATCCTTGGGCGTATCGCATTGAGAAAACCCACAACGAGAGATGCTCGCGAACCGTGATGCGGAACTTTCGCGATGTCGACGGGCCCCACCCCGTTGCGTGCCAGCGCAAGTTCCGCGGACCTTCCGATATCCCCCATGAATAAGGCGGTCGTGCTCGCCGCCGCGACACGCAATACAAGCGAAGAATTGTTGAGGTCTTTGTCACTGAGTAGCGCGTCATCCGGAGAAATGACCGTGATGATGTTTCCGCCGTTTTTAATCATATCTCCCTTCCTAAGAGTGAATATCATTACATTGTTCTTTTTTAGAATATCCATAAGTTCGCGAAACGCGGATATATCATTCGTCCTTCCCGTCCAAAGAAACGCGCCAATGCGATAATGCTTCGCAATATCTATGAGTCCGCCCATATGGTCCGCCTGCGCGTGTGTCATCGCCACGAGGTCTATATATGCATCTGTTGGCGACAAAAGCGATGAAAGCGCGGCGCGGACCATTCCGTTTTCGGGGCCGCCGTCTATCAATATCTTTACGCGCGGACTACGTTCACCGCTCTTCATCTGAATAAGTTCCGAATCGCCCTGCCCCACGTTTAGAAAATCAAATTCGGTGTTGGTTGTCGCGGAAAAAATATGCGAAAAAAGAATGCTTGTAGCAAAAAGAAGTGCCGCAATAAGTGGAATCAGTTTTCTTCTATACTCGCTCACCACAGCAAATATCCATTCAACTATCATATCCATTTATTATAGATTTCCTGTTCTATTTCTTGACAAATCCATGTAACGCGCAATACTGCAATAAGCAACTTTTCTAAAGGAGATGCTTGTGTCCATGAAGCTCGACTCCGCATGTGCTATAACGCAAGCGCTGCAACTCTTGAAGCTGCGCCGTGAAAAAAATGGAAATTGGCCTCGCGATAACAAGCATTGCGAAAGCTGCGGCGATCGTACTTCAAAAGAAAGCAATCTATGCGCCAATTGCCAAGCGCTTAAGCATCTCGGACGTTTGGACTAGTATTCTCATCCCGCACTTGTTGCGGGATTTTTTTATTCGCGTAGACCCACCAAAGAAGTGCGGAATAGTATGCGAATGAGAGAAGCACGCTCATTGTAAGATGAATGGGGATACTGATGCGCGCAAAGAAATAGATCAAATAAAGTTCTAATTTCAAGAAGACTGCCGCGATAAGACTGAATATAAGGGCGCCATAATGCGAGAGCGGTGCTACGAATGCGGTAAGAAATCCCATCCCCATAGTTATAGGAATGAACTCCAATATCGCAATATTCGAGAAAAGAGAAATGGGAGAGAAATAACCGAAACTTCCCGCGAGAATTGGCAGCGTTGAAATCTGCGCCGAGAGCGTGGCTACGGCAGAAGACTTCCATGAAAGGAATCCTGCATTCTCACCCTCCTTCATTCCGAACACGCGCATAAGAAGCGGATTTATATACACGATTCCCAAAAGAGAAAGGAAGGAGAGCTGAAAACCAATATCGAATACCAGTACCTTCGGACTCAGTAATACCATAATAAGACACGAGGCGAGAATTATATTTCTAAAATCACGAACACGGCCTATCTCGAACGACGCGAGAATTATGAATCCAATGATTGCGGCACGTACCACGGATGATTCCGCCCCCGTCATCATCACAAATCCGATTATCACGTGCGTTGTCACCACAAGCGCGGCCCGACGAGGCATCAAAAATAATAGAGTACTCATCACCACATACACTAGAATCGAAATGTTATATCCCGAAAGCGCTACAAGGTGCGTAGTTCCGCTCTTTTGCATCGCATCGCTCAATTCAGGCGAAAATTCGCCGCGAGCCCCGATAGTAAGGCCGGAAAGAAATGTGGCCTCCTCGGGGGGTAAGACCCGTGCAAAGGTTTCGGTGATATGGCGCCGTATTCCGAAAAGAAATGAACGAATGTGAGACCCGTTACCCTCTCCCGTTTTTTTAAGTGTTGGAAAATTCGTTATACCTCGGATATATGCTCCCTCAAGATATCGCGCATATCCTTCGCTCGTCGGTTTTTCTATGACCGCCTCGCCCTGAACGACATCGCCGTATGAAAGTCTTTGATGGGCATCAAGTTTCATAGCAATTCTCGCTCGAAAAGGCTTTAAGATCATTGCAGTCATTTCTTGTGCCGTACCTTTTATAACGGGGTCGCTTTCCACCACCCCCGAAATTTCAATCTGTTTTCCAAACGGAATGCGTGCCGCTCGAAATCGAGCATCGTCTATTCTGTAATAGACAGAACCTACTACCACCAATAGAGAAAGCACCGCAAACCAAATGTTCTTTGCTCGTCGGCCAACAAAATAAAATATCAGAAAAAGAACACTCAAAAGAAGAGCGCTTATGGTAACAAAAAAAGGAGCAGCGCCGACACTCGCGGCAGCCACCCCTGTAAGAAAGAATGCTCCTCCGTAAAAGAAACTCTCGTACGGCAGCATGTTGATTTCAATTATTGTTCTTCGGGAACACTCACCACAAACGAAAGTTCTCCATCATTGAGTGACGTGGCA
Organism: bacterium; assembly: GCA_021812365.1. Classification (GTDB taxonomy): domain Bacteria; phylum Patescibacteriota; class Minisyncoccia; order UBA6257; family GWB1-50-10; genus CAIKKG01. The sequence continues at coordinate 10,376 of JAKANQ010000009.1, forward strand.
TCCCAATTCACGCCTCTTACCGAAAACCAATCGCTTGGAGACTTCTTTTTCATCACAAAATTTCCCACCCGCTCCACGAAGGAAATCGGCACAGGAAAAAATCCATAATACGCCGAACTTAATTTCAATACCGGCTTTCCATCTTCGATGACAATGACTCCTTTCGCGGTCATATCGCCACTTATCGGACGAAGCATATGCGCCGAGATATCAAAATATCCGTCATTTATTTTTACGGACGCACTGTCGATGAACCACTTCATATCAAGCGACGAAAGCCCCTCGTCAAGGAGGTCATTTATCTCATTTTCTGAGAAAGTCGCCTCATAGGTTCCCGGCTCAAGTTTCCCATTTTCCATGAGCGATAAGAGCTCCCATTTATTATTGGGGTACGTTGAAGAGACGGTCTCGGGAGCCGTCAATTCCGTCGTTGGATTGATTTCTGCGTGTGCTGATGAAAAACCGACTAAAAACAGCGCAAAAACTATGCCTATTCCAAGCGTTTTCTTCATTTCCTTCATATTACACTATTATTCCTCCTCCCGCCAGTGGGCCGCCTTTTTTATAGAAAACCGCCGACTGGCCTTCCGCAACGAACTTTTGGGGCTTTGCGAATACTAGCTTGTATTTTGGCTTCGTTTTAGTTCCCCCTACTACCAATTTTGCGGCCGATAATGGCTGCCTATAGCGCACCCGTGCCATCACGCTCATACCATTTTTTATCGGCAATACCAGATTTACCTCCGTAAGGTTCACTTCTTTCCTAAAAAGCGCGGGGCTCTCGCTTCCCTCCGCAACCACCAAAAGATTTTTCTTTGCATCTTTTGCCACCACGTAATGCGGCTTTGTTTCTGTGCCTGATCCGCCGCGCAATTGAAATCCATGACGCTGACCTATCGTGTACAGCACCGCACCATCGTGCTCCCCGATAATATTTCCCCGCACATCAACCACGCTGCCCTTTTTTGTCTTAATGTGCTTTTTTAAAAACTCTTTGACGTCAAACATTCCCAAAAAACAGATTCCCTGCGAATCCTTCTTTTCCGCGGTTACGAGTCCCGCGCGTGCCGCAATTTTGCGCACCTCGGGCTTTGTGATATTACCAAGCGGGAATATGCAATGCTCTAATTCTTTTCGCGTAAGTGTCCATAGGAAATAGCTTTGGTCCTTGTTTGTGTCTTTTGCAACACCAAGTGAAAGAACGGTCTCATGCCCCCGTGAAGAGTGGGGCTTTGGCGTCGCCCCAGAAACGTTCTTTGCAAGAGTGCGTGGCTCAGCAAGAAGCTTCACATAATGTCCGGTTGCTACATAATCAGCACCGAGCGAAAGCGCGCGCTTCAAAAATAATCCAAACTTTATCTCGCGATTGCACATCACATCAGGGTTTGGCGTAAGTCCCGCGCGATAGCCGTCTATCATATAATCCACCACTTTTTTCTTATATTCCTTTTCAAAATCAAACACATAGAATGGGATACCTATTTGCTCGGCAACGCGACGCGCATCTTCCGCGTCACGCACCGCGCATCCATCTACGTTATATCCAAGGATAAAAACTCCCGTTACGTCATACCCCTCTTTTTTCAATAACAATGCCGCGACGGATGAGTCCACGCCGCCCGACATTCCTACAAAGACCTTGTTTTGTTTTTTGTCGCTAATCCTTGACATAAATTAAGGAAAATAATATAACAATTTTAGTTATTATACAACTCAATCAACCGAACTTAATGGAGATATGTCATGAAACAGTATCCCGGACCGTCCGAAATTCATTGGCTGGAAATTGCAAATCCGTACTTTATCTTTGAATACTATTTTTTCATCAATGTTCCCGAGGATTTCATTCATGAAACACAGATTGAACAATTTGCCTCAGGAAGCTTTACCCACAAGACATTTCTCAACCGCGATATCACCGACCTGCATTTTACCAAAGTGACCGATAGACTTATTCCCGGACAACGATATGCGGTCAAAATATTCATGCTGCGTAGGAGTATGACTCCTGAGGAATGCCTCTTTTTTCTCAAGGGCCAGAGAGATACTCGCCTCGTAGGAGCGCAAGGACTCGCTTTTGTGCTAAAACACTATCGTCATCTTTTTCCCCTCGGACTCACCCTCCTCTCTCTTGATGAACAAGAACACCTTTTCAAGGATTGTGACAACAACCGCATGATACCGGGCGTAATGCGAGCGAGAAGCGGAGAAGCTGACTTTGGGCTCTGCACATTCGATACCAGATTGAATAGCGAATATGGACTTATCTGCTTTTGCGGACCTATGCCATATCTTTAGAGTCAATCATTGCTCCCTTCGGGGAGCTTTTTTTGGGACTTGCTTGAGCCAATAAAATAAAATACAATGTTCAAGTCGTACATACGCGCTGCTGCGCTTTAGTACTTCCTACGTTCGGTCTGCTGACCTCAGTATTTCCTCACTCTCGTTCGGTCATCGCTCCCGCTCGGTCGCACGTACGCGCTGCTGCGCTTTAGTACTTCCTACGTTCGGTCTGCTGACCTCAGTATTTCCTCACTCTCGTTCGGTCATCGCTCCCGCTCGGTCGCATTTTACACTAACCAATAAACAAACAAATCTATGGCACGACTCGCATATGACGAATTGAAAATCGGTACCATCTTTACCAAGGAAAACGACCTCGATCCTTATGAGGTTAAGGACTACGCGTTCGTGAGAATGCAGCAGCGAAAACCGGTGGCACAGATCAAGATAAAGAATCTCATCTCTGGAAAAGTACAGGAATATTCCGCACACCCCGGAGAAAACTTTGAAGAGGCGGCAATCGATATGGTTCCCGCAACCTTCATCTATGAGAGCAAGGGGCAGTACTGGTTCAATGAATCAGGAAATCCAAAGAACCGCTTTTTCCTCACTCAGGAAGCGCTTGGCGAAGAACGAATGTTCCTCAAAGCGAATACGGAAATTAAGTCTTTCAAATATGGCGAGAAGATAATCAATGTCGAATTGCCCGTAAAGATGGATCTGAAGATAACCGAAGCACCCCCCGCAATCAAGGGCGATACGGCGCAGGGCGGAACAAAGACCGCGGTGCTCGAAACAGGAGCAAAAGTGAATGTTCCCCTCTTCATCAACGAAGGCGATATCATCAGAGTGAACACGCAGACGGGCCAGTACGTGGAACGCGTGGACAAGTCAAAATAGCAAACCTAGAAATAAAAAAATCCTTGTGACCCAAGGATTTTTTTATTCATCGTCATCTCCCAACTTTCCCAAAGCTTCCGCAAGCGCTTTACGCAAGTCGTTCGGGTCATCCGTTTTTCGCGGTTCGTGCTGCTTTTCCACTCTCGGTTCAGTATGTTTCAAATCTTCCAAACTAAGCATTGGTTCTTTCCTCGGCGCGGAAGAAGAGGGTACTGCCGGAGCGCGGACTATTGATGGCCTTTTCTCAGGACGAGCAGGTCCCTCATATCTCTTCTGTTCCGAGTACATACGCTCTTTTGACGCATTTTGAGTTTCTTTTGCGCGCCCCTCTCGCGGTTCCACCACTCGCACGGGAGAAATCTCGCCTGACTTCACTTTTGCATAGCAATCTGGGCAGTACACGGGTCTCCCTGGCGTGGGCTTGAATGGCAATTTCACATCCTTGCCGCAATTCATACACTCCACCTCGTTTTCGGAAGGCTTCCCCACTCCGCTCCAATCGCTTATCTCCTTCTCGACAACCTCGCGCGGACGCGCATATCTCCTCCTTGAGTTCTCAATGACGCGGTCCACCATTTCCTTTGATGACTTCATCTTGAGAGGCTCAATGGTCTTCGCGGAAAACGCGCGGCTTCTCAACCCATCCACAAGCAGTTTTAAATAAATGTGATAGTTCGGAAGATTCACCATATCCTGCACGCCGAATTCCGGAGCAAACTCCTTCTCCAAGAACTCCGCGTCTGCCGCGCCCACGCGGAATGACACCATGGTGCCCACGTTGCCGAATACCGCATCGCGGACTTTCGTCGATGTATCCGTCACAAGCTGGCCGATATATTGGTGAGCCAATACGAGATTCAAATAATATTTTCTAGCCTCCGAAAGGATGTTTGCAAATGAATCGGTCGCAAAGTTCTGGAACTCGTCGACATACAGATAGAAATCGACGCGCTCATCCTCCGGAATCCTTACTCTATCCATCGCGGACAATTGAATCTTCGTGATGAGCATTGCACCAAGCAATGAGGAATTATCCTCGCCGATGCGGCCCTTTGAAACGTTCACGAGAAATATCTTTCCCGAATTCATGATATCGGCAATATCGATGGTGCTCTTCGATTGTCCTACAATATTGCGGACAAGCGACGTGGAAAGAAACTGTCCCACCTTGTTCTGAATAGGCGCAATTGCCTCATTTCTGAACTGGTCCTTCCATTTCTCATACTCGTTCACCCAGAATGCCTTTACGATGGGATCCTGCACATTTGCAAGAATTTCCGCGCGATATTCGTTATCGACGAGAAGCCTCGTAATGCCGAGAAGCGTAGTTCCCGGGGTATCGAGCAACGCCAAAATGGCATTGTTCATGATGTACTCCATACGCGCCGACCAGACGCCTGACCATATCTTTGTGAAGATACCCATCAAACCCGATGCTACAAGATGCTTATACTTTGGATCCGATATCTCGAGCACGTTGAATCCCATGTTGAATTCGGTGTCTGCCGGATTGAAATAGACCACGTCATCCAACCGTTCATCCGGAATTTTCTCAAGGAGCGCCTCCACATTCTCGCCGTGCGGATCAATGAGACACACACCCTCGCCATTTGCGATGTCCTGAATGATCATATTGTGTATCATGTTGGACTTACCGGTACCGGTCTGTCCTATCACGTACATATGCTGTCTCCTGTCTTTTCGCTTTATTCCAAAAAGCCGGTCTTTGTTCCGGAAATTCGTTCTTCCAAAATACACTACATCTCTCCTCTCTTCGTCCATGTGTGTTTATTATACCCTATCACTAGGAGTGCGGGCTATCTTTTTATCTCGATGATAGTGGAAGGTGTTCCTTTTTTATTTCCACCATTCACATAAAAATCTATCATGTCGCCAAAATACGCGTATGCGTCTTGTATTGAGTTTGAGGGCGGTAGTCCTTCGGGATTCGCGCTAGGCGCAACCAATGGACCTGTCGCTTTTAGAAGACGATGCAGTGAACTCTTCTTCGGCATTCGAAATGCGAGAGAGTTCGTTCCTCGATGAAGATAGGAGAATTTCTCATTTTCGCACGGGAGGATGACACTGACTGGTCCCGGCCATACGCGTCTTAAGATTCCGCGCACTCTAGGACTTACCTCGATTCCAAACAGGTGGAGGTCCCGCAGCGAACCGATGAGAATGATAAGAGGTTTTTTAGAATTGCGTTTGCGAACGGCATATATCCTTTTTACCGTCTCCTCATTCAATGCGGAACCTACCAATCCATAGATAGTGTCGGTCTTCAACACACCGATATCACCGCGCTTTAAACTCGCCCTTGCGAAATTCAAATCACTTTTCATTTATTATTTTTGCAATACCGCACGGATGCGCCGCACACCCGCCGAAACTGCCTCTTCTTTTTGAATCTTGATGCCTCCTATCTGCCCCGTATGCTCAACGTGCGGACCTCCACAAATTTCCGTTGAATAATCCCCGATAAAATACACCTTTACCTTATTGCCAAGTTTTGCGTACTTATCCTCAAAAAGACCTATCGCTCCGCGCGCTTTCGCCTCATCTACTGTTAGCATTTCAAAATGCACAGGAAGATCCTTCTTGATGTTCTCATTCACTATCGCTTCCACCCTTGCGAGCTCCTCGGGTGTCATCTTTGCGGAATGCGAAAAATCAAAACGCAATCGTTCCGCGGTGATATTGCTTCCCTTTTGTTCAACATACGGACCCAATACATCACGCAATGCTTGATGCAGAAGATGCGTGGTAGTGTGATACTTCGTCACCTCTTCTGAATTATCAGCCAAGCCGCCCTTGAACGTGCCCGCGGATGCGGTACGCGAAAGGTCCTGGTGTTTTTTGAATTCTGCCGCGAATAATTCCTTATCAACCGTAAATCCGCGCTCCTTTGAAAGCTCCTCGGTCAGCTCTATCGGAAATCCATATGATTGGTAAAGGTCAAACGCGACCTTGCCATCCACGTGCGTCAATCGCGAAAATTCCTTGAGCCCTTTATCAAGCGCCACGCTGAATTTCTTTTCCTCGGCGGAGAGCTCGCGAATGACTGTTTCATGATTCTTCTCGAGTTCCGGATACACATTTTTGAATGTTTCTATGACCGCATCCGCAAGGTTCGTCATGAATGAATCCTTGATGCCGATAAGTTTTCCGTAACGAATGGCTCTGCGAATAATTCTTCGAAGCACATAGCCCTGTCCGACATTTGAGGGGGTTACTCCTCGCGAATCACCGAGAATGAATGTCGCGGCACGCACGTGATCCGCGATGATTCTCATTGCTTTTATAACCTCCTCGCTTTCTTTATATTGCTTGCCTGAAAGCGCCTCTATGCGTTCAATGATGGGTTTAAAGGTATCAATCTCGTAGACACTCACGCCGTTCAGTATCGCGGTCGTTCGCTCAAGTCCCATGCCCGTATCCACATTCCTCTGCTTCAACGGTTCGAAATTACCGTCCTTATCTTTGAAATACTGCATAAAGACGTCATTCCAAATCTCAACCCAGAGCGGATTGTCATCATTGAATGACTCGGGAATCTCATTTGGATCTCCCGTCCAATAGAACATCTCAGTATCCGGGCCGCACGGACCCGTCTCGCCTGCGGGACCCCACCAGTTATTCTTCTTCGGAAGTTTTGCGATTCTCTTTTCCGATATTCCGAGTGATTTCCATATCTCAAACGCCTCACCGTCGAAAGGAGCGTCTTGGTCGCCCGCGAATACGGAAACCGCAAGCATATTCTTATCCATATGAAGCCACTCCTTCGAAGTCAAAAATTCGAAGCTCCACTGAATCGCTTCTTTCTTAAAATAATCTCCAAATGACCAATTCCCCATCATCTCAAAGAATGTGAGGTGCGTGGGGTCTCCTACCTCATCAATATCGCCGGTACGAATGCATTTCTGAGCGCTTGTCACTCTGCTTCCTCCCGGATGGACCTCGCCCAAAAGATATGGCACCAAGGGGTGCATTCCCGCGGTCGTAAAGAGGACCGTGGGGTCATTTTCGGGAATCAAAGAGGCTGAAGGAACTATCGTATGTCCCTTTGATTTGAAAAACTCAAGATATTTATTGCGGATCTCGGATGCCCACACCATTCATAAATGATACAAATACGCGCCCTAAAAAGCAAAATTCCGCCGGCGGCGGAATTTTGTGTTCGAGATTAATAACCTTCTAACTTCTTGATATCCTTGTGACTGCGTATCTTATCCAGCGCCTTTGCCTCGATCTGACGAATACGTTCACGCGTTACACCGAACACCTTTCCCACTTCTTCCAACGTATGAGGAATGTTATCCTCCAATCCGAATCGCATTGAGAGTATCTTCCTCTCGCGCTCAGTGAGGTCAGTCAACACCTCCTTTATCTGATCGCGCAAGAGTGCGGCATTCGCAAGCTGATCAGGACTCATACTCGTCTCATCCTTAATGAAATCGGAAAGCGTCGAATCCTCATCATCCTCTCCAATAGGTGTTTCGAGTGAGATGACTTCCTGAGATATCTTCTGTATGTAATGCACCTTTTCCACGTCTAAATTCATTTCTGTCGCGATTTCCTCAGGCAATGGCTCACGGCCAAGCTCCTGCATCAAACGGCGTTTTGTCTGCGTGTATTTCGTAATGGTTTCAACCATGTGCACCGGAATGCGAATGGTGCGCGAATAGTCCGCGAGTGCGCGGGTCACTGCTTGGCGAATCCACCACGTTGCATACGTGGAAAACTTGAATCCGCGGCGATAATCAAATTTATCCACTGCACGGGAAAGACCGATATTCCCTTCCTGAATGAGGTCGAGTATTGAAAGATGAGGGCTGCGATTCACATAACGCTTCGCAATGGAAACCACGAGGCGAAGGTTCGCCTGAATGAGTTTCTGGCGAGCGATCTCATCACCCGCTTCATTGCGTTTTGCAAGCTCCTTTTCTTCTTTTGAGCTGAGTAGCGGGGTGCGGCCTATCTCCTTCAGATACATCTGTACCGCATCAGGAAGCTCTGAATCGATGCGCGTCGCGTCCTGTAATTCCTGAACCGTCACTTCCTCGCGCTCCGCCTCGACATTCTTGATGAGTGTGGTCGTCTCTCGAACCTTAATACCTTCTTTCTCAAGTCTTGAATATACCTCTTCCAAAAATGCGAGGTTCTTCTCAATGTTGGGAAAATAATTCAAGATCTCCGCATCATTCACGAATCCGCGCGAACGACCGCGCTTCACAAGTTCCTCAAGGTGCTGCTCATATTCCTCAGGCACCACTATCGCCTTCTGCCCCTTTTTTGCCTTTGATTTTGCTTTTGCGGCCACTTTCGCCGATTTTGCGTGAGTTTTTTTTACCGCTTTCTTTGCAGGTTTCTTCACGAGTTTCTTTTTGTGCAAAGATGGTTTGGCTTTTTTTGCAACTTTCTTTACGGGTTTTGTCTTTTTCTTCATTGAAGTTTTAAATCGTTAATTTTTTTTGAAAACTCCTGAAACTGCGCGGTCGCTTCGAGCAGCTTCTCTTCATCACCGCTTCGCCCCGCGATACGAATCGCATCCTTTGCCAGCTCCTGTGCGTGTTTAAAATATTCGAGCTTAAGTTGTTTTATAAGCTCCGTGCATTCAGCCAGCGCGTTCTTTTCATCCGTGGATCCAAATAAATAAGATGATTGCATTTGGAGCATCTCGACGGATTCCGCCTCGGGGTGCTCTATGGCATCAACAAATCCCCGCGACATATATTCTTTATTTGCCAGAATCATACCCCGTAACGTCTCGTTTGTAAATGCCATGGAAACGAGCCGTTTTGAGATCATCGTCACTCTGTCGTCTTCAAAGACCGGACTGTTCTCACTTCTTTCTTGATGCGTATCTTTTGATTCCCTTCTCGCCTTCTCGGCAATCTCGGAAAACTCCTCTTCCAATGCCGTCATCGATACCCCTGATTCCTGAGCAAGCTTCTGTATCCACTCATCGCGCTCTACGGGGCTCTTTAAGTGGCTTATAAGAGTCAACATATGCGTAATGACGCGCTTCTTGAGTGCAAGGTCCTTACGAACCTTTTCAGAATTGAAATAGCGGTCAAAGATGAACTCAAACGCGGGGACTGCGTCTTCCAGCACGCGTTTCATATAAGTCGGATCTTTCTGGAGCGCTTCCGCGGGGTCTTTTGATTCGCCGAAGCTTATCACCTTTACATGAAAATCGTGCCGATTCAGGATATCAAGCATTCGTTCCATTGCTTTTCGCCCCGCCTCATCATTATCGAAACTCGCAACCACGGTGTCGGCAATACGACGCAATTTTTCCAGATGTTCCTCGGTGAATCCAGTACCCGATACCGCAACAACATTCCTCACTCCGCATTGCCACGACATCAAGAAATCCATCTGCCCCTCAACCACTACAACCGTTTTTTCCCGCGCAATCTCCATCTTTGCCTTGTGAAGTCCATAAAGCACGCGCGATTTATTGAATACCGGAGTCTCGGGACTATTCACGTATTTAGGAACATCGTCACTTGTCTGCGTGCCAAATATACGGCCCGTGAACGCCACCACCTTTCCCACGTGATTATAAATAGGAAACATGATTCGCCCCTCGAATCTGTCGCGGAACAATCCTCGCGCTGTTTTATAGATAAGTCCCGCGCGAGCAGCATCATTCACATCAAATCCTTTTTTAATAAGATTCATCGTAAGCACCTCGCCTCCCGATGAAAACCCGAGTTCAAATTCCTTTATGGTCTCCTCGGTCAATCCGCGCGATTTCAAATATTCCATCGCCGCCGCGTTGCGATGCAACTCTTCCGCGTAAAAATCCTTTGCGGCCTCGTTGATATCATAGAGCACGCCGAACTCGCGATGGTGTTGAGGATTCAAAGAGCGCAGTTGTATGCCCGCTTTTTCCGCAAGGAAACGGAGCGCCTCCGGAAATTCGAGATTCTCATACTTCATCGCGAATGTGATTACGTCCCCTCCCTCCGCGCAACCAAAGCAATGCCATCGCTGTTTGTCCGGCGATACGATGAATGAAGGCGTCTTTTCCTGATGGAACGGGCAAAGTCCTTTGAAATTCCTCCCTGCGGGAGTAAGGGTCACATACCCACGTATGAATTCCAATACGGGTAATTTTTCCTTAATGAGGTCGACTTCTTTTGCCATTGTGCTTAGTGTACCCTTTACCCGCCTTTCTTTACAACTGATTTCTTCATTGCGCAAAATGCTTTACATTTCTTTAATCTTGTGTTATTCTGTTTCCAGTTAATTACCAATTGATTCCTCTAACCCTTATTCCAAAGGAGCCGTGCGGTGAAAAAGACGGGAATGAAACTCGGAAAAGCGAAAACGATAAAAGCAGCGCTCAAGCTGCTTCAATCCGTACGGCGTGGAAGCGGTGACTGGCACAATGCGCTTCGAGCGCTGCGCATCCTTGTGCTTGACACACTGAAAAACGCAAAGAGTGAGAAGAAATGTATGAAGGTGCTCTCCAGCATCCCCATCTCCGTCTATGACGGAGAGTTCCGAGGTGCCGCAGTCGCTCGCATGCTGCTCCTCAACACATTCAATGCGTACAAGTGTTCATACATCATCGCGAAGGCTGGAAGCGGTTCAGAACGAAGGGCACTTGAAGGTATGTTCGCAACAGCACATACCGTAGAAGAACTCGAGATCGTAGTGCGTCTTGCTCCTGACGCGAACAGATGCAAAAGTGAAGCGCGAACACGCATCGAAGAGATTCGACAAAAGCTGTAAGGCTATATTTGCAGGAAACCTTTAAATAAACGGGAAAGTGAATACACAAAACCGCCGAAGTTCTCGGCGGTTTTTTTCATTCTAATTTTTATACTTCTCCGCGGAATATCTGTTTGAAGGATTCCACATCATATATCCGTCATACAATCCCGCATCACTCACCGCCCTTATTTCATACTGAACCATCTTTCTATCATATATCGCGCCCATATTAAAATCTTGGAGCCATGGTCGTACTATCACCTTCTCTCCCGCTTCATTCAATCTTTTATTTCCATAATCCAATGTTCCCTTCACTACTTCATACGGCGCCTCCGCGGGATTGGCAAACCCGAAATTACCCGGCGCATAGTGAGACGGATATGTCATCGGTGCAAGCACGTCATAATATTTCGCAAGGTCGACGAATTTCTGACCGATTCCCTGGTCATCACCCGAAATCAATCCTTGCGCAAAGATATCGGCTGAAACGATGGCGTTCGGATAGACCTTTTTTATGTTCTTCACCACATATGCTGAATATTCATCGATTATCTCACTCTTGCTTTTTTTACCGTCGTACACGGGATACTTGATCACATTGAGATCGCCGTCGGAAGGAAAACGAACATAATCAAAGTTCACCTCGCTGAATCCTTCATTCAACGCTTCAACTGCCACCTCAACATTGTAATTCCACACCTCGAGACTCGCGGGATCAAGCCATTCGGAGCCCCTGCTTTCCCACACAGTGCCGTCCGCGTTCTTCAACGCAAGATCGGGCCATATTTTTACGAGATAGTTATCCTGAAATGTCACGATTCGGGCAATGGGATATATGCCTTCCTTCTTCAAGTGCTCCGTAATGGCTTGCATCCTTCCATCCAAATACATTCCATTACCATCCTTTACATTCACCACCGCGGCATTCATCCCCGTCTCATGCGCGAAATTGATAAGCTCATTTACCCTCTCCTCACTTTCTATCGTAGGATACGTTATATAAATGGCACGCACCTCCTTTGGCATTGCCATTATGGTTGAGGTGGGGCGGGAAGCCTCATAAATGCTCGCACTCAAAATACCATATGCATTATTCGTCCATGTGAGGTAGGCCCCCATCATAAGCGCGAACACGCACACCAAAATACCCGCATATCGATATATGATTCTAAAACCTATTTTAGGCCTTATCTCTTCAAACTCCATTCTACCTATCTAACCATATAATCCACCATTAATGAAGTGCTGAAGCTATCTCAATGCGATGATTCCCGGTAATTTTTTATCCGAAAGATATTCAAGCATTGCGCCTCCCCCCGTTGAAAGGAAGACGTTTGCCGGCACCTTGCAGCGATTCATCACGAGACACGACGAAGCAATCGTCTCTCCGCCGCCCACCACCGTAACCGCTTTCTTGTTTGCAAGTATCGCTTTCCACAAGGCCGCAGTCCCTTTCTCGAATGGTTTCTTTTCGAACAAGCCCATCGGCCCATTCCAAATTATCGTCTTCGCGGTCTTTATTATCTCCGCATATTCCTTTGCGGTCTCAGGACCTATATCCAATATTTTTGTTCCCCTGCTTGCCGTATCCGAAGGCGTGAATACATTCGCGGCAAACGCGTATTTTCTTACCTTTGTAACCAGTTTCGCATCATACAGCGAATCGCCCATTGGAATTCCCTGTGCTGCGAGAAGGGTATTTGAGGGACCTCCCCCCAATAAGAACATATCCGCCTTTTTCCAAAATTGCTCAATGAGCGGAAGCTTATCATTCGTCTTTGCGCCGCCCAATACCACCACAAGCGGCGACTCCGGTCTCGTCATCACCCCCTTAAGATTCTTTATTTCTTTCTCAAGCTGTAAGCCGCCGAATGAAGGAATGAAATCCGTGATAGCGCATACGGAAGCATGTTCTCGATGCGAAACCGCAAACGCATCATTCACATAAAAATCGCCAAGCCCCGCCAAAAGCTTTCCCAGTTTCTTGTCATTCCTCTCCTCTCCTGCGCAAAAGCGGATATTCTCAAGAAGAAATACGTCCTGCTTCGCGCTCCCGATGGTCTCCCGTATCTCTTCAAAGTTGAATGTTCGAATGAAGGCGACCGATTCTTCTATTTCCTTTTCAATTATTGATACGAAAGGCTTTAATGATAATTTCTTATCTGCTGCCGAATGAGTGGGTCTCCCCTTATGGCTTACGATAACGACACGCACATGGTATTTGCGCAACAGTGCGATAGTCGGCAATACCGAGTGCAAGCGGAAAAGTCCTTCATCTGTTTTTGGATCAACATTCAGGTCAATGCGTAAGACACATGTCTTCCCTTTATACTTCTTTGCAATCCCCTCATTCAAAAATTTAATCATTGTTGGTATTATAACTTATTTTAAAAATAAAAATGCAAACAAAAAAGCGCGGGACCTATAGGTCGCGCGCATTATGATGTATTGGTTCACAGGGGAACCTTGAAAACAAGGCAGGGATTCTTCACCTGCTTCTTCGCGAAGTGGCCGGTCGGATTGGACTTCTTGCGATTCTCGAAATCATCATCGATCTTGCTGATGATTTTATCGAGCTGCTTCTTCGCCTCCACAAGTGCGCCCTCTTCGGTGATGGCAAGAAGTGGAATTTCCACCGGCTTGTTCTGATCGGCGTACTTCCCCACCGCCATCTCGTTGTAGACCAGGTACCACGCCTTCATGCAATGCCTCCTTTGGAATTTATTGAAAAACACAACTTAGTCACTGTGACTAACCCGTGCGGAACTGAGATGACTATACTATTTTTTTATTTAAAGTCAAGTTATATTTGGTAAACAAAAATAACCCTTTCGGGTCACGATGGATTTGCCCCGCTTACGCTACGCTCCTTCGGGGCACTGAATTTTGTAACCTCGCTTCGCTCGGACAAAATTCGTGTAATAAAAAAGACCAGCAAACCCTACTTTCCCTGCCGCCGAAGCGACTAGTATCATCGGGACATAACGCTTTCACTTCTCTGTTCGGAATGGGAAGAGGTGGAACACGTCACGCTAAATCACTGGTCTAATTCATTTTACATACCGTTAAATAAATAGCAAGTTCTACAAAAAGCTAATCAATATTCACAATTCGTTCATCAGTAAACGAAATGAACAAGTGAGCGTATTAGTACTCCTCGGCTTAACGTGTTACCACGCTTACACCTAGAGCCTATCAACCTGGTAGTC
>JAKANQ010000002.1 GCA_021812365.1 bacterium
CGCGCTTACAAACGACACCCTCTCCGCGCTCAAGGATGAGCTTTATGAATATTTGAAGACGACAGAATTTGCCGAAGAAGCCTTGAAGCACGCGGAACACATCTTCGAGACGATGGTGGATGAGTTCGTACATGAATACGCATTGAAAGAGGGGAAGCGCGTTGATGGAAGGGCGTTTGACGAGGTGCGCGACCTTTATGCGGAAGTGAAATTATTCGAGAGACTTCATGGTTCTGCGCTCTTTATGCGCGGCGATACGCAGGTATTCGCGGCGACCACGCTCGGTTCGCCCGCCGATGAGCAGTTGGTGGAGAATATCGAGGGAACAACCAAAGAACGCTTCATGCTCCACTACAACTTCCCAAATTTCTCAACTGGAGAGACGGGCCGTTCACGCGGACCAGGGCGCAGAGAGATAGGACATGGCGCGCTCGCGCACAAAGCGATTGCGCAGGTGATTCCGGAAAAGGACAAGTTCCCTTACACGATTCGCGTGGTTGCGGAAACACTTTCTTCGAATGGCTCATCATCACAAGCGACCATTTGCTCGACCTCGCTCTCACTTATGGATGCAGGCGTGCCCATCAAGAAACCCGTCGCGGGAATCGCAATCGGACTTATGACGGGAGAAAATGGCACATATAAGATATTGACCGACATCCAAGGCCCCGAGGATCATTATGGTGATATGGATTTCAAAGTTGCGGGAACCGATGAAGGACTTGTAGCGATCCAGATGGATGTGAAGATAGGCGGTATCACGAAAGAAATTTTCGTTGATGCGCTTCGCGCGGGAGAAAAAGCGCGAGGAACCATTCTTTCCACGATGAACGCGGTGCTTTCCGCGCCCCGCGCATCACTTTCGAAATACGCGCCTCTCATTGAGAAACTGAGCATTCATCCCGACCAGATAGGCCTTGTGATAGGCCCGGGCGGAAAGACGATAAACGGCATCATTGAACAGTGCGGCGGAGAGATCTCCATTGATATTGACGAGGATGGAACCGTCTTTGTGTCAGGAAAGGATGCGGCAATGGTAACCAAAGGACTTGAGATGGTTCGCGCGCTTGTTCGCGAATATAAGGTAGGCGAATTGGTCACGGGTCCCATCATAAAGATTCTCGAGTTCGGCGCTATCGTCGACTTAGGCGGGGGACAGGATGGGATGATTCATGTATCGGAACTTAAAGAAGGTTTTGTAAAGAAGGTTGAGGATGTGGTCCACCTTGGCGAAGTGGTGACCGCAAAGATAGTTCGCGCTGAAGGCGGCAAGCTCGCCCTCTCGCTGAAAGCGGTTCAACCGAAGCAGGGATAGTGAAACCGTGAATCGGCGCATGAAACCCCGCCTCACTTGAGGCGGGGTTTTTGTCCCCACTTTGTATGGGTAGTTATGAATCTCAAATGTTGTATAATAGATTCAATGACAGACTTTCAACCCCAGGGTCAAAATTGGTCGGAAAAAAACCCAGTGATAGGGACAGGTGAAGGAGAGGTTCCTCTTGCAAATACCCCAATAGCAGATGTTACGATGAGAACGATGTCTTCGGATATCGCATCAATCAAGGAAACGGGAGGAGGAGAACCAAAATCATATAATCCTCAGGGCGCGGGAATGAATGTTCCGCCCGTACAATCAGCGGTCATTCCTCCACAAACAGACCTCGGCACTATGGCTCCATCACCAATGCCATCAGGACAACCTATGCAGCCTCCGAAGAAAAAGGTGAACTGGTTTGCGATAATTGCGTCGCTCATCGGCATTGTTGGCGTCCTCGCGCTCCTCTATTTCTTCGTCTATCCACGTTTCTTTTCTCCTGCAGTGGTTCCTCCTCCGGCAACCCCCGCCACCACAACACAGGAACAATCAGCGCTTCCTCCGGCAACATCCACTCTTCCGGCCACGCCGGATGCGGGATTGGCAACAGGAACCCAAGCCGCGACGGATTCTCAATTCCAGACCGTCATCCTTCATTCATCACTTTTCAAAACATCCGCTGATACATCCGCAGAAATGACCCTCCCCGCAGTAACCCTAGATGCGGTAAAGGCAGCGATTCAGGCGAACACCGTTGATGTGCCGTTGTTGAAAGAGGTGGTATTCAAGAACAGCGTTGGAAAGGTGTACGCGCTTTCGGCGATTGCGCCGCTCTTTGCGCCAAATGTGTTCAATGCGACCACAACCGGGTATTTTGAACCCGATGCCTCATTCTTCACATACATTGATAAGACTGGCGTGTGGCCCGGTATGGTGATGAAACTTGCCGCGGGCGCCGACATCGCGAAAGCGAAGGCTGCCGTCGCACAACTTGAATCAACTAATGACTTCCTCTCATTCTTCCTTAGTGATCCGGGAACGGCTGGACGTTGGAGGGATGGGAAGGTTGGCACATTCATCGCTCGTTATGTCTCTTTCTCACCGTCTAATATTGCATTCAGTTATACGTGGGTGAACAACACTCTCGTTATCAGCACAAGCTACGCAGGAGCCCAGTCAGCAACGACAAAGCTCGGTTTGTAGTTCTACGCAATGGACGAGAACACTAAACACTGGAATTCAATCGCGCGCGAGTATGATTCACTCATCACTCGCGGCGATTTTTTTCGCGAACATCTTTTAAATCCCGCGCTATACGGACTACTCCCACCCCTCAAAGGAAAACGTGTCCTTGATGCGGGATGCGGCCAGGGATATTTTTCAGAAATGATGCGCGTAAAAGGTGCGCACGTTATTGGCGTTGATGCGTCGGAATCCCTCATCTCACTCGCAAAGGAACACTATCCCGAATCATCCGCGCTTATGTTTGCGACGCACGACATCAGAAACCCTCTTCATTTTTTCAATGCGTCATTCGATGGGGTGGTCTCAAACATGGTCTTTATGGATTTCAATCCGATTGATTCCGCGTTTCGCGAGATAGGCCGCGTCACAAAACAAGGCGGATTCTTTCTTTTCTCGATTCTTCATCCGTTTTTCATGTTAGGGGAAGTTCATAAGCACATTTCCGAGATATTCGACCTTCCTCACTATGAACTGAAGCGATATGCAACTCCGTTCTCAAAAGAATGGCACGTTGCGAATACCACTCACGCAACGACCGTCTATCATCGCCCATTGGAATATTATGCGAGGATGCTTTCTGAAAGCGGATTTACAATAACCGCCATTCACGAACCCACGCTCTCCCCCTCACTCCTCGCCAATCGAAGCAACGCGGAAAAACTTCTGTCTGAAATTCCAATGTTCCTCATCATAAAAGCGGAAAAAAGGAAGGTGGAATAATATGAATGTGGTACAATGATTTTGTTGGTGTTTGACAGCGCGCGAACACTCATTTACTTTTTAATCATATGCTTACCAAAGAAGAACTGGAGACGCTCAAAGAAAAATTGCTTGAGGAAAAATTGAAACTTTCTCTCGAACTTGAGGACCCCCATGTTGATTTCGGAAATGATGTTGATGCGTTCGACGAAGAATCCGATGAAGCGGAAGAATTTGCAAACAGGCTTGGAATTCAAGCGGCAACAAAGGAACACCTGCGAGACGTGAATGGCGCGTTGGAACGAATTGCCGTAGGCGAGTATGGAATGTGCGAAGAGTGCCACAATCCGATTTCATTTGAATTACTATCCGTCGAACCGGAGTCTCGACTCTGTAAAGTTTGTAAAATAAAGTGATGAAAGGTTCCGTCCCGAAACTTTTCTCGGCGGAACTTGAAGGAATAGATGCTGAACTCATAGAGGTGGAGGCAGACTTAAATGTCGGCCTCCATTCTTTTAATATTGTGGGGCTCGCCGACAAGGCGGTAAGCGAAGCGAAGGAGCGTGTAAATTCAGCACTCAAAAATTCGGGGATAAAACCGCCCACGCGCGAAAACAGGAAGATAACCATAAACCTTGCTCCCGCAGATACCAAGAAAGCGGGCTCGCGTTTTGATCTTCCTATCGCGGTGGCGTATCTCTTGGCAAGCGGACAGATAAAGGAATTTTCCACGCATGACAAGCTATTTGTGGGGGAACTTTCTCTTGATGGCGCGCTACGACCCATAAGCGGGGCACTCAATATAGCACTCCTCGCGCGGGCGCATAACATTCGACACCTCTTCCTCCCCGCGCAAAATGCGGCCGAGGCAGCCATCATACAAGAGGTCGCCGTAATCCCCGTACACACCGTCAAAGAACTCATTGAACATCTTGAGGGATTGTGCGAGATTAAAGCACAGGAAAAAACAATAATCGCGTCGAACCACGAATCTTCCCACGCCTCACTTTCCGAAATACGAGGACACGCGGCCGCAAAACGCGCGCTCTCAATTGCCGCAGCAGGTGGGCACAACATTCTTATGTCGGGTCCGCCCGGCACAGGGAAGACGATGCTTGCGCAAGCTATTCCTTCAATTCTTCCGCTTCCCACACTTGAAGAGAGCATTGAGATAACAAAAATCTACAGCGCCGCGGGACTTACGGCGCATTCATCATTTATCGATTATCGCCCGTTTCGCGCGCCCCATCACAGCGCATCACTTGTTTCCATTTTGGGCGGCGGTTCCAATCCAAGACCCGGAGAAATAAGTCTTGCACATCGCGGAATTCTTTTTATGGATGAGTTGCCTGAATTTCATAGAGATATTTTAGAGGGTCTTCGACAGCCTCTTGAGGATGGAAGGGTGCATGTGGCGCGCGCAAAGAAGACCCTCATCTTCCCGTCGCGCTTCATACTGGCCGCCGCAATGAATCCCTGCCCTTGCGGCAACTTTGAGTCGGGTGACAAGGAGTGCGTGTGCGCCGCGAATGAAATTCTTCGATATCAAAAGAAACTTTCTGGCCCGCTCCTCGATCGTTTTGATATTCAAATTGAAGTCAAAAAAATTCCCATTGATGATTTGCGCAGACCGCGAAACAATGCGGAAACGCATGAGGGAGATTCGAATTCGTTGAGGGAACGAATCGCGGCGGCACGCGGATTGCAAAAGGAACGATTTATGCGCACGACGCCGCGTATTTTCACCAACGCGGAAATGAGTTCTCGCCAAACGGAGGAGTTTTCCCTCACTGATGCGGGGGCGGAAGAATTCTTGAAACATATTTTAGAAAAACAAACCCTTTCCACTCGCGGATATTATCGCATCTTGAAGGTGGGGCGTACCATCGCAGACCTCGCCGAATCGCAGAATATAAAAAAAGAACACCTCGCGGAGGCGTTCCAATATCGTTTAAGAGACTAACACTACTTAGTAGCAAACGGATTCTTTGCGCCAAGCACCTCAAAATGCAAATGACATCCCGTAGGACCTTCGGCGTTGCCTGTATTTCCCACAAGACCAATCTGGTCTCCCTGATTCACCACGTCTCCCACTTTCACAAAAATCTTATTGAGGTGCGCATACCTTGTTCGTACTCCGTTCGTGTGTTCAAGAAGGACAAAAAGACCATATCCATCATTCCACCCCGAGGAACCATCGCTTTTGAGAGCACTGTCCTCAATGACCGTTCCCGCCGCAGACGCCTTCACCGGTACGCCGCACTTATTGCCTATATCAACCGCATTTACGTTGTGTAATTCTCCAAAATTCAAACCCGCGAGCGGAAGCGTGAAAAAATTCTTTATTTCAGGCAGCTTACTTGCGGCTTGATTCGCAGCATTGTCCGCCATTACCTCAGTTGAAGGAATTATCAAAATACCGCTTCCCGCCGCAAGTATTTTTTGATACTCGGGATTCTGCCGTTTTATCGCATTCGGATCAGTGTTGTAGTTGTTTGCGATTGCTTCTATCACGTCACCCTCCTTTACGTTATAAATGACGCCTGACACAGGAAGGATGATGAGCGTCTTTCCCGCGCGTACCGTCTTAATGCCGCCGTTTGCAAGTTTTATGGTATCCTCAGAAATATCAAACTTGGTCGCAATCTTTGCGATGGTGTCTCCGCGCCTTACCCTATACTGCCTTAACTCGCTTTGTACCAAACCCGCGTCGGCGATGGGATTAGATGCGGCAATTGCAAATGCACTTTCCTGGTCCATGAACATCTTTTCATTGTCTGTGATATTCGAAGGAGAGACGGCGAGCCCTGATGCAAACGAGGAATCACCCTCAGCCACTAATGGACCGCCGTGATTTTCCATGTTGCGCGCCGAGGCGCTATCCCCAGAACCATAATAAAAAACCGCATTTGATTGCGATAGTGAGAAAAGATTGAATATAAGCACAAACCCTACGAAAATCAGCGACCATATACTGGTCGTCTTGTTGATTCCGCGATAAAACGGCTCCGCTTTTTTGGCTAGCAACTGTAATATAGGAATGGAACCATTCTAGCAAATTTCTGTTATTTTTTCAATGAATTTAGGCCGCACCGCTCTTTTATGCTAGAATGAACACAGATATGAATCTATTTTCTTTTTTGGTAAAACACAGACTTTCATTCACTCTTCTTGTTTTCGTAGCGCTTCTTTTTACGTCATTTAACAGCCAGGTCGCTCCCGCACATGCTGTTGCTGGGTTCTCGGTGGGCGGACTCCCCGTAGGAGGAACGATTGCCACAATGAACCCCTGCACCTGCGGCTATACCGCATGGCTTGCCGCTATGTATGTAAGCGTGGTGGGTAAGGATGCGACAAAATCAGGAACCTATACCTATTCAGCAACTCTCACCGACACCCACTCCAATTGGATGGTGCGTCCCGGCGCTGGAATGCTTGGCACCTACATTCCGGGAATCCAAGCATGCTGGATGCAAGCGGCATTTGCATGTTTTCCACTCCCCACTAGGGGTTTATTGACTTCTATTGGTACCGGTCTAGCCCCATAATCTGGTAATGAGACAAAAATTCGGCCAGCATTTTCTGCATAACGATGAAGCATTGGGGGGTATTGCCGATGCGGTTGATATTAAAGAACGTGATACCATCATCGAGATAGGTCCCGGACATGGGGAGCTTACCTCATTCCTCGTAGAACGTCTTCTTCGATTTTCCCATACACGCATCTTTCTTCTTGAACGAGATGCCGCGCTTATTCCAGAGCTTCAGATCTTATTTGCTCCCTTTATTGAGGAGGGGAGACTTGTGATTGTCGCCGGTGATGCGCTGTACGAACTTCCGCGCCTTATTAAAAATGAAAAACTCGAGCATTTTTCGTATAAACTGGTGGGAAACATCCCTTATTATATAACCGGCGCCCTTTTTAGAGTTATTGAGGAATTGGAAGCAAAACCGGCTCTTACCGTCTTCACCATTCAGAAGGAGGTGGCTCTACGCATTGCCTCGGAGCCTCCCAAAATGAACATTCTTGCGGCAAGCGTGCAATTTTGGGCCGATGCGGCGGTGATTGCCGTACTACCAAAAGCTCTTTTTATTCCTCCGCCTGAAGTGGACTCGGCGGTCGTGAAACTTGCAACCCACACCTCGCGCCCCACCCCAAAAGAACGGGAGAATTATTATGGATTGATAAAACAGCTTTTTAAACAACCCAGAAAGACCCTTATGAATAATCTTCGGTCTATTCCCGCCATCAAAAAACGTTCGGATGATGAGTTAAAAAAACTTTTTGAATCGATTGGCTGCTCTCCAAATGACCGACCGCAACATATGCACATAAACACTATAAAACAATTGGTATTTTTGTTGTATAATGAGTAGGTAGTTATGCGCAAAAGAACGATTGTTGCCACAAGCATACTCCTCACAGGAGCGGGTCTCGCATTTTGGATAATGTCCGGCAGCCAGACGAATGCGGGAAATATTGATATATCCGTTTCTCCCGCAAATGGCGGAGATGCGCGTTTTTACAATGGCTCATCCACCGATCCAAGCGCGCAGGAAAACATCACGGATGATGTGGTAAGAGAATATGGCGGAGAAATATTAAAACTTAATCCGCAAGGGCAGGGCCTCGATAAACCACTCACACTTCCTTCAGATGATACGCTGAATAGCATCATCTCAAATGCGACGCAAAAACAGATTCCCGTTTCCGAATTCTCGGACAAGGATATCACCATCACGAACACTACCTCAAAAGATGCGGTGCGCGCCTATCTGAAAGCCTTAAATTCCGCGGAACAGGAAAATACGGTCCTCTACTCGAATTACTATCCGACCATCTCTTCTTATATAATGACCGGCGATTCACAAGACATTGACGCGCTCATTGCGGAAATATCAACGCACGTCAATGTGCTTCTTTCTATTCCCGTTCCTTCTAGCTGGAAAGACTTTCATTTAAATCTCATTAACCTTTGGCAGCGCAAACTCGTGTATACCAAAGCATTGCTTACCAAAGAAGATGACCCGATTCGCTCCGCGAGCGCAACACAAAGTTTGCAGGCACTTCTTGATCAGGAAAGTAATCTTCAAACTACTTTTTCAATTCTTCTTAAAAACGCAAACCTTTAATCAATGAGACCCTCGACTCAAAAAATCATCGCGTCGCTCCTCTCGGTCATCATTCTTTCGAATGCGCTTTATTTTGCGCTTCCTGATAGAGCGAGCGCGGCGGCGGCCACCTCTGCGGATGGCGGCGCGACCGAGGTATACAAGCAATGTGGAATAGAGAGAGCCGCGAACTGGGTGGCCGCGAAGGTTGCCGGCTTAATTGGTGATGCGGTTCCAAAACCTCCGGTGGCGGTAAACAGCGGCGAATCATCGTGGAAAAAATTCTTTGATGATGCGTGGGGCTGCTTGAAAGCGCTCTGGAACGTTCTCCTCAAGATTGCATTCAATAAATTTAAAAAGCGTCTTCTCGACAGACTTACCGATGATGTGGTGGGTTGGATAAGCGGAGTGAATGGAAAGCCACAATTCGTAGGCAATTTTGGAGACGTGCTGAAGAGCACCGCGGACGCTGCGCTTGGAGATACCATACAAGCTCTCGGAGCGGGAAAATTATGTAATACGAAATTAAGCGTCGAACTGCGTCTTAATTTACAAAATCCCCCCCCCTTCTCGGAAAATGTAAGTTGCACACTCTCTGATGTGGTGGGAAATATTTCCGCGTTCGCTGATAATTTCAAGAATGGCGGGTGGATCGGGTATCAGGAATTGAACGGACTTCAAAACAATAAATACGGCCTTCAACTTCTCGCATTCGATGAGCTTGATAACAAAACCACGCAAAAAACGGATGCGGCAAAGACCGAAGCCGCGGGTTCAAATGGATTCTTATCTACAAAATTATGTAAGAAGTGGTCAATCATCGGGCATCAGACACTCGCTGATGGAACCGCGGGGCCCGATATCGTGATTGGCACATTCCCGAGCGCGAACAACAACAGCCTCATCGATCCGAATAAACCTCCCGCAAAGATTCCTAGTACGTATGCGCCCTCAAGCGTGTGCAATGGCGCAACGTGCGTACCCAATACTACGAATGCAATGGTATGTAAAGCAGAAGACCAAGTTATCACCACTCCAGGACAAACACTTGCAACCGTACTTGGCAATTCGTTTGAACACGATCCGAAAGCACTTATCAATGCCGATGATCTTACGCCGTATCTCTCCGCGATCTTTGACGCAGCCATCAATCGCCTTGCGAAGGAGGGGGTGAGAGGTTTGAGCCGCGCAAGCACAGATCTCTTCAGCCAAAGCTCTCGCGGACTTGACCCAACCCCGTATTCGACCTCGACCCGCGACAGGCTATACGCGGGATACGGCAATAGTCTTCTTGGTGTAACCACACAAACACCGCTTGCAACCGGCGCTTCTTCGGATATGATTGCACAAGTGAATGCCGCTCTCGCAACCACCACGCAGGAGATTGCCGCAATAAAGACGGAGATGCAAAAACTTCAAACACTATATATGGGACTTCTCGCAACCACCACGCAACTTTCCGCGTGCGAGACGCAGAAGACCGCCGCCGGCACAACGTGCTCAACCACCTCAGCGACGCTTACCACCATCAACACCGCACCCGCAGCGCTCTCCACCGCGAACACATCACTTAATTCGATAAATACGAGTGTTACCGACGCCACTTCGATAATAAACGACCCCACATCAAGTCCGACGGATCTTTTGAAGGCTTTGGGTGAGGCGCTTTCCGCGGGAAGCGACGCAAAGACAACACTCTCAAATCTTTTGACCGTCGAAGCAAACCTTTCCGCGATAGACACAAAGAGTCTGAACACTCAATATCTTTCCTGTTCCGCGATACTGCCCCCCACTAAATATAGTTGTCCGCAATAAGACCCCCCCCAATGAACATTCGCAATAAAAAATACGCGCTCGCCCTCCTTGGATTATTGGTAGTGGTAGGATTTACCGCGCCGAATTTTGCGCATGCGGGTTTTATGGACCGCGCGCTTTCCGACGTGGTTTCTTACTCTGTAAAATTCTCGCTTTATATCTTCAACTTCCTCTTTTCTATCCTCTTCGGTCTCGCGGGTGCCTTGGTCGCGTTTACCCTCAAACTAAATCTCACCGTCACCAATACCGCGCAAAACGCGCTTATCGGCGTGGGGTGGACCATCACGCGCGACATCGCAAATCTTGGCTTCGTACTTGCAATGATTATCATTGCGTTTGCGACGATTGTACGAAGCGAACAGTATGGATACAAAAAACTTCTTCCTCGTCTTATCGGCGCCGCAATCCTTGTGAACTTCAGCCTTGCAATTGCGGGCGTCTTCATCGACTTCTCTCATGTACTCACCACCTTCTTCTTGAGCAAGGTGAGTGACGCGGGCTATCTCGGCATCACCGAAAAACTCGCGGATGCGTTTGGCGCGCAACGCTACCTTTTGGGAGAATCCGATAATCCGCTTCCGCCGAATCCCGCGGACGAAACAGGCCTTGGCACGAAACTTAGCACCGCGGTCGTGACTTCAATTGCGGAAATAGGATTTGTTACCGCATTTACCGCAATCGGCGCCATCATTTTATTCGTCCTTGCGATAATGCTCCTCATACGATTCATCACGCTCTCGTTCCTTATGATACTCGCGCCGATTACATGGCTTTTCTGGGTAATTCCCGGCCAAGGAAAATTATTCAGCCAGTGGTGGAATAGCTTCATAAAACAGGTCTTCTTCGCGCCCGCGGTCACTTTTTTCATCTATCTTGCGCTTGCATCAGTGAGTAAACTCGGACAGATCAACGAAACATCGGAATTTTTCAAACAAGGCGCGCTGCAGGCTATTTTAGTTACAGGTTCCCAGATGCTTGTACTCGTCGGTATTTTAATAGGTGGAATGATGGCGGCTGAAAAAATGGGTGTTTCGGGAGCGGAGGCGGGTATGTCCAGGATTAAGGGTCTCGGAGCTGTTGCAAAAAACTATGCGAGCAATCGCGCCCAGATACTCGGCCAACGAATGGCAAAATCAGATACCGGAAAGGCGCTGGCCCGCGCAGGACTCAGATTCGGAAAGGGTGCTCGAGAACTTGGAGAGAAGAGGCCCCAAACAAAACTTGGAAAAGCG
Organism: bacterium; assembly: GCA_021812365.1. Classification (GTDB taxonomy): domain Bacteria; phylum Patescibacteriota; class Minisyncoccia; order UBA6257; family GWB1-50-10; genus CAIKKG01. The sequence goes on from JAKANQ010000002.1 coordinate 11,419, forward strand.
GCAGCTATTGCTACAACCCCATTGCGCGCTCCAGTCCAATTTGCGCTTGAGGGAGTGGGAACGGCCGTCGAGAAAGCCAGCGAGGGAGCACAAAAGACCGCCGCGAAGGCCGAGAAGTCGCCGATGAAACCGCTCTCGCTTGGCGCATCGATGTGGGCGAATGTCGCGGGTGGTGAAAAAGGAGTTGAGGGTTATAAGAAGTCGATAGAGGATATTGAAAAGAAAAAACAAGACAAGGGGGCGCAGGAAGCCGCGAAGGCCGAGCGCCTCGATGAAAGAGTTGCGGCGGCCCTCAAAGTAGATGAGGAGAAAAAGAAAAGGGCGGCGGAAGAACGCGCGGCGCAGGAAGCGGAAGAGGCGGCGGAAAGAAGCCGCAAAACGCGAGAATCGCTCGCTGAAGGAGTCAGTGAGTACAAATCCGCTGATAAAGTAAGGGCGGAGGCGGCGCAGGATAAACCAAAGATAATAATCTAACAATGGCGTTCACCTTTCCTTCACATGAATCGCTTATAAGACGCTACCGCGCGCTTCCAGAAACGTTGCGCGATGCGGTTGATTCCACGCAAATAAAGAAGACGATGGAAAGCATTGGCAGGGAACACTACCTTGATAATGAAAAGGAACAGACCCTTGAAGCTCTTGTAGGTTTTATATTTTTAGGCTTCTTGGCGAAAAGCGAGCTTGTCCATGAGGTGAGTGAGAGATTATTCCTTAATCACGAGCACTCTCGCGCAATCGCAAATGATATCAATGATCGCATCCTTGATTCGGTAAAAGAAGAGGTTGATGAGATATACAATCCTAATGAGGAGGCGGAAGAAGAGCCGAAAGAAGAATCTGAGCCCGTAAAAGCGAGCTTTATCGCTCCCGAGGACGAGGGTGAGCGCATACGCGTAAGCGCTACGGAAGCTGAATCTGTCACGCCCATCTCACTCCCCATAAGTGAGGGGAGTGGGCCCGTTGTTCTCCAGAAGGGTGGCTCCTTTTTTGAAAAATCGGAAACAAAGGAGGTAAAAAAGAGGCCATTTGCCTCGTTCAATATGTTTGCATCATCTGCAGAACAAACACCGACCCAAACCGTGAAAGTAAAAGTTGAAACACCGCAAACATTCAGCTGGCCATTTGAAAAGAAGAAGGCTCCGGAAAAGGTTGTTCACTACACCGAATCCCATTCCGCGTCCGAGTCGGCGTTTAGTGGAGCGGAAGGGCTTATTCACCTTGAAGCGCTGCAAACCGCGCCCAGGGAACCGATTACCGAGACACCGACGGGCGCCGCAACCGAGCCCGCAAAAGAGCCTGTAGTGCGCGTGATAAAGCCGGAATTCAGCAAACTTAATGCGTCCGCGCCGAATATTGCCGCGTCGGAAAAATTAATTCCTGTAAATATCAAACCCATTATTGAAGTAGTGCAAAAACCAAACTCTGCTCCGGCGACTCAGGACTCCTCAGAGAATATGCGGTCCATTCCCCCACAAAACACAGGGCCAATGCTTGAAGGAAATGTTGTTCATTTAAAGTAGGTGGTGGTCCGTGTATAGTTTTATTGTTATGGCAGAATTCCAAGTCCCACAATTTATCGAGGAAAAGCCCAAAATAGTCGGGCCCCTTACCATCTCGCAATTTCTCTATCTTGCAGCCGCGGGCGGCATTTCCATACTTGGATTTTATGTTCTTACGTTCACGTTGTGGCTCTTCCTCTCCATGGTCGTGGTGGGCGCGGCATTTGGGCTTGCGTTCGTGAAGGTGAATGGGGAGGATCTCCCCTCGGTCATTATTTCCGGTTTTTCTTTTATTTGGAAACCTCGCAGATATACGTGGCAACGGGCTATGGAACAGACCACGCTTGATATCACTGACCTTGAAAAAATTCAAACATTACGAAAGAACATAAGCATTCAAGACAAAATAAAATCTCTTGCTCAAAGCATCACCACGGGCTCAATCCTGCACAGAAGACCGGAAACCTCGGAACGGTATCAGGCGGTCACCTACCTTACAGGAGAGCGGAAGGTTGCAAAACGCGTGGACTACTAAGCAGAAACCATAAAATGCGGTACAATATATCATATGGCAGAGGTAAGCATACCAACACAACAATTCGTTGACATCAAGGAAGTGCGTGATGGAGTTGTATATCTGAAAAGCGGGGGGATGCGCAAGCTTCTTATTGTCGGCGGCATCAATTTCGATCTTAAATCGGAAGAGGAACAAGTGACGATACTCAACAGTTTTCAAAACTTTTTGAATACTATTGATTTTTCCGTTCAGTTCTTCGTTCATTCTCGTAAGGTCAATATTGAGAACTATCTTACAAAGATGCGGGAGCGGCAAGAACAGGAGGAGAACGAACTCCTTAAGATACAGATATCAGAGTACATTGAGTTCATCCGTTCATTTGTCGATCAGAATGCGATTATCAGCAAGACCTTTTTCACAATAGTTCCTTATGAATCCGTTTCCATCCAGAGGTCGGGGTTGGGATTTTTCGACATGTTCTCGCCTTCCGCAAAAAAACCGGGGGTTGATCAATCAACGCAGGCCGCGCTCGAACAGTTGGAACATAGAGTATCGGAAATAACTGATGGCTTGGAGCAGATTGGCCTACACGTCACCCAGCTTGGCGATGACGAGATTGTTGAGTTGTTCTATAACATGTACAATCCGCAGCTCACCGAAAAGAAAGGAATGGAACTCGCAAAAAATGCCGCATCATCAAATGAAAATACAAATCCCTCAAACATATAAACCTTCCTCGGAGGACCTACCGAATATTATCGCGCCCTCAGGCCTCGAGGTAGGAGCGAACTATCTTAAACTCGGCGATTATTTTGTAAAGACTATCTTTATTTTCACTTACCCGCGGTTCGTATCGTCCGGTTGGTTTTCGCCCATCGTCAATCTTTCCGAAATGATGGATGTTTCCATATTTGTACACCCCATGGAAACCGCGGGTGCGTTGCGAAATCTGCAAAAAAAGGTAGCACAAGTACAATCTGAGATTGACGAAAAATCATCAAAGGGAATGGTGCGAGACCCTCTTCTTGAAACAGCCTATCAGGACATAGAGAGTTTGCGCGATTCATTGTTGCAAGCAAGGGAAAAGCTTTTTAAGGTGGGGGTATATATCACGCTTTACGGGCAGACACTTGAAGCGCTCGCGAAACTTGAAAACCAGGTTTCTTCAATGCTTGAAAGTAAATTGGTGTATGTAAAACCATCGCTTTTCAAGCAGATGGAGGGTTTTGATTCCGTGCTTCCACTGTGCACGGATAAATTACTCACGCACACACCCCTCAATTCAGGACCCGCGTCCTCGCTCTTCCCATTTGTATCGCCAGATCTTACCTCAGAAAAGGGCATTATGTATGGCGTGAACATGCACAACAATAGTCTTGTCATCTTCGATCGCTTCTCGCTTGAGAACGCAAATCAGGTCATCTTCGCAAAATCCGGCGCGGGAAAATCATATACCACGAAACTTATTGTGTTACGCTCTCTTATGGTGGGTACTAACATCATCGTCATTGATCCGGAGAATGAATATCAAAATCTCGCGAACGCCATCGGAGGAAGCTACTTCAAAATATCTCTTACTTCCCAAACCCACATCAACCCATTCGATATTCCTATCATTCCCGAGGGAGAAGAGCCCGCGGACGTATTCAAGTCTCATATTTTGAATCTTTCAGGACTTATCAAGCTCATGCTCGGTTCAATAACCCTCGAAGAAGATGCGCTGCTTGATAAAGCACTCACCGACACATATGCCTCGCGAGATATCACCGCTGAAAACTTCGGGCAGATAAAGGAGATGCAGGCGCCTCTTCTTGAGGACCTTCAGGTCATTCTACAGAATACCAAGGGCGGACTTCAGCTCTCACAACGCCTTGAGAAATTCACCCACGGCACATATGCGGGCTTTACCAACGCCCCGACAAATGTTGATTTTAAGAACAGGCTTATTGTTTTCTCAATTCGCGACCTTGAGGAAGAACTTCGTCCCATTGCGATGTATATCGTATTGAACTTCGTATGGAACCTCGTACGCGCGGAGCTTCGCCAGCGCATCCTTATTGTGGACGAGGCATGGATTATGATGAAATTTAAAGATAGCGCTTCGTTTTTGTTTGGTTTGGTAAAGCGCGCGCGCAAATACTATCTTGGTATTACCACTATCACTCAAGACGTGGAGGATTTTTTGAAATCCGAGTACGGTAAACCGATTGTAACCAACTCCTCAACCCAGATTCTTATGAAACAGTCCCCAGCGTCCATTGAAACGGTCACGACCGCGTTCAGTCTTACAGATGGTGAAAAAGGATTCCTTCTCGAGGCGAATGTGGGAGAGGGGTTGTTCTTCGCGGGAGCAAAACATGTCGCAATCAAAATAATCCCTTCATATACAGAAGATCAGATAATCACCACGAATCCCGAACAGGTTTTGGAAATCAAGGGTTTACAACGATAATCCATGGCCGAGGAGAGACCAACACGGACACCATACGCATCCACCGCCATTGAACGCGGGGGAACATCAAATCCACAACCCACAACTCCTAAATTCACCACAACCGAAATAATCTTGGGTTCAATTGTATGTATCATACTTGATGTTATTGCGGCAATAGGCGATGTTTTTTCATTCAGCATACTTGGAGACATAGTACAATGGGCGTCGTGGTTGGTTTTTACGTTTTGGTTTACAATTAAAGGGTGCTCGGTGACGTCGGGGCTCGTGAAGCGCTATCTTATTCCACTCGCAGCGGACCTCATCCCCATATTTCCAACCCTTATTTTTTCTTTCTTGGTAACCACCTATATGGAAAATCATCCTGAAAAATTCGCGGAACTTGAGAAGTTGGAAAAGGTTGCGAGTGTCGCGAACAATGCCGCAAATAAGGTCGCGGCTGTTGCGAATAAGGTCAAAAGCAAGATTCCCGTAAAAAAATAAACGTGAACCATTTATCTATCAAAACTTTCATTTCGGGGCTCGTGTTGGTGTTTTTGGTGTTTCCTTCTTTAGTGTTCGGGGTAACACTTACCCGTGCGCCGCAAATCCCCCCTCAAGCACTTCTCACGTGGAGCGCTTCTAACTTTTATCCATCAACCTATCGCGGCAGAGCGCTCCCCACGCCAGGAACTCCGGTCACCGTTTCCGTGGCATTATTGCAAAATGGAAAGTTTACAGACCTCTCAAACACCTCTGTTGTGTGGTATAAGAATGAGGAAAAATTCGATGGTGGAACCGGACTGACCCAAATTACATTTCAACCAAGTTCAGGAGAGGTGGGAAACAACTTCATTCGAGCCGAACTTTCCGTCGGTACTTCAACCATCGACCAATCTATCCTTGTTCCTGTCACAAACCCTTCTGTTGCGATTGAAATTCCTTATCCAAACTCTCTTGTTGACGCGAGTTCGGATATCACCTTGAGAGCTACTCCATTCTTTTTCAATATCACATCGCTGCAAGACCTTCTCTTTTATTGGCAAGTGGGGGATATAAAAAAAGACATGGGTTCAGATAATTCCATTTCGGTAAAGATAGGGAGTCCTTTTTCCGGAGATCAGAGGAAGGTGTCCATATCCTCCTATGTTCAGGATAAACAAAATATGACCACTATAATAAAAACCGATTCTTCGCTCTATATAAAATAGTTCTTTATGAAGCCTCTTTATAAAATTATACTTATCTTATTCTTGGTCGTTCTTCTTGGTTTTTTGGGTTATTTCCTCTGGAACAAATTTTTTGCCCCTTCTCCCGCGACCACACAACAAACCAACACCACTGGAGCGGCCGTTGATCTTGGTAATTCAAATACTCCGCAAGAAGGCGGGGCCACAACCACCACAAGCACACTTGGAACCATTGTGTTAAAGAAACTTTCCGACGCGCCTGTTTTTACATTTTGGGTTTCAAAAAGTTCCGGAAATGTTTTTTATCTCACCACAGATGGAGCAGCTATGCAGGCGACCGAAAATCAAGATACGGAAGTCTCTAAACAGCATGTTTCTGGAATTATAAGTACCGAACCTTCTCCAAGCGGAGATAAGGCGCTTGTTTCTTTTGGCGACCCTAATGCGCCCCAATGGGCCATTTTCGACTCGATGGATAAGGTGTGGAGGCCGCTCTCGTCCGATTTTATTTCTGTTTCGTGGGCGGGAACCGAGGACAAACTTATCGGCATCATACAAAAGAATGGCACCCCAATACTCGCATCCATCAACCTTTTGAAGACGCCATATGAAGCGACCGTCCTTGTGAACAACTTCACCATGAAGAATGTTTCGTTCTTTGCAAAATCTCCATCAGAGATACTAATCTCGGAAAAACCGTCTGCGCTCTATAATTCGCGTGTGTGGCAGCTTGATACAAAGACGGGGATACTTACCCTTATGCTTGACCCCTCGTTTGGCACATTCTTACGCTGGAGCAATAACAGAGATATTGCATTTAAATTCACATCTCCAAATAAATTTTCCATTCTTAATCGTTCATTCAGTGATATTTCCCCGCTCGTCTTCCCCACCTTCCCAGGAAAATGTGATGGGGGGGCGGACGTCGTCTTTTGTTTTGTACCGCAAGATACATCAATCTTTTCGGGATCGTACTCGCTTCCCGATGATTATTTCATGAATAAATTCTATACCGTTGATTCATTACATCGCATTGACCTGCGCTCAGGGAGCGACTCTCCGATATTAATAAGCAATACGGGATCCGTACCGGCTATTGACGCTACTAGTGTGGTAGAAAATAATTCGTCGATTTATTTTATTAACAAATATGATAATTACCTCTATGTTGTCCAACAACCGCAACAAGAAGCACCTGTTGATTATTAAACGGGCTCTTTTCGCTTCCGCACTTGCACTATTCCTTTTTATTCCATCACTCGCGTCCGCGAGCGATCCTGTGCCTCTTAATTTTGCGCCGCCCTGTCTTAATGTTCCGGGTATGCCTGACTGCTCTTCGCCCGTGACAACCGCAACGACATTCCAGGATTACTTGATTCGTTTGTATCAGTTTGCGGTGGGTATCTCCGGTATTGTTGCGGTGGGTATGATCGTGTGGGGTTCAATCTATATCTCCGCGTTCACAGAAAGCATCGACAAGAAAGGCGAGGGGAGGGAGATGATAACATCGGCCATCGTCGGCATTATGCTTCTTCTTGGTTCATATCTTTTGTTGCGCACCATAAATCCGCGCATTGTTGCGCTTGGTGAATCACTTACCCCCCAATCCGTTCCTCAAAATACAACAGCCACCACCACACAACAAATGGGACCGGGGACGTGCGCCGACCCCGCAACAATCACAGGAGCCGCGCATACGCCGATTGACTATAACGTCTATCCGACATCAACTCTTAATACATGCGCATATCGAAGGTTATACATATATAAAGACGGTCTTCGAATCTCAAGTGATGATAATGATTACTACGATACCACATTGGGTATCAACGTGGATCTGAAACCGAACTCTATCATATGGGTGTATCCATATATGAAATCGGGGGACCCCGCCTCCGCGCGCTGTATCATCTATGCATATAAGGAGCCAGGGGATAAGGGCTCAACCTTTACCAGTCTTCAAGACACCATTGAACCCTGTATCCTTCCCCCTGACAAACAGCAGCAACCTGGCTATATGGGGGATGTTGGCGCGGGGGGCGCAGGAAGCGGGGGGGCCGCTCCCGTTGAAACCGTTCAACAAGCGAGACTTCTTGCGGGCGGAAGTATCAATTTCAGCAACAGCGCGGATTGTCGTCCAGCCGAATCTTCTGCTGCGGGCATAATCTCAACCCTTCAACAGGGTAACCTCCCCATCGTATGTCACCACAACTGTTCAACCGATGGAATTCCATGCGCCGCAAACGGAGTATATCCTGATGTGTCTATGCTGGGGTTTATGAATTATTTAAATAAGCAAAAGGTTTCCGCAACCGTCACCAGCATTACGGGAGGAGACCACGCTCAAAATTCCGAACACTATCAAGGAAACGCTATTGATGTGGTAACGGGCGGCGGTATTGATGCGTACAATGCGATCATCGCCAAAGCAAATACATATGGCGTGTCGGCATATTGCGAATATGCGGACCCCGCATACGGCGGAGTGGTAAAACTCCATCAAACGTGTGGCGCTAACGCGGCGGGAGTTCCTAATCTTCATCTTCATATACAAACAGCGCCTAATGGCAACGCGGTTCCGTAAACAAACAATCAAAAACCCCCGCGATGGGGGTTTTTGATTATACTACAAGTTTTATCACCACACGCCTCTCTTTTCCCACCCCGGTGCTTTCTGTTCTAAGTTCGGGTCGGGAGGCAATCTCCATGTGCACCAACCTGCGCTCGTATCCGTTCATCGCGGGTAGTTCAACATCTTCTTTTGTTAGTGTCGCTTTGCGGGCTGCCGCGCGAACAAGCTCGGTTATCAGTCGCTCTCGCTCTTTCCTATAGTAATTGAGGTCTACTACGTGGGGGATGAGTCCTTCTTTCTTGAGTACTATATTCACCACATGGTCAATCGCGGGAAGGATGGTCTCTACATTATCTGCCACAAACCGGTCGTCTATGAGCACAATTACTTTCCTGCGCTCCTCATCTATGGCGATTTCCGCCTCGGGATACCCTAAAAGCGTTATTATTTCCTTTGTTTTCTCAATAATGGGGTTCATGGTCGATTTTTAGTATACTACTCGTCTTCGAATTTTGGCAATCTTTTGTTGATATACATCTGCTGGAACACCGAGAATATGCCGGAGACGGTCCAATATACACTAAGCGCTGAAGGGAGATTCAAAAGAATGAAGAAGGTGAACGCGGGCCCCACCACAGTCATTGTTTTCCCCATGGATGCGAGTGGGTTTGTCTCGTTTGTGGCGCTTTTTGGCTGCGAACCTAACATCATTTTTGTTTGGATATATTGCACAACCGCGGCAATGATAGGCAGCACAAATCCTTTTGAGCCGAGGCTAAACCCAAGAAACGTGGTTGTTGCAAACACACCGGTTGAAAGTTCTTTGGAGAACACTTGGAAAAGAACGATAAATACGGGGAGTTGTAGAAAAAGAAGCAGTATTCCTGAAAAAGGATTTAATTTATATTTTTTATATAAATTAAGCATCTCTTTCGCTTGCATCTCTTTGTCGTCTTTGTGATCGAGTTGGATTTTTTTGATATGCGGCTGGATTCGCTGCATAAGCGCTTGATCTTTCGCCCCTTTATAGAAAACAGGAAAAAGAACGATGCGAACCGCTATGGTTAGAAATACGATTGCGAGCCCAAGGTCATGAAACGCGACAGTGTTGTAGATGAACACGAGCGATGAGAGGGTTGGTAAATAAAGATAGGTATTAAAAAAGGCTGCCATATGCGCTTCATTGTACGGGGTTTTTGGAAAATAATCCAGTTTTTTCCTATTAAAGGTTTTTCTCTATCGCTTTTTTAAGGTCATCGAAAGACCTTCGCGCGGCTTCTTTTTTTGCGATTATGGTTATGTCCGCGGTGTTTTTAGCGGCTATACTTCTTATAATCGCTCGTATGCGCCTTTTTGTTGTGTTTCGTTCTACTGCTTTTTTTGAAACATTCTTTCCTACTACAACAAAAAGCGGTTTTTTTTGAAAACCGCTTGGTGTTTTTTTTATAATTACCAAAGATTCCTTTTTTTCAGCCACTTTGGTTCTTTTTTGCCTTAAACCGAGAGTTTTTTGCGGCCTTTCTGCCTTCGTCGCGCAAGAACAGCCCTTCCACCCGCCGATTTGGTCCTCCTTAAGAATCCGTGGGTGTTTCTCCTTTTTTTCTTTTTGGGTTGATATGTTTGGCTCATATGACTTTATTACAGACCATGATACCACATGCTTTTTAAAAACACAATTTTGTGGTTTTAGGTTTTGCGCCCTTGGAAAATATGTTATCAACAAATAATGCACAATTAAAGCACAAACGTCGTGTTGTATCAATATTGAAAGTTTTTTGAATAAGCTTATGATAGATGAGAAGTTTGTGGTTTTTGTTTTTTATCGGATTTTTTAATTTATTTTTTACAAACATTTTTATGGATCATCACGAACTTTGGAAGACGGTGCTTGGTGAGATCGAACTCCAGATTTCGCGTCCAAATTTCTTAACATGGTTTAAAAACAGTCAGCTTGTGGAAAAAAACGAGAAAGAGGGAATTGCTCTCGTGGGCGTTCCAAATAATTTTGCGAAGGAGTGGATAAAAAACAGATATCATAAGATCATTTTAGGCTCTTTGAGGAACATAGACGGTTCAATAAAGTATGTGAATTATGTCGTAGTGAATCACAACACGCCGCTCCAACCCACAAAACAATCGAAGAAACAGAAAGAACCCGAGCTCACCGAGGAAAAAAACAATATTCCCATCACAGAGCTCCGCGTGGATCCGAAAACAAATCTTAATCCGAAATATACATTCGACACTTTTGTGGTTGGTTCGTCGAACGAGCTTGCGTGTGCCGCCATCAACGCGATTATTGAGAGTGTGGGAAAGAAATATAATCCTTTGTTTATTTATGGCGGCGTGGGGCTTGGGAAGACTCACTTGCTGCAGGCGGCGGGAAACGCGGTACAAGAAAAATACAAAGGAAAGGTGAATGTGCTTTACGTCACTTCGGAAAAATTTGTAAATGATGTTGTTTGGGCTCTCCGCAATAAGCGCGCGGAGGATATGAAGAAAAAATATAGGAACGTTGATATGCTCATCATTGATGATATTCAATTCATTGGAGGAAAACCCGCCACAGAATTGGAGTTTTTTTATACCTTTAACGCGTTATACGAAAACAACAAACAAATAATAATATCTTCTGATAGGCCGCCCGCTGCGATTCCTACCCTTGAGGAACGTCTTCGTTCGCGTTTTGAAGGAGGAATGATAGCTGATGTCGCATATCCTGATTACGAAATGCGGCTTGCGATATTGAGGACTAAAGCTCAATCTCACAACGTTGAAATAGACGAGAAAACACTTGAATATATTGCAACTAAAGTTCAAAAAAACATTCGCGAGGTTGAGGGGGTTCTTAATAAGGTTATTTTTTATGAACAATACAAGCACGAAAAAATAGATCAAAAGAAACTTGATGATATCATCAATGAAACCGCTCAAATCTCTCCGAAGAATATCACCGCAAACGAGATATTGAAGACAGTGGCTGAATTTTATGAGATATCACAATCCGATCTTTCGGACAGAGGAAGAAAACAAGAGGTGGTGGAGCCGCGCCAAGTCGCAATGTACCTTTTAAGAGAGATATTGAAGCTTTCATATCCTAATATCGGAGAAAAGGTTGGAAAAAGGGACCACACCACCGTCATTCACGCATATGAAAAGATAGCAAAAGAAATCACCACTAATTCCGCGCTTAATCAAAAAATACTTCTTATAAAAGAACGGTTGTTTAAAAACAATTAAGGTGTGGATAGATGTGGGTATAGGTATGTGCATAACACGGGGAAGAAAATAAAATTATAAAAAAAATCAACAATACCTTCCTTTTTCTCCACAAGATATTAATTTATTTAATGAGGCCTAGCGCGGAAAAATGACAATATCCACATATTCACAACTCTTACTACTACCACTAATATGAAATTAATAATATTAAAGAATAATATAATAGAAGGATTGAATTCTGTTGAGAGAGCGATAAGTAACATTTCAAATCTTCCTATTTTAAAAAATCTTCTTATTAAAACCGAAGGGGGGCGAATTTTGTTTACATGCACCAATCTTGAGATCGCAATCACCCACACAGTGCCCGGAAAAATAGTAGAGGAAGGAGAAATCACAATTCCTCTCTCTGTGTTTGCGCCAGTAGCAAAAAATCTCAATACCGAAAGAATTTCTTTAGAAACAAAAGATTCTCATGTGTTGGTAACCACAGATAATTATGAAGCGACCATACAAGCGCAGAACGCAAAAGAGTTTCCTATTATTCCCGGAGTAAGCGATAAAGATAAGGTGGTAAAGATGTCGGCGGGAAAGCTTTTGGATGCGCTGCAAAGCGTGTTTATTGCAACTCAGTATTCGGAGATACGTCCTGAGATAAGCGGCGTGTTCTTTCATGTTTTTGATAATGAAGTAACTCTCGCAGCGACGGATAGTTTTCGATTAGCTGAGCGGACAGTGAAGATTGAAGATGTTCAAACACAGCAAAACGATATTTCAATGATTGTGCCATATAGGACCGCGGAAGAGCTTTTACGATTTCTCACGAACAGTAACGGAGATGTTGAATTGTTCATTGAACAAAACCAAGTTCTTTTCAAAACAACTACCAAACAACTCATCTCAAGGCTTGTGGATGGTGTATTTCCTGAGTATAGAGCTATCATTCCGAAACAAATTCAAAACGAAGCAGTGTTGAACCGAGATGAGTTTATAAACGCGCTTAAACTCACAAGTTCTTTTTCAGGGCGAGGAAATAACGTGACAATTACTATTGGTGAGAACAAGAAGTTTTTAGAACTTTCTTCTGCCGACTCTTCTGTTGGCGAAAATCATTACAAAATTCCTATAAAACTCAAAGGAGAGCCTTTCTCTGTTGTATTCAACTGGAGGTATCTTCTTGATGGATTGAAGATATATTCCTCGGAAGATATAACACTTGGAGTGAATGCAGCAGACAGACCCGCGGTCCTAAAAAACCCCACAGAAGCAAAACTTGTGTATGTGGTGATGCCGATTAAAAGCTAGTTTAATCAAAAAAAACCCCGTGATTCACGGGGTTTTTGGTTGTTTACTAGTGATACACCGTTACCGAATTAGACGCCCAAATTCCTCCTTTTGTTTTTGTTTTTATCTCAATTTGATTTTGAGCCTCTAAAGGAAGATTTAATGAAGCTTGATAATGATATATCGTACCGCTGATATCACTTGCTCCTATAAGGCGGTTATTGAAATATAATTCAACCCGCGCCAAGTCATCGTTTGATGATTTTAATGTTGCGTCTACAAGAAATGGAGCAGTCACAAAAACCGCATTTTTCGGTTCATTGATCGAAACCGATGCCAACACTTGCGAGGAAGGTATGGCGCCTGATTGAAAACCTGTGTTTACATACGAGCCAAGAATTCCAGGATTTTGTTTTACCCAATTACTTACTCCAAGTTCCCAATTTGAAAACTCACTATCTCGCGCCGGATCGTCTGGCATCCCTCCAAGTGGATCTGTTTTGTCGACATAATAGAGGATAGAATGCGCTTGAGGGACACGAACACCGTTTATTATCGGAGCGTATATTGCTTCTCCATTCAACATGGTTTTTAAAGGGAGTGAATATGAATCAGGTGGATTGAAACGATCCGGTTTGAACGAGGGAAGAACCTCTTTCATAAAAGCGCTCCACATCGGCACCGCAGCTAAAATACTACTCCCTTGGCTTTTCATCGGAGTGTTATCATTATTTCCAGCCCACACACCAACCACCAGATCAGGAGTATATCCAAACGTCCACGCATCCCTATAATCCTGTGTTGTTCCTGTTTTTAGCGCAACATCATATCCGTCAAACACGGTAAGGGGAAGGCTTGCGTGAAATATTGGCGAACGAAGTTCTGAGCTGGAAAGAATCTGATTTATAAGTTTCGGGTATTCAGGATCCACCACATTACTACTCTTATCCGTATATTCCTCAAGCACATTTCCTTTACTATCCGTTACTTTAAGAACGAGTTGTTGGTCATGTAATATCCCTTCTTGTGAAAGAACTGAATATGCTTTTACAAGATCAATAAGTTTAATCTCGCCGCCGCCCAAAGTAAGTGAAAGGCCATAACGCCACCGTTCTTTAAGGGTGGATATTCCAAACGTGTTGAGATTTTTTAACACATCATCCATTCCCGCAAGATATAATGTTTTTACCGCGGGGACATTCAGTGATTGAGCGAGAGCTTCTTCCATATGCACCGGCCCGCGGAACAACCCATCAAAGTTTCCAGGTCTATAACTTGTTGTTGGATCGTTTCTTGTGTCGAATTCCGTCGGCACATCAAAAAGAACGGTTTTCGGCGAGTATCCTTTTTGGAACGCGGTGAGATACACAAAAGGCTTAAGCGCGGAACCTGGTTGTCTTAATCCTTGTGTTGCCACGTTGAAATTGCCCTCAAAAAGACAATTCACCGTTGGAGTACATCCCGCTGGTTCCGGGTCTCCGAAGTAATCCTTAGAGCCCACCATTGCTAAAATTTGCCCTGTTTTAGGGTCTTCTGCTACCAACGCGCCATTTCGTCCATTGTAAAGTTCTGTGTTGCGTTGAACACCCTCCTTAACCGCCTTTTCCGCAGCAAGCTGAAGATTTGTATCCAGTGTGGTAATCACATTCAGTCCGCCATTTTCCACCGCCTGCTCTCCATATTTATTAATAAGATAGTCTTTTACCGCAAGAGAAAAATGAGGCGCTGAGATGGAGCCGAGAGAGGGTGCTGCAAATTCAACTTTCTGTTTTTTTGCCGCAGCCGCTTCTTTCTCCGAGATGAAGCCAAGGCTTACCATGCGCCCAAGTACATAATCACTGCGCGCAAAAAGCTCTTTTGTGTGCGAACCCCAAGGAGAAAAATAACTAGGCGCTTGAAGCATGCTCGCAATAATGGACGCTTCGCGCGTGGTAAGGTCTTTCGCGTGTTTTCCGAAATATGTCTCGCTTGCCGCCTCCACGCCGTATGCATTCGATCCGATAGGAATTTGGTTCAAATAAAATGAAAAAATCTCATCTTTTGAATATTTTGATTCAAGCTCTATCGCAAGGATTATCTCCTTCACTTTTCGCGTTATCGTTTTTTCATTTGTAAGTAAGGTGTTCTTTACAAGTTGTTGGGAGATGGTGGAACCCCCTTGTGATAGTTTTCCGGTTTTAATATCGGTGATGAACGCGCGCACAATCGCCTTCCAATCAAACGCAGGCTGATTATAAAAATTATCATCTTCCGCGGCCAACACCGCTTTTTTAAGTACGTCAGGAATCTCACTGAAAGGGAGGACAGTCCTTTTTTCATTGCCATGAATCTCATAGATGAGTGTCTGGCCGGTTCTGTCATAAAGCTTGGTTGATTGGCTTACTTCGCGATTACCGAACTGATCTGGCGCCGGAAGCTGGCGCAACGTCACTATCACAAACACCGCCCCCACCACTAACACGCATACGAGGAAGGCGAGTATGGTCATTACGACAAGACCCGCGGCTTTTTTATTTTTTATTTTTTTCATAAATAGAAGCTCTTCTTTATGGTAGCAAACAAGAAAAGAAAAACCCCTGCAGTAAGGGGGATTTCTTCTTTTTTACACGAGATTTTAAAATTCTTCTTCTGTTTCTTCTTCGCTTGTTTCCGGCGCGCTAAACTCCTCCTCTTCTCCTTCGAGGGGGAGGGTTGGATCAAAAAGCGCGTCGCCAAGCCCCTTTTCTAATTCTTCGTCACCGCTCGTGAAAATTCCGTCGTCTTGTAATGATTGCATGCCACTAAAACGTTGTTTTGTTCGACCGTTTTATGTACAGCAGTATACCTTGACCCTCGTTCCTGTCAAGAAGGAAGCACTACCCCAATCTTTTATTCGAGGAGGCAATAGCGATTGCTAAGGCATCCGTGGCGTCGTCGAGGAGGTGAGACACATCCATATGAAGGAGAAGCGAGACCATTTTTGCAACCTCATTTTTTTTAGAGGCCCCATTTCCAGTGACCGCAAGCTTTACCTCGTTAGGTGAGAGTTCGAAAAGAGGAATTTTGTTATGAACTACCGTTGCCACCAACACACCCCGTGCTTCCGCGACAGAAAGCGCTGTTTTTTTATTTTTTGAAAAAAATAAACGCTCAACCCCCACCTTTTCCGGGTGAATATGCAAGAGAAGGCGTTCAAGCGATGTTCGTATCTCGTCTAAGCGCTCCCCGTCAGTTTCCTTCGGTGTTAGTTCAAGAATACCGCTTGTGATGTGGCGTAGAGAGCTGCCCGATGACTCAATTGCGCCATATCCTATTCGTGTGGTGCCGGGGTCTATCCCAAGAACAATCATGGATTAAAAAAGTTCTGTGGTTATTTCATTCTTCGGGACCAGCGCTTGGTCAAGTGGAATGGTAAACCAAAACGTCGAACCTCTATTCAGCTCCGACTCGACGCCCATCTCTCCGCCGTGGCGGTGAACGATATTTTTTGCGATATAAAGACCAAGACCGCTTCCGTTCGGTTCCACCTGCGCCGCGTTCGAGCCGCGGTATAGTTTTTGAAAGAGATTTTTCAAATCATCTTTTGATATTCCTATGCCGGTATCCGCAACAGAGACTCGCGCAAAATGGCCACTCGCGTCCTTGTTGATTGAGACAGTCACCTTTCCATTTTCCGTGTTGTATCGAATCGCGTTATCGATCAAATTGAAAAGTACCGAACTAAGGCGGTTTTGGTCAATAGAAACATCAGGAAACTGTTCCCTGGGGGGAACGAATTCAACCGCGATATTGTATTGACTCGCAAGCGTCTTTGTCTCTTTTGTTATATTGTCTACAAAAGAAACAAGATTTATTGGTTGGAAGGAATATCCGAATTTTCCCTCTTCGATCTTTGAGACATCAAGAAGGTCGTTCGTTATCTTAAGGGAGCGTTCAGAGACCACAAGCGCGTCCTCAGCAATCGGTTTTATTTCCGGGCTGTTTTCTGAAAATTTAAGAATGCTCTCGATTGCCCAGTGCAGCGCGGTGAGCGGTGTTCTTAGTTGATGAGCGGCAACACTGATAAAATCAGATTTCGATTGAAGTAATCCTTTTTCTCGCGTGGTGTTATGAATAAGTTTGATGAAGCCGGTCACTTTTCCCGCCTCGTCCTTGATTTGATGCAATGTGATATGTAATTCCAACTTCGGACCATCGAAGGAAAGATCAAAAACTTGCGGCCACGCATCAAACTCCGAAAGCTGCGTCATTGAAGGCGCGAGAGAGGGGAAGAGGGTTTGCACAAAAACCCTATATCGCGGAGTTTTTACGAGCCCTGGATCAAATTGTTTTTCAACCACTTCTTCTGAGGAGATGCCGAAGATGCGCTCCGCGCCAGCATTGAATGTCAGCACTCTGAAGTTGGGGTCGTAAATAACAACTCCATCTTCAAGAAACTTGATGATGACATCTCGTTCTTTCGTCTTAAAATCTTCCTCGGAACCGAGACGAGCTAAACGGATAAAGGAGTTAAGAAGTTCGAACACGATAACAAAAAATAGTATAAAAAGAAGCATTCCGAGATAAAAAGGGTATTGCAACGCCACAAAAAGAAAAACCGCCGCCACGATGATGAGTGTGGTATATAAAGGAATTAATTCCCTGTTTTTCCAAAAACGAAGTATCTTTTTGATATACGGTTCTTCCGCCATACTACTTCATTGTACCCCATTTTTTCCCGATTTTCATTTCTGCGGTCAATGGAACAGAAAGTGGGTAAGCACCCTCCATGATTGTTTTGAGGCGGGGAGTGAGCGCCGAAACAAACTCATCGCGTATTTCAAACAGCAACTCATCGTGAATAGAGAGAAGAAGATACGCTGAATCTTTATCAGAAAGAGTGCGGAGTTCTTTTGCCGCGTGAATCATCGCGAGCTTCAAAATATCGGCGCCAAGTCCCTGCAAGGGCATATTGATTCCCGCCCGTTCAAATTCTCCTGGGGCGGCATCTTTCGGGAACCATCGTTTTCTCCCATTTTCATTTTCAACAAAACCAGTTTTTTTCATCCCTTCTTTTACGCGTTCCTGCCACGCACGAACTCCAGGAAACGCTTTAAAATATTCGGAAATGAATTTTTTGGCCTCCTCCATTGAGACGCCGCTTGTTTTACTAAAAAGACGGGGGCCCATTCCGTACACAATTCCAAAATTAAGCGTTTTTCCTATTCGGCGCTGTTTCTGGGTAACGTCGGAAAGCGGCACCTCGAACACCTTCGAGGCGGTAAGCGCGTGAATATCCTCTCCTCCCATAAACGCCGAAACAAGTGTTGGATCGTGTGACACGTGCGCAAGAAGTCGAAGCTCAAGCTGAGAATAATCAAAGGAGACCAACGTAAATCCGTTTGTGGACACAAACGCGTCTCTTAGCGGTTTTGCCCATTTTGAACCTTGAGGAATGTTTTGGAGATTTGGTTTTTCAGAAGAGAGCCTTCCTGTGCCTGTACCAGTTTGGAGATAGGTTGTGTGGATTCTTCCGTCCGAGAGCCCCGCTTCACGGAGGGGTTCTAAGAAACTCGAGTATACCTTGAACGTTTCGCGATATTGGAGAATAAGGGGAACGATAGGGTGTGCATCAAGAAGTTCATATAACACATCTTTTCCTGTTTTTCGCTGACCCGTCGCGGTCTTCTTTTTTGTTTCGGTGGCGAGTTTCAATTTTTCAAAAAGCACCTCGCTTATCTGTTGTGGAGAATTTATGTTGAATGGGCCTCCCGCGGCGGCGTATATCTTGCGCTCTAATCCGTCCACCTCTTCTCGCATCTCCTTGCCAAGATCTTCTAATATCTTTGAATCCGTCCTAATGCCTCGCTCCTCCATTGTTACAAGAACGCGAATAAGCGGCATTTCAATGTTCATAAACACCTTCTGAAGAGAGTTCTTCTCCATTTTTTCATTGAAAATATTCGCAAGCATCTCAAGCGCTTCAGATTTTTTATTCGGATACTCTCCTATGTCAATCCCCGCGATTTGTTTTGCGAGTTCCGCAAACCCAACATCCTTCTCATCTGGGTTTGTGAGCCATGAGGCAATATGCACATCAAAAAGAGGGTCGGAAGCCTCAATCCCCACACCCCTCCAAACCTTAAGAGTGTGTTTCCAGTCAAACGCGACTTTTGTTTTTTCTCCCAACAACTCCTTTTTAATCGAAGAGATGTTTGTTTCATCCTCAACAACAACAAAATCATTTTTTTTGAAATGAAGGTCCAGCGCTGCGGGTTTTTCAGAATGCGGCCTTTCCGCTTCAGATTTTTTATTGGTAAGACTTTCAAACCCAAGTTCCAAAAAATAGCGCGAAAGCGCGGAAGCATCCGGTTTTTTATATGCGAGGTCATCAAGCGAAACAACAAGCGGCACCTCCAAGGAAATTGTCGCAAGTTTTTTCGAGAATAACGCGTCTTTTTCATAAGGAAGAAATTTTTTTGCGAGCTTATGATCCTCTTTCATCGATGAATATAAGTTCTCAATCGTACCGAACTCTTTAAGCGCTTGCAATGCTGTTTTTGGACCGACGCCGGGGACGCCCGGTATGTTGTCTGAGGGGTCGCCCACCAAACCCTTATAGTCGGTCATTTGGTCCGGATTCAGTTCGTATCGCGCGCGAACAGCATTCGCGTCGTATGTTATCGTCTCACTGATGCCTTTTTTGGGCGCACATACCACAATCTGCTTTCCTTTTACCAGTTGGAGTGTGTCCATATCGCCCGTGAGAATCGTTATATGGAGGTTCTCATCAGTACCAAATTTTGCTGCAAGTGTTCCGATGATATCATCACCTTCAAAACCGGGGAGTTCGAAGATCGGAATATTAAGTTTGGTAAAGAGCTCTCGAGCTTTTATAAGTTGTGATACAAGTTCGTCGGGCGCCTTCGGTCGTTGCGCCTTATATGCTTCGAACATCTCCTTTCGAAACGTGGGTTCGGGTCTATCGAAGGCCGCCGCAACATAATCGGGTTCATGCTCCTTCATGGTCTTAAGGAGTGCTCGCGTCAATCCATAGATTGCGCCGATCGGTTCTCCCTTCGGGGTGGTGAGAGGGGGAATTGCGTGGTATGAACGATGGATCAGCGCGTGCGCGTCGATTAAAAGAAGTGTCTTCATAATACTCTTATTATTATAACCCTCGCGTGATGATTGTGCGTTCTGTTTCGTGTTTCCCGTGAGCGAGGGAGATTGCGCGCGCGCCGCGCAACATGTTTCCCTGTATATTCTCCGCCCACTCAATGAGGACGATGTTCGATGGTTCTTTCAGTACATTCTCAAACCCAAGCGGAGCTATATCAGTAATGTTTTTCATTCGATACGCGTCTATGTGGAATAGATTCGAGTAGGCGCCTTTTTTAACGATGTGGCGCTTCATGATGACGAAGGTTGGGCTTGTGATGTTGCGAGAAATACCCAACTCCTTCGCAAATCCCTGTGTGAACGTCGTCTTTCCCGCGCCAAGATCCCCATTCAATGTAATGATGAGCGCCCCCGTTTTCTTGGGGTGAGTGTTTGCGACTTTGGCGGCTATTGCCGCGGCAATTTGTTTTGTTTCGCTCGGAGAGTGGCTTTTGAATACGGCCATAGTTACACAAGACCACCTTTCTTTTTCAGTCCGAGATGCTCGTACGCAAGATCTGTTGCGGTGCGTCCCGCCGATGTGCGGTTCAAAAGCCCCAACTTCATAAGAAAGGGCTCATAGACATCCTCTATGGTGCCAGGCTCTTCATTAAGAGCCGCGCCAAGCGCTTTAAGACCGACAGGACCTCCGTTGAACGTATCAATGATCGCGAATAGAAGCTGGCGATCCGTGTTATCCAACCCAAGAGAATCTATTTCTAAAAGTTCAAGCGTCTTGTTGACCGCTTCCGCGTTGATGACATTGTTCAAATAAACTTGCGCGTAATCGCGGGCACGTTTTAAGATGCGATTCGCAGAGCGGGGCGTGAATCTCGATGCTTCGGCGATGAGGGGGAGCGCTTCGGGGAGTATTTCCACATCAAGAAGCTTCGCTGAACGTTTTATTATCTGTTCAAGATCCTTCGGTGTGTAATAATCGAGACGAAACG
The DNA here is from genome assembly GCA_021812365.1 of bacterium. Classification (GTDB taxonomy): domain Bacteria; phylum Patescibacteriota; class Minisyncoccia; order UBA6257; family GWB1-50-10; genus CAIKKG01. Next base: position 32,200 of record JAKANQ010000002.1, read on the forward strand.
TAGCGCCGAAACGCGAACGGAGCGGCGCCGAGATAAGATTCGCTTTCGTGGTTGCCGCAATGATGGTGAATGGCGGGAGGTCGAGCGAGAATGTTCGCGCGGAGGGGCCCTTACCCACGATCAAGTGCAATTTTCTGCTTTCCATCGCAGGATAAAGAATTTCTTCAACCATTGTGTTCACCCGATGCGCCTCATCGATGAAAAGTATCTCGTTCGGCTCGAGGTTAGTGAGGAGCGCCGCGATATCTCCTGTTTTTTCAAGCGCGGGACCCGATGTTGATTTGATGTTCGCGCCCATTTCCTTTCCTACAAGATATGCAAGCGTGGTCTTTCCGAGCCCCGGCTGACCGTAAAAAAGAATATGATCACAACTTTCATTGCGGCCTTTCGCGGCATCCACAATAAGGCGAAGATTTTTCTTCACATTATCCTGTCCCACATAATCTTCCCAACGAGAGGGGCGAAGCGAGAGGTCAAAACTTATTTCTTCCCCTTCTTCTTGTTTTTGTATGTCTGTGCTCATCGCGATTCTTTTTTCTTATCTCAAAATACCACAATCCGAGGCGAACTTCTAATAGAAAATAAAAAATCCGCCCAAACAAAGGCGGAAAAAGAGGGTATTGACAAAGTTAGGTTTCCGTGATAGGATAAGCCCAGAAATCCCAAATTGGGTTCTGTGGGCATTCGGATTCTTTCTTAGATTTTAGGATTGTTTGGCTCCGGCTGGATAACTCCTCGGAAATATCCGTTCCTTTCTTAAACTACATTTAGGAAAGGTTTTTACAAATGCCTTTATGGGCGCCCTGCCCACAGAACCGAGTTCGGGATTTTTTAGTATCCCGTGCCTCTTAGGCATTGTGGAGCCAGTCAACTATCCCCGTCGTCCTATCCACCTCTTCCAAGCTTGTGACACCCTGAATGACTTTCAATACACCGTCTTCTTGCATTGTAACCATTCCTCGCCTTCTTGCCAATGTGAATAACTCAGTTTCGGATGGTGTGTGGTAAATACTCTCTCGAATTTCCTCATCAACCGCAAAAAGTTCAAAAATAGAGATGCGTCCTCGATAACCGAGTCCGCCGCATTCCGCGCAACCCACATGGTCATACATTTCAAAGTTCTCGTATACTTTTTTATCCACGCGCTCCGGAAGTCCCGCAATAAATTGTTTTATCGCCTCACGGGTTGCGCCGCTTAATTCCTTTTTCTTTTTACACGCCGGACATAGGACGCGAACCAAGCGTTGTGCAATGATAAGGTTCAATGAGGGGGCGAGTGTATTTGGTTTTGCGCCAAGATCGATGAAGCGAGGAATCGCGCCGATGGCGTCATTGGTGTGCAGTGTTGAAAAGACGAGGTGGCCCGTGAGCGCCGCATTCACGGAAATCTCCGCGGTTTCCTTATCGCGAATTTCTCCGATGAGAATGACATTCGGGTCCTGGCGAAGGATGGAGCGAAGGCCGCTTGCGAACGTGTAATTTACATCAGGATTCACCTGCGTTTGAGAAATGCCCGCGATATGATATTCAATCGGGTCTTCAACGGTGATTATTTTGATTTCCGGCGAGTACACTCTTTTTAAGAATGCGTAGAGAGTTGTGGTCTTACCGGAACCCGTGGGGCCAGTGGTGAGAATTAGTCCGTTCGGTTTGGCAATCTCCTTTTTTATGATAACGAGGTCGTCCGGGCGCCAACCAAGATCCTCAAGATTCACTTTGAGGGCCAGTGGATCCAAGAGACGCATCACCACCGTTTCACCGAACTCAGAAGGAATGATCGAGGTGCGAATCTCGATGTCGCGGTTATTGAGGCCGATGGTAAAACGGCCATCCTGGGGTTCGTCCATTACATTAAGTTTCAGATTGGAAAGAAGTTTGATGCGCATCACAATGGAGCGATATGCGTGCGGGGTAAATTTGGAATATACGGTATGCAGCATTCCATCAATCCGGTATCGCAATGTACCAAAATCCTCACCCGGCTCCATGTGGATATCAGAAGCTTTGAGCGCCATTGAACCACCAAGAATGATTTCCAGAATTTGTGAGACGAGCGGGCTGCTAAAATTAGCAAGCTCTTTTTCCAATATCTCAATCGTTTTTATCTTTTCGAGAAGTTCGTTGAGGCGCTCTTCGTCGATATTGACTTGTCCGCTTATTTCCTTCGTTTCATCAGGTGCGTAGCGGTAGTATCCCCATGCATGTTCAAGGCTCGCCATCGAAGAGATGACGATCTGCACATCGAATTTCTTTTTCAACTCATTAAGAAGCGCGACAGAGGCGGGAAGGTTTGGGTCGAATGCCGCCACCAGAAGCTTATTCCTTAAAAGCTGAAAAGGAACGAGTTTTGCCGCGCGCGCTTCTTCGGGTTTTATCACCGTCATCGCCTTTATTTCCGTAGGAACGGTAACAGAGATAAGGTTGAGGTAGGGGATTTTAAGTGAGGCGGCGCGGCGTTTCGCATCGCCCTCCTCCGCTTCAAGGTGTGCTTTCTTAAGCCGCTCATCAAGGTCTTTCGAATTCAGCATCAGTATAAGTTTACTCTGCGGCGGTTCATTTGAGTAGTGGAAAACGAGGTACTTGACTAATATCAATAACTGTGCTATATTTCAATTAGTAACTAAACATGCTTGTCGGATGCTCCGACAACCAATCATATGAGGTGTGCCATGAAAAGGAACCTTACCCTCGTAGTCGCTCTCGGATTCCTGCTCATGTCGTTTGGGTGTCTCGCAGTTCCAATCGATATGCCCACCGTGAGCGTCAATACCACCGGGTTCCCCGTGATCTTCTCGCGGAATCAGGTGGTCGTCACATGCCCCACGAATCTGTCTCTTCTGAAGGTCGAGAAGCTCGACCAGTTCGGAACGACTTCGTGGGCTCTGAAGCCCGGTGAGAGTGTCGGGGTTCGCCCGAGCGGCATGTATGCCGATCAGACGATGGTCATCGTCGTCTACGGGTATAACAAAGGCTGCAAGAACGCGAAGGGAGAGGACACATTTCTCCTCGTCGGAAGGACGTCGCGGAACTACAGCTTCTACGACAACGGCAACTCGGGGCAGATGTACACGTGGGACGTTCAGATGAGCGAACTGCGGTAGTCCGCACCCAATCCCGCGTATCCTATGGATACGCGGTTTTTTTATATATAATTGAAATGATGGTTATCTATCTTTACGGTGCCGACTCATACAGGAGGTCTAAAAAACTCAAGGAGCTTTTGGAACAGAACAAGAAGAAGCAGCCGAACACCGACGTGTTGTTTGTTGATTTTTTGGAGGATCCGGATGCGTGGAAAAAAGCGAAAGATTTTTTGAATCAACCATCCATGTTTTCGGAATCCAAAACACTCGTGGTCTATGAGAGCGGGGAGGTGAGTGAGAGGGGCGAGAAAGAGTGGCTTAAGACGGTGAAGGAATATCTCGAAGAGAAAAAAGTATTCATCATCATTTCCGATTCATGGGATAAACCGCGGAAGGCGTTCATGTTTCTTATTGAGTTGCCCGTAAAAGCGCAGGAGTTTGCGGGATTGGAAGGGAGAACACTTGATGCCTTTTTAAGAAAGGAAGCGAGTGTGCTTGGGTTGCGCTTCGAGAGCGACGCATGGACTCATTTCGTAAAACATATCGAGTCAGCAACCGGGAAAAGTTGGGCTGGAGTCCACGAGCTCCAAAAAATAGCGCTTGCGAGATATAACGCACCGATTTCAAAAAACGATGTCGAATCGATCATTGAACACATGGCGCAAATTGACGTATTCAATTCAGCTCGCGAGCTTATGGGGCCGGGGAAGATAGGAAAAAGAATTGCGACACTTGAACGATTATTGGCTCAAGGTGAGGATTCGGCGCGGCTTTTCAATCTTTTAGCATATAACGCGCGCGGAGCGCACGCGGTACGTCTCGCCGACCTCGATATCGCGATAAAAAGCGGACAAGCGGATTACGAGGAAGCGCTTCTTGAATTCGTTCTCGGTGGTCAATAGAAACAAAAAATCCCCAGTGGGGATTTTTTTGTTACTTCGCGAGCTTCTTTGCGAGGCGTGATTTCATTCTGTCCGCCTTTCCTTTTTTGATGAATTTTACCTTCGCCATCTTGTCGATCGCCTTATAAGCGTCTTTTAAGAATGCTTGCGCTTCGGTTTTTTCCGATATGGTAAGTTTTTTGAATTTTTTTACAGTATCCTTAAGTGTTTTTTCGCGAGAAAGATTGAGCGCCCTTCTGCGGACGTTCTGGCGCAATGCTTTTTTCGCTCCTTTCGTTTTTGGCATATTGGGTCTATTTAACCGCAGACCACCTCGAAAGTCAAGAAAGGCGAGGAGTTATTTCAGAGGAAAATGAGCCACCCCACTTTGTTTCAAAGCGAGGGTTCAAGCTGAAAAATGACAAAATAGTGTTTTTTGCTATCATATGAACTTTATGAAGCTAAAGGAAAATATGCGATATGTAGTGAAGCGTTCAGCTGCCGGACTCGGGCTTTTTGCGCGCACCGGCATCAAAAAAGGGGAATTCATCATCGAATATACCGGTGAACATATAAGCGAAGAAGAGGCTGACCGCCGCGGAGGGATGTACCTTTTTTCGCTTGGCAAGGGTGGGGTAATTGATGGCAGGGGGCGTGAAAATCTCGCGCGCTACGTGAACCACGCATGCAAGCCGAATTGCGAAGCGGAATATAACGAGGAAGATGGGCGGGTTCGTATCTACGCGATACGTTCTATCAAGGCTGGCGAAGAACTCACCTATGATTATGGTAAGGAATTCTTTGACGAATATATCAAACCAAAAGGGTGCCGCTGCGCTGTGTGCGCGTAGATCGGCATTGCGTGGTCACGGTTCTCCGAGTGCGGTATGATATGGTATATGCTCCACACGTTGAGGGGAAGTATCGCGGCAAAATACAATGATTCGTTTGTTATTGAGCTGAATGGAATGGGACTTAAAGCCTTTGCCAACACGCAGACACTTTCCGCGCTTCCTCCCGTTGGAGGTGAGGCGATGGTGTATTGCCATCTTATCGTGCGGGAGGAGAAGTTTGAATTATTCGCATTCCATAGCGAGGAGGAGTTGAAGTTCTTTGAGATATTGAATTCTGTCGCGGGCGTAGGGCCAAAGACCGCACTCGGCATTCTTAATATGGATAAGGTGCCCAATATAATGTCGGCTATCTTGGAGAAAAGAGTTGATGTTCTGACGCGCGCGTCGGGCATCGGAAAGAAGACCGCGGAGCGCATCATTTTGGAATTACAGAGCAAGATAACACTTCCCCAAGGCGCTCATAGCGGGAAGGAGATGGATATCAATCGCGACGTTGAGGATGTACTCGTGGGGCTTGGATATGCGCGAAACGATGTGCGTAGCGTACTTCAAACGATAACCGGAAAGGAAACAATAGAAGAACGATTAAGGCACGCATTAAGAGAACTCGGATCAACAAAATAACAATGAAAAAACTCTATTCACTCTATCATTGGCTTTGGGCGTTCGCGAGCGCGCTCGCATTCGGATTTCCAAGTAGGAAACTGTACGTAGTCGGAGTTACCGGAACAAAAGGTAAGTCTACCACTGTTGAAGTGATGAGTGCGATGTTCGAAGCCGCGGGAGAAAATACTGCTATACTTTCCTCTGTCACTCGGAAAGTGGGAAAACAGCACGGAAGGAATATGACTGGTAACACCATGCCGGGGAGATTCGCGATACAAAAGTTTCTCGCTGATGCGGTGCGAGCGAAATGCGCGTACGCGTTTGTCGAGGTGACCTCGCAGGGGGTGGTACAGCACAGACACAGATTCATCGATTGGAATGCCGCGGTATTTTTGAATCTCGCGCCCGAACACATCGAGTCGCACGGTTCATTTGAAAAGTATCGCGACGCAAAAGTCTCATTTTTTAAATATGTGGCTCGTTCGCCCAAAAAAGGAAGGCTTTTTTTTATCAATAAGAACGATGAGTCTCAATCATATTTTGAGGAGGCGGTGAAGCACAATTATGGAAATTCCATCTATCTGTTCAGCGGAGAAGATTTTTTGCGTAATGTGCTCGCCGAACATTATGATCTGCGAAGCGAGAGGGCGAGGAAAACGCTTGGGGAGTGGGTGCTCGCTGATTTTAATTTGGAGGATGAGGCGGCGGCATATGCACTCGCGAAAGTGCGCAAGGTCTCGTGGGAAGCGGTCGCGCGCGCACTCACGCATTTTAAAGGCGTTCCGGGGAGGCTTGAGGTGGTACAGGAAAAACCGTTTGTGGCGGTAATTGATTATGCGCATACCCCAGATTCATTAAGGAAGCTCTATACCACGCTTCGAAAGGATTATCTCATGGACAGCGGAAGGCTCATTTGCGTATTGGGTTCCGCGGGAGGCGGACGCGATAAATGGAAGCGGCCAGAAATGGGAAAAATCGCGGCTGAATTCTGCTCGTTCATTGTGCTTACGAATGAGGACCCCTATAACGAAGAACCTGAGGATATTATGAATGAAATAAAAGCAGGTATATTAGAAACAAGTTTTTCACCCGCAAAGGTGTTCATGGTCGTTGATAGGCGCGAGGCGATTCAAAAAGCGATTGCGTTGGCCGAGAAGGGGGATGTGGTTGTCGCGACCGGCAAAGGGAGTGAGATGTCCATCAATGGAAAGAGTGGAAGCAAGATTCCATGGAATGAGCGAGAGGTGTTTGATGAAGAATTGCAAAGAAAATAAAACAGCCCTAAGGCTGTTTTTTATTATTTATTGAAACGAAGTATAATAAGCATATATGAAACTGACATTTTACGGAGGCGCGGAAGAGGTGACTGGCTCAAATTATCTTTTGGAGTCTGATGGCACTAAGATTCTTATTGATTGCGGTCTTTTTCAAGGCTCAAGGTATGCCGAAGAAGGAAATCAAATTCCTTTTCAATATGATCCGAAGTCGATTGATGCGTTATTTGTGACGCATGGACACATTGACCACATCGGAAGAATTCCTAAGCTTTTCAAAGATGGATTTCGCGGGAAGATATATTCCACCGAACCCACAAAAGATTTTGCAGAGCCACTTCTTTTGGATGCAATGCATATGATGAGCGATGAAGGGGTGCGCCACGGCACAAAAGACCTATATGACGAGGATGATATCGACGGAGCGCTCAAATTGTGGGATGCCTACTCATATCATGAGCCGATAACTATCGGTCCTTTTGAGATAGAGTTCTATGATGCGGGGCACATTTTAGGGTCATCATCTATTTTGGTTTCTGCAGAGGGGAAGCGCGTGTTGTTCTCGGGTGATCTGGGAAACACCCCCTCTCTTTTCATAAAGCCGACGGAATATTTTGAAAACGTCGATTATGCGCTCATCGAGTCAGCATACGGCAATCGCATTCATGAGGGTGCGGAGGACCGGTCTGATATATTGGAGGACGTAATCGAAGAAACCACGAAAAACGGCGGTGTAGTCATGATTCCTTCATTTGCGCTTGAGCGTACGCAGGAGATGATCTACGAGATAAATGAACTTGCCGAAGGGGGGAAGATTCCAGAGGTTCCCGTGTTCGTTGATAGTCCGCTCGCGATAAAACTGACCGCCATTTATCAGAAGTACTCGAGGAATCCAAAATACATCAATGACGAGTTTCTCGCACACGAACACTCTGGACAATCGACGTTCACTCTTCCTGGGGTGACAATGACGCTCACTACTGAACAATCAAAGGAGATCAATGATGTTCCTGCGCCGAAGATTATCATCGCCGGTTCCGGAATGTCGCAGGGTGGACGCATTCTCCATCACGAGATGAGATATCTGCCCGATCCTAAAAGCCTCATTCTTTTTGTTGGGTATCAGTCAAAAGGCTCGCTTGGCCGCGCGATTTTGGAGGGTGCTGCGCGCGTTAGGATAATGGGTGAGGATGTAGATGTGCGTTGTAAGAAAAGTGTCATTAGTGGATATTCAGCGCACGCAGACCAAAACCAGCTTATGAAGTGGCTCGCCCCAATGCGAGAACGCGTAAAAACCGTATTTGTGGTGCAGGGTGAAAAAGACAGCGCGGAAGCGCTTGCGCAGCGTGCGCGGGACGAGCTTGCAATACGCGCGGTAGTTCCCGCGGCAAATACTTCCGTGGTGTTATAATTGAAGAATACAAAAACATAATCTATGGTCAAAAAAACAATCACAACCGATAAAGATTTTTCATCGCACATTCATCAATTGAAATATAAGATATGTGTTTCCGGTGCGGCGGAGACGGGGCATTGTTCAAAGAATGCATTTGAGATGGCGGAGGCGATAGGTCGCGAAGTGGCAAGGCGCGACCTAGTGTTGGTAACCGGCGCAACAACCGGAATTCCCTACTGGTCGGCGAAGGGTGCGAAGATGGCTGGTGGTCTGGTCATTGGTCTCTCTCCCGCGGCTTCAAAGACGGCACACGTGAAATCATACAAGCTACCCACCGACTATCACGATATGATAATTTACACGGGGTTTGATTATGCAGGAAGAAACCTTCTTCTTACCCGTTCATCCGATGCAATCATCACCATTTGTGGCCGCGTGGGAACGCTGAACGAGTTTACTATTGGATTTGAGGACAATAAACCTATGGGTGTCTTGGAGGGGTCTGGTGGAACCGCGGATTATATCCGCGAACTTTTAGAAAAATCACATAGAGGTACGGGAAAGGTCTCGTTTTCAAACGACCCCGCAGAGCTTGTGGAAAAAGTTCTCGCAACCATCAAAGAAGATGAGGCGAAGAATGGAAGTGGAAAGGTTGGTTCGGCGCGAGGAGGATAACTACGCACTTAATACAATGAAGAAGAAAATAAAAACAAAACCGAAAAAGACAATAAATAGGAGTAAGTTGAAAACGACGCCGAAGAAAAAAACGAAACTAAAGATAAAAACACAATCAAGGGCAAGGAAGGTAATAAAAAAGGAAACAATAACCGCAAAACTATCAGTAAAGGCAGAAAAACCCATTGGCAGAGTGACCCATTTCTTTAATCACATCAATGTTGTTATCGTGAAGTTCAGGGTGCCGGTGAGGATTGGAGCCGACGTTCGCCTGAAGGGCGCGACCACCGATTTTCCAACGGTGATAAAATCGATGCAGTATGATCACAAACCCATCAATGTTGCCAAAAAAGGGCAGGAGGTTGGAATCAAGATAAAAAAGAAAGCGAGAGAAGGGGATTTGGTATATCTCGTATGACGCACGACCACGAAAGACACCTCCAAGCGAGGTGTTTTTATTTATTTGGATTATAATGAACCAAATGAATAAGGATTTTATATTTGCATCAAGTTTACTTGCAAACACCATCATTGGAGCTGGTATTTTTTCACTTCCTTTCGTATTTCACGCGGTGGGGATGGGATACGGGATACTGTGTCTCCTTTCCTTTGCCACACTATATTCAGCGCTTCACCTTATGTATGCGCATATTCTTCAAACCGGAGAAAAAAATCATAGATTTGCCTATTTTGCCGAAAAATATTTAGGGCGTGGACTTGGGAGGGTTGTTGCGGGGTTTATACTCGTTGAGTTGTTGCTTGTTCTCACGGTGTATCTCATTTTAGCTCCTTCATTTTTCTCAATCCTGCTTGGGATTTCGGGTAGCGCGGCTATTTTGCTTTTTTGGACACTAGGCTCCATCTTTATTTTTTTAAATCTCGAAGAGTTGGGGTGGGTGGCAACAGTGAGCTTGTTTTCAATTTTTGCCATTGTCGCAATTGTTTTTCAATACAGCACTCTCCACGAGCTCACAACCCCTCTTTTCAAGCAAATGAATATAGTTACCATCATGCTTCCGTTCGGTCCATTACTATTCGCTCTTAATGGGCGGCCAGGAATCTCGAAGGTGGTGGATATTTGGAGAAAGGCGAAAAATCACGCAACGCCATTTTTATTGGGCAATGCAATCATCGCGGGAACCTTGATTTCTGCGCTTATTTACTTTCTTTTTGTGGTGAGCGTGCTTAAGTTAAGCCCAGTTCCCAGCGAGGATGCGATTTTCGGACTTTTTGGCGTTATGCCAATGTGGACAATCATCTGCCTTGGTATGCTCGGTCTCCTCGCAATTTGGACGTCTTATTTTATGATTGGTGCGAATATACGCGATATATTGCGCGGAGATCTTCATTTCTCGAGTATTACCAGCGCATTTTTTGTTCTTTTTGTGCCACCCGCGCTATATTTCTTAGGGGTAAGCCAATTTATAAAAGCGATAAGTTTTATTGGTGGCACGCTTCTATCCCTTGAGGGAATCTTCATTGTGATGATGTGGCGACGCGCATTTCCAAAAAGCAGGCTGTATCACGTTTCACTTGTTTTGTATTTAGTATTTTTGTGTGCAATCATCTATCAAGTCGCACAATTTTTCACATAATGAAAACGCTCTTACGTTGGTTCACTTTATTGTTCATATTCGCGCTTCCGATTGGCGCAAAAAAATTCGTTGTAGTGCTTCTCCCTCAATTTTTTGAGAACGCGCGGGAATTCTCATCGCTTTTCATATATGGGACGGATATTATTGCTGTGCTGATTATCGTGTTTGCTGTTATTCATTTTCGCCGCACATTGTTTGAGGAATTTGCGGGCTCGAAGATACTTCCTATATTCGTTGGATTGGCGGCGGTTTCCATAGTGGGCGCCGCGAATTATAGTTACGCGGCATACGTGTTCGGGGGGCTCTTGATGGGGGTGCTTATCGCACTTGCCGTTGGAGCCATGTTGAGAACTGACACTATTCGTTTTCGGGATGTGGCAATAGCCATCGGATTTTCCGCTTTTTTTCAGGCGGTTGTCGCGCTTCTCCAGTTCTATTATCAAAAAAGCATCGGTCTTTGGTTTCTTGGTGAGTCAGTGATTACTGCGACGACGCCGGGTGTGGCAAGGGTTCTTATAGGAGGAGAGCGGTACCTACGGAGTTATGGAACGTTGCCACACGCAAATATTTTGGCAGGATTCCTTGTCTTGGGAATTATTGCCATCGCGTATCTGTTTTTTACTTCAGCGCCTGAGAAAAAGTTTGCACGAATGGTTTCCGCGGCGGGTTTTTTCATCATATTGTTCGCGCTTATTCTCACGTTTTCCCGTTCGGGTTGGATTGTCGGAGGTGGGAGTGTCGCTGCCATTCTCGCGTATGGAATCATACGAAAAGAGCTGAGGGCCCGCGCATTCAGATTTTTAGGAGTTGCTCTCATCTCGCTCCTCATCCTTGCATACTCGTTGGGGTGGGCAATCGTGCCGCGCGCAGGATTTGTGAAAGGCGAGGCATCGGTGGATCACCGTATTTTTTACAATGAAATAGGTCTCTCGCTTCTTGAAAGGCACCCCTTGGGGGTGGGTGAGGGAAATCAGGTGCTCCAAGCTGTGCGTGAAGGGTTGTATCTGTCGAAGGGACTTAATGAGGTATGGCTTTGGCAGCCTGTGCATAATATTTACATTCTTATCGCATCCGAGCTCGGCATACCCGGTCTTTTGCTATTTCTGCTGTTTCTCTTCGTCCTTTTTAAGGAAATGGAATTCAAGCGCACGCAGGCGGTATTTGCGAGTCTTTTAGTTATATCGCTCTTGGCGTTCGGCCTCGTCGATCATTTCCCGTGGGACTTGCATGCGGGGCGTTTGATGTTTTGGGTTGCATTGGGAATAATGATGGGTGAGCAGGTGTAGTGCGTTGCCACGCCCTCGTAGTTGAATGGATACAATATCTCCCTCCGAAGGAGGAGGTGCAAGTTCGATTCTTGCCGAGGGCACAGGATGAAAATTTTGAAGAACAAAAAAATCAGCACGTTCTCTACGTTTGGCATTGGCGGCCGCGCTGAATATTTTTGCGAAGCGCATACTAAAAAAGAATTGTTTTTAGCATTTGAGTTCGCGAAAGCAAAGAAGACAGCGTATAAGCTTTTCGCGGGGGGAAGCAATGTGGTGTTCCCTGATGGAGTGATGCGTGGACTTTTGATACGCATCAAGGGCGGAACGATACAAAGGCTTGCGTCGCGGCGCCTATATGTAGGTGCGGGCGTACCCCTTTCACGGCTTATCACGCATACAATTGCGAGCGGATTGGCGGGGCTTGAGGCGCTTTCGGGAATTCCCGGTACGGTTGGAGGCGCGCTTGTGGGAAACGCGGGCGCGTATGGCCACTCGATTGAGGAGGTGGTTCTGCGAGTGCGTGTGTGGAACGGGAAAAAAGAGATGTGGATTGGAAAAAACGAATGTAAATTTGCATATCGAGAAAGCATTTTCAAGTACGATGGATTGGTGGTACTTGGGGCAGAACTCCTCTTTAAAAAAGAAAGCATTAAAAAACTCCGCGAGACATCGAGACGGATTATCGCGGAACGGCTCGCAAAATATCCAAATGGACTGATGTGCCCCGGAAGTTATTTTAAGAACGTCCTTGTTGGTGATATTTCACCGCGTGCATTTGAGAAGATAGACATGCGTAAGATAACCGGGGGCAAGGTTGCCGCGGGGTATCTTCTTGAGGCTGCGGGCGCGAAGGGAATGAGGTATGGTGGTGTGGGGGTCGCGGAATATCATGGAAATCTTATTTTGAATTATGGAAAGGGTACCGCAAAAGACGCTAAAGCTCTTGCCGCAACACTCAAACGACGAGTAAGGATGAAATTCGGAATTGAGCTTCAGGAAGAGGTAAAGTATCTTTGATATATGGAAAAGCGAGACGCATTACAAAAACTTGAACGAGAACTCATAAATGATATGTCACTCCCGCTTCGCGAGGCGAATCTCGTGTTTGGCGAGGGGAACACCAACTGCAAGATACTTTTTATCGGAGAAGCGCCAGGACAGAAAGAAGATGAGTTGCGGCGGCCATTTGTCGGTCGTTCGGGGCAGCTTTTGAATAAGATGTTGGAAGAGATAGGTTTGAAGCGCGAGGATGTGTACATTACAAACATCGTGAAGCGCCGCCCTCCGGGAAACAGAGATCCGCTACCTCACGAAATTGAGGCATATAAGCCGTATCTTACGCGGCAGATTGAGATAATAAAACCGACGATCGTTGTGACACTCGGCAGATTTTCGATGAACTACTTTTTACCTGAGGCGAAGATATCAAGGGATCAGGGCAGGTTATTTCGCGCAAACGGTTTTTTTATCTATCCCATCTATCATCCCGCCGCCGCAATGAGAGGAAATTCAATGATGGCGGAGTTTAGAGAGAGTTTTGAAAAACTTCCAAAAGCGATTGCAAGGTGCGAAGGACTGCTTCATAAGCCAGCAACTAACGACTGACAGCCGCTGACCAACCGCAGCGGATAGAATACAGTGCTGTGCTATAGCACAGCACTGTATTTTTAATAATGCCAATCTTGTTTAATGTCTTGAGGCGCGGAGGAATCTACTCAGGGAGCCCGAAAACGGGTATAATGGGGATATATGGATTTTGCGTTTTCATATATCATCTCTCGTTTTTTCTATCGAATCGCCGAGTTTTTGCGCCATTGGTATGTGGTGGGTACTTATACATACGCCAATTTTGTGATGGGGGTTTTAAGGCGAATGGACAGAACTCTTGCGTGGCGTATTACGTTTAAGTACCTCTTTAAACCGCTCTATGGAGACTATTCCGCGCTTGGGTATGTGATGGGATTCATATTTCGCCTATTCCGACTTTTTGTGGGTAGTATCATCTATTTTGCGGTATTTGTTGTCGCGCTTCTCTCATATCTTCTATGGCTCTCGCTTCCGCTGTATCTTATCGCGAAATTATTTTTTTAATTTTTTATTCTTATGCTTTACTTCCGCGAACCACGCCTCCTTTTCACCTCTTTCGGTGAATTTATAGTGCGCCTTGTTTCATACTCGATGTATGCAATCCTCTCGCTAGGGGCGATATTTCTTGTTATTTCAAATACACCAGTCATGAGGCGCGTGGGGATTCTCGTGGCGCTCTTTCTTATTGATAGAGCCTTTCATGTGGGGAGGGGTGAGCGTTCAATCGCAGAACTCACTGGCGAAAAGAAGAATGTCGCATTGACGCTTACGGTGCCAGCATATCGAGTCATTAATCGGGCATATCGAAAAGCGCGAACCGTAGGTAAGAATTTTTACCTTATTCTTCTTCAAGAGTTGCTTGAACATAAGGATATAAAAGAGTCGTTAAAACGGCTCTCTGTCGACGTTCATGAGTTTGAGAAAAAAGTAGAGAGCGCTATTCAGATGGCGCCGGTGAATTCCCTTAAACGAGAAGATCTTTTACAGGTAATCGAATCATTGGTGGTTATTGCGTACGGGAATGCGCTTCATACGGGTGAGCAGTATGTGCACACAAGAAATCTTTTCGTCGCGCTTTCCCTCGCGGCCGATCCCGCGGTCTCCCGTCTTTTCGAACTTTCCGAACTCTCATCTACGAACCTGCAGGAGGCGGTTATTTTCGGACGGTGGAGAAAGACATTTTTCAGAACATTCGGCCTTCCTTCTGTCCTTGGAGGGTTCGTCCACCCCCCCATCAGCTCAACTAAAAAGCGAATGAATCGTTCATGGACGTCTCGTCCTACGCCGATTCTTGATAGGTTTAGCACGGACCTCACCGATCTTGCGCGGGCAAATCGAGTGGGATTTTTGATAGGGCACGAGAAGGAGTTCGAGACGCTTTTACAAGTTGTCGCCCGAGTTGGCAAACCAAATGCGTTGTTGGTGGGAGAGCCTGGAGCTGGCAAGAACTCGGTCATAGCGCATCTTGCATATCGGATGATAAACGATGACGTTCCTCCCGTGTTATTTGATAAGCGTCTCGTATCGATTGATGTGGGCGGACTTGTTTCTGATGTAACACCAGACGCGCTTGCGGGACGATTGAATGGTATTGTTGATGAGGTGTTGGCTGCGGGTAACATCGTGCTACACATCCCTAACATGCACGACCTTTTTCGTACGGGGCAGGCGAAGGCGATGAACGCGATTGATATTCTTCTGCCGCTTATCGTAAGCCAAGGTATTCCGGTCATTGGGGAATCGTTTCCCCGTGAATTCAAGCAGTATATCGAGCCGCGCACCGATTTTTTGGATCAGTTTCAGGTCGTTCCCATAGAAGAGATATCAGAAGACGATGCGGTAAAGTATCTCATTTATAGCTCGCTCATTCTTGAGAAACAATATGGCGTCTTCATCACGTTTCGCGCGATTGAAAAAGCGGTCAATCTCGCGCATCGATATTTTCACGATAAGCTGCTGCCCGGAAGTGCCGAGGATCTTTTGAAACAAGCGATTACCGCGGCAACCACGAATAAAAAGAAGCTTGTTGAAGCGGATATGGTGGTGGCTATTGCGGAGCGGCAAAGCAAGGTCCCCATCGGACAGGCACGAGAGGTGGAGGCGGAAAAACTGTTGAATCTTGAAAGCATCATCCATGAGCGGTTGGTGAATCAGGATGCGGCGGTGAGTTCTGTGTCGCGCGCGCTCCGCGAATATCGCAGCGGACTTGCTCGCAAAGGCGGACCTATTGCAACCTTCCTTTTCGTGGGTCCGACCGGGGTTGGAAAAACTGAACTTGCGAAGATATTGACCGACATTCAGTTCGGTTCAAAAGATTTTATGCTTCGCTTCGATATGTCGGAGTATCAAGATAAACAGAGCATCTTTCAGCTTATCGGTACGCCTTCGGGTGAGAAATCAGGAACGCTTACTGATGGGGTGCTGAAGAATCCCTATAGTCTTGTGTTGCTTGATGAGTTCGAAAAAGCGCATCCTGATATTCTCAACCTTTTTTTGCAGGTATTCGATGATGGGCGTCTCACTGATAGTATGGGGCACGTCGTTGATTTTCAGAATACAATCATCATCGCCACCTCAAACGCCAATTCAACCTTTATAAAGGAGGAGATAGAAAAAGGTTCGAAGGTTGAAGATATCGCCGTTGAATTGAAAAAGAAATTAACGGACTATTTCAAGCCTGAACTTATAAATCGTTTTTCTGATATCATTGTATTTCGCGATCTGAAGCCCGAGGAAATATACGCCGTTGCAAAGATTCTTGTGAAGGATGTGGTGGGCACTCTTCGAACGGCGCAGGGTATTGATCTTAGGGTTGACGACTCCGCCCTTAAGAAGATAGCCGAGCTTGGATTCAGTCCTGTGTTTGGCGCAAGGCCTTTGCGCCAAGTCATTTCCGAGAAGGTGAGGAGCACGCTTGCGGAAAAGATATTGCGCCGTGAGATTACGCGAGGTGTAGTGCTATCGCTTGTATACGCAAATGATCAGTTTGTGTGGTCAAATGTCGAAGATGAGGTAAATAAGGTACAATAGATTAAGTTATATGATATCGACACCGCGCCCCCACACTAAAATAGACATTACTAAAAAGGAATTTTCCGCAGGAATCATCATTTTCAGGAGGACTAAAGAAGGTCCTAAGTTTTTGATACTGTATCACGGCGGGCCATACTGGAACTTCCCCAAGGGGAAGCTTGAGGGGGAGTCAAACTTTAAAGCGGCACTTCGTGAGGTACAGGAGGAGACCGGTATCGTGCAGGACGACCTCAGGTTCAAAAGCTGGTTCAAGGTACAGGACAAGTTTACCTACGTGCGCAACAAAGAGAAGATTGCCAAGGTGGTAACCTATTATCTTGCAGAAACCAAACAGAAAGAAGTAAAGATAAAGATAGTCCCTGATACGCACGAAGGTGAGCAGCATGAGGGATATGGATGGTTCTTATATCGTGACGCGGTCCGACTGCTTATCTCACCAACGCTGAAACAGAATCTCAAGAAGGCTTATCTCGCCATTACGCGAAAGAAGACGCCCCCCGCTCTTCGTATGAATCCGTCCCCGACAACCAATAACAAGATTCCTCAAGCAATAAAAAATCCGCTCATCTAGAGCGGATTTTTTTGTATTATTTTATCTTTGCCGCCTCCACTATCTTTACGAATACTTTCGGTTCTGTTTTGGCGAGTTCTGCAAGGATCTTTCGGTCAATCTCTATCTTCTGTTTCTTCAGCGCGCCCATAAGTACGCTGTAGCTTACTCCCTGCTTTCTTGCTGCCGCATTCACCTGGACCTGCCAAAGGGCTCGGAATTCACGTTTCTTCTCCTTCCTTCCTTTGAACATTCTGCTCTGCGCGTGAAGTAGCGCTTCTTTTGCCGCGCGCTCTTTTGTTTTTCTACCCCACTTATAACCCTTGGTGAGTTTTAAGGTCTTCTCTCTTTTTTTGTGGGCAATCGTACCTCTTTTTATGCGTGTCATGTTTTAAAAATATTTCTTTATGAGCTCAGTCGAGTTTTCCAATCCGCGGCTGAGTTTCTTTCTCTTCATTTGCGAGGTCGACTTATTGACTCGCGAGTGTCCAAGCGCCATAGCGCGGCGGACCACCTTTCCCTTTTTGGTGATACGAATTCTTTTTGTGATACTCTTTGGTGTTTTCATAATTATTTTTTTGCGATTTGAGTTATAAATCCTCTGCCGCCTTGTTTCGGGGGGAGTGTCACTTGGTGGGGGGTGATTATCATTCCCAAAAACTCTTTCAGTTTTTGCAATCCCCAGTCCTTGTTTCCCTTCTCCCTTCCCTTAAGGAACAATCCTATTTCAACTTTGTGGCCTTCAGCAAGGAATTCCTCAACTTTCTTCACTTTCACAAGAAGGTCGTTTTGTCCGGCGCGGGGGGTGATGCGAACCTGCTTTAGCTCTTTTGTCTTTTGAGTGGAGCGCTTCTTCTTCTCCTCCTTTTCCTGCTGGTATCTAAACTTATCAAAACCTATGATTTTTGCAACTGGCGGCTTCGCCATTGGCGCGATTTCGATAAGGTCTAACCCTCTTTCGTGAGCCGCTTCCAGCGCCTGACTAAGCGACATAACACCAAGATTTTCGCCGGAATCAGTCACTACACGAAGTTCCGATGCCTGTATTTGATTGTTTACTCTATATTGTATGGGAGAATAATACCACAAGTTTCGCATTTGTAAAATGAGTTTGTCTTGGGTATCCGCAAAAAAGGAGCCCCGTAGGGCTCCATGGTCTTAGGTTAGCGCGCAGAAATGAGCGCCGCAACCTCTGTGTTTTTGATGAGTCCGCACTGTAGCGCGGCGATCACATCAAGCGGGGAGATGGCTCCAAGCGTAAGTGCTTCTCGTATCTCGATGAAAATGGGGAAGACGGTGCTGTCATTCACGCGGTCTCCGAGACCGTCGTGAAAGGCCTGCCCTTCTCTCGCGGTATCCGGAAAGCGGGCGCTGCGGCCCAGTGCGGTGCAGAGGATGTAGAATACCTCTCCTTCCTTGCGCTCGGGGTGTTCGAAACGTCTTCGTACTTGTTCCGATATCACCGACGGTTTTTCGACGGGCCTTGGCAGCTCTCCGTGAAGCGAGGCGTGCCAGGCCTCAAGCGCCTGACTCATCTCCTTTGTGGCTTTGGAGAAGTTTGGAATGTATGTATCCGCGATTTGCATCTCTTCCTTATTGCTTTTTGCTTTTTTCAGTAAGGCCGCCATTTCGGCAAAGATGCCTGCGGCAATGAACTTTTGGTCCAACGCGCGAACAAAAAGATGCTGATTCATTCTCATGACGAACTCCTCAAAAGGGAAGATTGTAAAAGAACAACTGAACAAAAAAATTGTAACCTATTTTAGTGAAAAAGTCAACATAAGAAAACCCCGCCTTTCGGCGGGGAAGTGATTTATTTTGAAAGTGCCCATTTTCCAGTGCTTTCGAGTTTGTACTTCGTTTCGCTTCCGTCTTGGTTGCGAACGACTGTGGTTTCTGGGAATCCCGTGAATTCACTGTGTTCCACACACACAATGTTCACGGCTTCGGGGTGGTCGGCCTGTATGGCGTGAAGGATTTTTTTACGATCCCTTTTTATCCATATGAGAAGGCATATCACCGCGATGAGTACGAAGACCCAGTCCACTGGGTTGAAGCCGTGAGGGGACAGCGCGAGGGTCTTTGCGAGGAGCTTGACCCAGTGCGCGAGCAGCATGAACATCATTCATCTCCGGATGGTTGATTGGCGGTCGCGCCAAAAGGTCTGTCTAAAGCGTACCATATAATACATATTTTGTCAATCAACCATCCTTTTTTCCTTCAAATGAAAACAACCCCGTTGTGGGGTTGTTTTGTGTGGACATCGTTCAAAAATCTTGGAACCAGCTAGAGTGCTTTGTTTTTGAATGGGGCGAGGCAATCAGAAACTTAATGGGCCAAGAATTTATAAGCGTTAGTATCACACAGCATTAGTAGAACCATCTACGGGCTCTACGTATTCTCGGGTGCCTCTACAGCGAGGAAAACGACTACAACCATAAAACCTACCCCGAGTACCATTGCGCAAAATCATAGGCGCGTTGCAATGCGGACACGTCATAGAATTACTCGTATTCCCTTCCTTGTTCGCAAATAGTCCGGCAATACCTTTAATTATTCCACCGATTAAACCAATTATTAAACTGACACCGAGGGCAATGAGAGGATCCGCCTTCACGGTGGTTCGGTTGTAAAGTCTATTGTATGCGGCGCGTTTTGGATTAGTGATCCAGCCGTACCCACGGGGTGCTTTAAGTCCCATAGAGTGTCTGACTACGCGCTTCCAGGAAGTTCTCGCCGCAATCCTCTTTTTTAACGATGGTGTTCTTATGCCGAATTTCATTTTATTAATAAATCATAATTCTTTGCTTAAAAGAGGGAAAGGGTTTTCTGTCCTTTTTATTCAAAAAACCGACCAGCGTGATTGGTCGGTTTTTCAGCCTACTTGCCCCCTAAGACTGCCAGGGGGAGTTAACTTCTACGGGATAAACGTTCGGGAACCTATCTCCAACCTTTGGGTTCCATTTGTCTCCCAGGTGGCGCTCTACGCCATCCAGATGGATTGCTGGAACGGCTGCCCACGTTGCGAAAAGGCCAAGGCCCTTATACGCAAGAATTTCTGGGTCCTGGTTGTGGTTGGAGAGCCTGTCTCCTATAACTCCCTGTCCAACCCTTACCACCGCTGGATTTGCTCCGCCGTGCCATATAATATAAACGCCGCTTAGATTATCGAAATACGAACTTTCGAAATTTAAAGAAGCTAATTCATACCAATGGTCGGGGTGTTTAGCCCACTGCAGTTTTAACACTATCTGCTTGTTAAGAGGGGGGTGTCGTGGTATGCTTAAACTGTTAGATTTGAGCATTTGGCCTGTATCGACCCGGAAAATCACGCTTTCCGAAGCCATTTTCCACTAAAAACATCCTTTCCCGGGTGTTTTTTAGTAGCACGTTGGTTATTAACACCTCCCTATTGTGCTACGGGGGTCAGAGGTATATAATACTATTAACCCTTAACGTTAATTATATCACGTTTATGAGTTGAAAACAAGCAATGTGTGGACTATGCTGGTCGAGTAGTCCACAACAAAGAAATGATAGTATCTTTCGAAAAAAAGAAATTAGCTGACCAGCTTGGCAATCCGCGCACTTGTATTCAAAGCTACGGAGTAGCTATGCAAAAAATGATCCATAGGAGGCTAAACGAACTATCTGCCGCCCCCTGCCTGGAAACGATGCGCGGCATAGGAGATTGCCACGAATTGCACGGCGTATCAAAAGGACTTTTGGCGATTGATTTAATCGGTAAGCAGCGAATGGTATTTAGGCCTGCGGCCCCATCGAGCTCATATACAGAAAATAACTGTATTGCCTGGGCGAAGATAGATGATGTGATTATCGTCGGCGTGGGAGATTACCATAAATAAAAAGATGAATAAAAACGATTTAATATTTAAGCCTTCTGTTGCCATCGCGCCAGGAGAAACACTTTTCGAATTGATAAATTCACTAGGCATTACGCAGGCAGAGCTTTCTCGACGAATGAATAGGCCGTTGAAAGTTGTCAACGAAATAATTAAGGGCAAATCAGCAATTACCCCAGAAACCGCGCTACAACTTGAGCAGGTTTTGGGTAAGCCCGCTTCGTTTTGGAATAATTTGGAAGCAACCTATCAAGGGCTTCGTGCGCGCGAATATTTGCGAGAGCAGCTGTCTTCGTTGGTTAATGAAGCAGAAAAATTTCCGTATACAGAAATGGCTGGGCTAAATTGGGTGCCAAGGGCAAGCGACGAAATCGACAGGGTCCACAATTTGCTAAGTTTCTTCTCCGTAACTTCGTTCGATAACATTGTAGAAAAAGCTGCTCTAAAAGCTGCTTTTGATGTTTCAACTAAGCACAAAAAAGATAAGCCGGCCATATACGCCTGGTTGAGGCAGGGCGTTAGACAAATTGAAGGATTTCAGACTAAGGATTTTGATAGAAGCAAACTAATAAGCACACTTCCAGAAATTAAAGGCTTAACAAAACTTTCGCCCGAGGAATTTATACCAAAATTGACGAGTATTTTGTCTGATTGTGGGGTTGCCTTTGTTGTTGTTAAGAGCATAACAAATGCTCCGGTTTTTGGTTCTACCAGATGGCTTGCTTCGAATAGAGCGCTAATACAGCTGAGCATTAGACTGCGCTGGGCAGATCGCTTTTGGTTTTCTTTGTTCCACGAGCTTGGACATATTCTTTATGGAAACAAGAAGGATTTTAATGTCGATTTTCTTGAAAATAACCCGGATGGAGATATTGAGGAAAAGGCTAATTCTTTTGCCAGAGATGCACTTGTTAGCCCTGAAGATTATTTGAAAATAGTTAGCGTAATCGCCCCTAGAATTAGAGCAAAACAACCTGTTTATCCACTAGTCAATTCATTTGCGCAGACGCTAAATATACATCCAGGAATAATTGTTGGAAGGTTGCAGCACGATGGAATTTTCCCTCCTACTTTTAATAAATTAAGGGACCGTCTCGAATGGAAAGGGGGCGAAAATTAAATTAGGTTATTAGGTTTTTAAACCTAATTCGGTTATCCGGTTAAATAACAGGATTTTTCAGTTGGGTTATTGGCTTTTTAAAGCCAAAATGGATTTTTGGATTAAATAATCCAATTTCGGTTATTTTGGTTTTTTTAACCTAATTTTCGTGCTTGTCTTCTTTGCGCTCCTCCATCCACGAGCCACCCTCCCACATTGATTTCATACCCCTTATCAAAGGGTTCATTCCGGCCGCTGCCATAAGGTAATAAAGCACCCCGAATAAGCCAGCAACGATCATAGCGACTACGCTGCTGAAGTTAAAATCGGAAACCAGCAAAGAAAATATAACCCAAATCCCAAAACCAATCCCGGCTCTTTTGAAATGCTTTTTCTCCAGCTTTTTCATAGATTGACCTTTGTTAATGTGCTGGCTGAAAACACAAAGCTCCCAGCCAGCGATGACCTTGCGGCCACCAACCCGAGTTTCCCCGGATTGCCTCAACAGCGCTCTGACTAGGAGCTTTCTGCTGTTGAGGTCTTGAGGAACCGTGCCGCCGATTTCTCGGACGGGTTAGGTTCTGCCTTTCGGCTATTCAGTTGTGGTTTTATATTACCTCAGAAAGTGTATAATGAAAATGTTCTTTAAATCAGAGTGTCATCAAGGGAATTAATTTTCTAGCAGTCTGACCCCGACTTAGAGCGGGCGCAATATTTCGCAATTCCTTTAAACGCAAAGACCCCAGCGTTTAAGGGATTAGTCTACCCAAACGCTGAGCAGCGTTTTTTTGTTGTTTTGCGAAAATGCTCACGCTTGAGGAGTGTAGAAAACTAGACCCAATATTTCAGGAAATGGCCGACGCACAGCTTTTAGAGTTGTTGGCGACTTTGTGTGCACTGGTCGATAGTGTTTTAGATAATGAATTGGACTAAAATAAAACCACTATGAAGCAGAAGGCTCTAATTTACTGTCGCGTATCTTCCGAGAGGCAAAAAAATGAAGGCCACGGACTTGATGGTCAAGAGCATCGCTGCCGGGAATATGCGAGAAGCAAAGAATATGAAGTTGAGGAAGTGTTTCGGGATAGTTTTACTGGAGGGGGCGATTTTATGAAGCGTCCGGCTATGCGAGAGTTGCTTAATTATGTCGACAAGAATAGCCATAAAGAATACGTTGTAATTTTTGACGATCTCAAGCGCTTTGCCCGAGACACAATCTTCCATTGGAATTTGCGACGCGAATTTCGTGCGCGCGGACTAAAACCAGAATGCCTCAATTTTAATTTTGATGATAGCCCGGAAGGAGCTTTTGTGGAAACGGTTTTTGCCGCACAAGGTCAATTAGAACGAGAGCAAAATAAACGTCAGGTGATACAAAAACAAAAAGCCAGACTAGAAAGGGGCTATTGGCCGTTTTATCACCCGCCGGGTTATAGAGCCATCAACAATCCGATACACGGCAAACTCCTTGCGCCCGTCCAACCGGAGGCGAAGATAATCAAACAAGCTTTTGAGGGTTTTGCGTCTAACAGATTTCAGGAGCAGGTTGATGTCCAAAAATTTTTAACCCAGGAAGGTTTTGGTGGTGGACGAAAAATATATTTGGGAATGGTGGGCAAATTATTACGGAGGGCAATTTATGCTGGCTACATAGAATATCCCGATTGGGAAGTTGAGAGGAGGGAGGGGCATCACGAGCCATTGATAAGCAAAGAAGTTTTTGCAAGGGTTCAGGAAAAGCTTTCTGGCAAGTTAAAAACTTTTTCCAGGCGCGATACTCGAGAAGATTTTGCGCTCAGGGGGTTTGTTTTATGTCCGGAGTGTTCGCAGCCATTTACCGCTTCTTGGACTACGAAAAAGCGAAAAAATTACAGAATTGGCTATTATCGCTGCAAGACGGCTGGATGCTCTCTAAAAAATAAAAATATAAACAAAACAGTTATCGATAAGCAGTTTGAAGAGCTGCTTTCGGGGATCAAGCCAAAATCGGCAATATTAAAACTAACTCAGGCAATATTTATAAAAGCTTGGAATGACCGAGTGTCCACGGCTGAAATCCGTAAAAGTGCAACGGCGAAGGAGTTGGAGGTTGTGGAAGGTGAAATAGCAGCATTGGCGCGCAGGGCAGCCAAAACGGGCAGTGAAGAGGCTCTGGGGGCTTATGAGAGGGAGATTGAGGCTCTCGGAAAGAAGGCCGCCTCTTTGCGGGAAAAGCTGGGAGGATTAGAAAAGCCAAAAATAAATTTTGAAACCGCCTTAAATATGGTTTTTGAATTTATCAAAAATCCCCACAATAAGTGGGTTAATGGAGATTTGGCAACAAAACGCCTACTCTTAAAAGTTGTTTTTGAGAGCAAGATTAGATACAGCAAAGAAAATGGATTTGAAACCGCCAATTTAGCCCTTCCCTTAAGGGTTTTTGAGCATTTTGCGGTTTCTAAATACGCAGGTGTGGAGATGACCGGAGTTGAACCGGTGTCCAAGATACTTCCCATAGACCGTCTACAAGCTTAGTCCTCTTATAGAGAGCGAATTGATTCTAATTTTAACGATTGCATACGAACCTGCTCTGTAATCGCGATTTTCAAATATTACACCAGCGAACCCCTATGAAACCTCGGGGACTGATGCCTCACTCTTAAAGAGTGAGGAACACCATTCATTACGCAAATGCGAATGAAGGCGCTGCAACACGAGTGTTGTCAGTTACATTTTTTTGATCCTTTAACGAAGTGATCGTTTCGGCCTGCAAATCTATGAGTGGGTATATTGTCAAAGCCCAACATCCCCGTTGTTAATTTACGAGACAGCCCTTCGGATCTCGCGCTCCACCTCCCGTTTCTTTATCGTTTCGCGCTTGTCGGCCTTCTTTTTGCCGCGTCCCAATCCGAGTTCTATCTTCACAAACCCGCGCTTATTATACGATTTTAGTGGCACAATTGTCAACCCTTCATTCAGTTTTCCAAGGAGATGGTTTATCTCTTTGCGCGTCAAAAGAAGTCTGCGCGTGCGCATAGGATCGTAATTGTCGGGCGCGTTCTTCACCTGAAAGGGATGAATCGTTGAGCCGACAAGGTATGCTTCGTTGCCCCGAATGACCGCGTGGCTTCCGGACAGATCAAAACGACCCATTTTCACGGATTTTGCCTCGTGCCCCAGAAGTTCGATTCCCGCGACGAACGTCTCGAGAATCTCATAATCAAAAGTAGCCTTTTTGTTTACGGAATACGGTTCCATACGTACTTAAGGTAACACTTTCTTGGTTGGCATAAAAGTCGCATAGTCCTTCATCGCCGCGCTTCCGTATTTGCCGCGTGTCTGCTTTAATATGAGATATGCGAGAAAAGATACTCATCGCCCTCAAGAAGCGCATTCCCGAAGATGTGCGCGTTGATGTTTCCATTGCGGAAAATAAAGCATTCGGGCATTACAGCAGCAATGTTTCATTTAAACTTGCGAAAATAAGGAATAAAGCGCCTCGCGAGATTGCGGAAGGACTCTCTCTCTCGCTCTCAAACGAAAAAGAATTTGAGAAGGTTGAGGTTGCGGGCGGCGGATTTTTGAATTTCAGACTTTCACAAAAGGTTCTTGCACATGAACTCAAGGATATTTTGAAAAAAGCTGATGCATACGGTTCGAAAAAACTGTCGAAAGCAAAACAGAAAAAGATTCAGGTTGAATATATCTCCGCAAATCCCACGGGACCGCTCACACTCGCGAACGGACGAGGTGGGTTTTTAGGAGATGCGATAGCGAACGTACTCGCAGCGGCGGGGCACAAGGTTGAGCGAGAATATTATGTGAATGATACCGGAAATCAGGTGCGTACCCTTGGCCTCTCTCTTATCGCCTCGGCGGGATTCATTCCTTTTGAAGAGACCTTCTACAAGGGGGAGTATGTGAAGGATTGGGCGCTTGCCAACAAGACAACGGTGAAGAAGTTCAAGGATAACCCTGAACATTTAGGCGGTTTGGCGGCAAACCATTTTTTGAAACTCATTAAAACGGCCATAGAAAAAAAGGCTGGAATTCATTTTGACAGGTATACCTCGGAAAAAAATGATGTGCACGGCAAGAAGTTCATTGAGAAAGCGCTCGAGCTGTTC
The DNA here is from genome assembly GCA_021812365.1 of bacterium. Taxonomy (GTDB): domain Bacteria; phylum Patescibacteriota; class Minisyncoccia; order UBA6257; family GWB1-50-10; genus CAIKKG01. The sequence continues at coordinate 58,070 of JAKANQ010000002.1, forward strand.
AAAGAGCTCGGGGTGTCGTATGAAAAAGATGGCGCGTTGTGGCTTAAGACGACCGATTATGGCGATGATAAAGATAGGGTACTTGTGACAAGCGAGAAGACGCCGACATATTTCCTTGCCGACGCAGGGCATTATTTCGAGACGAAGGTGAGAGGATTTGATGAGAAGATCCTTATTTTGGGCCCCGACCACTATGGATATGTCAGTCGTATTCAGGCGGCGGCAACGATAGTCGGGCTTCCAAGTTCAAAGGTCATCATCACGCAGGCCGTCCGTCTTATACGGGGAGGAAAGGAGGCGAAGATGTCGAAGCGAAAAGGATTATTCGTCACGTTTCAGGAATTAATTGAGGACGTTTCACCGGATGCCGCACGTTTCTTTTTCCTTATGATATCGCCCGACACGCATATGGATTTTGATCTTGACCTTGCAAAGGAAAAATCACTCAAAAATCCGGTATTTTATGCGCAGTATGCATACGTGCGCGCAGTAAGCATCATTAAAAAGACAAAAATTAAAAAAGGAAAGGAAGACCTTTCACTGTTGGGGAGCGGGGAGGACATCCACCTTATGCTAAAACTTTCCGAATTTCCTGAAATTCTTGAAGACGCGGCTGGGGATTATGCGATACATCGCATAACAAAGTACATACTTGAGCTTTCCAAGGCATTCCATAATTTCTATGAGAAGGAACGAGTGGGTGGTGTGGATGATGAGCTTGTCCGCGCGCGCCTCGCATTGGTGGGTGCGACCGCGGTCGTATTGAAAAACGCGCTCGGTGTGCTCGGAGTGTCAACACCAAAGAAGATGTAAAAAAGAATCCCCGGATGGGGATTCTTTTTTATTTTTCCAAGACCTCTTTTACCTTGCTTATTACATCTTCTATCTTCCAATCCGCTTTCACGAGGTAGAACACGGGTTCTGTTTCCACGACTTCCCGCATTATCTTATCATCAGGATTCAAATTGGTAAGGATGATGACGGGGACCGATTTACCCCAGTCTCCGCTTTTACGGAGTTCATCAAGCATCGTCATACCACTCATTCTAGGCATGATGATATCGAGAAGGATGAGGTCGGGTTTCTCTTGGAGTGCTATCACAAGCCCCTCTTCACCATCTTTTGCTTCAAGTGCTTTCATGCCCTCATGCCGGAGTTTTTCTACGAGGGCCATTCGTACAGGAGCATGGTCTTCGATGACGAGGATTGTTTTGGTGGTTTGCATAGTTTCGCAATTAGCTATTGTGTTTATTATATCATTTTGATCTCCTATGTCGAAAGAGTGAGTGTTTTACTTCCTTCCCTTGCCTCCATTCCAGAGAGTGGAATGGTTACATAGAACGTGGTGCCCTCATTTTCTTTTGAAGTAAATCGAATTGTTCCGCCGCTGTTATCCATGATGGATTTCACGATATAGAGGCCTAATCCGGTTCCGTCAGTTTTTGTCTCTATCGCGTTATCGGCTCTGAAGAGTTTGCCGAATATTTTTGGTTGCGAGGCCTTTGGAATCCCAATTCCGTTATCGGAAACGGAGAAAAGAAATTCGTTTCCATCTTTTTTCAGTTCTACGTGGACCAGCCCGTTTTCCTTCGTGTATTCTATCGCGTTTGCAATGAGATTTTGGAATACTATTTTCACAAGATTTTTGTCGGCATTTATGAGGGGAATATCTTTTCCAAATGACGTAGTAAGCATTATGCGCCTTTTTATAGTGAGCGGTTCCAGTTCTTTCAGTGTTATTCTACATATCTCAACAAGGTCAGACGGTTCCGGCTCAATGGAGAAGGTACCTAGTTCGATGCGGGACACGCTGAGGAGCGCGTTCACAAGCGACACGAGGCGTCGGCCTCCATTATGAATCTCCTCAATATATTGTTTTTGTTTTTCAGTTATTGTCCCCGCGTCTCCTCCAAGAAGCATTTCGGCATACCACGTAATGGTAGTAAGGGGCGTGCGAAGTTGGTGAGAGGCAAGTGACACGAATTCCGTTTTCGCGCGGTCTATCGCTTTTTCTTTGGTGATATCTCGCTCAATTGCCACAAAGAATTGTACGTTACTTCTTTCATCAAGAATGGGGGATATATCAATGAGGGCCACGTATTCTTCCCCATTCTTCCTCTTGTTGCGAATCTCACCGGTGAATAATTTCTTTTGGTTTTTAATTCTGTCCCACATATTCTTGTAGAATATCTTTGGCATAAGCCCTCCCCATATCTTCCCTGCTTTTTGTCCAAGCATCTCTTCTATTGAATATCCTGTTATTTTTTCGGCGGCTTTATTCGCATACTGCACTACGCCTTCCGGATCGGTGATGATGATGTGGTCTGAGGCTGATTCAACCGCAAGTTTGAATTTTTGCAGTTCGAAATAGTTATTGCGTAATGTCTCTTCGCCGCGCTTTTGGATGGTTATGTCTTGGACTAGTGCTTGAAGATATGGGCGGTCGGCAACCTCAAATCTGTTTAGGGAAACCTCCGCATCAAATAGCGTGCCGTCCTTTCGAAGGTGTTTCCAGTAAAAACGTTGTGGATGTCCTGCGAGCGCCGCATTGATGAATGCCCTTGCCATTGTTGCGGAGTCTTCGCCGTTTGGTTGCTTGGTTGGACTGAACTCTTGCGGCGTGTGGCCTATTATGTCCTCCATTTTTTCACTTTTGAACATTGATAGAGCCATTTTGTTGCATTCGATGAAGATATTGCCATCCATTATAAATATCGCATCGTTGGCTCCCTCAAAAAGCGTGTGGTATCGATTTTCCGCCTTCTCAAGGTTATTCGCATATTCTTTCAGTATTGTCTCCGTTTTTTTTCTTTCAGTGATATCACGAAGAATCAATTGAACCCCAACGATCTTATTGTTCTCGTGTATTGCCGCGGCATTCGCTTCTATGGTGAGCAGATTTCCCGATCTTTGCTTTATTTCCAATTCAAATGCGCTTCCTTTTTGTCCTCCAAGAACATTTGCGAACTCTTCCAGTGCTTTGTGGTTGAATATGTCGGAAAGCGCTCCGATTTTGGTAAAATGTTTCCCTCTCACTTCCTCAAGGGGGTAGCCGAACAGCGCAATAGCGGCTTCGTTTGCGGAAATGAATGAACCGTTTGTATCAAGGGTGATAATCGCATCCGGTGCTGTTTCGATGAGGCGCCGCTCGGTCTCACTCAGTTTTTTTGCAAGGTCTTCCGCGAGCCCCCTTGCGCGCGATTCCGAGTGCTTAAGCGTGTGGTAGATGCCAATGAGGAGAATGCCGGAAAAAATGATCGCAACGGCCGCAAGCGGTGGAATATATCTTTGAAACAGCGTTATATTTTTATCTGATGGTTCTGTAATGCGCAGCGTCCAATTGATGCCATTGAATTTGAACGGCGTGATTTCCTCAAAGATGCTTTTCTGATTTCCATTCGTCTTACCGAAATAGTATATGAGATTTTTATCGGTAAGTTCGGTGTTTTGCGTGGTGTCATAAAAACCAACACTCACGTCTTCAGATGGTTTGGTATATTTGGTGAGGACAAGATCAAAGAGCTGTTTTATGTTCACTTCCATTGACACCAATCCCGCAATTGCCGCTCTTCGTTCATCTATAGTGGAGACAAGCATCCCGTTTCTATAGATAGGAAGATAAATAAATAGGTATGGGGCACCCCCTTCATAAAAACCGGGCGCTATGGTGAATTCGCCCGTATCTCTTGCTTTTTCTATCGCGGCTCGCATATTTGCATTGGTAAATTCATCAAGACCAAAATATCTGCTGATATTTTCCTGCGGCTCCATGTAATTTACCACATAGTATTCCTCACGATCTCCCGCGGGAGAGATGGTGAAGTTCGGAAATCCTTTTGGATTGGTTGAGGTGTCTTTGCGTACGGAATCAATGAATAATACCCTCTCTTTCCCCTTAACCCGTTGGATATACATGAAGCCATTGGTGGCGGGAAAAAGGTCCGAAGAGCGTGACCCTTGTATGAAGTTTGACCATTCGTTTCGTTCCACGGATTTACTTGCGGCAAAGAGGCCGTGAAGCCCCTGAAGGGATTTCAGGTATCCTGAGAGCCCCGCTTCTCCAAGGATATCGTCGTGTACGCCCCTTGCCTCATTTTTAAAGTAAGCCTCTGCTTCATTGTAGATATATGAACGAGTGGAAAAATAAATAAAAACGCCCATCGCAACGATTGTGAATACGAGCGCAAAACTCAGGACTATTGTGGTATATTTGCGAATCATCGGAAGAGTGTGGGGGGCCTCCGGTTTTTCCGAAGAGCTATGAGATGCGGGCAGCCTCTATCTTCTCTACGATTTCGTTGATGGGGTGCTGTGATTTCACAAAATAATCTTTTGCTCCGAGTGCGAATGCCTTCTTAATGTTCTCGTCCTCCCCAAGATTTGAGAGAACGATGACGGGGACCATTCCAAGTTCAGGATCCGCTTTTAAATCTTTCAATACGGAAAACCCGTCTTTTTTAGGAAGAATAAGATCCAAGAGAACCAATTCCGGTTTATATGCGTGGGCAAGAGCAATCGCCGCTTCGCCGTCTTTTGCCACTTTTGTCTCAAATCCAGACTTATCCAGTTTTTCTTTGAGTACGAACGCAAGGGATTCCTCATCTTCAACAATTAAAATTTTCATGGCTTATGTATCTTGCCTTTATTGTAGCACAGCTATTTTCGAGCGTCATTGCCTATTTATCTATCTCCGAGATGTTTGAGGTGATATATTTTTCAGCTCTTTCAATGGAACTCACGGCACGTCTTAGCAGGAATTCGAGGGTTGTCATCTCCTCTGGTGTGAGTTTCTTGTCCCCGAACGCTTCTATGGCTTTTGCAAGATCTGTCTTTGTGGTTTTGAATGCGTTTACCACGTCGCGCTGGGCGATAAGTACGCGTAACGCGCGCCGTTTTTTTAGATTGGCATTAAGGAGATATCCCCCTGAAAAACTAAACACGAGAATTGCGATGAGGAACCAAATAAGCTCCGTTTGTGTTATAGAGAGTCCGAAAAGTGAGAGAACTGGTCTTTCTTTTACGGATATTGTCGGGGTATCGATTGGTATGCTTTGAGCTCCACGCGTATCGCTCGCGATTACGCGAACCATGTATGTTCCACTTCCAAGCGCTTTATCGAATGTGGCTGACCACGCGCCACCCGCGTCCACGTCTACAGTTTTATCAGCCAGGATATTTCCCGCATTATTTTTGAGTGCGAGAAGTATTTTTGAGTTTGGAATTGCTGTTCCGCTCAGTCCTACCCTTCCTTCATTTGCGTACACATCTCTTGTTACCGTTGAAATTGAGGGGGGTGCTATCGGGGTGATGGTGATATCGGCTGTTCCTTCGGTGATGTTACCACCCGCATCTTGAGCATCGATGCGTATGTGATGCGTTCCCGGGGTTTGGGGAGGAAGCCTGTATGATGTGCTTGTGGCTACCGCTATTTCGTTGCCGTCCACTAAAATATGATATTCGACAGTACTTAATGAATCCCCGCTCTCATAGGTAAGGATGGGGGAGGGATTATCGGTTGATGTTCCGAAGTCCTCCTTGATGGTGAAGGGGAGTGGCGGAACGGTATCAATCGCGAGACGGTAGTGGCTTATCGGACCCCAGCCGACATTATTCTTAAATTGAACATGAAGATACCACACGCCATCACTGAGCGCGGGGAATGTCTTGTTATCGAAGAGCCCTTCCGATCTCTGGGGGATACCCCTCGGATCTTTATTGATGAGCGTTGCAACCTCGCTTACGTCATTTGGAAGCGGCCATTGTGCGGTAAAATCAGAGGAAAGGTTGTACCATTTTTGTTGGTCCGGATAGAGGGATACTGAGATAATTGGTGCCGCGGGAAGTTTTGCGGCCACGACCGGCGGACGAGTGATTTGAGTCGGTTGTGGAGCTATTGTGGTTATTTCTCCCGTGGCCGCACTCGTGATATTCACACCCTTCGTCGCCCTCATCACATTAGTTCCACTTCCATCACTTGCGGTTATCGCGCCGTCGGTAAAGGTGATGGTTGAACTACCGACTCCTTTCACTTTAAACACAACTCTGAATACCTCAAGAGAGGAACCGGTGAATCCATTGGATGAGCCACCAAGAAACGTTATTTTTCCCGCGTCATTCGAAAAGGTTGGCGCCTGGAGCCAAAAATTGAATACCGAATTGCTCGTATCCGTTTTTGATATTGAGAGCACGTTCGGAGAAAAGGAAATCGTGCCTTGTGCCGCATTCACTCCAACGCCTTCGGTATCCATTTTTATGTCCGCGGTAAATTCCTGACCTATTGGAAAAGCTTGTTTGTCCAGCGAGATGGAAAACGTCGCGGCGTGCGCAAAGATAGGGAGGGCCGCGAAGGCAATGCTCGCGAGAAGTACTCGTATTTTATGCATGGAAGAAGTCATTGATTTTATTATACATTTATTTATTTAGCGTGCGGGCAAAGATACTGAGGTCCTGAATATCAATCACTCCATCGCCATTAAAATCCAAACTTTTTCTTGTTGCGGGGTCTTTTGAAAGCCAGCGCGCGAGGAAGATGCTGAGGTCGCTTGCGTTCACCACCCCATCGCCGTTCAGATCTGTTTTTGGCACAAAAAGATTAGTCACGAGAAATGTGCGCTCGACTGAGGAATCGCTTCTTTCTCCACTGCTGTTCGATTGCCATACGCGCACGGTGTGAGTGCCGAGCTGAAGGTCCAATGTGTTAAAGGCTATCTTGTATTCTCCGGAACTTCCCGCAACTACAATATTTGGAATTGATTTTCCATCGATAGATGCTTCGATGGTATTTCCAGGCGAGGCAAACCCCGTGATTCCCAAGAACCCTCCTTTAAGAACCGCCTGCTGCGTAAAGCCGAGCGTAGGCGGCAGAAACACATCTCGCACAATGAGGGTTTGGTTCGCGTTGATGGGATACACTTTTGTTTGCGTGGGGCGTCCGCTTTCATCAGTCGCCGAGAGGAAGTATTGCTGTATGCCAGGCGTGGTGTCGTTGAAACGAATTGAGAACGCTCCATCCGCTCGTGCGGTAGCGCCTCGGCGTACCGGAATATTTCCATTTGAGACGCCCAATATGGTTAGTTTTGCGCCTGGAAATGCGGTGCCCGAAAAGATCACCGTTGAACGAATGAGTGCGGGCTCACCTCCTGCACTTACCGTCATTACGGGCGTGCTTGAGAAGGTGACGGTCTGTGTTGACGATACATCAAGCGTGGTTGAGGCGGTATCAAGGAGGCTGAGCGTCACCGTTTCCGCAACTGTATCGGTGATTGTTTTTGTGCCTATGCCGTTCGTAACGGTGACAATTCCACCGCCAACTGCCGAGCCTGAGACGACAAGGGTAACGCTATTGTTGTAGGTGGTATCAAGATTTCCACTATTGTCTTCCACTCGTATTGTGACTGTGGTATTCGTTCCTACGAGAGTGTCATTGGGTTTTATTATCGTGAATCGAGTTGCAATTATGGGGGTGTTGGAAACAGTCACTGATTGTGATGCATCCGCAATTCCCACCGCGCCATCCGGCGTCGATGAATTATCCGACGCGGTTATGGTCCATGTGCCCACCGCCGTGTCATAATACCAGAATGATGCGGTTGATGCTCCGTCCGCTATTGTTCTAGATGCGATAGGGCTTCCGCCGCTTGCGCCGCCGTAGAAAGCACTCGAAGTACTATTTGAATACATATAGAATGTATTACTACCCGCCGTTACCAAATTTCCAAAACTGTCCTTTCTTGTCACCGTGTATCCGAGCCGCGTGCCCGCGGTCATATTGCCGGGGTTATCAATAAGGAATTGTGAGGTGGTTGCGGGGGATACCGTCACCGATTGCGATGCGTCCGCGATTCCCGTCGCGCCATCGGGCGCTACCGCGTTGTCGGACGCGGTGACAACCCACGTTCCCGCTTTTCCTTCCGAGTACCAGAATTGAGTTGCGGAACTGCCATCCGTGATCTGTACCGATGTTATCTGGATGCCCCCACTCAATGCGCTATAGAATGCGCCAAGCCCTCCTGTTGCATTTGAATACAAATGAATCGTGTCCGTACCCGCCGTTACCAAATTTCCAAAACTGTCCTTTCTTGTCACCGTGTATCCGAGCCGCGTGCCCGCGGTCATATTGCCGGGGTTATTGAGAATGAATTGTGCGGTCGGTCCCGTGGTGAAGGTAACGGTCTGTGTTGACGATACATCAAGTGTGGTTGAGGCTGTCGCGGTAAGCGAGAGTGTTACTGTTTCCGCTTTCGTGTCGGTGATGTTGACCGTGCCCACACCATTTACGATGGTGAGTACTACGCCATTTTGAGGAGTTGCCAATCCCGATGTTTTTAGCGTGATATCGGTGCTGTTGTTATACGTGGTATCAAGATTTCCTGAGTTATCCTGTGCTTGCACTGTGACCGGTATTGTACTGCCCACCACGCCGTCAGTCGGCTTTAGGATGACTATGCGAGTTGCGATGATTGGCGCGGCATTTACCGTCACCGATTGCGATGCGTCCGCGATTCCCGTCGCGCCATCCGGCGCTACGGCATTGTCGGAAGCAGTTATGGTCCATGTGCCAACTTGTTCATCGTAGTACCAAAAATTCGCGGAGGATGAGCCATTTGTGATTACCATTGAAGTCACGAGATTGCCGCCCGCACTCGCGTCATAGAATGCCTTTGTCGCTCCCGTTGAGTTCGAGTAAAGGTGCGCGGTATCGCTGCCTACGGTCACTGTATTTCCGAATATGTCTTGTCTTGTCACCGTGTATCCGAGCCGCGTGCCCGCGGTCATATTGCCGGGGTTATTGAGAATGAATTTTCCTGTAGATGCCGGTACGATCACGATTGCGTTCGTGCCGTCAATTATCCCCGTCGCGCCATCCGGTGCTACCGCGTTGTCGGACGCGGTTATGGTCGCGGAGCCTGCAAGTTCGTCGTAGTACCAGAATTGCGCGGATGAGGAGCCTGGGAGTATCGCGACGTTTGTTATCGTGGTGCTTCCTGTCGCACTATCGAAGAATTTTTTCATCCCCCCCGCGGAACTGCTATAGAGATATGCGGTGCTTGTACCTACGGTAGAAAGATTTCCGAATTGGTCCTTTCGCGTGACGGAATAGTCCAAGCGTGTTCCTGCGACCATCGATGTCTGATTTGTGAGTGAGAATTGAGCTGCGGCTCCCGGAGTTATCATCACAATGCTCGTTCCATCTTTTATCCCCGTCGCGCCATCCGGTGCTACCGCGTTGTCGGACGCGGTTATGGTCGCGGAGCCTGCAAGTTCGTCGTAGTACCAGAATTGGGCGGATGAGGTTCCATTTTGAACTGTTATTGAGGTGATGATGTTTCCTCCGCTCGCCGCATCGTAAAATCGTTTCGCACTCCCCGCGGAATCGCTATAAAGATAGAATGTCTCACTTCCCATCGTTTTCAGGTTGTTGTATTGATCTTTTCGTGTGACGGCGAACATTCCTCTTGTCCCCGCAACGGTACTACTTACGCCCGACAAGAAGAGCTGTGCAGTCGCTCCGGGTGAGAATATCACGTCTTGTGTCGAGCTTACATCAAGGCCCGTTCCTTGCGTATCGGAGAGTGAGAGGTGGACCGTTTCCGCGACCATGTCGGAGATAGTGGTAGTACCTACGCCGTTTACGATATTCACGAGGCCGCCACCCGTCGCGGAACCGGATTTCAAAAGGGTCACATCTTGCTGATATGTTGTTGCAATGGCCCCCGCATTATTTTGTGCTTCTATGGTGACCATTATCGGCGCGTCGACTGTGCCGTTGGCGGGCGGGAGAATGACGAATTTTGTGGGGGTTATTGGTTTCGGCATTCCAAGTTGAAATGCGCCGAATCCAGTTATACCTCCCGCTGCCGTGCTTACGGATGTTCTTGTCCCCACCGTTGGATAGGACCATGCCGAACCTGCATATTGTCCGACAATAAGGTCTCCTGTATTTACCCCGGAATCAAGGTCCCCAGGATTAACGAAGGTGAAGATCGCGCTGTAATTATCAAATGCTATTGCCGAGCTTGTGGCTGTCCAATACCGATTCACGCTTTTTGTTCCGTCTATATTGGAAGCGGCGATATTCGGATGGTCTCCTGCTGTTGTGCTGAATGTCAGGTCTCCGCCGCTTGTTACATTACCGAACGCAATGCTTACGGGAGCGTAGTTTGATGAGTCGCCAATTTCGAATATCTTACTCGTTGCTCCCACACCAATATATTTTCTAAGATTGCCGATGATGTGTCCCGATGTGCGTGCTACGTTTCCCGTTCCGCTTATATAGATATCGTTTGCGCCCGTTACGACATTGCCCGAGGTTAGTGTGAGTGTTCCATCAACGCGCGTACCTGCGCCGGAGAGCGTGGCTGCCCCCGCGCCTTTATTTATCGTAAGATTTGAATAGGTGAGGGCGGCAACTGTTTGCGCAATGCCCGCAACGTATTCCACCGTCGTGCCCGCAGAGATGTTTCTTGTGGTAAAGGAGGGGAATGCGGTGGCTGAACTTGAGCTGCCCAGCACGAATGTTCCCGACGCGAGATTCAGAGTTCCTGTCCCCGTAAGCTGGAAACCGCCATCATTGAATATGCTGTTTGCAATCGTTGCTCCGATGGTAAACGGTTTTGTGCCAACCGATTTCGCAGCATTCAAGGTAACTCCATTTGCGTTTTCAATCAAAACGCCACCACTGCCAGGCCACGGCGAGATGAATTCACTGCCGGTCGTTTGCGCCGCGGAACCTTTGTACTCCAATGTTGATGCTGTGCCTGGACTGAGTGTACCCGTAAGAATGGTCGTTGCCGATCCCTGCATTGAGAGCTTGCCACTTACCGCCGTCGTGCCTGTTATGAATGTCTTTGCACCGCTTCCCGAAAGCGTAAGATTTGCATATGTTGTCGGTTTAAGCGATTGGTCGGCGCCATCGTAATTCACGATGTTTCCCGCTGCGGTTGCGGTGAGTGTTACATTTGCCGCGGGTGTGAACGTTCCACTTATGTTCACCACCGCGTTGGTGCCCTGTGTCCATATTGCGGTTCCTCCGGTCCTCATATAATTTCCGTTGAGATATATGGTTCCGTTATTGGTAACCGTTTTACCGGCTGAATCAATATCATTGTTGATTGTGAGATTGGCGGATGAAAGGAAAGAAAAGTTTTGAGCCGCAAGTATGATGCTATTTATGGTACCGTTCCCATCTATGGTTTGCCCCTTAGTATTCATTTTTATCGTTGCCGTTCCGCCATTCACATCGCCATTCACCGCGATGTTGCCGTTTTCGGTGATAATTGCCGTGCTATTTATGTTCAGTGTGGCGCCCGAATTTACCGTGAGGCCTGCATTGGTGATGTTCGTACCGATGGTCACGCTGTTGCCGCCCGTTGTGGCAATGATCGCGGAGTCGTTATTGGTAGGAGCAATGCCCCCTATCCACGTTCCGCCGGCCGTCCAATTACCCCCCGTTGCGGTGCTTGTTCTTACTGCCGCATCCGCAGTCGGCACAAGAAGCACCGATGCAAAAAGCATCGCTGTACCGAGTAATAGAGTCTTTTTCATTACTTTAATTGTACTAAATTAGAAAGTTAGAATGTGCATATTTCTGTCTCTATTCCTCCTGTTCTTCCGAATCAAAAAACGGCGCGACGGCCGTTTTTTGGCTCTGCTTATCTCGCCCTTTCCCACGGTCTTATCTCCCGTGCTATGAAGACCTGTTCATTTTCATAGGCGCCGATAAGTTTTACTTCTGAACCTACGGCACGGAGCCCATTTTTTCTCCAATCAGCGTCGTCTTCTATGATGACCCACTCATTGTGAGAGAAGTCTTCCAGTATGAAGATGTCATCATTTACGATTTCGGTTATGGTGCCTGACAAGAGTCCGAGTCCGGGACTGTTCCAGACCGCGAGCTCGTTATGGGGGAGATTGGTATACGCCGGAATATAGCGCAGAAGCGCTTCATCAATGCGCTTACCCGCGCCGAACATATAGAATACTGTTCCAAGTATCACGCTCACCAAAAGTATAATGGCGAAGAATACGAGCGTGGCGTAGCGATAACCGGTTTTGGTTTGTCGCACTATCGCGTAAGTGAGACCAAGGAAAAGCGCCGCGGCAAAGAGCCAGAGATAGGGGAAGACCGTGGTCACATATGCCCAAAGAGTTTTTCCAAGGTATTCATAAATATCCCAATCATTATTATGAACGATGTGGAGGAGGGTGCTGACCGCGAGCGCTCCAATGAGCATGGAAATGACCACAAGTGTCCAGAGCACGATATTGCGTATCACAAACTTCCAACGCGCCACCGGAGTTATGTTCTTTTCTTCTATTGTTTTCAATACGTTATCGCTTATCGACATATGAGTGTGTTCTATTTTGCAGCTCCTCTCGTAATTTCACCTTTGCTCGATTGATGAGTGTTCCAACAGTGCCGACCGGTTTCTTCAAAATATCCGAGATCTCTTCATAGCTTTTTTCTTCAAGAAATTTGAGAATGAGCACCTCGCGGTATTTTTCAGATATATTGGAAAGCGCGGCACGGACACTCTCGCTTTCCATTTTCCTCAACATCTCTTCCTCAAGGTCCGATGAGTCCGCGATGTTCTCGAGAAAAAAATGTTCTTCTTCGGTGCGGGGAGTGAGCGGTAAGCGGCTTATCTTTCTCAATGCATTTATCGCTTCATTATGGGCGATGCGGTATATCCAGGATGAGAATTTGAGTGAAGCATCGAAGTTGTTCAAATGCTCGTAGGTCTTGATGAAGGTTTCTTGGACCACGTCTTCCGCGTCTTCCCTTGAGCATAGGATGATGCGTTGTACGTAGCGAATGAGTCTTTGCTCATATCGCTGCATAAGGTAGAGATAACGCTGCTTATTTTGAATTGTGAGAGCAACCAACTCCTCATCGGTTTTCTCTGAGTATGGGTTATGTTCGTTCATTCGCGGCGCGCTCATTAGTTAATACGTAAAAACACAGTACTTTCTTTTGATGGTTCCGTAAAGTCCCATTGTATCGAATTTTGTAAAAATACCCCATTTTTATTACAATAAATCCATGCTCAAAAATACGGAAAAATTCTCGTTGCCCGAGGTTGAGGAAAAGGTTCTTGCATTTTGGGACGACAACAAGATTTTTGAGAAATCGCTTTCCAAAAATAAGCCCGCAAAGGGGAGGGGTGGCAAGAAATTCGTGTTCTATGAGGGGCCGCCGACCGCCAATGGGCGACCCGGCATCCATCACGTTCTCGCGCGCTCCTATAAAGACGTGGTCCTTCGCTATAAGACCATGTCCGGTTTTTCCGTGCCTCGCAAAGGAGGGTGGGACACCCATGGACTTCCCGTCGAACTTGAGGTTGAGAAGGCGTTGGGATTGAAATCAAAGAAGGAGATTGAGAAGTATGGCGTCGCCGCATTCAACAAGAAGTGCCGTGAGTCAGTATGGAAGTACAAGGATGAGTGGGAAAAGCTTACGAGGCGAATGGGATTCTGGCTTGATATGGAGAATCCTTATATCACCTATAAGAATGAATACATGGAAACGATCTGGTGGACGTTCTCACAGATCGCGGAAAAGAAACTTCTCTATAAGGGACATAAGATAGTGCCATGGTGCACGCGCTGCGGCACCGCGCTTTCTTCGCACGAGCTCGCGCTCGGATACAAGGAGGTGGAGGACACCTCCGTCTATGTGAAGTTCAAAGTGAAGAAGGGGCAGCATATCGGCAAATCACTCGTTGCCGACAATAAGACCTATATTCTTTCGTGGACGACGACGCCGTGGACACTTCCCGGAAATGTCGCACTCGCGGTAGGCGAGGGAATTGAGTATGCCGCCATTGAGGCAGGCGAGGGGAGTAAGAAAGAAACACTTATTCTCGCGTCGCCGCGTCTTGGTATTTTGGATATGCCGCATACTGTTCTTGGAACGATGAAAGGGAAGGAGTTGGTTGGTGTTGAGTACGAACCTCTTTTTTCCATTGATGTATTTATCCATGGGTCCGCGAAAGATGTTTCCTATAGGGTATACCCCGCGGATTTTGTGACTACTACCGATGGTACGGGGGTCGTGCATACCGCGGTGATGTATGGTGAGGATGATTACAAACTTGGCAAGAAGTTTGGATTGCCCGAGGTGCATACCGTCAACGAGCAAGGAATGTTCGTGGAGGCTGTGCCTGAGTTTGCTGGTATGTATGTGAAGGCGAAAGATACGGAAGAAAAGATACTTGCCGCACTTTCACACAAGAACCTTTTATTGAAGAAGGAGCTTTATGCGCATGAATATCCCTTTTGCTGGCGTTGCAGTTCGCCGCTTCTCTATTATGGCCGCCACTCTTGGTTCATTGAGATGAGCAAGTTGAGAACCTCGCTTCAGAAGGAGAATAAGAATATCAACTGGATTCCCGAGAATATTCGCGAAGGGCGATTTGGAGAGTGGATTCGTGAGGCGAAGGATTGGGCCATCTCGCGTGAACGGTATTGGGGGACACCGCTTCCCATATGGGAGTGTGAATCGTGCAAAACAGTCAGGGTCATTGGCGGCGTGAAGGACCTTGAGAGTACGCAAAAGAAGAGCACGAATCGTTATCTATTGATTCGTCATGGAGAGGCGGAGAATAATGTGAAGAATGTGGTGAGTTCGTGGCCGGAAAAGGCAAGGTATCATCTGACGCCGAAGGGTAGGGCTGCGGTATTGAAGCTTGCAAAAAAACTTTCGCGAACGAAGATAGATATTATCTTTGCTTCGGATCTTTTACGCACGAAAGAGACCGCCAACCTTTTGAAGGAGGAGCTCGAGGTTCCCGTTATCTTTGATGAACGGCTCCGTGAGATAAACGTGGGCGAATTCAATGGGTCGCTGATAAAGGAATATCAGGATTTCTTCGGCACAAAGATGGAAAAATTCACCAAGGCGCCTGAAGGTGGTGAGACGCTCACTGAACTGCGTACGCGTATGTTCGGATTTGTGAAGGAGATGGAAAAGAAGTATAGCGGTAAGACTATCGCAATCGTAAGTCATGAAGATCCGCTCTGGCTATTAACGAGCGCGATGCAGGGCTGGACTGATGAACAGATCATCGCGGAGAAGGAGGGACATCTCGGCGCATTCCTTGGCGCGGGCGAGATGCGCGAAGAGGTATTTCGCGTATTGCCTCGTGATGAGTCGGGAATGTTCGATTTGCATAAGCCGTACATCGATTCGGTGGTCTTTCCGTGCAAGAAGTGCGGAAGCGAGATGAAAAGAATTCCCGAAGTGGCGGATGTGTGGTTCGATTCAGGGGCTATGCCGTTCGCGCAAGCTCACTATCCATTTGAGCATTCGAAGAGTTTGGATTTTCCCGCCGATTACATTTCGGAAGGAATGGATCAGACGCGCGGATGGTTCTATACGCTTCTTGCGGTCTCCACGCTTCTAGGGCGCGGGACTCCGTATAAGAATGTCATCTCTCTCGGACTTATCTTGGATAAGAATGGACAGAAGATGTCCAAGTCAAAGGGTAATATCGTGAGTCCGTGGGATATGATACAAAAGTATGGCATTGATGTGACACGATGGTATTTCTATACGGTGAATCCTCCGGGTGAGGCGAAGAAGTTCGATGAGTTGGAACTTGCGAAGGTCTCTCGCCAGTTCTTCGCGCTCATCTATAACTCGTTTGTGTTCTTCGACCTCTACAGCGATAGGAAATATATTCCAAAGACGACGCCGAAAGCGACCAATATTTTGGATAAGTGGATAATGGCGCGCCTTCATGAGACGATATCGGAGGCGACGGAACATATGGAGAAGTATGAGATGGGGGATGCGGCGCGTCTTATCGAGGAATTTGTGGGAGACCTTTCGCGTTGGTACATTCGTCGTTCGCGCCGCCGACTCCAAAAGCCGGAGTCTAAGAAGGAGTTTGAAGCGGTCTCGACAGTGTTTGGGTATACACTGATACAACTCGCGAAACTTATGGCGCCATTCTCTCCGTTTTTCTCGGAGGCGCTCTACAAGTCATTAGCGCAGAATGCAAAGGCATCCGTGCATCTTGAGGATTGGCCGAAGGCGGAGAAGCGGCTGATAGACGAGAGCTTGATTGAGGGGATGGCGGAGGTGCGTCTTGCGGCAAGCGTTGCGCTCGCGAAACGCGCGGAGAAGGGAATAAAAGTACGCCAGCCGCTCGCAGAACTGAAACTGAAGAGTATAAAACTTGAGGGAAAGAAGGCGCTTCTCGAGATATTGAAGGATGAGGTGAATGTAAAGAAGGTCTCATTCAACAAAGACCTCGCGGAAGACGTGGAACTTGATACGAACATCACGCATGAGCTTGTGGAGGAAGGATTACTTCGTGAATTGGTGCGTATGGTGCAGGACTTGCGCCAGGATGCGGGATTCTCACCAAAAGACGCCATTGTGCTGCACGTTGATGTTCCTGAGGAATTGAGTTTTGTCTTGCGCAAGAATGAGGCGTTCGCAAAACGAGAGGTGAATGCCAAGGTCATTGAGTTCAAGCGCGTTGAACGATTTGATGCGGAGATAGCCTCGAAACTCGGTGATTTCAATGTCTGGCTCGCGGTACGGAAGAATAAGAAATAGAGAGCGAACAGGAATCCCGCGAATGCGGGATTTTTTGTTGACGCAGTGTGGGTTTGGTAGTAGCGTAATCGAAGCACATAGACTGCCAAGGAGGTGCCCTGTGAATGATAGAATCTTCGGTTTGAACATGACGTCTCTTGAGACCAAGGTGAAGGAGCTCGATGAGCTCATTCGCGCATACACGCGGTCCGAGAGGGAGTTGTGGCAGCTTGTTCCGTACCTTGCGCTTCAGGCGGATGGACGGAGCGGATATTCTTCGCAATATTCCCTTGCGTATAGTGTGGGGCTTTGGAGAATTGAGCATTCACTGGACAGATTTAGTTCGTACACGGTCGCGGTTGACTGCGCGACGGGCGAGCTTGTGTCTATTCCTAATACGCATGAGAAGGCCCACAAGGAAGATGTGCTCCGATGCGCTTCTCGGCTGCGCGAGTTTGATGCAGCTGCGGTCGTCCTCGAACTTCGAAAGGAGGGGAAGGCTTCTTATTCGAAGTGTTATGACGAGGCGGAGATCAAGGCGTGGCGTCTCAGGACTCAGGAGGAGTACGATCTGAGAGAGGTCTTCATACGAAAAGGTGAGGTACCGATATTCGGATTTTGTTGGGATTGATACAAAAACCCCCGCGCGTTGCGGGGGATTTTTATTATGCGAGTCCCAATTTTTTCTTTACCACCTCCATCTTCTTTTCAGAAACCTTGAGTGCTTTCTTATTCCCTTTTTCCATTATGGCCTTTATACCCTTCGCATCCTTTGCGAGTACCCTCTTTCTTTTCTGGAATGGGGTAAGCGAGGTTATCACCGTTTCCGCCAAATCCCTCTTGAAGTCCGCGTATCCCTTGCCCCTGTATGCTGCGACAAGCGCATCTATCGATTTGCCGCTCATTGCAGAGTAGAGCGTTAAAAGATTTGCCATCGCGGGGCGATTCTCCTTATCAAATCCCACTTCGCGCTCCGAATCCGTGACCGCGCTCATTATCTTCTTTCGAATGACCTCCGGCGCATCATCAATGAAGACGCATCCCGCGGGGCGCGATTTTGACATCTTCTTTGTGGGGTCATCAAGGCTCATAAGGCGGGTGACCTCGGTCATCTTCGGCGCGGGCTCGAAGAAGGTCTTGCCGAACTTCGTGTTGAACTTTCGCGCGAGCGTTCGCGTGAGCTCCAAGTGCTGTAGCTGGTCGTGGCCCACGGGCACCACCTTCGCGTCGTAGAGGAGAATATCGGCCGCCATGAGAACGGGGTAATTGAAAAGACCCACGTTCGTATTCTCAGCGATATCTTCCGACTTATCTTTGAATTGCGTCATGCGGCGCAGCTCTCCCATCGGGGTGATGGTGTTCAACGCCCACATCAATTCGGTGTGCGCGGGAATCGCGGATTGCTGGAAGATGACCGATTTTTTGGGGTCGAGACCTGCCGCGAGATAATCAAGCGCGACATTCACTATCTGCTTCTGCTTCTCCTTCGGATTGTATTCCTCCGTCATCGAGTGGAGGTCCGCAATGAAGAAATAGCACTCATATTTTCCTGAGTTTTGAAGCTCCACGAAGTTTTTCAAAGCTCCCAGATAGTTGCCAAGATGAAGATTTCCCGTCGGCTGAATGCCGGATACAAGCACTGGTTTCATATTTTTCAGTATACTATGCGCGGAATGGCTACGCAAAACAGTTGAGTCATGTGGCGCTCCCCATGTTGTTTTAAAGAACATCGCGCAGACCACGAAGGTGGTCGAGCGGGAAGAAAATTTTTAGTAAAAAATTATTCTGGTTCTGAAAAATAATCTGGGGAGCGCTAAACAAAAACCCCCTTGCGGGGGATTTTGTTAGATTTCTATTATTACCGGCAGGATCATCGGTCGGCGCTTCGTCTTATTGAAGAGGAAGAGTCCGATCTGATCACGAACCAATCCTTTAAGATAGTCGGGATCAAGATTCTCCTTGTTTGGAATGCGTGTGATAAGGTTTCGTATCCTCTTGCGCACCTCCTCCAAGAGCTCCTGATTTTCCTTGAGATAGATGAAGCCGCGGGAGATGATGTCGGGATTTTTGAGTATCCTTCCATCCGCCTTGCTTACCGTGACGATGACCACCACCATACCTTCCTGAGAGAGGGTAATGCGGTCGCGGAGCACCACCTCGCCGACATCGCCGACGCCGAGTCCGTCAACCATGATGTATTCCGATTCGACGTGCTGGTCGGTCTTTACCACCTTGTCGGGGTACAATTCCACAACCTGTCCGTTATCGGTCACAATGGTATTTTCGGGTTTCAATCCTATCGCTTCCTGCGCGGTCTTCGCGTTCCTCCAGCGCAAGAAATAATATCCATGCATCGGGATGAAGTGCTTCGGCTTCACAAATTCTATCACCGCGCGCAATTCACCTTGTGGGGCGTGGCCCGATGAGTGAATGGAAAGCATTTTGTTGTGATACACGATGGCTCCTTGGCGAGCGAAATTGTCGCGCAACGTCTGTACGCCGCGCTCATTTCCCGGAATGACGCCGGATGAGAGTACGACTGAGTCGCCTGGTTTCAATTTGATGTGCTTGTGTTCGCCATTCGCGATGCGCATGAAGCTTCCATTCGGTTCTCCCTGCGAACCGGTGCAGAGAAGCATAAGTTTGTTGTCCTTATGTTTGTGAATCTCCTCAAGCGGAATGAACGTGTCCTTTTTGAATTTGAGATAGCCTAGGTTCTGCGCGATCTGAAGATTTGTCTTCATCGAGAGTCCGCTTATCGCAACCTTCCTGCCGAGCTTTTCCGCAATCTTGATGATCTCACCCAGTCGGTCGAGAAGCGACGCAAATGTTCCCACGAGGATGCGTCCTTCCGCGGCGGAGAATATTTTTTCAAGTTCCGCTTCGACGACGCGTTCTGAAACGGAAAGTCCTGGGACTTCGGCATTCGTCGAATCAAGGAGAAGGGTGTGGATGCCTTCCTCACCGACGCGTTTCCATGTGTCGATGCCGAGCGGTTTTCCATCCGTATCGTAATCGAATTTGAATTCTCCCGGGTGTACCACATTACCGATAGGGGTGCGGAAGATGATTCCGATACCGTCGGGAATGTTGTGAACCACGTCGAAGAATGTCGCGGAGAAGTATCTTCCGAACTGGTGCGTCTCTCCGCCCTTCACGAGCTGGAAGCGCAATTTTGGTGCGTTCGGAAAATCTTCCTGACGTTTCAAGATTATCTCCTTTGAGAGTAATGTGGTGTAGATGGGTGGGTTGCCAATCTTTTCCATGATGTGCGGAATCGCGCCGATGTGGTCATAGTGCGCGTGGGTGATGATTAGTGCCTTTATCTTGTTCCTGTTGTTCTCAAGATAGGTGATGTTCGGGATGATGTAGTCGACGCCTGGAGTGTTTTCCTCGGGGAAGCCGAGGCCTGCATCGATGATGATTATTTCATCCTTGTATTCCATCATCATCATGTTGCGGCCGATTTCGCCGAATCCGCCGAGCGCTATGAAGCGGAGCGGTTCTTCACCGGTATGTTTCGGTGCGGTGTGTTGGACTATCGGCTGTGTCGCGCGAAATGCGGGACGCGTACGATAACTTTCGCTTCGCCCACGCGGACGAGGGCGATTTCCGGGGTGTCCACCCTGCCTTGTGTTCGGCCTATCGTTGTGCGGACGAGGACCTTTGTGTTGATTTGTTGACCCGTGTTCTCGGGGTTTTTGTGGTTGTGTAACCATATTTTTTTAAATTTTTGCCTTTCATTTCCGATTTCCTTTCTCTCGAAAAATCACAGAAACTGATCGAAAAGGGAATGAGCAAAAACTTGTTTAATTATTTTGTTGTTTTTAAATTATTTGCACACAGAACGACTCAATGTATGAAAAATAAATAGTGTATAAGAGTTGGGGACGGTGTCCTCATCTCTTAGGTAAAGCGTATATATGATGTAGATTACTGCCAGTAAGCGTTTTTAAATTGATTCAATCTTTAAATGCCAATGTCAGTGTGCCGAGGAGGAGAGTTGAACTCCTATGGCCTTGCGGCCGCTGGCACCTGAAGCCAGTGCGTCTGCCAATTCCGCCACCTCGGCATCGGTATCTTTCTTATGAGACGTACCAATGTCGTTATCCGTCCCTATGCCAACAATAATACAAGACGAATATTTTAGGAAGTCTTGCGGAATAGTATTGTTTTCAAGTGAGTATTCGGAATGCCCTACGGAGGGCCGAATGGAGGAGTAAACGCTTGAATACATAGTACACAAACACCTCCATTTTGTCAATTTGTGTCGTTTTTTCTCGCTATTTCAGTATACGTACGCTGGAAAGGTTCCAGTTCTCCACGCCTCTGAATCTATCTTCCGGCGCGGTCAACGTGCCAGGATTGAAGCCATTCAAGCGCGAAGAATGAGCATAGAAATAGGGCATTGAGAAGAGGAATATCGCGGGATTGTCATTCATAAGAATCTGCTCCTCGCGCTCAAGGTTTGCGCGTTGAGTTTCTGGATCGTTCTGTTGCCGCGTTGATTCCATGAGCTTATCCGCTTCGGTATTTTGGTAGAGTGAAAGATTCAGCCCTGGGTAGAAGCGTTGTGACGAGTGCCAGAAGGGGAAAAGGTCGGCGGGATTCTCATACACATTGCCGAAGAGGAGCAGGTCGTAGTTTCTTGTTTTGATATAGCTATCAACGAGCGTATCTGTGTCCTCTTGCGTGATAGTGACGTCAGAGATGCCCGCGGTCATCCAATCCGATTTTATCTTCTCCGCCACTTTTTCGAGGAAGGGAACCTTTGGTACTAAAAGCGTCAGTTGGATATTCTTATTCTTGAGCCCCGCGATTATGCGCGCCGCGGCGACCGGATCATACGACGGCACTGTTCCGGTGTTTGTCCACGCAGGAATCGTCGATGTGCCAAGCGCGCTTTGCGGTTCAAATGAGATGAGATTTTTGAAGAGCGGAGATTCCATCGGTGTGGCATTACCTTTGAATATGTCACTTGCAATCGCTTCTTTGTTGATGGCCGCATTGAGTGCGTTTCGCAGATTGCCATCTTTCAACACCGGGTTATTCACTGAATTAATGAAGATGGCATAGTATCGCGGCATTGGCACATTCTCAACGGTGATGCGAGGAAGGCTTTGTGTCTCCGCGCCAAGCGGAAGTGCGCTTCCGAATCCGTCAATGCGGCGCAAGCGCATATCGTTCGCGAGCTCCTCATTTGACGCGTAAAAACGGAATATGAATTGGCTGATGTACGGTTCCTGTCCGCTAAAATTAGTATTTGCCAAGAGGCGATACTCCGTGATGAAGCCATCCTTCTGTTTTGAAAAACTGTCGAATTTGTATGGACCGCTTCCTACGGGTTCAAGGTTGTATTCCGAAAGTGTCATATTCTCTATCGGTATCGCGCCGAAAATATGTTTTGGAATGACGCGGGTGGTTCTTAGGTTCTTTGTGAAGAAGACATACGGCGCGGGAAGCGTGAATTTGATTTGTAACTGGCTTATGCGTTCCACGTTTACGCCCTGCCAATCTTTTGCGAGGGGCGAGCGCGAGTCGGGATTCTGAATCGTTTGAACGGTGAATAATACGTCATCGCTTGTGAGCGGTTGGCCGTCGCTCCACAAAAGTCCTTCTTTGAGTTTTATTGTATATTCGCGGCCATCATCGGAAAGTTTCCAATCCGAGATGAGTGATGACAGGTCGGAAAATACGAGCGCTGAGATGTCCTGGTCCGTCTGATTGGAAGAGAATACGGGATTTATCATAATGGGTTGTCCTACGATGCCTTCTGTATAGGTCCCTCCGCGTACAGGAATATATGAGCCGCTCTCCTCGATTGTTTTGGTTATAGTGACCATAAGCGCGAACACAAAGATCGCGAATGCAATCGCAATGGTCACGCGATCCTTTTGAGAGATGGATTTTAATATAAGTTTTAATGTTTGCATGTCTTCGTTTTATAGTACCAAAAAACCCCACGAGGGGGAATTGTTTGGTTTTTAACAAAAAGTTATTTTACGAGAAGGTTCGCTACCGCAAGCGCGCCAAAAACGAATGCTAGCACGAGTGTCGCCCAGTAGATTATTTTTTCGAATCCGCGGCGCGTCTGATATGATGCCCCCGCGCCTCCGCCGAAAAGTCCTCCGGCTCCCGCAGAGCGCTCCTGAACGAGCACGAGCGCGATAAGCGCGACTGATACCACGATTTCTGCAATGTTTAATCCCATAGTATGTGTTAGTCTTCTGATCCCATATGCGTAAATTATTCTTCTGTGTGGAAGCGCCTGCTTATGAACTCGAGAACCATGTTCACTGCGGTCACAATAAGCGTGCCATATAAGAGTGGAAGATACCCTTGGATTGTAAGCGGAGCGGAGAAAATGTCAAGAATATAGAGGGTTGCCGCGTTGATGATGATTGAGAAAAGGCCGAGTGTGAGAATGATGATGGGGCCGAAGAAGAATGAAAGGAGCGGCTTAATGAATATATTGATAAGGGTGAGTATTGTTGCGGTGATGAGTATCGCAACAAAGTCGCCGCGGAATGTGAACCCAGGAACAAAGTATGCAGCGACAAGGAGCGCGATCGCGTTTGAGAATATGTGGAATATGAATCGTCCGATAAGTTTCATATTAAGTATTATATCATCTGAGCTGGCCTAAGAGACTCTCGCCGGTCATCTCGTCCGGTTTCTCTATTTTCAAGAGTTCAAGAATGGTGGGGGCCACGTCTGAGAGGAGGCCTATCTTTGAAAGATGCGGCGAGGCTGTAAGCGGTGTTTTTCGTTTGTATGCTTCGTCGACAAGGTAGAAGGGAACGGGGCTTGTGTCGTGGCGCGTTTCGGGCCCACCCGTCGTCGGATCTATCACCACCTCCGCATTACCATGGTCGGACGTCACAATAAGCGTATGTCCTTCCGAGACGACCACATTGAAAAGCCGTCCAAGTTCTTTGTCCACTATCTTTATCGCGTCACGTGTTGCGTTGAAGTTTCCCGTGTGGGCGAGGATATCGGCATTCGCATAGTTCAGGACGATGAGATCAAATGCGTTTTCATGGAGTGCGTTGATCGCGCGCTCGGTTATTTGCGCCGCCATCATTTCGGGGTGCGTTTCCGGATGCGGAGTGTCGATGGATGGAATGAGCACGTGATATTCCTCCTCGTATGGTTTGTCATTCAACCCATTCATAAAATAGGTCACGTGCGCGTATTTTTGCGTTTCGGCGATGCGCAGCTGCCGCATCCCGTGGTCCGCGATAATCTTACCGAGCGTCTCTGTTATCTTCTCATTGGGAAATGCGACATGCGCGAGCGGAGAGCTGTCATATTGCGTCATTGTCACAATGAAACAATTCTCTAGAGGTTTTATGGGAAATTTATCGAAACCCGGATAGAGAAATGGCGCAGTTATCTGGCGCATGCTGTCTTCTCTGAAGTTGAAGAAGATGACTGCGTCGTTTGATTGTATTGGATGCGCTTCTCCGAGCGCTGTGGGTTCCACGTATTCATCGTTGAATCCTTTTGCATATGCGGCATTCAACGCGTCTTCAAGTTTTTGTGGATGTGCTATATCGCTTGTGAGAATGGTGTATGCCTTCTCCGTACGCTCCCAGTGCTCATCGCGGTTCATCGCGTAGTAGCGGCCCATCACGCTCACCACCTCACCCACGCCGAAATCGGTTATCTTTGATTTCACATATGGCATCAATTCTGCGGCGGATTTCGGTGGACTGTCGCGGCCGTCGGTAATGAGGTGGATATACAGTTTTTTGCATTTCTCGCGAGATGCCATATTGATGAGTGCGCCTATATGCTGAAGCGACGCATGTACGTTTCCTTTGGTGAGTAGTCCCACGAGATGGACCGCTGAATCATTTTTTTCCGCGTGCTGGAACGCGGCTTTCAGTTCCGCATTATTAAAAAATTCACCCGATTCTATTGAGAGTGTTATTTTGGGATAGTGTTGATAGCTTATTCTTCCTGAACCTATGGTGAGGTGTCCAACCTCGCTATTACCCTCTTCTTCCCAAGGAAGTCCGATGGCGATGCCTGACGCTTGGAGCGCGCCTGCGGGATAGTTTTTTTCTATCATATCTATTGTTTGGGGATGGGCGGCATATATCGGATTTGATTCATCCATTAAGCCGATGCCCCAACCATCAAGAATTGCGAGGACAACCGTTTTTTTCATACAACCCATCTATTATAGGGGATAATAGGGAAGCAAAAAAGCCCGCAAAAAGGCGGAAGTTTTATTGACAAAATGTTCATTATGTGATATTCTCAAACCAGAACCTAATCAGTCGTTCCGTGTTTGCGGACCGACACATCACTCACGCGTTTGCGGAATCATCCGCGATGGAGCATGCCATGAAGAATGAAATTCTTGCGCAGGAGACGTTTAACCTTCTTGCTCTCGCGTCGAAGGAGTTGCCGCTCGCGCGACTCAAGGCGAAGGATAGGGGATCGGACACTCTGGACCTCGAGACCATCTCGGAGTTTCTGGACCATCCGAACCCGAACCTCAGTCTGTTCGCGGGCGAGCTCGTTCTGTTGCACTTCCCTGGAAAGGCGCGGTATTCGACCATCGCGAAGCTCATGATTTCCGGGAACAGGACGACGTCCGACCTCGCTACCGAGTTCGCGGTGAAGCACTTCCCCGAACAGCTCGACATCGCCGTTGTCCGCGTGCTTGCGCGCAAGCACCGGCTCCTCGACGTGAGGGCGGCAGCCAGAGAGTACCTCGACGCCGTGGCGGAACGGCAGTTCTTCCAGTACGTGGAGCGCAATCGTCGTTCCTAGCAGTTCGGTTCCGAATATCAAGGCCTCGCACAAAAGCGGGGCCTTTTTTATTTTGACACTCCAATTGAATGAGATTTATACTAAAGAGGCAAAAGTCGATGAAGTACAATTGCACAAAACTATTTAAACATTATGGACACTACTCCCTTATTGACAGGGGGCTTGGTGGTTTTAGCATTTGCGGGAGGATTCCTCCTCCGAATTTGGGTAGCAAAACGCTCCAAAAAATCTTTGGAGAATACCATTCAGGCAGAGCTAGAATCCGCTAAGTCCGAAGCGAAAGAAGTTCTCATCGAAGCGAAGAGTAAAGCGGCGGCCATCGTAGACGAGGCACAAAAGGAGGAGCGCGACCGCAAACAGGAATTGCGCCGCGTTGAAGAGCGTCTTATCAAGAAAGAGGATTCATTGGAGGTGGATAAGCGCGCGGTGGAGGCGGAGGAGCGGCATATAAAAGAAGAAGCGGCGCGCATTATCGCGCTTGAGAATGAGGTAAAAGGCGCGCATGAGAAAATGATGAAGGAATTGGAACGAGTATCCGGACTTACTCGTGAAGAGGCTCGTGCCTCTGTGATTGCCGCGTTTGAGGAGTCGCATCGCAGCGAACTTGCGCAGACGCTTGCAAAGTTGGAGCGCGAACGGCGCGAGGAGATTGAGGCGAAGAGTGTGGACATCATGACGACCGCGATACAGCGTTATTCGCGCGAGTGCGTGAATGATGTCACGACAAGCGTAGTTCCGCTTCCGAACGAGGAGATAAAAGGAAAGATAATTGGAAGAGAGGGAAGGAATATCCGCGCATTCGAACGGCTTACGGGTGTTGAGGTCATCGTTGATGACTCGCCGGAAAATCTCATTGTTTCATCGTTCGATCCGTTCAGGAGAGAGCTTGCAAAGATGGCACTTGAAAAGTTGTTGAAGGACGGGCGGATTCAGCCGGCAAAGATAGAGGAGAAGGTTGAGGAAGCGCAGCGCGAGTTGGATGAACGTGTGAGAAAGATAGGAGAGGAGGCGGCATATGAGGTGGGCGTACTCGACATTCCCAAAGAGATAATACCTACGCTTGGTAGATTGAATTTCCGTACCAGCTATGGCCAGAATGTGTTGCAGCACTCCATTGAGATGGCACACATTGCGGCAATGATAGGCACCGATCTCGGATTGAATGTACCTGTGCTCAAAAAAGCGGCGCTGTTGCACGACATCGGAAAGGCGATGAGTCATGAGATAGAGGGAACGCATGTTGAGATTGGAAGGAAGCTTTTGAAGAAATATAACGTGGATGAGGCGGTGATTCGCGCGATGGAGTCTCACCACGAAGAGTTTCCATTCTCTTCACCTGAGTCCTACGTGATAACGGCGGCGGACGCGATTTCGGCGGGCCGTCCCGGCGCACGCCGTGATACGCTGGAAAAGTACATAAGGCGTCTTGAGGATATAGAAAAGGTGGTAAAGACATTCGACGGCGTGAAGCAGGCATATGCGGTTTCGGCGGGTCGCGAGGTCCGTGTGTTCGTGGTGCCTGAGAAAATCGATGATTTTGGCGCGTTTCAGATAGCAAAACAGATCGCGGCCAAGATAAAGTCTGACGTGCAATTCCCCGGGGAAATAAAGGTGACGGTAATGCGCGAAGTGCGGGCGGTTGAGTATGCGCGATAGGGAGGAATTTGTGGACTTCTGAAAAAGTGTGTAAAATACAAGGGAATTTGGTATAATGAAGCCAATCGAAAGGTCGAGGTGATGAAATAAATAAAATAAGAATAAAATTATGAAGAAAGATGGAATCGTAGAAGCAGTAATGAATGCTGCAAATATTGAAACAAAGAAGCAGGCGACGGCCGCAGTTGAGGCGGTATTTGAGACTATCGTGAAGACGTTGAGTCGCGGAGAAGAAGTCGCAATTACAGGATTTGGAACGTTTAAGGTTGCAAAGCGCGCGGCGCGCATGGGTGTTAACCCGAAGACGGGAGAGAAGATCCAGATCAAAGCATCTGTAAAACCGAAATTCCGCGCAGGAAAACTTTTGAAGGAAGCAGTCCTTTAATCGATTCAAAAAAGAAAGAACGCGTTCCGCCCCTCATTGAGGGGCGGAATTGTTTATTGACGCGATTACGCGATTATGGTTTACTCACTGAGGTTCTTGGGGGTGTCCCGTGGCAAGAAAACTCTCATTCTACTTTACGGATGCGAAAACGCTCCATTTGGTTTCGACGAAGGAGATTGTTCTTGATCTCGGCGGAGACGCCATCGAATCGGCAGTTGCGTGTGCGATTGTGAACGGTATTTGCGAACGAAGCGCGCGCCCGTTCAAAGGGAGTGATGAAGAGGAAGTGATGCTCGCACTCATCGCTGACGAGAAAGGGAAACAGCTTTTTTGCAACGTCAATAATATTTAGCATTCTCCCGCCTCCTTCGAGGGGCGGGATTTTTTATGCGCGCTGCTTTTCATCTTGTGGATTTTCCTTATACTGTATTCAATGTTTCATGTAATCGTCATTGCTGTTGGGAAAATCCGCAATTCGTATTTTACTGAGGCAATGGACGAATATTTGAAGCGAATGAAACCTTTTGCAAAAGTTGAGATTATTGAGGTGCCTGCAATACCATTCAAGACCGAGGGGGAGATAGGACGGGCGAAAGAAAAAGAAGGCGAGGCGCTTCGCGAGGCGCTTTCCAAGCGGACGGGGAGGATATTCATATTGGACGAGGGAGGGAGGGAGGTTGACTCTTCCGGTTTTCATAAGCTTGTATCGGAGTCGAATGAGCCGCTGTTGCTTATTATCGGTGGAACCGCGGGACTCTCCGACTCACTTAAAAAAGAGTATTCCACGCTTTCTCTTTCTCGTCTTACTTTGCCACATGAACTTGCGCGAGTGGTGCTCGTAGAACAACTGTATCGCGCGGTGACGATGGGGCAGAAGCGGAATAAGTATCATTATTAGGAACAAAAATTCCCCATTCGCGGGGCTTTGTTATTACAAGCGGAATGAGGAAATGAAAGCACAGTTTCATTTCCGAATGAAGTGTGGGAACAAGAAAAAATCCCGCTTTTCGCGGGATTTTTTCTTATTTGAGAAGCTTCCTCACAAGGCTGCTCATATCAATAAAGATCTTATATGCTTCCTTAATTTTTGATAAGGAATCTGTTACGAGATCCTCTATTGACTTGGGTTGGGTGTCCGCGCTCTCCACCGCATTCGTGCTTGTTGTGGTGATGTCTTCCACAAGGGTGCCTATCTTCGTGTCCGAGCTGGTAGAATTCTCGGAATCGCTTGATGTTGCGGTGCTCGTAGTCGGAGTGATGAAGGTATCGAAGAATATCGCTTTCGCGCTCTGATTCAACGTATCGCTTTCCTCAATGAGCCCGTCCGCGTCCGTGAGCAACTTGCGCGCGGTATCTATCTTTTTAATCTTCGCTTTTTCAAGCCTTTTAATGTCTCCATCTATCTTTTGCCATCTGGTCTTCGTGGTTTGAATCGTTTTGTCTTGCTGGATTATCAAGAAATAATCCTGAACTTCATTCAATACCGGAAGATAATGTTCGTTGCGCCATTGTTTGAAGTTTTCCGCCGCAGTTTTTGTGTCTGCTTCCGTAAGCGTATCGCTTTGGTCGGCTATCTTCTTCTTCGTTGATTCAAAATAGGTGATTGCAACCTTAATCTCTTTTATTTTGCCGTTCCGCCACGCTTTTTCATCCGCTCCTAAATTGTCCAAGTCGTTCAATTTATCACGCAGACCCTTCGCTTCCTCGATTGAAAGCGATATGGCTTGTTCAAGCGTCTTGATGCGGAGAGGGAGCTCCATGGATTGCTGGTCATCCTTTGCCGATACGAAATCATCAATGGTTTGTTTCGCGCTTTCCAACACTTTTTGTATGCCCGTAGTTTGCGCGGAAGCTCTGAATGGAACCATGACCATGGAAACAAGCATGATATATGCGATGAGTATCGAGGTATTTTTCTTCATATTAGTTATTGATTGCCTTATTTAATAACGCATCGACATTCTGCGTTTCTACGTTTTTTATGGTTGCATTCTGTGCTTCGGAGTTCAAAATATCGGAATTGAGATGTTTTGTCTTCGTGTTGCTTACTTCGGTTATTGCTGAGGATATCGTCTGATTTACCGCTTGATCGTATTTTATCTCCTTTAACTGGATATTGATAGGAAGATTTCCATATTCATTGATAAGCGTTTCGGTGCTGAGCGATGCGGACATGCTGGGCTTGGGGAAGAAGAGGGGAATCGCTATTACGAGAAGCAGCATTATGGTAAGTCCCGCGCCGCTCCACGCGAGCATCGCATTTCGATGGATGTTCAATTTTGGAAACAGAGAAAAGCCGCGGGATTTGGTCGGTGTGAGAATCTCGTATTTTGCGCGTATCGCAAAATCACGATCCGGTTCAATCACTCTCAGCTGTTTCAATTGGTCTTTAATGTTGTTCATCTAATTTCGCTTTCAGTTGTTTCAATGCTCTGTGCTGGATGACTCGTATCGCGCCCTCCGTCTTTTGCAGCGCGTCCGCGATTTCTTTATTCGAGAGTTCATCTACGAATTTCATGAGCAGCACGTTTTGTTGGTCTTGTTCCAACGTGGCAAGTGCGGCGCGCACCAAGCGGACATTCATTGCGGCGTCGATTTTCTTATCATCGTTCGTATACTCCGAAAAAAGATCTTCTGGTACTTGTTCGATGTCGATGTTCGCTTTGTAGGTGCGATAGTGATCGATGACCGCATTCGAAGCTATTCGATAGAGCCAACTCGAAAAAGGGAACCCTTTAAATTCAAATCGGTCTACGTTTTGCCACGCGCTTGTAAATACCTGTTGGGCTATATCCTCGGCGTCCTGCTTCCTTCCCACCTTTAAAAAGACGAATCGATATATTTGGGGAAGGTAGCGGTCGTAGAGCTGCCCAAATGCAGCGCTTTCGCCGTTCTT
The DNA here is from genome assembly GCA_021812365.1 of bacterium. GTDB lineage: Bacteria > Patescibacteriota > Minisyncoccia > UBA6257 > GWB1-50-10 > CAIKKG01. The sequence goes on from JAKANQ010000002.1 coordinate 88,340, forward strand.
AGCCTTTTGAATGAGCAATTGTTCATCGTCTTTCATAAGATAAAACGAATGAGATTTGATTTTGTTTCGTACTTATGGTCTTGTTTCAGTGTTACACAGGACCATTTTTGGTAACACGCTGTAACATTCGATTTCGGAGCTTAGAATACCAGAAATAAAGGCAGAAGTCGAGTTACTGGTGGCTATATCATTGACCGCATTGGCTCTCCGTACTATATTTGCCACAGTCCTTAAAAAGGGGGGGTCCATGCAAAAATTATTTGCGCTTTTCCCTGGCTTTTCCGTTAAAGTGAGCGGGCTTACGGTTTCTCTTACGTGTCCGTGCGGTAAGAAAATGTTTAAGTTCAGATGCACGTGTCCGGTATATCCCATGGTGAAATCTGTCGGGTGTCCGGTCCATTATCCCAATACCAGCTTCTCTGTTCTGCGGGCGTTGTGGAGCATTGGACAGCTGAAGCGATTGAATTGCGGCGAACGCGAAGAGGAGCGTCTCAGTTCGCTCTTCGGTCGTGGACATGTTCATACGAAGCACAATGCGTCGGCGCAGAGTACGCACGCCCTTTCATCCGTTCCCAATTGTTCCTGAGTTGGAATTACAAACTCCCCGTATGTGCGGGGAGTTTTTTGTTGATTGTTTCACTTTACTCGCATGTGTAAGGGGAATCTCCCGCGCCTCTCAGCTCACCGTCGTTTGCTTCGGGCTGGGCACCGCCTCGCGGTTCGCTCTGCTGAGCGAACATCGCTCCGGCGTTCGATTCCCCTAAATAAAAAACTCCATAAATGGAGTTTTCTTTTGAGCGAGTAAGGGGAATCGAACCCCTGTCATCAGCTTGGAAAGCTGAGGTAATACCATTATACGATACTCGCAGACCGTCCAATTACTTCAAGGTACAGGATACAAAAGAATATGATGTTTCGCAAGGGGTTTTCCGACCCTTGTTTGAATAAGTTTTGGTTTTATTTTATGATGGGGTGAAGTAATTATATGTCTAATAAGCAAACGAAGATCGCTGCGATTGCCTCCGTACTTGTGCTCGCATTGCTTTTTGTGTCCGTCTATCTATTGCGTAGGAGCGGAGGAGGTTCCGCAGCGGCAAATTTGCCGCCCAATTTCCTGATATCGCGCCAAGAGGCGTCCGTTATCAGTCAGAATATTGTTGACCTTACCAATAAGACTGATGAAAAGATTGCGGAGGCGAACGCCGCCGATCTCGCAGGAGATAAAGTGAAAGCGAAGGCGTTGATCGAGGATGCGCAAAATATGAATAAGGAAGCATATCAGGCAGCTTCTGATCTTGCAGCTCAGTTGAAAATTCTCACCGAGTCACTTGCAACCATGAATCCTTCAAGTCAGCGGCTCGCATACGAAGCGGTTGCTACCGAATTTTCTCTTGTATCCGAGTTCATTGTATACACGCAGAATCTAAATGGTTTTTTGGAAAAATTGCTTGTATCGATGGAGACCGATGTGAAGGTGAGCAAGGAGGACATTGCGAGTGCGCTTCAAAGTACCAACGACAGTGCAAAGAAAATAAATTCGCTGAATACGGAATTCAACGCGCGAATGAAAACGCTCGACAACTCTTTCTAAGACAGTCGAAGACCGAGCTTAGCTCGGTCTTTATACCCACCTCTTTGCATACTAAAAAACACCCGAAGGTGTTTTCTGTGTGCCGCGGGAGGGAATTGCCCGCGCCTCTCAGCTCACCGCCGTTCGCTTCGGGCTGGGCACCGCCTTGCGGTTCGCTCTGCTGAGCGAACATCGCTCCGGCGTCCAATTCCCAACGTGAGACAATAAATTGTCTCACTTCCCGTGACATACTAAAAAACACCCGAAGGTGTTTTCTGTGTGCCGCGGGAGGGAATTGGACCCCCGACGCCAGCCTCTTCAGGGCTGCGCTCTACCACTGAGCTACCGCGGCATAACGTACAGGGGAATACTAACAAACAACAGCAATTATTTCAATGTTTGGCGTCATTGCGGCGCGTAGTGAAACAAAATATACTTAGTTCGATATATGGAAACAACAGAGTACTTGGTAAAAGTTGAGGATCTTTCCGTAACTCTCGGAGATAACGTCATATTCAAGAACGTGTCGTTTGAATTGGAAAAGGAACGCGTCCTTGCGATTATCGGTCCTAATGGAGCGGGGAAGTCAGTGCTTCTCAAAACGCTCTTAGGAATCATTAAGCCGACATCGGGTACTATCACATGGGCTCCGAATATTCGCATAGGGTACCTTCCTCAGAGATTCCACGTGGATTTCTATCTTCCAATGACAGTCAGTGAGTTTTTAGATCTGAAGCCCACGCGCGAAATGACCAATGAGGAGGCATTGAAACTTGTTAAAGTCGATGCAAGCTGGCTTACGCGAAAGCTCGCGCACCTTTCAAGCGGACAGCTTCAGCGTGTATTGCTTGCGTGGTCGCTTCTTGATAATCCGCAAATTCTGCTTTTTGATGAACCGACAGAAAATGTGGATGTGGTGGGACAGGAATCCATCTATACGCTTCTCCATCATTTACAGGACTCAACGGGCGTGTCACTCATCATCATTTCGCACGATTTGCACGCGGTCTATCGTTATGCAAATCATGTACTCTGTCTCAATCAAACCACCACATGCTATGGAGAGCCTGAAGCGGAATTGACGGTAGAAAAGCTTTCCACTCTTTATAAGGACCAGACATTTTTTCACCATAATCACGAAGGCATCGAACATTTGGAACATGAGCACATCCATCAGGGAAAGGAGTAATAACCAATAACCATGACAGAACTTCTTACATTGACTACGCTTTCGGGAATTCTTGTGGCGGCCGCAAGCGGATTTGTCGGTTCTCTTCTTACGTTGCGCAAGATGACGCTCTTGTCAGATGCGCTTTCGCATGTTGCGCTTCCAGGCATCGCGATAGGGGTAGTGTTTCATTTCACTCCGCTCTTGGGAGGTGTCGCGCTTCTTTTTTTGGGTGTCGTACTAATCTGGTATATCGAGATGAGAACGAAGCTCGCAATCGAATCTATTACGGGCGTGTTGTTTGTGACCGCACTTTCCGCCGGCGCGCTCCTTATTCCGGAACAAGACCTTCTTGAGGCATTTTTTGGGAATGTGCAAAATATAACGCACGCGCAGGCAATCGCGCAGGCGGTCATCTCTATCGGCATTATTACGACCGCGCTCTATCTATTGAAGCCACTCGCGCTTTCTTCGATTGCGCCCGATCTTGCAACATCTTCTCGCATCTCTCAATCAAGGATGGAGTTTTTACTTCTTATTCTCATTGCATTCACTATCTCGGTCGGCATCAGCTTTGTGGGCGTTCTCCTTATGAGCGCGCTCCTTATCATTCCTGCGGTCACCGCGAAGAATATCGCGGGCTCATTCAAAGGATTCATAAGTTTGAGTGTGGTGCTTGCGGTTGCTGCGCTTCTCTCGGGCCTCATCATTTCAAGGATGTATCCCGTGAACCCAAGTTTCGCCATCGCACTTGTGAGTTCCGCAATATTCTTTATAAGTTTGATAATAAAAAAACCGGCGCGGTAATGCCTAAACAAAAAGGCCGCTCACATGAGCGGCTTATTTTAATATTCGGTCAGCCAACTCATCCCAACCATCTTTGGCTACCACCCATCTCAACGTAAAAGGCAACTGATTCGCCAACTTAAGAATGAACGCAATCACACACGAATCGGAAAAATACGCCCCACCCCCATCACCAAGAATCGTCTCAAACCGAGTAAGATTTTTACCGATACCAATTTCGCGAACTACGATGAAATCCGCGCACTGCGTATTCACCGCAACGTGAAATTTGCGGAGCTGGTGATATAGTTCGCGCGCCCCACTCTTTTTGGCAAATGCGCGTGATGAGACAACATCATACAAGAGAAGGAAGTGTCCGTATGTTTTCACGAGCACGCTCGCGCGCGAAAAAAGCTCCCTTTTTGAAAAGGCGGGTTTCGCTTTTCGCTGCTTCATAATTACCCCATCAAGTTTCTGAGCAAAGAATACCACGCTTGAAATAAAAAACCAACGCGATAGTGTGTTGGTTTTTTATTTTGTCGGGATGCCGGGAATCGAACCCGGCCTACCTGCTCCCAAAGCAGGCGTACTACCAATATACGACATCCCGGCACCGCAGTTCTCAGAGCCTTTAAATTACATTATTTTTCGTTTAGAATCAATTTTGTTCATTGGCCCCTCGTAGCTTAATGGATAAAGCAGGACTCTTCTAAGGTCTTGATGGGGGTTCGATTCCCTCCGAGGGGGCATTCACAAACGAATACAAAACACCATTCTGTGAGAATGGTGTTTTGTTGTTTATTATTGTATTCCGTCTTTTTCGTCCTCCTCCAATATCTTTCCGATATCCTCCTTTCCTTGAAACGGGATTCCTCTGCGCACGATTCGCTTCAGTACGAATTCGAAGAGGAAGATGAACACGATGACGATGATGATTCCATATTCCGCTTGTTTGAATATCTTCTCCGTTTTGAGATAGGTGAGTCCCGACATGAAGAAGTAGGAAAAAACGGTTACCGCGGTGAACCATATCACGACACCCGTAAGATATGATTTCATGAATGTTCTGAACTTAGTCTTTGTCCATCCCGCGAGCAGTATCACAAACACATTCATTCCTATTAAAAATTTTGCGCCAATGAGAAGTTTGGTGAGATTCGTCTTGAGATAGTAGAAGTACGACTGAAAGCGCTTATTTTGTTTTATCTTGTTGCGGTATAATTTCCATCCGAATCGCGTGTTGCGCAACATTCTCCCCGTCATATAGATGATGGTTTCGCCGAATATAAGAGCAAGCGGGGCTACGATAAGCAGCTCCGACCAAGGGAGCTTCCCGCTTACAATAAGGAATACCGACAATAATATGGTGAGCTCTCCTTGAATCAGGATTGCGACGCCAATAATAAAATGAGTCCAGGCGGGGTACTGGACAATAAGTTGACCAAGCGTATTAAGAAAATGACCCATGCCAAACTGTTATACTATAAGTAAGGATTTTTTTCCAGCGTGACGGGATTATCTAAAAAAATCTTTAATTTAAAAAGCATGAAAAAATCATTTGTTACCAAAGAAAGTGTGCGAATGAAGGCGGTGCGTCCGAGTGGTCCCGGGGGACATAACGCCGACCGTCGTTCGTTTAAAGTGCAGATGTGGGCGCTCGTGGAGAAGTTGCCCATCACCGCTGCGGAAAAGAAGATGGTGAGTAAAAATCTCGCGCATCACATCAATAAGAAGGGGGAACTTGAAGTCGTCTGCGAAGCGGAACGTTCTCAAGAAGAAAATCGTGATATCGGTTTGGTGTTGATGAATAAGATGATCGCTGATGCGATTGTGGTGAAGAAACCGCGTATTCCCACGGAGGCTCCTCGGAATGTGAAGGATGAGGGCGTACATCAACGCCGACTTCGCTATACCAAGAAGAAAGAAAGGCGGGTATATAAAGCGACGTCCTCAACTGAGATGAGAAGTTTGAAGCGAGAGGTTGGATAGGTGGAACGAGGTTTGGGGGTTGTAATAGTGAGCGCACTTCTATTACTATAAGTGGTGCATGGTGCCTATGGTGTAACGGTTAACACAAGGGTTTGTGGAGCCCTTGATTCGGGTTCGATTCCCGATAGGCACCCTCAAAACAAAAGTCGCCGTAAGGCGATTTTTGTTTTGCATCGGGAATCGAACCAAGGAAGGGGGTCGGGGAAACGCCAGTTTCCCCGTGGTGGAAGCACTGAAACCGCAAGGTGTCAGAAAATTTCGTGAATACGAAATTTGTTCGCTTCCCATAGGCACCCTCAAAACAAAAGTCGCCGTAAGGCGATTTTTGTTTTGCATCGGGAATCGAACCAAGGAAGGGCCTGCCTGCCGGTAGGCATGGGTTAATAGCTAGTAAGCGTGGTAAAATAAGTATTATGAATACACTTATTATTTTTTCGGCAAAATACCTTTATCTTTTTGTTGTTCTCTACGCTCTGGTGCTGTGGCTGCGCTTGAAGGAAAGGAGGAGGGATATTTTCGTGTTCGGCATAATCTCGCTTCCGTTGACGTATCTTGTGGCGCGTCTTGCGGGGTATCTCTATTTCAATCCGCGTCCCTTCGTGATTGGGCACTTTATTCCGCTGATTTCGCATAGCGTTGATAACGGTTTTCCCTCAGATCACGCGCTCTTTGTTTCCGCGCTCGCAATGCTGTTCTTCTATTACCGTCGCAGTGCAAGCGTCTTACTTTGGGGGTTCGCGTTCATCGTGGGTGCCGCACGGGTTATGGCGGGTGTGCATCATTGGCTCGATATCATGGGAAGTATGATTATCGCGTTTTGTGTCGCGTGGATCACTTATACATATCTCCTGCCTCTTGCAAAACGAACAAGATTATATCAGCGTACATAGCTTACAGAGGGCTTTTGATATACTAAAGGCATACTAAAAGGTCGTGTAAAAAATTCACAAGTATCGAAAACAAAAAAATAATCATCTATTATTATGAAGAAAACACTTTTTCCCCTCTTGCTCGTTGCGGCCATTATTATACCGCTCGGAGTGGGAGCGCAGAACAACGCGGGTGCGCAGATTCGAAATGCGCGCGTGACCGCGCAGAATGAGATAGGTAATCTGAGAGAACAGTTTCAGCAGGATCGCGCCGCGGCAATGCAGACGATTCAGGCGCGGCAGGCAACGCTTAGGGCCGATTTTCAGGCGAAAAGCGATGAGATAAAGAAGGTCATTGAGGAGAAGAGACAGGAAATCAAGGCCAAGATAGAGGCAAGGCGTGCGGAGGTTGAGGCAAGGATCAGTGGTATGAAGGATGCTCGAAAGAGAGATCTTGCATCGAGAATTGACTCGAATCTGAAAGATTTCAATTCACGCATGCTTGAACGGTTCGCTGCGAATCTCGATCAATTGAGCGAGGTATTGGTGAACATCACTTCGCGAACTGATAAAGCCGATGCGCGAGGGTTGAATGTTTCCAGTGTGCGTACCGCCATTGCGTCCGCGCAGACCGCCATTACGAATGCACATACTGTCATAACCGCTCAGGCGGGGAAGACGTATGTTCCGGCAATGACCGCGACTACGACGGACAGTATGGTGAAATCCGCGTTTGTAGCTGTTCGCGATTCAATGAGACAGGATCTTAAGGTGGTGCAGAAGGCGGTAATGGACGCGCGTGATGCCGTACACAATGCGGCGGTCACGCTCGCGCAAATTCCTGGAGTGGATGTTGATGTAACCACCTCAACTGCTCCGACGCCGATTCCCGTCACACCAACCGCGACTTCGACTCAATAAGTAAGGGACATCTAATACATCACTAATCTTATGGAAACAAATAACGGCAGGAAAACGAATCTCATCATCATTGCAGTGCTTATCGTGGTAGTTGTTGGTGTACTTATCTGGTGGCAAAATTCTCAGGCTCCCGCAGGACAGCCGGCGGGGACCGAGGTCACACCTGCTACTTCGACCGGAGTCGCTCCCACGGATAATACGCAAGCGATTCAGGGTTCGCTTCAGAACATCAACGTGGGCAATGTTGATCAGGAATTGCAATCAACGAACAACGACATAAACTCGTTGTAAAGATATACGCAATAAGATGCAAAAAACCCGCATAGAAGCGGGTTTTTTCGCGGAATGATGCCTTTACTTTTTCAATATAATATGGTATACTTCAACCATGATGAAATTCGAAATCCCGCCAATTCCTGATAAAAACAAATCATCCGAAGAATTGGCGAAGGAGTTAATTGAAGAAACAAGAAAAGACTATGACATTCCGAGTGAGGTTGGCTCAGAGTCCGCCGCGGAGCGTCTTGCGCGCGAGTCGAGAGAAAAACTTATGCGTGGCGTGCCGGAAAAGGTATCGGTGGCGCGCGAGGTGATATATACCGGGAAGCAGTTGTCCGGAGAATCCGCGGAGAGTAAGGGTGTGGGAAATGAAAAAGTTGATATGGAAGCCTTCAGAGCTGCATATCGTGAATGGCTTTTGAAACCGGTTGGAAAGAAGCCTGAACCAAGTGATTTCCCGCTTAAAAAAGAAAACGTAGGGTAAGTTCAGAGAATCCCCGCCGTAAAGCGGGGATTTGTTTATAATAAAGATGCTATGAGAACGCTATTTTTCACACGCAATGGAGATTCCGGGAAAAGCGGGTTGGGCGCAAAGAAAATAAAGAAAGATGATGCATTGTTTGACGCGCTTGGAGCGCTGGATTCGGTCAATTCGCTTGTGGGGTGGTGCGCGGTTGTGGCGGATAAAAAGATCCCCAAACTGTATCGAGACCTCATTGCCGTTCAGGAGATGCTATTCATTGCGCAAGCCGAACTTGCGGGGGTGGGATTCGGTATCAACTCCGCGCAAACGATAGACGCGACAAGTGTTAAACGATTGGAAGCGATGATTCTCAATGTCGACGCAATGCTGCCGCCGTTGAAACAATTCGTGCTACCCGGAGGGAGCGAGCTTGCGGCACGGCTTGATATCGCGAGGGCTGCGGCGCGAGATGCGGAGCGCGCGGTCGTCCGATTCAGCACAAAGAAAAAGTGTTCATCTGAATTCCTTATGTTTGTGAACAGGCTTTCAAGCGTGCTATTTGCATTCGCGCGTTACGCGAACTTCAAACTTGGCGTGAAGGAAAGGAACCCTTCTTACCGGTAGCTTCCGTTTGGGCATTTCATCCGAAATACGATACTATGAATATAATGGAAGGAATGGAACATTTTGGAATACCGAAGCAAGAGCGGGAGGCCGACCGGCTTTTAGACAAGCAGTGCGCCGCGCCCGAGGAGTGGATTCGCCGCCAAGAGATAAAAGAGGCGATATTGGAGACCGCGGAGCCGGCAGAAACTAGCAGATTGAAGGGGTCGAATGAGGTGGTCTATGTGAAATTCAAGGATGGGGGTGCCGGAGTATTCAAGCCGGAAGAGGGCGAGGATCCGCATCTTCGTGCGTTTGTAGAGCCTGCTGAATTCTATAAACGGGAACGCGCGGGTTTCTTGGTTGATAAATTTTTAGGAATCGGACTTATTCCTACTACGATTCTCCATACTGTGGAGGGGCGGGTGGGAAGCATGCAGGAATTTATTCCTAATGCAAAATCAGGACTTGAAATGAGCGATGAGGACCGTAACGGGTTTGCCACCGAATTTTATAAACTCGGCGTACTTGATTTCATCATTTGGAATGCGGACAGAGCGAGATACAACTACTTGGCAACAGACAAGGTACATGCGATAGATAACGGACTCTCTTTCAAAAAAAATATTATGACGATTCCAGAGTCCGGCTTTTTAATGAACCATAAAGCGCCCAGCGATCTTGTAGAGCACATAAACGCATTTTTCGAGTGGAGCGAGGGGAGGGAGACGTTGAGAGCTCAACTTGCGGAAATTATCTCGGAAGAAGAGGTGAGTGCGTGTATGCATCGCATCGAGTTCATAGGCAAGCTGCTGATTCAACATGGCGAGATTGATGAGAAGACCGTACAGGCGATGCTGGATAATACATTATACGACCCCCAATAATTGAATTATGACTAAAATAACCATACTAACACTTTCCGATGATGGTTCGCAGAAGCCGCTTGTGGTCTGCCATTTGGCGGCGGACGGCACCGCAATATGCGAAGGAGACGCGGCGGCGGTGAAGAATCTCAGTGAGGTTGGTATTTTAAATACCGCCGAAGCAGGTAAAAAACTTTTTCCCAAAGATGGCGCGGCATTTCTCGCGCAACTGAAGAATAATTTCGCCTCAGGGTATCTTTCCGTGGTGGAAGAGAATTGATTCAATATCTCCTATGAAGCGTATTTATTTTGACTATGCGGCATCAACGCCTCTTCGTTCTGAGGTGGAAAAGGCGATGAAGCCTTATTTTACAAAACAGTTTGGAAATCCGAGTTCTCTCCATTTTTTCGGGCAGGAAGGAATTGCGGCAATCGACCGCGCGCGCACGGTGGTTGCAAAGAATATTGGCGCGGCATTTCGCGAGGTCATATTCACCGGGTCCGCCACTGAGGCGAACAATTTTGCATTGCGCGGAGTGGTGCGTGGCGCGCGGGGAATCATCGCGCGGCCGCGTATCATCATCTCTGCGATTGAGCATGAATCCATCTTAGAGACTGCGAGAGATCTGGAGCGCGACGGCGCGGAGCTCATCATCATCCCTGTTGATTCGCGCGGTGTCGTCGATGTGCGGCGCTTGGAACAGGCATTGAACGAGCGCACGGTGGTGGTGTCAGTGATGTATGTGAATAACGAGATAGGTACGGTGCAGCCGATACAAAAGATAGCCCACGCAATTTCCAAGTTTAAGAAAGGAACGCAGTATCCGTTGTTCCATACTGATGCGGTACAGGCGTTCAATTATTTTGAATGCGATGTGAATGAGCTTGGTGTCGATATGATGACCCTCTCGGGACATAAGATAGGAGGACCAAAAGGCGTTGGCGCGCTCTATGTGAAACACATCGAGTCGGCGAACAAGAAGATACTCACCCCCATCCTTACGGGCGGCGGGCAGGAATTCGGCCTACGTTCCGGTACGGAGAATGTGCCGGGAATCGTCGGTTTTGCGGAGGCGGTCGTTCGCGCGGCAATGGAAAGGCAGAAAGAACGTGCGAGGCTTTTATCCATCAAAAAATATTTTTGGAAAGAAATGAAGAGGATGTTTCCTGACGCATCCATCTATGGAATGGATGAGAAGCATTTTGGCGACGCATCGCCGCATATCGTGAACATCTCATTGCGGAATATGCCATTGGATGATCTCATTGTGCGTCTTGATGTGATGGGCATCTCGGCATCTTCGGGGTCCGCGTGCGCTTCTCGCGCGGCAACCCACTCGCACGTGCTTTTGGCGCTTTTTGAAAATGCTTCGCGCGGCGTGCGGTTCAGTTTTGGGCGCGGTACTACTCGCGCGGAAATGACCGAGGCGATAAAACGAATTCACCGCGCTTTTACGGCATAAAAATAAGGTCATGTATAATAGATATATGGAACATGAAAAAATTAAAAAGTATGCGTGGGCGGCATTTGCAGTGTCGGCAATCATCGCAGCGTTCGCGCTGTGGAACTATGCTGATGCATTTTCAAGGTCAATACAGCCAAGCTCATTTCGCAGTTTTTCAGTAACAGGAGAAGGAAAAGCGATTTCCGTTCCCGATGTTGCCGCATTTACGTTCAGTGTGGTGACTCAGGGCGATAAGAATCTCGGTCCGATCCAGCAGGAGAATACGGACAAGATGAATAAGGCAATTGCGTTCGTGAAGGCGAATGGCGTTGCGGATAAGGACATTAAGACGCAAAGCTATAATCTTCAGCCGAGATATCAGTACAGCTCATGTCCGCGTCCGGGAACCGTGTGTCCTCCGCCAACCATCGTGGGATATGAGATAAATCAGACCGTACTTGTGAAGGTCCGTGACTTTACGAAGATAGGCGATATTCTCGCGGGTGTGGTGAATAACGGCGCGAACTCGGTATCCGATTTCCAGTTTAAGATCGATGATCCGACTGAGGCGCAGAACAAAGCGCGTACGGAGGCGATTGAAAAAGCGAAGGCGAAAGCGGAAGCGATTGCGGCAGCGGGCGGATTCTCGGTGGGGCGATTGTTGGGAATCTCCGAGGGAAGCAATTATCCTCAACCTATGTACTCATATGCGGCAAAGGGATTTGGTGGAGCGGATATGGCAGCCGCGGCACCATCAATCGAACCGGGCTCCCAGGAGACCACGGTGAACGTGACGCTTCAGTACGAGATAAAATAGTGGGGCAATTGGTAGAAAACACCTCCCTGGGAGGTGTTTTTAAAGAATAGAAAGATATTTGCCGCGGTGTGCGTACTATAGGTGTCGATTTTTTGGTATCACCCTTTATAATAAATCTATGTTTAAAAATGAGAAAAATATAAAGATTATCACAACGTCTTTTTTGGTGACGCTTGGCGTGTTTGCGGTGCTGAATGTGGTACACGCGGGATTCTTCGGAGACGCGTCTAATTTTTTAAAAGGCTTATTCACAAAAGAAATCAATGTAGGCCGCGAGCTTGCCACTTCTACCGGCGCGGGGGAGAAAACAGTTCCATTATATAAGCCCGCGCTTGATTATGAACAGGCAGTAGTCGGTGCCGTGGAGGGCGCGTCGCCATCTGTGGTTTCAATCGTCATTTCGAAGAATGTGCCGCTTGTTGAAAATTGTCCGTATGATCCTTTTACGAATTTACCACCCGAGTTTCGCAATATGTTCGGACAGGGTATGCAATTCTCAAAACCATGCGATACGGGTAAGATCGAGAAGCAGGATGTGGGTGGCGGTTCGGGATTCATCGTGTCTTCGGACGGACTTATCGTGACCAATAAGCATGTGGTATATGACAAGACTGCCGAGTATACCGTATTCACCAATGATGGAAAGAAATATCCCGCAAAGGTGCTTGCGCGTGATAGCGTGAACGACGTGGCGCTCATAAAGATAGATGCGACCAATCTTAAGGCGGCAACGCTTGGCGATTCCGATTCGGTAAAACTTGGACAAACAGCGATCGCCATTGGAAACGCGCTTGGCGAGTTTCGTAATACGGTTTCTGTGGGGGTCATCTCAGGACTTTCGCGCAGCGTGACCGCGGGCGGAGATGGATTTGGCAATGAGACCATTCAAGGTGTCATTCAAACGGATGCCGCTATCAATCCAGGCAATTCTGGAGGACCGCTTCTCAATTTGCGCGGCGAAGTGATTGCCATGAATACCGCGATTGCGTCAGGTGCGCAAAATATCGGCTTTGCGATTCCTATCAATCAAGCAAAGCGTGCAATCGAATCAGTGAAGAAGACGGGGACCATTAAAACTCCGTATCTAGGCGTGCGGTATTTGTTGATAGATGAGGATATTGCCGCAAAGGAAAAACTTTCGATGACCGAGGGCGCGCTTGTGCGTGGCAATTCGGATGGGCCTGCGGTGGTAAAAAAATCTCCCGCGGATAAAGCGGGGATTCAGGCTGAGGACATCATTATTTCCGTGAACGGCGATAAGATTACCGCAACGAGTTCACTGAGCCAGCTTATCCAAAAATACAATGTGGGTGATACGGTTTCGCTTGAGGTGCGAAGAGGTGATAAGACACTCACCATCAAGGTGACGCTTGAGGAACGCCCTGCGGAGTAACTAAATGACCAGTAAGTAAAAAAAGACGCCCCACACATTGCGTGGGGCGTTGTCGCAT
>JAKANQ010000021.1 GCA_021812365.1 bacterium
AGTTCTTGGATGAGTTGTTGTTCTGTCATTGTTCAGTTCGAGTTATTTTATACTTGTATTATACCATTCGGAAAAAACGATTTGAATTATGCTTCCGCCGCTCCAATTTCTCATTGACGCGCTCTTTCCTCCGCAATGTATTCCATGCGGAAAGAAATTAGCATCCTCACACATTAACTCGCATACGGGAACATTTCTCTCCGTGTGCGAAGCGTGCTTTGATGCAATTCCCATTCGCACGGGATTCGTATGCTCACGATGCGGCGCCCGACAACCAACCCTCGTCAATGGGTGCCACAAAGGAACTCCTATAATAGTCGCGGCAACCGAGTATTCGAATCATGAGACTCAGGCGCTCATCCATGCGTTGAAGTACGAACATGTTCGAATCGCATCCCTACCGCTTGCGGCGCTCATTGCCCATCACATCGCAACCCACGAAGAAATTGTGGAGCGAGGACCGTTCATACTCATTCCCATTCCGCTCCATACAAAAAAAGAGGCGGCACGCGGTTACAATCAATCCGAACTGCTTGCGCGCGAACTCACAAAACTGTTTCCCCAAACTTTTTCATTGTGCTCCGATTCATTGATACGCATTAAGAACATACCCTCACAAACCACTCGAAAGACGCATTCGGAAAGGGCGAGCAACGTTCACGGCTCGTTCTTCGTTGCAAAGCCCGAGACGCTCGTCGGAAAAATAGTATTCATCATTGACGATGTCTCGACCTCGGGCGCCACCATTCGCGAGGCGGCGCGAGTGCTGAAACACGCGGGCGCGAGAAATGTGCTCGGGCTCGTAGTCGCAAAGGCATAACCACGGACTCGTTTTGACGTCATATATATGAGTGGTATAGTATTCACGTCGAATACATCAGTATTTATATCACCTATTATATGAATCTTATTCCTACCGTCATTGAAAAATCGCAGTATGGCGAGCGCGCATACGATATTTATTCGCGCCTTTTGAAGGAGCGCATCATCTTCCTCGGTGGGCCGATCGATGATGCTGTCGCAAACAGTGTCATCGCTCAGCTCCTCTTTTTGGACCACGAGGACACCAAAAAGGATATTCAGATATATCTGAATACACCCGGAGGCTCAGTATCGGCGGGTCTCGCGATCTACGACACTATGCAGCATGTAAAATCTCCCGTTTCCACAATTTGCGTGGGTATGGCGGCCTCTATGGGCTCGGCACTTCTTGCCGCGGGTGCAAAAGGAAAGCGGTTCATTCTTCCGAATGCCGAAGTGATGCTTCATCAGATCATGGGCGGCGTGGAAGGTCAGGCAAGCGACATTGAGATAAGCGCAAAGCATATCTTGAAACTCAAAGACCGCTTGAATCACATCCTTGCAAAACACACAGGACAGAAATTGGATAAGATAGAGAAAGATACCGACCGCGATTATTGGATGACCCCGGAAGAAGCGAAGCAGTATGGATTGGTTGATGAGATAATAAAGACGAAGAAGTAACATGAGACCCCCGCCATCGGCGGGGGTTTTTACGATTCCAAACCTCATGGTACTATGGAATATATGAATAAGAGCGGAGCCGGGAAGGCAATTGCGGATAAAGCAAAGATCGAAGAACTCCTTTCGCGAGGCGTGGATACCGTGTACCCCACCAGAGATGCGTTGCGCGATGTCCTTATGTCGGGCAAACGAATTCGCCTCTATCTCGGCATCGACCCCACCAGTCCACACCTCCACTTGGGACACGCGGAAAATATCATCATGCTCCGCAAGTTTCAGGACTTAGGGCACGAGGTGATTCTTTTAATGGGTGACTTTACGGGGCGCATCGGCGACCCGACTGACAAGCTCGCGGCGCGCACACAACTTACCGACAAACAGGTCAAAGAAAACCTGAAAACATTTAAGGCACAAGCGTCGAAGGTTTTGCGCTTCACGGGTGCAAATGCTGCACAAATAAAATTTAATGCGAAATGGCTTGGCAAACTCACATTTGAGGAAGTCATAAAATTAGCGTCACACTTTACCGTTCA
The DNA here is from genome assembly GCA_021812365.1 of bacterium. GTDB lineage: Bacteria > Patescibacteriota > Minisyncoccia > UBA6257 > GWB1-50-10 > CAIKKG01. Next base: position 2,019 of record JAKANQ010000021.1, read on the forward strand.
ACAAATGCTCGAACGAGATATGTTCCAGAAAAGATTGAATTTTACCTATACGTGCCCAAAATGTGGAAAAGAGCAAATCTATGCGCACGCCACACCACGCACCGATGGTGGAATTAGATCTGTGGAGCATGGATCTGGTTTAACAAAGTCTCGTGTTTGTACAAATTGTGGAGCACATAACACATTTGAGGCGATAAATAACGCAATCCTCGTTAAAAAAAATGCGAATGAATCGGAGGGAATTCGCGCCCCACGTCCTATCGGACTTCATGAATTTTTCTACCCACTAATGCAAGGCTACGATTCTGTGGCGATGGATGTGGACCTTGAAGTGGGCGGCACTGACCAGACCTTCAATATGCTCGCGGGACGCACGCTCCTCAAAGCGATGAAAGGAAAAGAGAAATTCGTCATCACCAATCGCCTCCTTGAAGACCCAACGACGGGAAAGAAGATGAGTAAGACCGAGGGCACACTCGTGAACCTTGATGATGAACCGAATGATATGTTCGGCAAGATAATGGCGCTTCCCGACGAACTCATCCCTCATATCTTGGAACTCTCCACGATGATTCCCATAGAACGCGTTACGGAACTGACTTCAAAATTGAAGAAGGGGGAAAATCCGCGCGATATCAAATTGATAGCCTCGGAAGAAGTGGTAGCACTCTATCACTCTCCGAAACTTGCAAAAGAAGCCCGCGAAGAATGGGTTCGCGTCTTCTCACACAAAGAAAAGCCCGAGGACGCTCCGAAGCTTAAACTCAAAACACATACACTCTCACTCATTGACCTTGTCCTCGCTGCGGGCATTCCAAGCAAGAGCGAGGCACGAAGACTTGTTGAACAAAACGCGGTAAAGATAAATGACGCGGTAAAAAAGGATTCGGGTGAGATGATCACTCTCAAACCTCGCGATATCATCCGCATCGGAAAACATCGATTCTTTGAAATAGCGTAAAAAGTAAGATGAAACCCGCTCGAGCGGGTTTTCCTTTACACGCTATTCAGCCTGAAATATACTGATGCCAGTCATTTTATAACCCGAGGGAGGAAGAGATGCGAACGCCAGTGGTTACTTTTGCAACAGAACAGGGTCCGCTCATTTATCAGGAAGATTTCGCAACATATTTTCACTTTCAAAATCCCTCGATGCGTGGATGGCTCCTCGCGGTGATGGATGGGCACAGAGGACGCGCCGTCGCGGAATTCTGCGCAAACGAAATTGAAAATTTATTCACACCGGACAAACCGGATTCGATGGAAGATACGTTAAGAAACCTGATTGCCAAACTGAACGCAAAAACGTCTCACTTTGATGCGGGTTCGACCATTTCTCTTGCGTGCATTCTCGAAAGCCATCGAAAGGTGGTCGTTGCGGTGCTTGGGGACTCACCCGTGTTCGTGCTTGATACGAATGGCGTGTTTCATCAAAGTCCCGAACACAACGCGCGGACAAATCTTGGAGAACGCCGCGCCGCGATAAAACGCGGAGCCGTCTATGAAAATGGATATCTCTTTTTCAACGATGGAGATAATGGACCGCAGTATGGACTCCAAATGAGTCGCGCGCTGGGAAATGCTCCGCTTTCAAGAATGCTTTCGAGAGAACCGGAAATTTATACCATCGAGAACCCAAAATGGGTACTGGTAGCATCGGATGGACTTATTGACCCGAGTCATTGGAATGCCGAATACCTCATGTCAAAGTTTAAAGCGCACGCAAAATACTGCGCGACCGCAAAAATGCTTCTCGAATACGCCGAAAAAGAAGGACCAAGAAACGACAACACGACCGCGCTCGTGTGGTGCCGTGAAAAAAGGTAATAACTTTCAAACAGAAAGCGACTCAATGAGTCGCTTTTGTATTTGGTGCGGGATACGGGAATCGAACCCGTGTCTCAACCTTGGCAAGGTCGTGTTCTACCACTAAACCAATCCCGCAATGCACTATTTGGGAGGCAATCCTGTCGGCCCCTTCACATATGGCTCCCCGACTGGTCCCTTAAATGTGCTCTTTGGCTCACCACTACCCAAAAACATGAATGCACCTACTATAAGCGCAACAATAAATATGGCTAGCAGTACTATTCTTTGCCTATTCATTTGCCTAACAATTGTACTAAACTATTCCAAAAATGCAAAACATTTAATGAAAATGGCTTGCTGCGAGGGCAATCAAAAACACCGTGCTTCGGTGTTTTTGTGTTGTGCCCTCGCGAAGCCCGCTTCGCGGGTTGGAGTCTCCCGCGCCTCTCGTCGCGCCGTCGCGCTTCCTCGGGCTGGGCACCAACTCGCGGCGCCTTCTGCTGAATGCGCATCGCTCCGTTGTTCGACTCCTCTCGCAAGCCAAGCAGTTGGCTTGCTGCGAGGGCAATCAAAAACACCGTGCTTCGGTGTTTTTGTGTTGTGCCCTCGCGAGGAGTCGAACCTCGATTACAAGATCCGCAATCTTGCGTCCTATCCATTGAACGACAAGGGCTTTTTTAAGCTCTGTGAGTATATCGCGCCAAGCCTAATTATTCAACCCCACCGAACTAAAATCCCAA
>JAKANQ010000022.1 GCA_021812365.1 bacterium
TGGAGGATTCGAACCTCCGATGCCTTGCGGCATACCGCATTTCAAGTGCGGCGCATTCGACCACTCTGCCAACCTTCCAGTTAAATTACATTATCAGACATTTTTGATTTTGTGTAGGGATGGGCCTGATTTGAATATCTTAGGCAAATCCCCTACACTCATATATGCGTGAGGAGGCGTGGCTGAGCCCTGCCTGTCGGCAGACAGGGGTCGAAAGCGAGCATCTTTGCAATTATGTTTTTTGTCTATATCCTAAAAAGCGAGAAGGATAACAGTCTCTATATTGGGAAAACCAATAACGTGCAAAGGAGACTAACAGAACATAATAGCGGACATACCCAATCGACAAGGTCCAAACTTCCTTATATCCTTTTGGAATGCATCACGTGTGATAATGAGCCATCCGCAAGAAAGATGGAAAAAGAATATAAAAAAGGGTTTAGACGCGAAGAGATAAAGCGTAAGTACGGTATAGTATGACAGAATTGGAGGCGTGGCTGAGCGGTCGAAAGCGGCTTCCTGCTAAGAAGTCGAAGGGGAAACCCTTCCGAAGGTTCGAATCCTTCCGCCTCCGCAAAAATATAAAAGCGCCGAAAGGCGTTTTTTATATGACGACTATCGTTGCTAATCCATATATCTCTAGTATTAGCGCTGGCTTTCTTGATGAAATGATGTTTGTCGGTCTACCCGCGCGGCTTATTGTGATTTCTAATCGCACCCTCCATAACACACTTCACAATCATTCCACTAATTGGTTCCGCATATTTCCTCTCCCCTTCACTCAACTGTATTCGACCAATATTTTCATCCCAAACAAAATATTGCGTTTTCTCTCGTCCTTCCCTATGAAGTGCGAGTCCGTCGGTAAATGGATCAATCTGTACAATCTTTCTAAGATCAACGTTTACTGTTTTCATATTACCAGAAAATATAAGCCTTTCTCCAGTGACTGTGAGGATACCTCGATCAATATCGCGTATTTCTTGATGCGATTCACTTGATGATCCAAAGCGGCCCATTCTAAAATACACACCTTTAGCGACGCGGAAGCTGGGTCCAGCATAACCTCCACTACTCTTTCGTACTGCGCGCGGCTCCTTGAGTGTAACATCGGGTAAAGCAAAAAGTATTTCTTCGCTAGGCTTGAGCATAACGGGTGTGTCTACACCTCTGAAACTGACCCTTAGCGTCCCCTCGCTCAGTCGTCCAAGCCAATTCTCTACATCTATAACTCTCTGTTTTTGATCAGATAAACCACCATTGCCAATAGCGACCCACTCTCGCGCGGTTAACTCTTGAAATTGATAATCATCCCAAACTTTGTTGCCCACTTCTGAAGTAAAAAGGTGCCAACCATCCGCATCTCCAATTTCCTTTCTGAATTTCGTGCCACATATTGCACATGAAATAGTTTTGAACCTACTCAACCACAAAAAACCACCTTTTTCTTCCTCCACTGAGATATTATCCGAGCCACAAGCAATGCATCTCTTTATAGATGTTAAATCTTGATCGTCGGAAAGCTTAGGATTGATTTGAATATTTGAAGCAGCCTTTGGTATTTCTGGCATGATCATTACTTGAACGGGTTTTTCTTCATACAACAAATCCTTATTTGAATTTATGACTTCAATAAGTGCCTCCGCAAAATACATGGGCGGAGTGCTATAACCGTGAATCCATAAGCCTTCCTTTTCATATTTTTCCTTTCCTGCTTTCAATTCAGCGAGGAGACTATTGTAAGCTTCCTTGCCGATAATTTCTTGTATTTTAAAGAATCGCCGCGCCTCATTATTATTTGTTTCGATATCTTTTTTTAGGACTGCCGTACACTGCTCTGTCCAATATCTTGCCACAATTTGTGCTTCTGGCCATGTAAAATAATTTTCTGGCATCCCATCAAAAGGCCCAGATATAGAAACGTTTAAAGAAAAATTATCGCCTTCAGATTCGATTTTTTCTGGTCCTACCGATGGATAGCCGGAAATACTCGGCTTGTAATAAAGGTCTTTCAGGGAGAGAGTATTCATGTGATGCATATATAATAGCCAAATCAGACGCTTTTACAAAGTCTTTTCAAGCACACTCGCTTAATCTCGTCTATAAAAGCGTCCTCCTTCCGACAGAATAAAACTTAGAAACAGATGTTGCCCCAGCATGTGGGCAAGTCTCCATCCAAATACCACCTGCCGCGGAACTGCACCATCTTAATTGTCTCGCCTGAGGCAAGTGTACATGTCCCCGAAGTCTCCGTCTGACTCGTGATTTGCGCGCAACCTCTGAACGCGGCGTAGTTATCAAATGTGTTATGAGCCTTGCGCAGCATAAGCCACTGCTGACCGATGAAAATCATCAAGATGATAATTACCACTAACACAAACTGCGCCCATCTATGTTGCTTTATATATTTCATATATTACCGATAACCTTGGCGTTATCCTATCACAAAAAGTCTCATGGTCAATTTAAGTACTTAGATGCACGCATGCGGTTTTTTTATTTGGCATAACTTCACTCTTTGATACGTAATACTCTATGATTAGAGGTGAGATATATCTATGCGTCGTTCATTCATCACAATTCTTCTTTTGTTCAGCATCATTGCGCTTTGGGGAGTGGCTTCGTCCGCCAACGCCGCTACCACGCGCAATTTAACGTTCAACCACACTCGCCTCTTCTATTATCAGGAGGGAAAGCTCGCACGGGAATCGCTCTTTGCTCACTACCAATCAATCGATGTGTTCGCCCCTATGGCCTATGCATTTGATGAATCAGGAAACCTTACGGGAGGCGTGAAGCCCGATGTATTGGAGTTCGTAAAAAGCCATCACATAAAAGTGATGCCGCTCGTGACCAATGGAAGCTTCAGCCCTGCGGTGAGCAGCGCGCTTCTTAGCGACCCCGCAAAACAGGAGACAGCCATTGCGGCACTCATTGCCGAAGCGAAGAAACAGGGCTACTGGGGCTGGCAATTCGATTTTGAGCAGATGGACGCGTCTTCTCGCGAACAATTTTCCACGTTCGTTCATAAGGCGGCGGATGAGATGAGAGCGAATGATCTGGCGGTAAGCGTCGCCATCATCGCCCAGATCTCCGAGAACCCGAATGATTATCCGAAGGACCTCTGGCAAAAGACCATCGGAGTATATGACTACCAAGCGCTTGCATCGAGCACCGATTTCTTAAGTCTTATGTCATACGACGACCCCTATTCGAAAGGACCGGTCGTGGAATACGGATGGTTGAAGAAGGTCATTGACTATAGCCTTCGCTCCATACCTCATGAAAAATTATCGCTTGGTGTACCTCTCTACTACTGGCAATGGAACGATACCACGGGGAAACGCATCGGCATCGGAGGAAGGAAAGGAATCTACAATGTGTTTAAAAATCATCGAGTGACGGTCCACTATAGCACCGAGCATGAAACGCCATACCTTACCTATTGGCATCGCGCAAAAAAATACGTCATCTGGTATGAGAATGAGCGCAGCATAGAGAAGAAGATGAGCCTCATCAAGAAATACGACCTCCACGGATTCTCCGCGTGGGCGCTCGGACTTGAACTGCCCACCGTCTACAATGCGATCAAAAAATAAAAGCGCCGTTCGGCGCTTTTATGTTTGTGGTCCTATCTGTGTTCCTCACCATGCCTACCGAACACTTTCGGATCGAATACCTTTAACATTCCTATTGAGAGCGCGGCACCAAGAAGCGCGAAGGTGAGGTCCCCCATCGTATCGCTATTACTCGGCTGAGCAAGATGATTAGGATGAATGAGATTCTCATGCAGGATGTCCATTCGTACGTGATCCGCGGAAAATTCTATGAACTCCCACGTCACGCCGAGAAGCGCGACAATTGCGAGAAGAATCACTGCAGTTTTCCAAAAATTAGCGTGAAGAAGATTCAATTTGGGATACCTGTGAAACAGCCAAAGCACGAACATGATGAAAAGGATACCCGCAAGAAAATGAACGAGTGCGTCGAATCCAAAAAAGCCCGCGTTGCATCCCAGATACTTGAAACATTGCGAGTTCCTCATCATCCCCCAGATATCGCCCAATCCGAACTGAGCGCCGGACCACAGCGCCATTGCAACAAAAAGCCGCCTTGTGGGCGTTTCAAATCTTTTCGGTTTGACTCCTTCCTTACTATTCATCTTGCGAAAGAAAATTAAATGAAGGGCTACCTATTAATAATACACTTCTGGTGGACCTATGGGGAATCGAACCCCAACCTCCTCCATGCCATGGAGGCGTAATACCATTTTACTATAAGCCCAATATTGTGCTGTGCGAGTGGGCGATAGAGGATTCGAACCTCTGACCTTCACAATGTCAATGTGACGCTCTAACCAACTGAGCTAATCGCCCGAACTGAAATATGATAGCCGAACATAGGAAAAACAGCAATATTC
>JAKANQ010000010.1 GCA_021812365.1 bacterium
TTTACCTCATCTTTTGAAATCATACCCCAATAATAAACCAACACTCAGGGACAAACAACCCAAAGCCCTATTCTTACCTTTGCGCACCTAGCGCCTGAACATTGCGGAGAGCTCCTTCTCGCTTACTATTTTTATGCCAAGTGCCTTTGCTTTTTTAAGCTTTGAACCCGGTTCCTCGCCAACCACCACAAAATCGGTCTGCGTTGAAACACTCTCGGCAATATTCCCGCCAAGATTTCTTATTGCTTCCTTTGCCTCATCTCGTGTCATCGATGAGAGTGACCCCGTCAACACAAATGTTTTGCCCGCGAATGTGGCATTTTTTGAGGCAACTCGTTCTGGCATTTTTAAAGTCACGCCCCCCTTCTCAAATTTGCGCACCAATTCGGCATTGCGAATATTATGAAACCACTCGTAGATACTCTCAGCCACCTTTGGCCCTATATCGGTCATCTCCATAAGCTTCTCCGTTGACAATGATTTGAAAAATGCGAATACATCACTTGGCACACGCATCGTGATATTGCGCCTTAGAACCTCCGCACTCATTGTTCGTGCGGTCTCCTCTCCCACATGAAAAATACCGAGACTGTAAATAAATCGCGAGAGCGTGGTTTCCTTCTTCCCCTGTATTTCGCGTACGATATTTTCCGCCGACTTCTCGCCAAATCGAGGAAGTGCCTTGATATCTCCTTCATATAAAGAAAAAATGTCTGCAGCATCGGCGATAAGCCCCTCATCAAGAAATCTATCGATTATCTTCGGACCGAGCCCCCTCACATCAAAAGCAGAGCGAGATACGAAATGATAGAGCCCCTCTCTGCGGCGCGCGCCGCAATTAGGATTGGAACATCGGTACGCCACCCCATCCTTCACGACGGGTGCGCCATCCATTGGACATTTAGTTGGCATCTTGAATTCCTTCTCCTTTCCCGCACGAAGTTTCGGTAATACCTCGGTTATCTGCGGAATTACATCCCCCGCCCGACTTACAATTACCGTGTCGCCAATCTTCACCCCCAAACGCTTTATCTCGTCATAATTATGAAGCGTGGCATGTTGAATGGTAACCCCACCCACCGACACGGGCTCCAAGACCGCAACAGGCGTTAATGCCCCCGTTCGCCCTACCTGCACTATAATATCCTTCACTTGCGTGGTTGCCTCTCTTGGGGAAAATTTATATGCCATCGCTCCACGAGGAGCCTTTCCCGCAACCCCACCCTCATTGAATGTCTTGTGCTCATTCGCAATTACTACAATTCCGTCAATCTCATATGCCAATTTTTCGCGGTGCGTGTCCCAATAATTGCGAAATGAAAATACCTCATCAAGAGAATGCACAAGCTTATTATGCGGGTTTGTTTTGAATCCAAATGCTTTCAAAATAAGATGCTCCTCCTCATGCACCGTTTGTCCTATATTGCTCACAATCGCGTATTCAAATGAATCAAGCTTACGAGCCGCGGTTATCTTCGGATCCAACTGGCGAATTGAACCTGCCGCAACGTTGCGCGGATTTGCATAAGGCTTCTCTCCTTTCGCGAGCGCCTCTTTGTTCAAACGGTTAAATTCTTTTGTGCTCAAAAATATTTCGCCTCGCACTACAAGCCGTTTTGGGTTTAGTACATACTTTTTCGGATTCAGCCCTAATTCTTTTAGGTTTTTTATCGCCTCTTCCTCACTCAGAAGCTTGAGCGGAATAGCTTCAATAGTGCGAAGATTTTGCGTTACATCTTCTCCAATATGTCCATCGCCACGCGTAGAACCTTGCACAAAAAGGCCTTTCTCATACACAAGCTCTATCGCGAGTCCGTCTATTTTTAATTCGCAGTAGAATTCCGGTTTCACATCATGCCCCAGATAATGTTCGAGTCGCGAAAACCAGTCTTTCATATCTTGCTCGGAAAACGAATCATTAAAAGAGAGCATCCGCGCCTCGTGCAGCACTTTCTTGAATTCAGGCAATGGTTTTCCTCCGACACGCTGCGTTGGCGAGTCAGAAGTTATGAGCTCTGGAAATTTCGTCTCGATATCAAATAATTCCTTTTTTAAGGAATCGAGGGCCTCTGGGGAGATGGTCTCCTCATCACGCACATGATACGCGTAACGATACCGATGTATCTCTTTTTTTAGAGTTTCGATACGTGCCTTTGCGGTCTTTAAATCCATTTCCCGCTTATTATAGACCAAAAACGCCAAAATATCCTTTCACAATAGCGCTTCCAAAAAAGAACACGAGCAAGGCTCCGAGGACAAAAAATGGCGCGAATGGAACCCTATCCTTCATTTTTTTTGCACCGACAAGCATAAGCCCAACACTCCATAATCCTCCGATAATGAATGAAAGCATAGTGATGATAGCAATATCCGGCCATCCGAATAAGAGTCCTATTGCAAACGCAAGCTTTACATCACCAAATCCTATTCCGCGCCCTCGCGTGATAAGACTTAATAACAAAAAGAAGATAAAACCAACTATGGCGCCCATTGCATGATTCCAAATACCGTGTGCAAATGCGGGAAATACAAGTATGTATTGTTCCAAGAACGAGGTTCGGAACGGCATCATCATCGCCTTTTCGATGAATGCTGAGAATCCTGAAATAGCGAGCCCCCCCAATACGAGAAGCGCGGTTAGTTCATTGGGGATGATAAAAAGGCGAAAATCAATTGCAGTAATGAGGAGGAAGATACAAAATACGAATACCCACGCCCCCACAAGTCCGTAGTACCAGTATGGCGCTACAAAAGAAAAGAATGCCTGATTCGTAATTCCATAGAAGGAGTTAAGGAACAACGGGACGCCTGCAAATATCATTCCCCCAAGAGTTTCAACAAGCGGGTATTGATACGAAAGTTTTACATTGCATGTTCGACACTTCCCCTTCTGAATAAGGAAGCTGAAAAGCGGCAGTAGTTCGAACCATCGAAGCGTCGTCTTGCATTTCGGACAGTGCGAGCGTCCCGAAATACGCGAGAATGAAAAAATATTCTTGTCAGAATCATAGCGAAGAATAAGCACATTAAAAAAACTGCCAAAGGCGAGTCCGAGCACAAAGAGCAATATAAAATACAACATATTCATGTATTAGAGGTCCTGATTCACACAATACGCATTAATACTTGCGCATGTGCACTGAGATGCACCGCTCCCCACCGTATAATTTCCTGCGTCAGCCTTTGAATAACTTTGAATATCCGCGCTTCTTGTGTCTTCCAAGCACACACCCAACACGTAAGAATCGACATCCATCTTCTCATAGCTGTATTTCGCGCCCACGGGATCCGAAGGGATATTGGAGATGACATTATAAAGATCCGATGTTTCCGGATAGGTGCGGTGTTCACTGAAATAACTCACGAGGTCTTTTTGAATCTGTTCTATATCCGCGATTCGCTGCTCATCCCGCTTCGCTTTCTTATAATCAGAAATCCAGTACATCGTAGTGACCACAATAAGCCCGACTATTACGGTCGTAATTACTAATTCCAATATCTTCACCTTATTGAGTCGTGCCATTGGTCGGAATCCTCGCGGCTCACCGCTCTATTGCGCCTGAAATGGGTTTGGTCTTCCCAATGATGTCGGCGGAATCGGAGCTGAAAAATTATTCGAATAGACACCCAACTGATCCAATACCGGCTTATAGTCGAACTTCGTATTCGCAATGGTCACAATCTGCTGTTGAGAACCGGAAACCACAATTCCCTCAATTGTCCCAGGGCTCTTGAAGAAAAGATAATATAATCCAGCAAACAAAATACCGACAAATACGATACTGCCTATCACAAATGTCCAGTTTGTCTGCTTCTCCTCTTGTTCTACCATTATTGCCATAGATTATAAAAATTAATTTTCTTGATAAAACATATCCGCAACGACCTTCAATGTGTATGGATTGGCAACATTCTGCCCTTTATTAGTTGAAAACTCAAAACTTTTTACATTCACTACCCTGATATTCGTTTCCAGCAATTTCAAAAAGCCTCGAACTGAATCATAATTTCCTGAAACGGAGATGTCGAAATCGAGCTTCCCTAACCGCTTTACTAGGGGCGCGCTGCTTGCCTCTGGCGTTGCAGGCGTAATCACGAATGAATCTACTGATACCCTGCTCACACTCGCCATAGCATCAATCTGGTGCAAGGCCTCCGTCATACTCGGCCCCACGGGAAGCGCGAGAGAAATGGTATCACGCACGCTCGCGGCATTTTGCATGTCTTTAAAAAGTTTCTTCACGCTCTGTGTCGCATCCTTCTGAGAATTAAAGATGTCCTGCGAGGCAGAAAGCGCGGCGCGCTGCTTTGAAACCGCGTCCATCTCAGGACTGATAAGTGTTGAATAAAGAACAAGCGTTGCAATAAAGAATATTGCCGCAAGGCCTACACTTAATGCTCTTTTTGATGAAGCTCTCATGTGATTATAATGACTGTTTAAAGAATGAATTGCCGAATGTAACCTTTACGCCAAAGGTCACCTGCCCCTTTTCATCATAGTTCATCTGCGTAAGTATCGCCTCACTTACGTCCGGCGACGCATCGAATGCCGCAAGTTGCTGTACAAGCGTTGCATTGGAGGTTGCCACTCCGCTTATATCAACCTTTCCACTTGCCGCGCTATACGTTGCGTTGGTGAAATACACGCCGGCGGCAACATTGTTTTCCAGAAATTTGAAAATATTCGAGGTGAATGAGTGATTTGCGAAGACTTTCTTAAGATTGAATATCTGTGAATAGAAATTTACAAATTGATTCTGATCATCCGCATTTATCTCTCGCGCAAGAGTCGCGGTACTTGAGGCGACTGCGTTCTTCTGAGACGTGAGATATGATTCGTATCCGAATTTTATTCCAATATATACGAATATGAAAAATCCAAAGAACACGATTGAGAACATAAGAAGACGCCACGGAAGTCCCGCGGACGGTGTCTCGCTCGCAAACTGATTACTTACCGCGGCTTGCGAAGCCTGCGTGTCTGGATATCCATTCATCTTTTGTATTATAGCACACGAACGTTATGAGAAAAACTTGAGTGCAAGACCCGACGCAACCGCCAATGAATGAGAAAGGGAGCGTCTTGCGGGTTCAATATTCATATCAGTCTCAAAATACTTGAGCGAATCACCAGACTTCAACGAGAGGTGCGATGTCTGCTTTACATACTCGTCTATCCCCAAAAGATTCGCGCCACCCCCCGTAAGAATGATATCTCGAATCTGTTTTTTCGTCGTACTTTCAAAATCATTCCTCACTCTTCGACATTCATCCAATACGATATCGACAAAGGGAATGAGTGCGCGCGATATTTCATATTCCCCTCCCGAGCCAAGAAGCCCCCTACGACGCTTCAGACTTTCCGAACGAAATGGGGAGATATCAAGTGAGCGCGCAAGTGAGCGAGTAAGGGATGCGCCGCCGTTATCTACCTGCGCCACGCGCTTTACCACACCCCCCTCCACAATGAAGATTCCTGTTGATTCGCTACCGATGTCTATTATCTGAGTTATGGGGTCTGCAGACGAGATAAGCGAACGTACCAGCGGTTTACTCTCCACCTCAAGGAGAGAGAGTTTGAGTCCTGCTTTTTTAAACAACGACTTGAGAGTATCGATCGTTGCGAGCGGAACTGCTGTCAGAAGATATCGCTGCTGCTGCTGTCCGCGTTCATTTTGAAAATCATCGAGCTTCACCCACTCGATATTCACCTGATCAATGGGAAGCGGCACATACTGTTTCGCCTGAAATTTGAGCGCATTTGCGGCTTCACTCGGCGCAAGCTCCGGCGTTTCAATTGTCACAAAAAATGCATTGAAAATAGGAATTGAGGCGACTGCGGTTTTGGTTCCCGGCTTCGTCTCTTCCAAAAGCGTTTCAAGAAGCGGCAGGGTATCTCGCTCCGAAAGTCTCAGTGCACTTGTTTGAATCGCGCCATTGCCCCGCTTTAAATATTCCTTTGTTTCCAGTATGCCGTAATTTCCAAGTATCATCTTGTCTCCCTTCCTTGCCACATCCACCATCTTAAGAGAGGTGGTACCTATATCCACTCCTAATACTCGGGATTCCGTGAGCGCGTTCTTTATATCGGAAAAAAAACCAGAGATTCCAAAATTCATTACTCTTATAATATCACAGATTCGCGTACTGCGAATGTGGCAATAATGAAAAATCCGCTCATACCGAGCGGATTTTTACATTTCTTATTGTTCCTGATATGTGCTACGAAGCTTACCCACCTTGCGACAATCATTGTTATTTGCACACTGCACTTCGGAAACCTCTCCTGGCGTATTTGCAAAACTCTTAAGCGAGAAGTCGCAATAGCTGTTGCGCGTACAGACTGGAGCGCTTACTGAGGTGATCGAGGCACTTCCTATCAAGGTCTTTGCCGCTTTTGGAACCGCCCAACTTCCCACACCCCCTCCCGAAAACACGGGGCGCACTCGATACATATATACCGTGTCCGAAGCGAGCCCCTTATCGATATATGAAGGCTGCGTCACCGAATTGGATACCGTTATAAAGTATGGATTATCATTCAGCGGGGTCGAACATGAAAGCGTTGTGCCTGTGATGGTATTTGAGTTTGCCGAATAATTCGTGCCATCGAACGATCGTGCGTAATAAGAGTACGTGGTACCGCATGTAAGATTCGGACCCCATCCTCCCGTTCCATTAATGAATGAGGTTGGCGTGCCAGTTATTCCGGTCACTCCGGTCGTATTCACCAATGCTCCGTTATTGTATATGTATACAACACCCCCATTATTAGAAATGTTGTTAGTGAACATAATATTCATCGCGGTCTGCGAGATAGGTGTTGCCGAATTTAATGTCGGCGGAGGAACTGCGCAAGGCAGGGTAACCAGAATATCATTTGAGTCAAACGAAGATTGCGTGGGATTCGTGCCATCCGCATTTACCCACACATCATACTTTCCACACGCGAGATTCGAAAATGTATACGATGTCGCTGTCGGCCCAACGCTTACAGAAGTTTCAGTAAGAGGGCTTAAGAGTCCCGCATGTACCGTAAATCCCGATTGATTTGTCGCATTATTCGTCCACACAACTGCTAGTTTTGATGTTGAGACCGCAGTCGCAGAATTAAGTGTTGGCGGACAGACCGTGGCCGCAGAACGCACGTTTGACATAGAGGAAACGTTTTTCCCTGTTTTTTGCGCTGTCAGACCATAATAATAGGTCTTACCGCATGTGAGCCCCGCATCGTGATACTGCGTGCTATGGAGGTTAATCGCAATGGCGGAAAAATTTACGTTATCAGTCGAACGGTAGACCGCAAACGTACTCGTGGGGTCATTATCCGTCCACGTCAAATTTATATAGTACGAAAGTGTGGGATCCGCGGCATTTAATGTAGGAGTAATCGTAGTAAGAGTTCCTCCTCCACCTCCGCCTCCGTTACCAACGCAAGTAGGATTAATACATATTGCCGCGTTCGTGCTGTGCCACACTCCAAACGCTCCCAATAAAAGGACAAGTACCCCCAACACCAAACCGATTTTTACAAGATGTTTTTTATTGTTCATATGTGAGAAATATTAGTAAGAAACTCTTTCGGTTTTTGCTGGAGCGAAGAGACCTTTTACGAATGAACTCACTGAATCAGCGACTGATGCGGTGAGATTCACTGCCTTGTGGACCACAAAGGAAACAGAATCTCCGCTATTTAACATAAAATCAGTTGCATCGGGTACGAGCGACAATGCGCCTACCACATTATTTATCATTCCCGTCATCTTAAGTGCTAATGGAGAAACCCCACTCGCGTCCGCCACGGTGACCACCCCATATGAATAGGGTGAGCACACGGGATTCGGCTTGAATTTCAAACTGTTATTCAAGAGTTGAGCTCCATCGGTTGTCTGCATATAAGGAGGGACAATCTCTGAGCATGCTCGAATGCGGTAGTAATACACCGTGCCCGAATGTATCGTGGTGTCAACATATGACCCGCTGCTTTGCGGTACCAATGCCGACCCGTTCCATGGCCTATAACTCTGTGTGTTGACCGTAGTAAGCGTGGTGTCCTGCCCCGAATAGAAACGCACCGCCTGATTGGTTTCAGTACTTCTTTCAATAGACACGTAGTAAGGAGTTCCAATGGTGGAATTCTTCCATGTAAGTGTCGCAATCGTGCCGCTGCTTGAAGCATTAAAATTCGTATTGCTCTCCGGTGTTAATTTAATACGCTGCACTTCAAATGTATACGGAGCAGTGCTTGTGACCGTATCCGCCCAGTTCAAATAGAGCGAGGTATCGTCGCGCGAAAATACATTCAATGTTGAAGAAACATCGGATGTAGGTATATAGGGCGGCGGAGGCGGATTGCCGTACGCGCAAGGAAGCGGACCATTAAAATTGGTTGCGGTCGAGTCCTGACATGTTGCCGCCGCACAAGGAAATGTAGTCGCGGAATTCGGTACAGAAGACGCTGGAGGCGGACACGGTGTCGCTCCTGACATTGACGTTGACTTCGTTGCGCCATACGTGTTGTATGCCTCCGCATAATACGAGTGCGTAACACCGCACGTGAGTCCATAATCGTACGAGGTCGTCTGCTGACCCGTACCGGTCGTACTATTCATACTATAAAGAAGAGCACCGTCTCTATATAAACGGAAACCAGTCTCATTCGTTGAGTTATCGGTAAATGTGATGCTGAGCATCGAGGACGATAATGCAGTCACTGAATTCATTGTTGGTGCAAGAGGTGCGGTTCCACCGCCTCCGCCGCCCCACCCACCTCCTCCGCAATAGGGATCAATACAGATTGCCGCATTCGCGTGTGGAGAAAATGAGACAAAAAGCGCGATAAAGGCAAAAAATGAAACACTCGCGATGAGACCGAATTGTAATAGAATGTTTTTAGTATGGTTCATACGCGGGATTTTAGTTTGAATTTGCACATCCGTTCGCATTACATGCTGCCACTATATATGTGTATGTGGTGCTGCAGTTAAGTCCGCCGCTATAGTACGTCGAAGCCGTACCCGTCCCGCTTATCGCGGAAACCTGAGACACGAGAAGCCCGTCTCTATATATGTTGAAATGGTCCTCGTTTGTGGAATTATCAGTCCAACTCACGTTTATCTGCGAGGTCGATACTGGCGTTACCGCGGTTATCGTCGGCCTCACCGGCAATGTACAATCAAGCGTTCCAATGTTCGACATTGCGGATACGCTCTTTCCGGTCACTATTGAATTAACGCCATAATAAATGGGGGCCGAGCAACTCGGCATCGCAGGATCCACATACGTGGTATTTGTCGTGGTTGCAAGCGGATTATATGTCTTACCACCATCCGTTGATCTGAAAACGGTGAACATTCCCGGCGGCTCATTGTCCGTCCATGTTATTTGTGTCGATGGAATACTATAAAATGAGGTGCTCGTCGCGGTTACGCTATTCAATGTGGGCGCCTTTGTAGCGGGGAGTACCCCTATTCCTCCCCCGGCGCTATCAGGACAGTATGGCCAGTAAGGGCTCGTCGCAGGAACGCACGGCAAGGGGTACGCACCCTTCGCACTCTGCAATGAGAGGAGCGAGAACATAAAAATACCCGTAACAAGAGCGAACTGAAGGAGAAAGATATTTTTTTGATGCTTCATGCTGAATTATTTAATAATAATAACTCCTTTCATCGGCCCGTTCGGACAAAACTTCACACAGGAAAATTCATACCTCCCTTCGTGCGCCGCATCAAATCCGAAGGCCGCCAGACTTCCCTGCTTTGCCGATATATATGCTCCAATCGGCGAGCCAATCTGCAAATCATAATCAGCATCAACTGCCTTAAAATTAATCTGAATCCTTGAACCCTTAGCAAGGACTAATTCGTTTGGAGAAAAGACCCCCTTGTCCGCGCTAAGGTCAAATATATGCAACAGTGCAGTCTGACCTTTCGGCCCCACCGCATAGGCAACCTCATCCGTCATCTGCTTTGCTGAATCCCCCGCTAAGAGCGGTTGTACGGGAATTCCCGCACTTGATACGGTAGTGGACGCAATTGTACTTACTGGGGGCGGAGTGCTCTTCTTAAGTACGCCCGTCGCATACAATACGACAACGACCGCAATAATAACTAACGACGCAATTATCGTCACACTATTTTTTTTGGATTCCATAAAAATAGTATACCACATTAAAATCTCGAAATAACTAAAAACCCACTCCTTTGAGTGGGCTTTGTTCTTATTTTGCTCCGCTGAGCTTTAACGCGCTCAATTGTTTGATTCCCGGATGTGCTATCTCATAAAACACGCTGAGCCCTGCGCGACGCGGCTTTATAATGCCCACGTGACGAAGGTGAGAAAGGTGCTGAGACACGTTTGACTTAGGTATTTTCAGCTTTTTTGATATCTCATCCACCGATACCTCCCCCTTCATCAATAATTCCACAATTGCCACTCTTTTTGGATTTGCCATCGCTTTATAGATTTCAGCGAGATTGTAGTGTTGTTCTGTCATGTATTGGTAATACAACTACAATGTCAGTATTATTTCAAGCTTCCGAATAAGGGCGTCATTGCAATCAGTACTAAAAGGGAATATAAAAAGAATAGTTGTTTAACTCCGCTCAGAGGGAGGTGGTATGCGCCACGCAAAGCGACGGATGCCACGCTCACGCGATGAGATGGCAAATACCTTATTCAAGATTCTTGTTTATTTCCTTTCTCATGAAGTGCTCCACATATCATGGGTCAAAAATCTACGTGACACGGAAGAACGTGGAAGAAGCCTCAATGGAATGAATCGGAAAAAAGGAAGTAAGTATGTAATCTTCCTCCATGAGGATTTGCAAACAAGTCCGTTCCACGCCCTCCATATATTAGTGCACGAGACATTTCACTGTCTATCCTCGATGGATACCAATGCAATGGAAGAATGGCTCGTGAAAAAACTCACCGCGCATTTCTGGAAAAAAAGTACCTCACGGCAGAAATTGTTCCTCCTGCGCTTCCTACCCGCATTCGACCACTACTCGCGTCAGCCTCGATAGGCTGCCATATAAAAAGCCCCCGCGTTGCGGGGGCTGTTCATTTATAAGAATTCTTCAATAATCCTTCTGTACACATTCGGACTGCGACACGGACCCATAAGCGAAAGGTTGGTACGGGAAAAATCAAACACCTTGTTGGTCACCTCAAGAAAATCCTTTCGAGTTACCGCACGCACCACATCAATCTGCTCGTGGGGCGTCAATATCTCGCGTCCACGAATCGCCTCCTCCAAGATATCTTGCGAATGAAATCCTGCGGACGTTGCCTCAAGTGCCAACTGGCGGCACGTGTAATCCTTGAAAAACTGCAGTGCTTTCGAGGAAACATTCTCTTTGATGCGCTTCAGAATTGAGAATATCTTCCGCAGCGCCTCCTTGTCATCGTGATGATTCGTGCTTCCAAGAATGGTCACATACCCCACATCCTGAAGTACGTCTGTGGAGATACCAATATCGTACGTGAGCCCAGCTTGGCGAATCTTCGAGAAGAAGAGAGAGCTCCATGCATTATCACCGAGCATCGAAGTCACCACATCCAGCGTCAAAATCTCTTTGGCAGACATACCGCCGAACGTAAATCCAAGTGCCAACCAGAGCTGTTTAAAGCTTCTCTCGCGCGTTTCCACGCGGGGTTCCGTTTGAGACACTTCAAAAGTCGGCGTGGGTTTCCGCTCCCCTTTCTTGAATTTGCTGAAGAGCGGTACTATATAACGATTCACGTCGCGCCTCGAAATCGCGCCTGCGATACATACCACGATATTCTCTCCACAATAGTACGCGTCACGAAATGCGTGAAGCTCACCATTGGTTATTGATGTAACCGATCTTGCATTTCCTTCGGATCGATGCTCGAGAGGACTTCCCTCAAACAGCATCATTCCCAACCTTGAGTTATTGCTCTGTTCAGGATCGTCATCATCTTCTTGTAACTCGGAGATGATTACACCCTTCTCAAGTGCGAGGTGTTTTTTATTCCATCGCGCATTTTTCAACACATCAAATACGAGCTCTGCGGCGCGTGGCATATCTTCAGGAATTACGTTGATGTTGAGTTGAGTGCAATCGACGTTCGTAAGCATGTTCGATGCGCCACCAAGTGCATCGAACTCACCATACAGCATCCTCGTCTTTGGGCGAGATGCGGTCGCCGTCATCATCATATGTTCCAAAAGATGTGCGGTGCCATCTCTTCCCGGAGGATCATCGCGGCTTCCCGCGGAGATGCCAATTGCGAATGAAACGTAGTCCGCTTTCGCCATCGAGAGCGCAATTATCCTCACACCATTCGGAAGCGTCTTATCATACAAAGAAAAATCGGACTTGGAACGGGACATAGGTCCTCCTTTTTGTGTGATATTCGATTGTTAAGCTATTTCTTCCCTCACAATATGCTGAAACCGCGGCATGGTCAATCGTCAGACATTCTCATAATGCTCCACGCGGAACACATCTCCCTTTTTCACAATTGCTATCACATCAAGCCTCCAACCCCTGTCCTCATCTATCAAATGGCTATGGCTATTAGCATATAAATACGCCGCAGTTTGGAACTTCCTCATCTTTGAAGCACTCATCTCGTCCTCGGGACCGAGAGCGAGAGAATTCCCCTCTGTAACAGTCTTTACCTCTATAAAAACCAAGGTTTTATCAGGAGAAATAGCCACAATATCCAACTCTCCCCACGGAGCGCGGGCGTTCCTTTCAATAAGCCGAAACCCCTTTTCCACAAGGTATCCACAGGCGAAATCCTCGCCCATTTTCCCGACCGTTGCACTTTCTCGCATGCGGTTTTTTTTCTTTATTTAAGATATGTAAAGGCCTCAAGATTGCGGCTTATATGCGCGGTATGTCCGGTCGAATTTACCGTAAATCCGATTACGGAAGATTGTCCGGTAATGGGGTCCTTTGAATTACACGCTACCGCCTGAGTTCTTGCCTCATCTGAATAGCAGGTCAGCGTAGTGCTATAACTTGCGTTGCCCGCGCTCCATATTCCTGCCGCATTGATGTATTGAATGGTCCCTGAGTGCGCGCAATAGGTCTCAGGCTGCTGCGTCTCATTCGTAATTTGAAAATAGTAACAATAAAGCGTGTCTTCAATTCCAGAATCTGCGGCGTATATCGCAGTCGCCGATTGAACGGAATCATTTAGCTGGCGTATCTCATAAAATAATACGAATCCTGCAATTGCAGTCGCGGCAAGCATAGCACCACCAATAAGCACGGTGCTTATCATCACCACCTGTCCCGACTCATCGCGCCATTGTTTGAAAAACTTTTTCATATTACATCTTGCAGTTATACGGATCGTTTCTCATATCCTGCGGCAATACGCGAGAGATTACGGTTGTCTGCGCATATACGGTGTCTTGCGGTGTATCGCTTCCCAATGGAACCGCGGTGATGAATATGGTTATCTTCCACGGACTGCACAGAAGCGATGTCGCGCCTTTTACCTCAGACACCACAAAGGAGAGCGTTTTTATCTTCATTGTCGAAGGAGTTATGGAAACGCCATTCCTTGTTATTGCATCGCCAATATTCGGATTTGCGGAAACGCTTTTTGCGAATGTAACCGTTTCTGGCGGATATTGCGCGAGGCTCTGAAATGTCAACGAATCCGATGTGTTCAGCTTTACGTCCATCATCGGCACACCGCTTACGCTAAAATCAAATCCAGTTCGAATCTCACGCTCAATCTGCTCCGTCACGATGCCAAGTGAGCTCGTAAGCATTATCTTCTTTGAAAGCACTCGTTGCATTCTCAAGATATTCCCGAAGGAACCGATGGCTATCGAGAGGAATGTAATAAAAAGCGACATAGCGACAAGAAGCTCAATAATGGTAAAACCCTCTCTTTTTTTGATGCGTGTTAATTGAGTCATAGTGCCCTAATTATTGATGCCATCTGAAAAGGTTTTCCGAGAGTTGTATCTCCTTTTTTTCGCCTTTGAATGTCCACGATACGATAGAGGCCACCTCTGAAGATTGTCCGCCCCAATTTACCACCACACTGCGAGTAAACTGCGTGGGAGTTCCCGCGTCATATGAATACATTCCATTTACATCCATATTTAATACTTTCGTGCTCCGAAGTGAGAGGTCCGTTCCAAGATTATTTGCGCACGTCGGAGAAAATACATCACATTTGTAATTGACCTCATACACGCCCGACGTCACCTTGTTCCAATCGGAGACAAGATAATATTTCATAAGCTCCAATCCTTCTGTTGAAAGATTTGCCGCAATAAATCGATTTGAGGTATCTGCATTCAATGAAAACGCGCGGGAAATAAGAGACACGATGCCGGTTATCGCAATTAAAATTATCGAAAGCCCCACAAGGGTCTCGATAAGCATATCTCCATTTCTTTTTGTCGATTTCATCATAATGAAAATATCTTCCTATTGAATAATGGGGGCCGGCGCACCTCCCCCGCTCACCTCAAGCGACGCATCTGAAAATGTCCCCCCCGCAGTAATTGTAATAATGGCGGGAAAGACCGCGCTTGATGTTACGTTAAGATATGGCGACGTAAAAAAGAGATAGCTCGGCTTTGTTTTAAATGAAAGACGCGGATCCAATGAATATGATTCCACCACCGTACCACCAAGGCTCGGATCAGGGCACTGATTGCCCGCGTCTTTTATTGTATTGTATATTTGCATCGTTTGCTGCCCAAATAGAATTCCATATCCGCACACCTTCTTCCCCGCAATGTATGTGGTTGCAAGAGAAAGGTCACGCACGTGATTTACTACGCTTATTACTCGTTCTCTATCGGTCGTCAACGCAACCTGCTTTTCCGATGAACGGCTGTATCCCACCATTACACCCGAGAGGACCAGCATTATGGAAATTGCAACAAGCATTTCTACAAGAGTAAATCCATCTCTTCCATTCTTATGCAATTCACTGTTCATTGTCTTAAATTATAGACTAATTAAGGAGGACTGAGTAGTGAATAAAGAAAGCGAAGATTAATAAAAAAACCGCATACGCGGTTTTTTTATTGATATCTTCCTTGATGATTACGGACATGCACTTACCGCGGTTGTAGGAACGGTGGTGAGCGTCTTTCTGGAGCCTGTGCTATCGATACAATACGCACCGCTTGATGCGAGAGGCGCGAACACTGCATAGGTTGCACCGCCAAGATACTTTACCGTACCCGCACCCACCACTCCCTCGATATCCGTATAGACCGGAAGGACTCCTTGCATTGTCTTAAAGGTGGTCTCATCGAGATAACTATTGCCGTTAAAGTTCGCTTCCGCGAGTGCCGCGAGCTGGTTTAAGCCCGAAATAACACGCGCATCGCGAGCTTTTGCTCGAGAAGGACCGAGTGCGGTCAATACCGCGGCGGCAAGCACGCCTATCATACCGATAACTACGAGCATTTCGATAAGGGTGAAGCCCCCTCTCTCGCCCGAAGCAAGTTTGCTTTTATTAATGTGTTTCATCTCTTTGATTATACCATATTACCCCCCGCTAAATGATTGCGATACGCTGTAGAGCGGAAGAAGGATAGCGGCAAAAAGAATGGCTATCATAACACCGATTACTATCATAAGTATCGGCTGTATGAGGTTGACCAAGTTATCAACGGTATCTTCCACCTGCCTTGAATAGAACAAATTTATCTTCTCTAAAAGGAGTTCAATGCGCCCAGTTGCTTCTCCCACCGCGATAAGCTGTGATACAAGCGGAGGAAACTCTTCCATACCCGCAAGTGCCTGAGAAAGAAGCTTTCCTTTACGGACCTCATCAGCGGCGCGATGCAGAAGGTCCTCATACGCAACGTTTCCAATCGTTCTCGATGAAATTTCAATTGCTTGCGGAATGGTAAGTCCTCCCTTGATAAGCACGCGAGCCGCCTCCGCAAATCGTGCAATATAAAGTTTCTGGAAGACGGTTCCGAAAATGGGGATGCGAAGGCTTATTTCATCCAACACTGTCTTTCCTTCAGCGGTCATAAAATAATCAACCAACATAAAGATGAATACGCCAAGAATGATGAGTATAGCCCACCACCAACTTGCGAGGAATTGTCCGCCTCCCAAGAGAATCTTTGTGAATATCGGCAAATCAACCTTCGTCTCCGCAAAGATGGGCGCAATCTGCGGAAGCACTGTGGTCACCATTACGATAACCACTACGAAGAACAATATGATGATGAACAACGGATAGTACAATGCGTTTTTCACTTTTCCGATAAGCGTGTTCTGCCGCTCAAGATAGTCGGCCAAGAATTCGAGCACTTCCGCCAATCTGCCAGTAACCTCGGCGGCGCGCACCATATTCACGTAGAATTCTGAAAAAATACTTCCATGCCGTTCAAGCGCCTGCGAAAGCGAGAAGCCGGAAGACACGTCATTTCCCACATCATAGATAGCCTGCTTCAATATCACGTTTGTGGTCTGTTTATAGAGGCTAGCCAAACTGTCATTTAATGGAACTTGAGATGCGAGTAATGTCGCAAACTGTCTGGTAAACACCATGAGGTCCGCTGTTTTCACGCGTTCAAAAAACTGAGTGATACGCGACTTCACGTTGCTTTCTTTTACATATTCAATGGAGAGTACGAAGAGGTCATGCTGAAGCAGTACATTAGCGGCCGCCTCACGCGAAGCAGCCTCCACATTTCCCACTTGGAGCTCCCCTTCTTTTGTTCTCGCTTTATAATTGAACTTCATTCTTTCGTTTATTATATCACAGAAATAATTACAGCCCATCCGTAGGATGGGCTGTAATTCTTATTTTCTTATGACCTCTCAAGCAAGAGCCTGAGTTCTGAAGGATTGAGCGAGTTAGCTTCCGCCTCTTCGAGTGATATCTCATGTTTTTTCACAAGATTCACCAATGAACGATTGAGCGATATCATTCCTTCCTGCGCGCTTGTTTCGATTACGAGATCTATCTGATATATCTTTCTCTCGCGAATCAGGTTCTTGATAGCGGAGTTCGTTATCATAATCTCCGTTGCGGGAATGCGGCCTCCTCCAAGTCTTGGCACAAGGCGTTGCGATACGATAGCAACAAGCGTTGATGCGAGCTGTGAAGACACCTGACCTTGCTGCTCCGGAGGAAATGAGTCAATGATACGGTCAATCGTCTGTGATGCGGAATTGGTGTGCAATGTGGAAAATACAAGGTGACCTGTTTCCGCCGCCGTCATTGCGGTTGCAATAGTTTCGGGGTCGCGCATCTCACCTATCATGATGACGTCAGGATCTTGGCGAAGAATCGCGCGCAACGCGTCGTGGAATGAGAGCGTATCCTGCCCCACTTCGCGTTGCGATACAATACAGCGGTCTTGCGAGAACAAATATTCGATAGGGTCTTCTACGGTAATGATGTGATCCGTCTTTGCATGGTTTATCTCATCGACGATTCCTGCGAGCGTCGTTGATTTTCCATGTCCCGCGGGACCCACGACAAGCACGAACCCTTGTTTCAATTTTGAAAAATCGTGAATGATGGGCGGAAGGTTCAACTCATCAAGTGTTTTCACTTGAGAGAAAATAACGCGGAGCGCGGCTGCCATAAATCCGCGTTGTATGAATACGTTTACCCTAAAACGCGCCTTATCCTCGAAGTTATACGAGAAGTCAACTTGTTTGAGTTTTAAGAAGCGGTCTTTTTGTTCATCTGACAAAAGCGCGAGGACCAACCCCTCCGCCTCTTCCTTTGTGAGCACGGTTTCTTTTTCTATTGGAATCAAAATGCTGTCCACGCGGATTGACGGACGGCGTCCCACGCCGATATGAAGATCGGACGCGTTTTGACGTATCGTGGTCAGAAGCAATTCATTGAGTTTCTCTTTGTAGTTCATCCCGTTAGAGTTTTTTTAATATGATGTTTTTATTATCGACATTTTTTGTTTTTCTACGACTACCGTTATGCAAGTTTGTAAAACTCTAACGGGATTCATCTTGTGTTATTGTACCGCATTATACCGTTTCTTTCAGCACCTCCTCAATTCCTATCTTTCCCTCGAGTAGTTTCACGATGGCATCCTGTCGCAAGGTGACTATTCCCTGCCTCCGCGCCTCATCCATAAGTGTTCCTTCCGTGAATCCCTTAGTGATAATATCGCCAAGTTCGCGCGTCATTTTCAGTATTTCATACAGCGCGATGCGCCCCACGGTTCCCTTTCCTTTGCACGTCTTGCAATCAGGCTTATTGCCCACATCATAGATAGTGTACGGTTTTTTAAACGGGGCGAGTACGCGTGCAGACTCCGGAAGCGTCTCGAGATTTTCATCAATGAGTTTTTCAACCTCAGGCACAGGCTGCTTTGCCACCCTGCATTCAGGACAGAGCCGCAACACAAGACGCTGAGCCAACATAAGATTGAGTGCTGACGAAAGAAGAAATGGCGGCACGCCGAGGTCAACCAATCGAGGAATTACGCCTAATGAATTATTCGTGTGAATCGTGGACAACATTATGTGTCCTGTAAGAGCTGCATTCACCGCAAGGCCCGCGGTTTCAGCATCACGAATTTCACCAACCATAATGACATCGGGGTCCTGACGAAGAATCTGGCGAAGGCCGGATGCAAATGTGTAATCAATTTCGGGGCGAACCTGCGACTGGCTTATGCCCTCCATAAAATATTCGACTGGGTCTTCAAGGGTCACGATGTTTACTGACTCCTTATTGAGCCGCGAGAGCATCGCATAGAGCGTAGTGCTCTTACCTGAACCAGTAGGACCGCTTATCAGTACCATGCCGTACGGTTTCGCAAGCGCCTCATCAATGATGCGCGCGTTGTACTCGCTGATACCCAGTTGGTCGAGACCGCGAAGTCCCGTCTTCGGATCAAGAACACGAATCGCAATCTTCTCTCCCGCCGGCGTTGGAAATGACGCAACACGATAATCTATCTCGTGGTCCTGAAAATTCGTTCTAAATCGCCCGTCTTGCGGAATGCGCGTCTCATCAAGCTTCATCTTTGCAAGCACTTTGATGCGCGATGTGATGGGCTGCGTAAGCGTAGCGGGCAATGTTGCGACATCGTGCAACGTGCCATCAATGCGAAATCGTATTCGCAATGAATTACGCTGCGGCTCAATATGCACGTCGGAAGCCCCCGCCTCTACCGCCTCGCGAAGCGTGGACGCCACTATCTTAATGACAGGCGCCTCCTCGCCCTTCCCGCCCTCTTCGAGGTCAATTGCCCTGTCTTCCGTTTTTACATTGCCAAGTTCTTGAACTGCCGCGGAAACCTCACTCTTATAAGGCGAGTAGCGCCTTCCCATTGCTACCCAATCCGAAAAGGAAATAAGATAGACGCCAAGATCCAATCCCTGCTGCTTTGCGATAAATTTCAATGCATTCTGTGCTTTTGCATCATCAGGCCTGAACATTCCCACTATCAGCATCCTCTCTTTCTGTTCTATCGGAATGACCCGATAGGCAGTGTATGTTTCCTGCGGAACTATCTTTAGCAGCATCTCAGGCACCGCATTCACATCAACTTTCTTATAGGGAACGCCGATAAGCGCACTTTTTACTTTGATAACCGAGGGCTCATCTGCGAATTTTTTTTCATACAAGATTATTTCCGCTGATTTTCCGGAAAGTTCCGCTTCGCGCAACACGCGATTTCCCGAATCTTCGTCGATTATCTTGTTTCGTTCGAGTTCTTGGATGAGTTGTTGTTCTGTCATTGTTCAGTTCGAGTTATTTTATACTTGTATTATACCATTCGGAAAAAA
>JAKANQ010000011.1 GCA_021812365.1 bacterium
CGTGTCTTTCGATGAAGAATAAGACTTCATTCGTGCCAGGGAAGCTTTTGGGGTATATGGCAGCCGCAAAACCCGTACTCGCATTTTTAAACAAAGAGAGCGACGGATTTCATTTAATAGAGGAAGCGCAGTGCGGATACGCGACGACGTCTGATAATGTTGGCGTGGCAGCGCGTCTTGCGCGCACAATGTATGGGGAAAAGGATGTGCTTGCGGCTATGGGTGCGCGAGGACTTCAGTATGCGAAAGAACATCTCTCTCGCGATGTGGTAGTCCAAAAGATTGAGGCTCTTTTGCAAAAGTAATCAGTTGTGCGCTCGTTGTTCTAGTTATGCTCGTTGCGTTAAGTTAGCAAACAACAATATGCGCTGTGCTACACAGCGCATATTGTTTTAGCTCTTTATTTTTTGAAGTAGTGTCTTTACGTCCTGAATTATCGGATCTTTGAGGGCGACAAGCATCGCTCCGTAGGTGAGCATTGAAACGAGTATGATGGAGAGGATATGCACGTGAAGCGCGAGCAGTCCGTAGCTTATGAGTCCCATGACGGTTGATGCGATAAGCGGGGTTTTCACATGATAGAAAAGGCGGAAGGGGAGGATGCGTTGCGCAAATCTGTTCATCACCGAATTAAAGAGAATTGCAACAATGAGTGTGGCTGCCGCGCATCCCGCGATGCCGAATGGAATGATGAGCGCGTAATCAAGAACCACATTCATAAGCGCCGCACTTCCTACGTAGAGCGCCACATCACGCTGCTTGTGGTGAGCGAGAATGAAATTGCCGATAAGCGTACCCGGGAAGACGAAGAGAATCGTCGCCATGAATATCTGGAAGGTGAGGGTTGCGGGAAGATAGGCCGCGCCGAACACAAGGCGCATGATGCCCTCTCCCAACACGATACCACCAACCGTGAGCGGTATGGCCACATTGAAGAGGATAGCCATACTTTTTTCCATAAGGTTCTTTTGCGTTGTCTCATCTTGCAATGCGACTGAGCGGGAGAGTGAGGTGAAGATGGAGGAAGCTATCACGGTCGGAATCATATAGAGCACCTGAATGATGCGCTGTGCGGCAGAGTAGAGACCTATGGCGGTCGCATTCGTGAGCCAGCCCAGCATCACTACATCCAAGCTCAACATAAATGAACCAAGAAGTCCGATGATGGCGGTCGCCCATGCGGCATTCAGTATCTCTTTCGCATACTCCATTTTGAAGTTCGCGATGATCTTCACGAATTCTTCGCGAAGCAGCATAAAACCCGCAAGCGAGCCAACCAACACGCTTCCCACATACGCATAGGTGATTGCGTACGCGGTCTTTGAGTAGAAGAGAATGCCGATGCAGAAAACCGCAATGGAAATATTAGTAAGAAGCGTGATGAATGCTTCGCGTTCCATTTTTTCCTGCGAACGGAAATACGCATTCCAAAAATCCCTTAAGTTATCAAAAACCACGATGAGCGCCACGAGCGGCATAATTGCGGTTGCTTCTTTAATGTGCGAGAAGTGGGGCGCGATGAAAATGACCGCGAGCGCGGTAAGCGTAAGGAGGAGAACCTTCATCCAGAAGGCAGTTGCGAAATATGCGCGCGCATCGCTTGGTTTTTGCGCGGCATTGCGCGTGAGTACCGAGTTGATGCCGACATCGGCGAAGAGCGTGAAGAAGCCTGCAAGACCGAGCGCGTATGAAAAGACGCCATATTCTGATGTGCCAAGAAGGCGCGCCACGTAGATGATGGCCGCGGCGCGAATGATTCGTCCACCCACCTGGCTTAAGGTAAGCCAGAACGCATTTTTCATAATGGTCTGCGACGAACTCTTATTTTCCAAAAGGAGTGATTTGATGCGGCGTATCATGCGTGGTTACTGCTTTGCGTAGGAGGTAAATAGATATTTGATGGTTCGCAAAAAGATGACGAGATCCAAGAAGATGGAACGATTCTTGATATAGTACACGTCGTAGCAGAGCTTCTCATATGCTTCTTCAAGTGAGGTGCTCGGCTTGTAGCGCACCTGCGCCCATCCCGTGAGGCCTGGTTTCACCACGTGGCGAATCTCGTAATAGGGGAAGCGCTCATATTGTGCTGACAGTTCGGAGCTTTCGGGACGAGGTCCGACAAGCGAGATGTCATTTTTCAAAATATTGATAAGTTGCGGTAATTCATCAAGGTGGGTGAAGCGCAAGATGGCGCCTACTTTTGTGATACGAGAATCATTTTTTTCGGTCCACGCGGGTCCCTTAGTATCGGCCCGCATCGTCCTGAACTTATAGATGATGAATTTCTTGCCGTTCTTACCTGTTCGTTCCTGTCTGTAGATGATGGGCCCCTTTGATGAGAATTTCACGAGAAGCGCGATGCATATTCCGGGAATTAGAAAGACCAGTCCCGTGATGACGGCGATGACTATGTCTATCGAGCGCTTTATGGTGTCGTATGCGGGTCTGCGCGTTGAGATATTCTCAATGAACCAGTTTTCCTCAAGTTCTCTTAACGGTTCTTTTTCAAACAGTGTTTCATAGAAATCCGAGAAACGGACAACCGAGACCTCCAAAGGAAGCAGCTTATACAACGAGCGCAATGCTGAAAAATTGTGCGCGAGATTTTGCTGCATCACCACAAGTTGCGCCCCCGAGGACCTTACAAGATTTTGGAGCTCATTCAATTCGCCATTAGTTGTGTCGTTAAGCCAGCGCACAAGATTGTAATCCGCGTCTTTGTTTTGCTCGAGATAGTGCGCGGCCTCCTCCGTAAGCGGGGAGGTGCCCGCGATTATCACATTCAATTTACCCGACGAGGAAAAGAGAAGCGCAAATTCTCTCCAAAGGTATGAGAGGAGGAGGAATATCGCCGCGAAGATGAAGAGATTCGCGCGCGGGGTAAGTTCGAAGAATCTCGGAAAAAGGTAGAAGGCGATGATGGAGCCCGCGGTTGCGATGGCAATCGCGCGCGCAAGCGCTTTTATGAGCCATGAGCGATTTCCGAATGTCCGATACTGGTACAGATTGTTCCAATAGAATGCGAGCGCCCAGATTATGAGAATGGCTGAAAACGGACCTAAGTGGGCATCAAAGCTCCCTTTGAATGTGGCCAAATTGCGATAGCGCGCAAGTATCATTGCGGCAAGACTGATATAGAACACCGCTATATCGCCTACAAGGAAGAGCCCTTTCTTAATTGTGCTCATAGGTTTGTTCGCCTTATAATACCCCGTTTTTTTACGTTTTGAAAGGATTTATCGGGCGGATTGACGCGCCCATTGTGTGAAGTAGAATTGATGTATGGAAGAAAACACATCATCAAAACAAAAAAAAGATTGGATATTGCCCGCAAGCATTCTTATTGCGGCACTTCTTGTTTCAGTGGCGCTTACTTACAATGCGGGGAAGAAAGATATTTCAGGAAATACACAAGCTAATACGGCGGCTCCCGGAGCGACCGTTATTCCACAGAAGCCAACTGTAGAAGCTGATGACCCGCAGATTGGATCTGCGAGCGCTCCCGTGACGATGATAATGTACTCCGACCCCTCGTGCCCATTCTGTGGCGCGGCGGAAGGCGGCAATCAGCAGGTGATGACATATCTGCGCTCACAGGACAGCACATGGGAACCGTCAATTCCCAATATCATGAAGAATTATGTTGATACGGGAAAGGTGAAGATCGTATACAAATATTTTCCGGGACATGGAACGGGAGTGGATGCGATGAAGATGTTGTTCTGCGCGAACGACCAAGGGAAGTTCTGGGACTTGAATGACATAATTGCAAAGAATCAGGACATTGTTTCCGATGCCGCGAAAGTCGAAGACTTGGCAAAATCGGTAGGTGTTGATACAAATCAGCTTGATACATGTCTTGCAAGCAAAAAGTACGACGACAAACTCCAGAAGGATTTTGATAGCGGCAAAGCCGCGGGAGTGGAAGGTACGCCCGCATTCTTTATCAATGACACATTCGTGTCCGGCGCGGTTTCGTATGCATCAATGAAGAACGCAATTGACGCGGCAATCGGCAAATAATCATGAATATGCGGTGGAATTATTGGGTCATTATCGGTTTAGCGGTCTGGCTCCTTATCTCTCCTTGGGTGCTTGGATTTTCCGCATACAATTTGGCGTTGTGGAATAATATGCTCATTGGCGGATTCATCATTATCATTGCGTTGTGGGATTTCGTTCCCCCCGAGGAGTAAGCATCGCTTGTCGAAGCGATGAAGTGTTCATAAATTATATATAGCGTATGTACGATGTAATTATCATTGGTGGCGGTCCTGCCGGCGTTTCGGCGGGTATCTATGCGGCAAGGAAGAAGATGAAAGCGGCGATAATCTCGGATCAATTGAGCGGACAGTCCGTGGTGTCCGTTGATATTCAGAATTGGGTAGGCTCACCCTCTATCTCGGGATTTGACCTTGCGCAATTGTTGGAAACTCATTTGCGCGCAAGCGGCGGCATTGATATTTTTGATGGCGAGTATGTGACTGAGGTCAAGAAGCAGGATTCAGGTGCGTTTCTCGTGACGGTGAAATCAGGAAAGACATTTGAAACGAAAACATTGCTTATCACCACGGGAAGCAGAAGGCGCAAGCTCGGCACGCCCGATGAGGATAGGTTCGAAGGACATGGACTCGTATATTGCACGATTTGTGACGCACCTCTTTTCAAAGGTAAGGATGTGGTGGTGGTGGGCGGCGGCAATTCGGGATTGGAGTCGGTGGTTGACCTCATGTCGTATGCATCGAAGATATATCTGCTTCATCGCGGGAGTGTATTGAAAGGCGATCCGACGACGCAGGAGAAAATAATGAATCATCCGAATGTCAAGGTCATCTTCAATGGAGAGACGAAAGAGATACTCGGCGAAGGAAAATCGGTGAGCGGACTTGTGTATGAGGACAAGACGACGGGCGAAAGGAAAACGCTTGCGGTTGAGGGGGTATTCGTGGAAATAGGCGTATTGCCGAATAGTGAGATAGTGAAAGAATTCGCGAATACGAATGAGATAGGTTCCATCATAGTAGACCCGAGAACTCAAAAAGCATCCGCACCGAATATATGGGCTGCGGGAGATGTGACTGACGGATTGTATAGACAGAATAATATTTCCGTAGGCGATGCAATAAAGGCAATTCTCAATATCTATGACGAATTGTATGTAAAAGGGAAGTAATAAATATCCAGTATGGTATAATTCACTACATGCGTAGACATAAAAATTTGATTATTGGCGCAAGCGCGCTTTTGGCGGTGTTGGTCATTGGAGGTTTTTTCGTGTGGAAAGCGTTCATAGAGAAGCCTGAGTATACCGCGGTGTATTTGAGGACGGGCGATCTTTACTTCGGAGAGCTTGTGCGATTCCCGCATTATGGTTTGAAGCATCCATACCTCTTGCAATTCAACAAGGATAATCAGCAGAATCCATTCGGCTTGCAAAGCTTTAAGGATGCGATCTGGGGTCCTGAGGATTTCATCTCGCTCAATCAAGATGAGGTGGTGTGGACCGCGCATCTTCGTTCCGATAGCAATCTCGCCAAGCTATTTGCAACGAATCCGAATCTTGTTCCTTCGCAAGGCGCTCCGAATCCGCAAGGCGGCGTGAATCAAGGATTACCTCCCACTCAGCTTCCGTCACAGGCATCATCAACGCAGGGAAGATAATTTCCGAAAGTTAAAACCCGATGTGGTGCACGCCACATCGGGTTTTGCTATTATAAGAAGAGATGAGTAATGATACCGTTCGAAGCAGGTCTGGGCAGGCAACGCTTTCGTTCATTTTATTAGTAAGCGGACTTATTTTAGAAGTGGCAATCGCGGGAACATTCGTCACTTATTTTTTCAGCTCATCGGCGCTTGGTGAACGGCTTTCCGCAAGAGCGTTTGCGGTCGCAAATTCGGGAATTCGCGATGCTCAGATGCGTATTGCGCGAAACAAGGATTATAGCGGTACATTTTCAATACAGCTCAATACCGATTCCGCAACGGTTACCGTGGTTCGAGCCACGCAAGGTTCGAATTACGTATATACCATAACATCGTTGGGAATCGCCGGAACCCGCGAACGAGAATTTGTGGCAACCATGGTGGCGGATCAAACGTCGGGTCTTGCGGAAACCCAATCTATTGCCGAACAAGCGTTACAATAATTCGCGATACGTATGGATACTAAAAAATTTTTAACGCAGCTCACATTTTTCTTTAACAGACTCACTTCAGAGCCCCGAGTGGGAGGTTTGCATATAAGCGATTCGGCGATTCTCTATGCTGACATTGCGAGTGGGCTGAAGACGGCGGGCGTGCGTCTTGCTCCCGGCGTCATTTCAGAGGGGAAGGTTCTTGATAGCGCGCAACTTCTTGCCGCATTAAAGCAGCTTCACGCGTCCATTGATACGAATGAAAAGAAGATAATTCCCGTAGCAGTTTCTCTTCCGACCTCGGGCATCTATACACAGAGCTTTACCACGCCCAATGTGGGGCGAGAGCGATTGGAGGAGTCCGCGTCCCTCAATTTGCAGATGATATCGCCGATGGCAACCGATACGTCATATATGAGTTGGCAGATGATGCAGGAGACGCCCGACCAGTTTGAGCTTCTTGGTGCGTTTGCCGAAAAGAAGTTCATAGATGATTTCCGCATTCTTCTTGATGAGGCGCATCTTTCTCCGGTCGCATTTGAATTTCCGAGTCTTTCACTTTCCCGTCTCGTGGGGCTTATGGGTGTCGGCGATGCGCATCCTTCGCTTCTTTTGCAGATATCGGGCGACGGGCTTAATTTTTCCATTCTTCGCAACAACGGATTGTATTTTGATTATTTCAGGTCGTGGCGCTCAATTCAGGGCAATGACCGGCAGATTACCCGCGAACACTTTGAGGAGGTGATAGTCGGTGAGATACAGAAGGTGATGAACTTTACGGTGAGCAAGTTTAAGGAAAGTCCGCAGAAGTTATTCATGGTCGCTCCGGGATTCGAAAATGATGTTCAGGAATTCATTAAAAATCATTTTGGACTTCAGGTTGCAATATTGAAGATAACAACGTGGAATGTGGCGCCGCAGTGGTATGTGGCGATTGGCGCCGCGCTGAGGACAAGCGAGCTTTCGGGGGGCGGAGATTTTGTCATCAATCTTGCTGCGGAAAAGATAGGTTCGTTCTTCTATCATGAACAAACGCTCAACTTCGTTAGGTTGTGGCGCAGTATCGTGATAGGCGTACTCGCCATCTTTCTCATTCTGTTTGGAGGAAGCGCGTATTCTC
Source organism: bacterium (assembly GCA_021812365.1). Classification (GTDB taxonomy): domain Bacteria; phylum Patescibacteriota; class Minisyncoccia; order UBA6257; family GWB1-50-10; genus CAIKKG01. Next base: position 7,255 of record JAKANQ010000011.1, read on the forward strand.
TTGGAAAGGAGCTTGAGAACGCAAAAAGAGATTCAGCCATATTCACCGCGAATCCGTCTTCCGGCGAATTGAATGCCATACAGCAGCAGGTGGGCGCATTTAATATGCTCGTTTCAAATGTTCGTGCCGTGGAATCGACCATTGCGCCATGGCCCTCATTTTTCAAGAAGCTGACTGAGAGCACTAATGCGCAAAATGTGGTGATAGAGAAAATTGATGCCCCTTCGTTGAATGGACTTATCACGCTGCTTGCACACACCAACAGTTATGAGGGGGTATTGAGTTTCAAGAATGCACTTGCCGCCAATAAGAATTTTTCAAATGTGAATCTTTTGGTATCGCAAATTTCAGCCCGTGATGACGGGTCGGTTGGATTCCAGCTTACCTTTAATTTCGTGCCCGACGTTCCGCAGAATTAATCAGTAAGCGCATTTTGAATATCGGCAAATGCCTTTTCGAAGAGCGCTCTATGCTCTTTTGAGAGCGGTTTTAGTACATAGCGTTCGGCGCGTATGCGTCGTTTCATAAACATCGTCTTTCGTTCGATGCCTAAGCGCGCGCGCCAAAAATCTTTGGTGCCCGCCAAGCTTATAATTGATTCAATGCCGTGGTGTCCCGCTGCGCCTCGCCCGAATTGAATTTTCAATTCTCCCACTGGGATATCCGCATCATCGTGAATGATGAGCATTTGTTCCGGTTTGAGGTTGAAGTAGGCGAGAGCATCGCGGACTGCGATTCCTGATTCATTCATAAACACAAGAGGCTTCACGAATATTTTTCCATGAAGCTTTAGAAATTCAAATGATTTAGTGCTTGCGGTGGTGAAATCCGCGTTATCCGTGAGGAACTGGAGCGCGAGCGAGCCCGCATTATGATAGGTGTTTGCATACTCATTTCCCGGATTCCCGAGTCCCACCACAAGAACAACGTTCTTGGTGTTTTCTATTGATGTCTTCTCATTTATTGAGGCATTGTGTTTCTCTTCCATATTCGCTAAAATTATCGCATATTTCGGCGTTGGTTTCTATTATTACAAATTATGAAAGCATTTCTCTGGTCTTTGTTCGAAGTTATCGAAACTGTGGTCATTGCCGTTGTCGCGGTGGTGCTTGTGCGCACATTTGTCGCGCAGCCATTTCTGGTGAGCGGTTCAAGCATGGAACCCGGTTTTCAGAACGGTGATTATCTCTTGGTTGATGAACTCTCATACCGTTTCCGAGAGCCCTCGCGCGGAGAGGTGGTGGTATTTAAGTATCCGCTCGATACTCGTTCATACTATATTAAGCGCATCATCGGTCTGCCCGGCGAGCGCGTTACCGTAGATGGAAGTACGGTTGCGGTGTATACGAAAGAGGGAACAAAGGAGGTTCTTAAAGAAACGTATGTGGCGCGGATGACGAGCGCTGAACATGGTGATTTCGTGGTAAAGCCCGGCGAGTATTTCGTGATGGGTGATAATCGCGATTTCAGCTATGATTCGCGAAGGTGGGGACTTCTTCCCGCGAGCGACCTTATAGGATTGGTGCGATTCAGGCTGTGGCCTGTCAGCAAGGCGATGGCGTTCGGAGAGTATTCATATCAATAAAAAAACTACGTCGGTAAAACACAATGCCAAAGAAAAAAGTAAAAAAAGCGGTGAAAGGTGTTCTTGAGGCGGTTGCGGTGGAGGGAATGACCGATATCCTTCCTAAGGATGGTGAATTGTGGAAACTGATACTGGAAACAGGGAAACATTTAAGCGAACTCTACGATTTTCATTTTATCGAGACTCCGATGTTGGAGGTGCCCGATATTTTTGTTGCGGGAATCGGCGAGAAGGCCGAGGCCGCTGCAAAGAAGATGTACTCGTTCAAGACGCCCGACGGTCAGGATGTGGCGTTACGACAGGATCTTTCCGCGCCTGTGCTCCGAAGTTATATTGAACATCATTTGGGTTATTTTGCCTCACCCCTCAAGGTCTACCACAAGGGGCCCGTATTCCGTTTTGGCAAGGTGGAGCCCGGAATGAACCGTGAGGTGCGCCAGTGGGGATTCGATATCATCGGAGATAATGATGCGGTATATGACATTCAAGTCATTTTGGCATCAATGGAATTTTTGAAACTTCTCAAGTTTCCGAGTTTGCGGCTCAAGATAAATACGATGGGGTGCAAGGTATGCCGTTCGAACTACCATGAGAAACTGAAGACATACTATAGAAAGCAGAAGACGTGCACGACATGCAAGGGTAATATCGAGGAACACCCGCTCCGTCTTTTCAAATGTACCACTCCTGAATGCGCTGAATTAAAAAAGGAAGCGCCCATTATTCTCGACCATCTTTGTCAGGCGTGTAATAACCATTTCAAGGCGGTGCTTGAGCTTGTGGAGGATAACGGAGTGGCATATGAGCCTGACCCGTATTTCGTGCGTGAAAAAGAATATTACAATCGCACGATATTTGAAATTTATAGCGGCGAGTATCAGTACTCGCTTGCGGGAGGCGGACGCTATGACTATCTTTCGGAAATGTTATTCAAGAAGATGATTCCGGGCGTCGGCGTTGCACTGAGCTTGGACCGTATCCTTGAACAGATGAAGGCAAGAAATACGCCTCATCATCGCAAAGATCATCCAAGAGTGTTCTTTGTTGCCGTGGGTGACCAGGCAAAGAAGATGAGCGTACGGCTTATGAATTTGCTGCGTATGAACAACATCGCGGTGATTGAGGCATTGGGAAAGAAAACACTCTCCGCGCAAATGAAGTTCGGCGATCGCGTGAATACTCCGATTGCGTTGATATTCGGACAGAAGGAGGCATTCGAAAATACCATCATCATCCGCGACACAAAATCGGGCGCTCAGGAGACGATAATTTTGGACAGGCTTGTCGAAGAAACGAAAAAGCGTTTGCGATAATCGCACATATGGAGGACTGCATTTTTTGTAAGATAGTGCGTAAGGAGATTCCTTCCGAGATAATCTATGAGGATGATAGCGCAATTGGCGTGTTGGATATAAATCCCATTGCGCCAGGGCACACATTCATTCTTCCCAAGAAGCATTCCGAGACTATCCTCGATACGGACGATGCTGATGTCGGACCTCTCTTTATTTCCGTGAAGCGCGTAACCGAGCTTCTTGACGCCGCGTTTCATCCCGATGGATTCACTATTGGCGTCAATCACGGGAAGTGGGCGGGACAGGCAATAGACCACCTCCATATCCACGTGATACCACGCTGGAAGACCGATGGGGGAAGCTCGATTCATGGCGTGGTTTCTAACCCCCCTAAGGAGTCATTGACGGAAATCAAAAAAAAGATTATAAAGGAATAACTAACTATGGCAATCGAAGTAAAAAAACGAGAGAATGAGACGTCAAATTCAATGCTCTATCGCTTCACCAAGAGGGTGCAGCATAGCGGCGTAATTAAGGAAGCGCGCAAGCGCCAGTTCACTACGCGCACCGCAAACAGCACGAAGCGCCGTGCGGCCGCTTTGTACAGGATGGAGCGCCAGAGCGAGCTTCAGGCGACGAAGAAGCGCGGAAAATAAGAGGATACTACACTACCGCCCAAGGCATCGACTGGGCGGTTTTTGTTGCGGGAGATGGTATGCGGTTGGTATACTGAACATATGACATTGCAAGAAAAAATAAAGGCTGATTTTATGGAGGCCTATAAGGCGAGGAATACCGAGGTCTCGGACACGCTCCGTCTTCTTTCTTCCGCGCTCCAAAATCGTGCTATCGAGAAAAAAGGAAAGGGCGAGTCGGAGGTACTTACCGATGAGGATGTGTTGGAAATAATCCGCCGCGAGGTGAAGCGCCGAAAGGATGCCGCCCTCCTTTACACGCAGGGCGCGCGAGCTGATTTGGCGGCGCAGGAAGAAAAAGAATTGAAAGTATTGGAGGTATATCTTCCCACGCTTATGAGCGAGGAGGAAGTTGTGAAATCCATCGATGCGATTCTTGCGGGTATGGGTCCCGTGGATGCAAAAGAGTTTGGAAAGATAATGGGGGTGGTAATGAAAGAATTGAAGGGGAAGGCGGATGCGACATTAGTTACTAAGATATTGAAAGAAAAAATACAATAATAAAAAAGTGCCGCGTGGGCGGCACTTTTTTATTGAGTTGACCCTCATTATTTTTTATGCGATATTGTGCAAAGTTCATACAGTTTCATGGGGGCTTCTCGGTATGCGCGATACCACTCAAGTAAACGCGAAGAGTTCAGGTTCTCGGTTTATTTTATTTTTTGCATTTTCTTTTGTGTGCGCGGGCATTCTTGTGCTCATCGCAAAATATTCCGTAAAGAGCAAGTATATTTTACCTGACGGTGATGGCGCATTCCTTGTGCTGCTCTTTCTTCTCATCTTTATCTTTAGCACTCTTCGAGAGGGAATACTTCTTATCCGCGATGGCATGAGGCATTGTAAGACCTTATGGACCGAACGGCTTAAAAATCGCCGCGAACATGAAGAGCACGGCAAATCACATCAGACGTAGCATGCCCGCCGCAATTTGGCGGGCTTTTTATTGTGGATTAGCAATAATCTTCAATTTTTTTTACAATAGAACGTATGGCGAATGAAACGCGAATTACGATGAATATTTCGGATGAACAATTCTTGCGACAAGGAAAGCTTGTTGAACGCACGCTTCTTGAAGCGCTTCAGGTTTTGAAAAAGAAGAATATCGCATTGGAAGTCCATCTGCTTACCGATAAGGAGATGAAGGCGATAAACAAGACTACGAGAGGGAAGAATGAGCCGACCAATGTGCTGAGTTTCGAGGCGGGCGGTTTTCCTTATATTGATGAGAGTGGAATCACCTATCTTGGCGAGATATATCTTGCACCCCACGTGGTGAAAGCGCGGAAGGAAAATATCAAATTTTTGGCAATTCACGGACTTTTCCACCTTCTCGGGTATACGCATGAGGAGAAGCGTGATACGATAAAAATGGAAAGGGCGGAGGATACAGTACTCGCCAAATTGGCCGAGCGGTTATAGGTTGCAAAGAATTATTTTTTAGTCATTGAGCATGTCTTCACTCGTAACAAGTCTTGATATTGGATCATCGCAAATAAAATGCATTGTTGCCGCACCGAAAAAAGATGGAACACTTTCCGTGGTTACCGCATTCAAGCGGCAATCAGCGGGATTTAAGCGCGGAGTGCTTTCGGATATTGAGGACGCGACGAGCACGCTTCGCGAAGTGGTCATTGATTTACAGCGTATCTCAAAGAGAGCAACGGAGAATGTGGTGGTGAATATGAACAGCGAACACGTGTGGGCGCGAAGTTCGCAGGGGATGGTGGCGGTTGCGCGCGCGGATCAGGAAATACAGCAAGACGACATCGATCGCGCGATTCAAGCAGCACGCGCGGGAAAACTTCTTCAGAATCGCATGGTGCTTCATAATATCGTGCGCGAGTATCTCGTGGACGGTGTAGGCGATATTGCGGATCCGTTAGGTATGACCGGCAATCGTCTTGAGGTGAACACTCTTATTGTGGAAGCATTTGCTCCGCATATTTCTATTCTTACAAAAACATTGGAGCGCGTCGGACTTTCTGCGAGTGGCATTATCTTCAATCCGCTTGCCGCGGAGCGCGCAACGCTTTCAAAACATCGCAAAGAGTTGGGAACTCTCCTTATTGATTTCGGATTTGGTACCACTACATTTGTGGTGTATGAAGAGGGGAAGGTTGCTTACACCAAGAGCATTCCTGTGGGTATGGGACATATTACAAACGATATCGTTGCGGGATTCACTATTCCTTTTGAGGTGGCTGAAAAACTGAAAGTATCGTACGGATATGCCATTTCAAAAGACATAGGAAGGAAGGACCTCATTCATCTTTCCGAGGTTGACCCTCAAAACACGACTGATGTCTCAAAGAAGGTATTAAGCGAGATAATTGAGGCGCGGCTTGAGGAGATATTGGAGCTTGTAACGAATGAACTTAAGGCGCTTGGCCGAACAGTGCAGTTTCCCGGAGGTGTGGTAATTACGGGGGGTGGAGTGAAGATGCCTGGTATGACCGAATTGGTGAAGCAGACAATGAAGTTTCCAACGCAGGTCGGTTTTCCCGAGCTTAAGAATCTTGAGATTACCAATCCCGCTCATCAGGAGCTTCTGGACGACCCTGAGTTCTCCGTAGCGGTGGGACTCCTTTTGTGGGGTGTGGCAGAAGATAAAAAACCGGTGGGAACCACGATGGAAAAGTTAAGGCACATTTTTAAGAATTTGACTCCATAGCCCATTGCTGGTGTGGTAAGAAAGGTTTTCAAAAATAAAGAAGTTGGTGCATAATTACAGCAAATAACCACCCTAAAGGATGAAAAAGAAAAAAACAGCAGAGAAAAAATCAAAAGCAAAGCAGTCGAACACATCCGCATCACAGACCTCCTCAAGTTCAAAGAAGAAGATTTCTTCCAATTTTGCAAAAATAAAAGTGATAGGAGTCGGAGGGGGAGGAGGCAACGCGGTCTCGCGAATGATGGATGACGACCGCATTCGTGGCGTGGAATATATTGCGGTGAATACCGACGCGCAAGATCTTGATTACGCTTCAGCAAATAGAAAAATTTATATTGGAAAAGCGCTTACCAAAGGACTTGGTGCGGGAATGAATCCGGAAATAGGAAAGCAGGCGGCGGAAGAAAATCGTTCTGAGATAGGTGAAGCGATTGATGATGCTGACATCGTATTCATCACCGCGGGATTGGGCGGCGGTACGGGAAGCGGTGCGGGTCCTGTTGTCGCGGAAATTGCAAAAGAAAAGGGAATCCTCACGGTGGGTATCGTGACGAAACCATTTATGTTTGAAGGCGCGCAGCGCACTGCAATCGCAAATGAAGCGCTCGGAAAGTTTAAGGAGAAAGTTGATGCGCTTGTAGTGATTCCGAATGACAGAATATTCGGACTCATTGATAAGGATACTTCAGTGTTGCGAGCATTTGGATTCATTGATGATGTGTTGCGCAACGGCGTGAAGTCTCTTTCGGAACTCATTAATTCGCCGGGACTTATCAATGTTGATTTTGCAGACGTGAAAGCGATACTTCGCGATGCGGGGCAGACGCTTATCGGTATCGGCGTTGCGGGCGGACAGGACAGAAGCGTAAAGGCGGCGAATTTGGCACTCAACTCTCCGCTTCTTGAGATATCCATTGATGGCGCGCGTAATGTTTTGTTCAGTATCGCGGGCGGACGTGACATTAAAATGGCGGAAATCAATGATGTAGCAAAGTCAGTCGCGTCCAATTTGGATGCAAATGCGCGCGTTATCTTCGGTGCATATCACGATCGCAGTTTGAAGGATAAAAATATAAAGGTTACCGTGATTGCAACGGGATTCAACGGAACATTTTCGACGCGCATAGTAACCCCGACGCTTTTTATGATGGAGGATGTTCCAAAACCTTCAAAAACAGCATCGGCAAGCGAAGAGACGAAGGAGAAACCCTCAGCGGCGGCTACGGAAAGGGAGAAGTCCTCAAAAGTAGCTCCTGAAGAGCGTGATGAATCCTGGGATATTCCCGCATTTTTAAGGAAAAAGAAGAAATAATGGTATGAATTAAAATCGCCCTTTGACGGGCGGTTTTTTTGTGGTTCTTTATGCCTGTTGTGCACAGATTTCCTTCTATTTTTTATCGCTTTTTTTGGTATAGTTGGTGCATGGCAAATAAAAGACCTGATTCAAAGAATCAAAAAACAAAAAGCGAGATTACATTGCGCAGACTTTTCACGCGCGAGGGTTCTCATCCTTTTGATTCCATACATTGGGTCCGCCGCGATGCAGTTGTGGGGAGCGGCGCGAAAAAAGTGTTTGAACAAAAGGATGTGGAGTTCCCTGACTTTTGGTCGCAGAACGCGGTAAACATCACTGCGTCAAAATATTTTCGTGGAAAGCTTGGTACTTCCGAGCGCGAAGCAAGTGCAAGGAATATGGTTGCGCGCGTGACGTCTACGATGCGCGGATGGGGAATGAAGTACGGTTATTTTAAAGATGAAGCGCAAGCAGCTATTTTCGAAGAAGAGTTGGCGCACATTCTTATCCATCAAAAAGGTTCATTCAATAGTCCGGTGTGGTTTAATGTGGGGGTAAAAGAGCGTCCGCAGTGTTCCGCGTGTTTTATTTTATCCGTAGAGGATGATATGCAGGCAATTTTGGATTGGATTAAGACCGAGGGAATGATTTTCAAAGGCGGCTCCGGTGCGGGCGTGAATCTTTCGAATCTTCGCTCAAAATTGGAATCACTTTCAAACGGCGGACGCGCATCCGGTCCGGTATCATTTATGCGCGGCGCGGATTCTGTTGCGGGAATGATAAAGTCCGGCGGTACAACGAGACGCGCGGCGAAGATGGTCATTTTGAATATCGACCATCCTGATGTTTTGGATTTCATTCGCGCGAAAGCGGAAGAAGAGAAGAAGGTTCGCGCGCTTATGGATGCGGGATATGATATGTTGGATTTGAATAATGAGGCATGGAATTCCATTCAATATCAGAATGCGAATAATTCCGTGCGCATTACCGATGATTTTATGCGCGCAGTAGAGCGCGATGGAGTATGGGAAACAAAATTTGTAAAATCAGGATTGCCCGCGAAAGAATACAAAGCGCGCGACTTGTTAAATGAAATTGCCGAAGCGGCGTGGGAATGCGGAGACCCCGGAGTTCAGTTCGACACGATAATCAACAAGTGGCACACGATTCCGAACTCAGGAAGGATTAACGGTTCGAACCCTTGTTCAGAATATATGAGCGTTGATAATTCCGCGTGTAATTTGGCATCCATTAACCTTGTGAAATTCCTTCGCCCTGATGGCACGTTTATGACGAAGGAGTTCAAGCACACAGTGGATATGTTCATTATGGCGCAGGAGATTATTGTGGATGCTTCAAGCTATCCTACCGAGAAAATTGGAGAAAATACGCGTAAATTCAGGCAATTGGGGCTTGGATTCGCAAACTTGGGCGCGCTTATTATGGCAAAAGGCTTTCCGTATGATTCCGAGGAGGGGAGAGCGCTTGGTGGTGCAATCGCCTCGCTCTTGTCTGGAGAGGCATATCGATTCTCCGCGACCATTGCGCGGCATATGGGTCCGTTTGAGGGGTATGCAATTAACAGAGAGCCGATGCTTAACGTGATACGAATGCATGGCGCTGCATCACATACTATCGATGCGTTCTATTTGAATGATAAAGAACTTGGTGAGGAGGCTCGCGAGGTGTGGGAGGAAGCATACAAGCTTGGTGAGAAGTACGGATTCCGTAACTCACAGGCGACCGTGATTGCCCCTACGGGCACCATCTCGTTTATGATGGATTGTGATACGACCGGAATCGAACCTGATTTCTCGCTTGTAAAGATGAAGCAGCTTGTGGGCGGCGGCTGGATGAAGATAGTGAATGCCGGTGTCGAGCCCGCACTTAAGAATCTTGGATACGGAGATAACGAAGTGGCGGATGTTCTTGCATGGGTATCGGAAAAAAATACGATTGAGGGTGCGCCTCATCTTACCGAATCTCATCTCCCCGTGTTTGATTGTGCAGCAAAGGCGCAAAACGGCACTCGCATCATTTCTTGGAAAGGACACGTGAAGATGGTTGCCGCGGTACAGCCATTTATTTCCGGCGCCATTTCGAAGACATTCAATATGGCGAATGAGGCTACAAAAGAGGATATCGTTGAGGCATATATGATGGCATGGAAATACGGCATCAAAGCATTCGCAGTATACCGCGACGGTTCGAAGGCGACTC
>JAKANQ010000023.1 GCA_021812365.1 bacterium
GCGATTCTTGGGTATGCTATACTCCTACTTGCGAAGGGAATTGGTGTCATTATCAGCAATTTCCTTAGTGGATAAATGCAAAGGTCGGACGTTTTACATTCGTTTTTAATTTGAAATCTATGAAAACACTCACAAAATACGCAGCAATTGCACTCGCGTTGGTTCCAGTATTAGCGTTCGCAGCTCCGGTAAGCGGCGCGCCGACCGATATCACGGGTATCTGGAGCATCATCCAGAAGATCATGAATTGGGTAATGGCAATCTTCTTCCTTGTTGCAACCGTCTTCATTCTTATGGCGGGATTCAAATATCTCACCGCAGCGGGAGATTCGGGAAAGATCGATGAAGCAAAGCACATGCTTACGTATGCAATCGTGGGTATCGCGGTAGGACTTTTGGCGTTTGCTATTCCGGCAATCGTGCAAAACTTCCTCGGGGTACAGGTGTCTAACGTTCAACAGCTTTAAATCTGCTTGAAACATAAAAAACCTCCGAGCTTCCCAGTTTCGGAGGTTTTTGATTTAATGAGGGCAACGCTCCCGTGGCGGAACTGGCATACGCGCATGGCTTAGGACCATGTCCCGCAAGGGTTAGAGGTTCAAATCCTCTCGGGAGCACATAAAAAATTCACTCCTCTTTTCTTCTTCGCCCGTGGAAGGCTTCGTGAACTTCCTTTAATTCTTTATTGGTGAGGTGAGTATATATTTGTGTCGTCGCAATGTTCGCGTGACCCAACAATTCCTGCACCGAACGAAGGTCGGCACCATTGATCAGGAGGTCGGTCGCAAATGAATGGCGAAGTTCGTGCGGATGCACGCGTTTTGCGATTCCCGCTTTGCGCGCATAGGAGTCTACAAGCCGTTGAACCGTGCGAGGGATTATTCTTCCAAGCGGCTTTCCTGATTTTGAAATGCTGATGAAAAGCGCTTCATCGGCATCAGTCCGCTGTTTTAAGTATTCCTTGATGGCCTTCTTTGAACTTTCTGATAGAAAAACCACCCGTATCTTCTCTCCCTTTCCGCGCACCGACATTTCTCCGCGCTCAAGATTGATGTAGCGAGAAAGTCCGCACACCTCCGAAACGCGAAGTCCTGTGGAAAAAAGAACCTCAAGAATAGCTCGGTCGCGAAGCGCACGGGGGGAATCTCCTTGCGGCGCCGCGAGAAGACGCTCCAATTCCTTGTATTCCAAAACTTCTATGTCTCGGCGCGCGACCTTCGGCAACTCGATGGTTTCCGGCGCCAGCGAACGTATTCCACGCTTCACCATATACTTCAAAAAATTGCGGAGCGCGATAATGTAGTAATTTTGGGTTATCTTCTTGATTCCTTTGCGCGCAAGCGTGATGCGAAACTGCCGCACCGCGCCGTCGGTGATATCACTCGGGGTTCGCACGCCCGTTTCTTTCAGAAAAACGTCCAAGTATCGTGAATAATTCTCTCGCGTTTTCAGTGAACGGTTCTTTTCTATCTCCAAATAATCAAGGTATTCCCTAAAAAGAGTGTCAATCTCTGCCATATTGCCTTATTGTACCATTCTTAATATTGTGCGACACATATTTTTGACAATTTTCTGGTTTCATAGTAAGATTACCCACATGCTTACGAAGCGAAAGAAACAAGTCGTAATAAAGGATTTTCAAACACACGCGACCGATACCGGCTCCGCGGAGGTACAGATTGGACTCCTTACGAAACAGATCAAATCACTTGCGGACCACTTAAAGAAGCACGCAAAGGATCACCACTCACGAAGAGGTCTTCTTATGATGGTGGGGAAGCGCCGAAGATTTTTACAATATTTGAAGCGCGAAGACGAAAAGAAATATGACAAGCTGGTCAAAAAACTCGAGATCGAGGCGTAATACCGCGACAAATCAACAAGCCGTCCCCCCAAGGGATGGCTTGTCTAAAGTTCAAGGGCAAAAACAACCCACCCCAAGCCTTCCAAGCGCATTCAACAATCAACGCGTTGGCATCTTTCTTGATATTCAAAATATCTATCACTCCGCAAAACACCTTTATAATTCCCGCATAAACTTCCAGGAGTTGGTGAAATCACTCACAAAAGACCGCGTGCTCGTGCGCGCAATCGCATATGTGGTGAAAAGCGATACGGCGGCGGGAGAGGAGTCATTCTTTGACGCACTTCGAAAGACAGGATTCGAACTCCGCTCAAAAGACCTGCAGATATATCCTGATGGCTCGAAAAAGGCTGATTGGGATATCGGCATGGCGGTGGACGCGGTCCGCATGGCGAGCTCGCTTGATACGATAATCCTCGTGACGGGAGATGGTGATTTCATCCCCCTCGTGGAATACCTTAAGGTGGGGTTAGGAAAGCACGTGGAGGTTGCGGGATTTTCAAAAACGTCATCGGGAAAGTTGAAGGAGGTAGCGGAACCATTCATCGAGATAGAGAAGATTCCCAAGATACTCATGGGAATCAAACCGCAAAGAACGCAACGATAATAAAACCCCGCCCCACAAGATGGCGGGTTTTTGGTTTTCATACCCCGCTTTATCCCGCCTCTGGCGGGACCTACCTCCCTACGGTCGTCCGGCTGGCAAAAATCAGAAAGACAAGGTACGATAAGCTCACAAATAAAAAGGCGAAAAAAAATAAAAAGGCCATTTATTGACATATAAATGGAACATAAATAATGAAATTAAACAGAAAAACGTTTGCAACGGAATTCGATGGGGCGAAGTTTGAGATAGAGGTATCAGAGATAGCTCACCAGGCAAATGCCGCGGTGCTCGCAAAACACGGAGATACCGTGGTGCTTGCGGCGGTCGTGATGGGACACAAGGAGACAAACTTGGATTATTTTCCTCTCACGGTAGATTATGAGGAACGTTTCTATGCCGCGGGAAAAATCTTGGGCAGCAGATTTGTGCGCCGCGAGAACAGACCTACGGAAAACGCGATTCTCTCTGGAAGGCTTATAGATAGAACGATTCGTCCGCTTTTCGACCAGCGCTTGCGCCGCGAGGTACAAGTGGTGCTCACCATCATCTCATATGATGGAATTCATAGCCCCGATGTAGTGGCGCTCCTCGCAGCATCAGCCGCGCTCGGAATCTCCGACATCCCGTGGGGAGGTCCTGTTGCGGGCGTTCGTACAACAATGAATGAGGCGGCGGATGGAAGAACATATTCCGCTCTTTTTTGCGGTACCGAATCATTCATCAACATGATTGAATTCGAAGGAAAGGAGATCTCTGAGGCAAAAGCAACAGAGGTATTCTCATCTTCTCATGAAACAGTGAAAAAACTCGTCAATTTCCAGAAAGATATCATCAAGGAGATCGGAAAGAAGAAACAGGATGTATTGGAACCGGAAACCGCACCCGCGATCAAAGCGCTTTTTACAGGCTTCCTCAATGGAAAACTCGAGAACGCGCTTACAAACGACACCCTCTCCGCGCTCAAGGATGAGCTTTATGAATATTTGAAGACGACAGAATTTGCCGAAGAAGCCTTGAAGCACGCGGAACACATCTTCGAGACGATGGTGGATGAGTTC
>JAKANQ010000024.1 GCA_021812365.1 bacterium
TTATATATAATTTGTGAACACCTCACCGCTTCGACAAGCGATGCTTACTCCTCGGGAGGGACAAAATCCCACAGCGCAATAATAATAATGAATCCGCCTACGAGCATATTATTCCACAATGCTAAATTGTACGCAGAAAACCCGAGCACCCAAGGAGAAACAAGGAGCCAAACCGCCGAACCGATGATGACCCAATAATTCCACCTCATATGCATACTTATTTGCCGAGAGCCGCGTCAATTGCGTTCTTCATTGACGCATACGACACCGCACCGGATACAAACGTGTCATTGATAAAGAATGCCGGCGTGCCTTCCACTCCCGCAGCCTTACCGCTATCAAAATCCTTCTGAAGCTTGTCATCATACTTCTTGCTTGCAAGACACGTATCAAGCTGATTCGTATCAACACCCACCGATTTCGCCAAGTCCTCTACTTTTGAGGCATCGGAAACAATATCCTGATTCTTCGCGATTATGTCATTCAAGTCCCAAAACTTTCCCTGATCGTTCGCGCAGAACAACATTTTCATCGCCTGCTCTCCCGTGCCGTGACCCGGGAAATATTTGTAGACAATCTTCACCTTCCCCGTATCAACATAATTCTTCATGATGTTGGGGATTGACGGTTCCCACGAACTGTCCTGTGAACGCAAGTAGGCCATCACCTGCTGGTTGCCGCCTTCCGCCGCGCCGCAGAACGGGCACGAAGGATCGGAGTACATAATCATAGTGACGGGGGCGTTTGCAGATCCAATCTGCGGGTCATCGGCTCCTACCGTCGGCTTCTGTGGAGTAACCGTTCCGCCAGGAGCGGCCGCAGCGGTCTGCGTATTTCCAGAAATATCTTTCTTTCCCGCATTGTACGTAAGCGCCACTGAAACAAGAAGCGCCGCAATAAGAATACTCGCAGGTAATATCCAATCTCTTTTTTGTGTTGATGATGTTTTATTTTCTTCCATACACCAATTCTACTTCACATAATAGCCCCGTCAATCCGATAAAGAAATCCTTTCAAATCAAGGAAAAACGAGGTATTATAAGGCGAACAAACCTATGAGCACAATTAAGAAAGGGCTCTTCCTTGTAGGCGATATCGCGGTATTCTATATCAGCCTTGCCGCAATGATACTTGCGCGATATCACAATTTGGCCACGTTCAAAGGGAGTTTTGACGCTCACCTGGGTCCGTTTTCAGCCATCCTTATTATCTGGGCGCTCGCGTTCTATTGGAACAACTTGTACCAGTATCGAACATTTGGAAATCGCTCATGGCTCATAAAGGCGCTTTCGCGCGCGATTGCCATCGCAACCGCGGGCTCCATCATCGCCTTCTACCTGTTCCCGAGATTCTTCGAACTCACCCCGCGCGCGAATCTCTTCATCTTCGCGGCAATCTTTTTGCTCCTTGCGTACCTTTGGAGAGAATTTGCTCTTCTCTTTTCCTCATCGGGTAAATTGAATGTGATACTCGTAGGCACTTCCCCGCTCACAGAAGAGGCTGCACACTATCTCAAACAGAACAAAGACGCGGACTACAATCTTGTTCGCTGGCTTAACGATACAACCGACGGTGAATTGAATGAACTTCAAAAACTCGTAAGGTCCTCGGGCACGCAGCTCGTGGTAATGCAGCAAAATCTCGCACACAATTTTTCAGCGCTGCGTTCGCTGTATAAGCTACTCCCCTTAGAAGTCTCAGTTGTTCGTTTTTCGGATTTCTATGAAACATTGTTCGAAAAAGAACCGTTGAGAGAACTTGAGGAAAACTGGTTCATTGAAAACATCTCAACGCGCAGACCTGCGTATGACACCATAAAACGCTCGGTAGATATATTCATTGCGGTCATCACGGGATTACTCTTTTTGATTCCCGGGATATGCATTGCACTCCTTATAAAACTCACATCAAAGGGGCCTATCATCTACAAGCAGGAGCGAACAGGAAAGAATGGGAAGAAATTTATCATCTATAAATTCAGAACGATGAAAACCGACGCAAAGGGACCCGCGTGGACTGAAGAGAATGATTCGCGCATCACAAAAGTGGGTGCCGTGTTGCGCTTTACCCACCTTGATGAATTGCCGCAGCTTATCAATATCCTGAAAAATGATATCTCACTTGTCGGACCTCGCCCCGAGAGCTCAGAACTGTCGGCGCAGTATGAACGCTTCCCCTATTACGAAATCCGTCACGTGGTAAAACCGGGCCTCACGGGATGGGCACAGGTGCGCTACAAGCCGAGCGCCTCGCTTGAAGAAGCGTATGAGAAACTTTGCTACGATGTGTACTACATCAAGAACCGCTCCGTCTTCTTGGACTTTGTCATATTCTTGCGAACCATCAAATATCTATTCACCTCATACGCAAAGCAGTAACCACGCATGATACGCCGCATTAAATCACTCCTTTTAGAAAATAAGAGTTCGTCGCAAACCATTATGAAAAATGCGTTCTGGCTTACCTTAAGTCAGGTAGGAGGACGCATCATCCGCGCCGCAGCCATCATCTATGTGGCCCGCCTCCTTGGCACGTCCGAGTATGGTGTCTTTTCGTACGCGCTTGGCCTCGCCGGCTTCTTTACGCTCTTTGCCGACGTAGGCATCAATTCGGTGCTCACGCGCAACGCGGCGCAAAAACCAAGTGATGCGCGCGCGTACTTCGCAACTGCATTCTGGATGAAGGTTCTCCTCCTCACGCTTACTGCGCTTGCGGTCATTTTCATCGCGCCTCATTTCTCGCACATTAAAGAAGCAACCGCAATTATGCCGCTCGTGGCGCTCATCGTGGTCTTTGATAACCTGAGAGATTTTTGGAATGCATATTTTCGTTCGCAGGAAAAAATGGAACGCGAAGCATTTATCACGCTTCTTACTAATATCTCCATTGCGGTCTTCTGTATCGGCATTCTCTTTTACTCAAAAACCGCGTATGCAATCACCTACGCCTACGTGGGGAGCGTATTAGTCGGCTCGCTTGCGGGCTTTATGCTGCTTCGCGAAGAATTCGTAAAGATTGTTGCGAATTTCAAAATGGAATACGCGAAGGAGATATTGAATGCCGCGTGGGCAACAGCCATCATCGGACTACTTGGTTCATTTATGCTGAGCTTGGACGTGGTAATGCTCGGCTGGCTCACGAATGCAACCGCCATCGGTCTCTACTCGGCCGCGCAGCGCATCATTCAAGTTCTTTATATGATTCCGACAGTGATAG
>JAKANQ010000012.1 GCA_021812365.1 bacterium
AAATTCGACCCTACATTGACAAAAAAATGGACAATAAAAAACAATCCCCCTCCCAAACTTATTAGTCTGAAATAGTTATCGTGGGCTCTTTGTCCAATTAGAGTAACCCTATACACAATAAATAAAAATGTCAAGAGAAGGATGGCTCCCCCCGCAAACCCCCACTCCTCCACGAACGCGGCAAAGATGAAATCGGTTTTCGATTCAGGCAAAAAATGAAGCTGGGTCTGCGTCCCCATTTTAAAGCCCTTGCCCCAGAATCCCGCCGAACCAATTGCAACCTTTGCTTGAATCACGTTGTAGCTTATGCCCAGTGGATCCTTCTCGGGAAATATGAATGCGGTGATACGCGCCTTCTGGTAGGGCCTCAAGAAGAAGGACCACATGAGCAGCGCCCCCGTGAGCAATACCCCGAGTCCAAGCAGGAATCGCTTCACGTGAATACCACTCATCAGCATATAGCCAAACCATAGAGACATGATGATGAATGCCGAACCAAGGTCCGGGTGAAGCGCAATGAGCGCGGCCGGCAATGCGGCATAGGCAAAGGAGATAAAAACATTCTTCGTACGATATGCGTGGATATGCCGCTTTGCAAAAAAATCCGCAAATATCAAAATGAGCGCCAGTTTCACCAATTCTCCGGGTTCAAACTGTACGCCCGCGATGGATATCCAGCTCTTCACGCCCCTCACCGTTCCATGCTGCAAGTTGGAATACACCACAAATACAATACTCACCCAATAAAGACCTTGCCTAAACCACGCCTGACCCCCTATCCAGCGCCAATCAAACCTACTCCCCGCCAAAATGATGGTGAATCCAACAGCATACCAGATAAGCTGCCGCCAGAAAAACGCGACATTCGCGCTCGCAAGAGAAACAAGGCTTGCCGCCGCAATGACGCACAAGCCTCCGATAATTCCCCAATCAAGATGTTTTGAACCTGAAATCATTTGCTGCTTGCGAATACCCTGGTCCCATTTGGATCAAGCTCCTTAATAAGAGTTGTATCAAATGGAAATGAAACCGTAAAGGACTCCGTGCCAAATTCGGACACGCTTGTTAAGACGGTCTGCGATGCAAAAAGTTCCGCCCCAGACTTGCTGCGCAGAATAGCCACCACCCTCACGTTGTTCGCGGAAAATGAACTTCCGTTTTTTACCGTACCGCTCACACGAAGCCAGCTGCTCCCCATATCCGTCTTTATATCATTCAAAGAAAGAGAAGGTGGTACAAAATCATTCACCGATTTCCATACTGGGTCACTCAAACGTATTGAAACGGAGCCTATCGAGCGGGCGGGAGGAGTGATGCGCGTTTCAAGTATGTAGCGGGTCTCCCCCGCAAAAAGAAAGTCCGAACCCGTCCATGACTCTACATTTACGCCATTCAGATCGAGCACATTCACCGTATATGAAAAGGGCATTGCGTGATAGTCCGTATTTTGATTCTCAACCTTAAAAAGCGCAAAGGCCTTTCCCGATGCAAGCGAAAATATGCGCGAGGGTGCCGCCTCATCCAACGGAATGAGATTTTTTATGTCACACGGCGTGCACGGACCACCACAATCAATACCGGCCTCGTTTTGATTTTGAATATTATCAAAACACGTAGGAGTGGTTTTGGTTATGGACTTCACTACGAGCAATACAAAAACCCCGAGCAACGAGAGGTAGAAGAGCCCATATATGAATTTTTTAAATCCTCTTTTCATCGCGTTATGCTTTTTTTACGATTGCCATGATCGCCTTCCATTCTTTCACATCAGTGCTCGCGCCACCTACCAAAAATCCATTGATATCATTCTCTTTTGCGAATGCCGTGATATTCTTTGAATTCACCGAACCGCCATACAACACCGCAACATTGAGCCCGTGATTATTCTTTGCAACCACGCTCTTTATATGCCGTGCCATATCCGCGGCGTTCTCAGGCGTATCATTATTTCCCGTCCCTATCGCCCAAATCGGTTCATACGCTATCACTATCTTTTTTGCCTGTTGTGGGACCCTCGAAAGGTCTTTCGCAATTTGCAGGGCCACGAACGCTTTTGCTTCCATAATCCCCCGCTGTCGCACCGATTGCGACTCTCCCACACACAGCACGGGAAGAATCCCATTCTCATACGCAAGAAGTATCTTCTTCGTAACCTGTTCGTCGGTCTCCGAAAAATACGCTCTTCGTTCCGAGTGTCCAATGATCGTAAATTTCACACCAAGAGATTTCACCATTGATACCGAGACCGCGCTTGTAAAAGCACCTCCTTGTTTCGGATCTTCATAGAAGAAGTCTTGCGCGCCAAGTGTTGCTTTTTTCAATGCGTTTTTTACGATTGGCAAAAATGCATATGGAGGGGCGATAAGAACATCCCTTACGTCGCTTGCTTTTGCAAGTTTCACAGCCTCTCTCGCCGTCCTCGGCTTCATCTTCCAATTTGCGATAAGTAGTTTCTTCATAGATCTTTTATCTTTTCCTTCAGCGCCTCCCATCGTGCGTCCCTATCGCCACTCACCTGATGCGGTGGCAGCTCAAGCTCTCCCGCCTCTTCCATGACGCCAATCAACTCCAGATCATTGCGAAATGCGTCATCTGCCATTTTTCCCGCAATCGCATAACACGCATCTTCAATGGATATTTCAGCCTTCTCTACTTTTGACACCAACTCCTTGCACTCATTGATGAACTCAAGTTTATGTTCCATGTCTTTTTCATGATACACCAGCAAGCCTTATTGCTCCAACACGGCATCCTCCTTCCCCTTTTTCCTTTTGGTCATGTATCGTACGCGCACTGCGCTCAAAAATGCCCTTATCCAATCCCATGCCCCCGTGCCGCACGAACAAGAATCGTCTCTCCCGTATTCAACTTCATGAAGTTTGAATCCATTCACCATGGATAAGACGTGCAATTCGAAGAAGATATCGCTATTATCCGACAATTCTGAAAATGAAAAGAGCCATGTCGCCGCTTCTTCCGTCAGACACATTGCGCCGAATCGCGCATCGGAAACCCTCTTCAATACTTTTCCGCACATGAGCGAATTCCCTACCCTTCGCAAATATCTTTTCAGTGCGCGTGTTGCGGGAAGCGGCTCAATTCCTCTGTTTCTGGAACCGACCACCATATCAAACCCATTCTTGAATGCCGTGATTATTTCTTCCCGCTTATCTAAAAATCCTACGCATGAAGGAAAAAGTATCAGCCGAATATTCCCGTGAGCTGCGGCCATCCCCTCTTTTATCGCCGCACCGCTTCCGCCGCTGTTTTTTCGCTCAACACACCGGAGCTGCTTTAGCACTTTCTCGTACTGTCTCACCACATTCACCGTTCCGTCGCGCGAGCCATCATCTACAATAATGACCTCAAATGAGAACTCCGAGATGGAAAGGACGTAATCAAGCGCAAGGAGAGTAGGAAGCATCGTCTTCTCTTCGTCGCGAACCGGCATAATAAGAGAAAGGTATGGTTTTGACATAATGAATGCGAATTACGCCACCTTTAATCTGCGATGGATCTCAGCCTCCACTTCTTCGCGAGGCCTACCATAAGTTATGCGTGAAAGCTCTTGCGCTCGCTGCATTATCCCCTCGCTTCCCCGTGGAGGAAACGGAACGAACATATTGAATGCGGGATAGACCTGATTATTGATAAGTATCTTCACGTGCGCATTCAGATTATCGATGCTCAAAAGATCCTTTGCGGAAAATACCGGCTCAAATTGTTTCTCCAAAAATTCAGAATCATCCGCACCAACGCGAAACGCCACAAGCGAACCCACATTACCGAATATCGCGTTACGAATAGGCTCCTTGAGCTGTGCGATGAATTGATGAGCCGCAATCACGCAGAGCCGGTATTTTCTTGCTTCGGAAAGAATAGTCGAGATGCTTGGCGTGGTAAAGTTCTGGAACTCATCCATATAGAGATAAAAATCACGCCTTTTCTCCGCGTCCATATCTGCGCGAGAAAATGCCGCAATGGTAAGCTTGCCCACGATTATCATTCCAAGCAACGAAGCGTTCAACTCACCTATCTTTCCCTTTGAGAGGTTTACCAGCAATATCTTCCCCTCATCCATTACTTTGCGAAAATCAATAGAACTTCGCGATTGCGCCACGATGGGACGCATATAATCATTTGCGATGAATGTGTTGAACTTTGACGTGATATACGGAACCATATTCGCAAGCGCAGCGTCACCTCCCGCTTTTTCCGCTTCTTTCTCCCAAAAATCTTTGGTAAGAATATTGGTGCATTTTTCGAGAAGGCCTCGCCTAAACTCCACATCAGACAGCACGCGAGGAATCTCAAGGATGGTAAATCCATTGGATGGATCATCCATTAAAAGAAGAAGCGCATTCCTCGTGTATTGTTCGAACATGGGACCCCCCGTCGTCTTCAGATCATAGAGCGTATCGAATATTTGCATCAATTCATTGATGAGGAATGTCTTTTGCTCGGGGAAACGAGGGTCGTATTCAAGCATATTGAGTCCCACGGGATGCAAAAGGTCGCTTGGGTCGACAATGACCACATCACCAAGCCTGTTTTCAGGAATCCTCTTTAGCACATCTTCAAACAGGTCACCATTCGGATCTATCACACACACACCCTCATTATTCACGATGTCCTGCCCCGATAAATTATTGATGAAGACCGATTTCCCAGTGCCAGTCTGTCCAATTACATAGAGATGCCGGCGCCTATCTTCGCGCGTTAAACGCACGGGAACACGCATGTTCCTGTATGTGCTCTCGCCCAACAAGATTCCTTCTTTTGGCAAATTTGAAGGAGGAGGAGCTTCGCGCGACTTAAGATATTTAATTCTTGGCACATCGGTGAATGGGGTGGGGAAATGAGCAACACTCGCAAATTCTTCCGAATTCAGAAGGAGCGCGTCAGTCTCTTTAAATTCACGAAACACGAACGAATGCACGAAATCAGACATCTTCCTCGGCTTCACTATTTTGAATTCGTTCCGTTCGGGCGCGGAAAATTGCGAAAATCCCGCGATAATGCCTTCAAGTATCGAATCCGCTTGAAACTGGCTAGGCGCCGATGCGACGATGCGAATATTCACATCAAAGAGCTGCTTTCCTATCTTTGCTCTCAGTGCTTCAAGCGCCGCCTCATCAACTGTTCCGCCGCCCTTACCCGTCTCACCGGGAGCAAGCGCTTCTTGAAAATCTTTCAACGCAAGCCACGAACCGCCAAATACTTGCTTCGCGGACGTTCCCTTCTTCAATAAATTGATTGCATACTGAATATTTCCCTTCCCCTTGCTTGATGCAGGACGGGCAACATACTGGATGGCACACCCCTCCCCCACCTCATTGATGGTCGAGAGTCCGCCCAATACCGATAAGAACGAATCGGCATCCAACTCACGATACGTGCGAATCGGAAGAATATCCTTTTCTTTTTGTTTTACCAATACTCCAGACACCGCTCCCGAATAATTGAAAATATTATACTCATCCGTCTCACTGACACTCGCGTCACTCCACAATGCCTGTATCTGACGTACTACCGCATCACGAGCCTTCCCAGGAACCGCGACATAAAAATGAATCTCTTCTCCAAGATGCGGTACTGCAATCTCAACCACGAACGGACCGCCAAATGAGGTCGCCGCACCCAAAAATTGTTCGAACATTCCTATCTCCTTCTTAAGATCGGTCCCCTCCTTCGTTTTTTGCGGCATACGGACTAAGAACAATTTCATATCTAAACTGTCTGAGAGCAATTTTTGTATCTTTTTCCTCCATGAAAAGAACAACGCAAGTCCAAGAAGCGCTGCAAAAAAGAATGCGAGAAAGATTATTAAATAGACCATTGAGAAGAGTTAGCGTATCATTCCTCTTTTTTTAAGTTCCGGCATCAGTTTATCAACCAATGCATCATGAAAGGCATCCTGCACAAACGCGGTGTGTTTACGCGATTCCATGATTGCTTTCTCCAACCCTTCTGAAAATGCCGACTCTACCAATTTAGAAACTTCTTCTTTGATTCCTGCCGCAATCTCGCTATCGAAAAAATAATTCGGTAATGAACTGGAACCCGCGGAAATAGGGGTCGCCTGAGATACCGGCACCGAATATTGGGTTTGCTGAACGCTTACATTTTGAAGCGGGGCAACCTGTTCCGCATATTTCTCAAGAGAACGTTTCACTATCTCACGCGATGAAGAGAGTTCTGAGCTCGGCTTTTCGCGTTCCGTTTCAATATGCGCGTTCAAACGCTCAAGATGCGCGTCGAGAGAATCGCTGAAATTTCTTACTTGAACCATACCTTCATTATAACTGAAACGAAGCAAAAAACTAATAACAGAAAGTCCCCGCTAATAGCGAGGACTTTCTCATTCTATAATCCTTGTATGCGTAGTGACTTACCGGAAAAATTGACGTTGGATGATGAGGTGAATAAGTTGGTGGGATTTGTGGTCACCCCCGTAGCATTCGGGCCTCCGGACCAATCGTTCTGCTGAAATACGGAATTTTTCCAACGAGTCACATAATCGGAAAGCAGCACTTGCGGATTTGCGCCAGTGGGCGTAGTCCACTCCGTGATGGCGCTTATCTTCTGCGTCGATGGGTCATCCGCGGAACCGCCCGCGCAGGGCGATACCCCCGAAATGGAACTGGAAGCATCATTCGTGCGGCACGTATTCTCAACATAAAAATATCGTTTAAATACATTACTGTTATAAAGCTGCCCTACCTCGTACGCGGAGAGTGCGCGATTGTAAATGCGCACATCATCGATGGAACCGCTGAAAAATTGATATCCACCCGCAGAACCTATGTATGGTATGGCCGCAGTATCTGCAATGCTCGTACTATAATTGGTGGTACCTTTCAGTACGCCATTCTCATAGATCTTTATCTGATTCCCATCAAACGTACCCACAATGTGGTACCACGTATTCGCGGGGAGTATCGTACCCCCCATTGCCTGAGAGTATCCTCCTGCGGTCGCATAAATGGTGAAACGCGACTGACCGTAGCTCAAACTGAGGATCACCTCACTGCTCTTTCCCATAATAGCTAATTGCGTTGAAGCAGTTGATGTGGCGGGATTTACCCACGCAGAGATGGAGATGGCATTTCTCAATTCAAGTGTCGCACTATTCGGTATTGAGACATAATTGCTTCCGTTGAACACCAGACAATTTGCTATCTTGCATGTTGATGTCGCGCGCGTGGGACTGCTCATAAGCGTTCCGTTATCTCCATTTCCCGTGGCGTCATAGGTCAGCGTGCTTGTCGTTCCTATATCCTCATCGAATTTCCACTCTCCCACCAAACCGCTTGTCACATCATTATCAAGCATCCCCTCCTTTCCCCCAATGACGTTGTAGGTGGTTCCCGATGCATTCAAAAAATAATCGGAGGAAGAACCTTTGGAAAGTCCGTATAGGTTTTGCCAATTTACCGTTCCATATGCGCGCGCATTCGTTAAAAGTCCCTGCGCGAGCGCGGTGGCTGACCGCCATTTCTGGGATGTATTATTCGTCTGTATCATACCCGCAATTGCAAACGCGGATGCCCCCATAAGAATTGCGCCAATCGCAAGCCCCACGATAACCTCGATAAGCGATTGTCCGCTACGATCATCGTTCAATTTAAAGATTGGAAGATTGAAAGATTGAAAGATTTTTTTCATAATTTTTTAATCTTTGTCCCTTCAGGACATCTCCCACAGGGAAACAATTTTAAATTTTCAATGTAGTTATTTGAGGTCATTATACATATTCAAAACTTCCGTCGCGGAAAGCGCGCGATTGTAAATGCGAACTTCGTCAATAAGTCCGTTAAACGGATACGCAACCCCATCTACCGCTTTTCCAATCTTCATATTGGTGGAACGGGTTCCCGCTGACTTGGTCCAAGCAAAAGACCCCGTTTCAATTCCATTTGTATAAAATTTGGAAACAGACCCATTCCATGTAAAAACAAAATAATACCATTGCCCCAAGGTGATAAGAGATGATTTCGGTCCCGTTCCACTCATATTATTTACTCCATCATTAATAGTCCCAAGAAATTGATTTGTCGAACCGTTACGAAAAAGTCCATAATCAATCTGTGACCAACTCGTTCCGGGACCTTTGAAAATTATCGAATCGTAGTTTGTCCCCCACGCATTCACGAGAGCCCACGCGCTCAATGTGCCTGCAGAAGAAAGAGAGGGAGCGGAAGAAAAGGTCACATAATTATTAGAAAAGCTTAAGCAACTTCCTGAAATACAAGCACCTCCCGTCTGCCATGTTGGACTACTCACAAGCGTTCCATTACTCCCCATACCCGCCGCATCAAATGTGGTTGTTCCCACACCCTCATCAAAATGCCAATATCCCACAAGCCCCGATTCGGAACGCGTCGTCACCAATCCCGACGTATTCAAGATGAGGTCGCCCACGAATCCATCGCCTCTTCCCGTAACCATTGAAATTATCTTTCTTGAGGGAAGTGCGCCCGTAATTGGCGCAAAGAGCGCGTCGAATGAATTACCTACCGACGGTTCGGAAAATTGAACGTTGTGCGCCAGCGCATATGTCCTATCAATCGAGCTTGTCGCATAACTCAATCCTGAAAATACGATGAATTGATTTCCGGAACTTGCCGAATTACTGAAACGAACATTCCATCGCTTCCCCGTATCTTGCGTAATTGACCTCTTCTGCGTTGCGGTAACGACCGCCCCCACCTCGGAAAGCACTTTCTTTAGATTATTATTCGCTGAAAAATTACCAAGAAAGAGAAAACCCGTGGTAGACAAGATGGCCATGATTGCTATCACTATCAAAAGCTCAATCATAGTGAATCCGCCATTATGCATATGCCTCTTTTTTAGATCGTGGCGCATTGTCGTTAGAATTGGGTCGTCAATTGGTAAATAGGAACGATGATTGCAAGCGCAATCGTCGCCACCACCAATCCAATGAATACAAGGAGCGCGGGCTCCAAAAATGCAACAAGCTCCTTCACGGACGAATCGATTTCTTTGGTATAAAATTCACTTAATGTTATAAGCACCTCATCCAAATGGCCTGCCTTCTCGGAAATCGCCACGAGATTCGTGATGGTTGAAGGAAACGCCGTTTCACGGCGGAATGCCTCGCCTATCGTAAGACCCTTTGCAAGCCCTTCCTGTGAGATGCGATGGATTGATGCCTTTAATTCTTCATTTGCCACCGCGTCAGCGGTGATATCCAATGCCTTCGTAAGCGGCACGCCAGCCTTCACCAAGGATGAAAGGGTCGCAGCAAATCGTTGCAATGCCATTTTCTTCAACACGCTTTTTACCAGTGGGAAATTCGCAAATATACTTGAAATGAATTTTCTGAATACGTCTGAGGTCTTATTGAGCCAAAACGCAATGAACGCGAACACAATGACCACGCCCAAAAAATAGAATCCGAAATGACTGAAAAAAAGGCCGACCGAAAACACAACCTGAGAGAATGCCGGCGGCTTAAATCCGCCCTCTAAGAACACATTTGCGATCTTCGGCAACGCGAACATCACGAGAAAAAAGAGAATACTGATCGAGCCGACAAGAAGAAGCGCGGGATAAATAAGCGCTCCCCTCACGGTGTCTTGCAGATCTTTCTGTTTCGTGAGCGTATCAGTAAGGTCCGCGAATATCTTTTCCAAATTTCCCGATTCTTCTCCCGCGCGCACAAGGTTTATATAGACGTTGTTGAATACTTTCGGATATTTTGCGAACGTGGTGTAGAATGGCTGGCCCTGTTCAAGTGCCGCGCGCACCTCGAAAAGAAAGTTACGGATGGCGGGTTTTTTGAAGTCCGCGATAAGAATATCAATAGCCTCCAAAAGACCCGTACCTATCTTCAACATAAGCGCGAGATATTTCGTAAGAAATATCTGATCGGTTATATTGATGTTCCCCTTAAAAAGCGCGGCCTTGGCGGTTTCCGCAGACTTGATGCTTATGGGCTTTAGATTGTTCTTTGCCAAATATGACAAGACGTCCTGTACGTTTTGGACATCCAAGTCACCCTCAACCACACGGCCATTTGATTGTGATGCGATATATCTGAATTTCATAGATTACTGCGCTGCAATCATTATACCCCGCCTATTCACGAATGACACGAAGCACTTCTTCAATAGTGGTCACACCCCGTTCAACCTTCCTTAGTCCATCCTCAAACATCGTAGTCATCCCTTCGCTTCGCGCAAGATGGCGAAGCGTATCAAGATTGAAATCGGGACTAATGATTAGTTTGCGCACCTCTTCCGTCACATCAAGCACCTCATAGATTCCAAGTCGCCCCAAAAATCCCGTATGTCCGCAAGCCGCGCACCCTCTCCCCCGATAGAATGTCTTTGGTATCTTCACGCCACTGTCGGAAATGCCGCTCAATTCAAGTTCATGCTTCACCGCCTCAAGCAGTGCGGTAGGGGGCTCGTATGACTCGATGCATTCCATATGTATCTTCCTCACAAGACGCTGAGCAACTACGGTATTCAATACCGCCGACACGAGAAATGGCGGGACCCCCATATCGACAAAGCGCGGGACGGCGGTCGGCGCATCATTTGTGTGCAAGCTTGAGAGCACCACGTGTCCTGTCAGAGCCGCCTGCACGGAAATATTTGCCGTCTCCGCATCGCGAATTTCACCCACCATGACGATGTTGGGATCTTGGCGGAGAATGGAGCGCAACCCGGCGGCAAAGGTGATTCCCGCAGCCACATTCACCTGCATCTGGTTCACGTAGCGCATATCGTATTCGATAGGATCTTCGATGGTCACAATATTCACATCAGGTTTATTCATCATATTGAGCAATGAATAGAGCGTGGTCGTCTTACCTGAACCCGTAGGACCCGCGGCGAGCACCATGCCGTATGTCTTCTTGATGGCATTCTCGAGCGTTTTTATATCCGCCTCATATAATCCAAGGTCTGCAAGTGAAAGTGGCTTTTGCGCCGCAGTCAACAAACGCATTACTATCTTCTCTCCATAGAAGGTTGGAATTATTGATACGCGGATATCAACCACCATACCCCCCACCTTATGGCGAAAGCGACCGTCCTGCGGATGCGTATGCTCGTCAACGCGCAGATTGGAAAGTATCTTGATACGTGCCACAATTGCCGCCTCAATCTCCTTTGGCATTCTGATTATCTCATGCAACACGCCATCAATGCGAAAACGAACGAGCACTACATCATCCAGCACTTCGAAGTGCGCATCGGATGCGCGCGAGGAAATTGCGTACGAAAGTAAATTATCCACGATGGCGACTATCGGCAAGTCCTGAGCTTCCTTTTCCGCGTCACCGCGAGCCTTCGAACGTAGCGATTCGCGAACACTCTCTTCAATAACCTGCTGAAAATCCTGAGTTATCTTTTCGCCATAGAGTACGAACCCCCTATCCAAGTCCTCCTCAGTCGCAAGATATGGTTTTATCTGCCCGCCAAGCTTCAAATTCAAATAATCAACGGTCTCGAGGTCGGTCGGATCGTCCATTGCCACCTTATATCTTCCATCCGCCTCCCTACCGAACACGATTATCTTCCTTCTCCTCGCCACATCCTCCGGAATCAGATTGAGCAATGTTGCATCCACTTTTACCACACCAAGATTTACCCGCTCCACATGAAGATTTTGCGCGATGAGAATGAGAAGATACTCCTTGTTCACGATACCCTGCGAAATCAGCACATCAATCACATTTTGCTGCTTTCGTTTTGCCTCATCCAAGACACGCGCAAATATTTCCGGCGTGGTAATACCCGAACTCATAAGAATTTCTTTAAGTTTCTCCGGAGGTAAATTTATCATTACCTCATCATTTTAGCACACTCTTGAAAAGATGTTTTGCAATTAAAATCCCGCCTCTTGGGCGGGATTCATTCACTACTATGTTACAGCGCGAGATAATTTCCGACTTCATACCAATTGTTGTTCGTTCCTCCATCATATGAGTTCCTCTCATATCCTGATGTGGGGTTGGAATATTTGATGCTCTCCATCACTGACTCCAATTTGTAGTTCATGCCGTTACATCCGTATACATAGAAATTGCTCTGGGTGTTTGAGGGGTCAATCGGCAATTTTGAGATAGGAGAACCCGCGGAGATACTTGAGAACGCCACAGAAACCCAGCCAGAACCATCAATCGCAGTCGAGGTACTTACCGTGCATGAAGAGATTGTGGAAAATACTCCGGGCGTCGTAGTAGCATACGTACAATACGCCTTCGGCACTGCGCACTGCGCATTGCCAGTACCTCCAAGCCCAGGATTTGCCTGATCGGTGATATATAACGCAACCGCGCTGTTGATTGCCGCCATATCTGAAATGCGAGTAGAATCACGCGCTTGCTTCAAGAGTTCTGCGGGGTTCAGGACCAGGACCACCGCGACGGACAAGACCGCAAGAATTGCAATAACAATGAGCAATTCGATAAGTGTGAAACCTTTTTTGAGATTATTCATGGTTGATTAATGACTTTTTTTAATTATACACTATTTGATTCTAAATTACGAATATATTGATTTGATTTCTTCTACAAATGTGAGATTGTTTCCCACCTCATACCAACTATTTTTCGTTCCTCCGGTGAGCACGAAACCCTTTTTAAAAGTATTCATAGTTAATTAATGACTTTTATGTGATTATACACTACTCGTCATGCGGCCGCTACCGTACCCCATTTGCCAACACCGACTTCACATGCTCCACAAGTTCTTCAATCGATATTTTTGCTTTCACGAAATATTCCAACGCACCAAGCGATTGGCCCCTTTTCACATCGGAATCCTGTCCGAGATTCGAAGTGATGATGACGGGAGATTTCTCAATGCTAGGGTCCGCCGACATCGTTTCTAAAAGTTCAAATCCTGATATTTTCGGAAGAATGATATCCAGCAAAATAAGATCGGGGCGCGTTGCGCGAAGTACGTTCAGCGCCTCTTCTCCATCGCGTGCCAGAATAGCCTCGATACCCTCTTTTTCAAAACGCTGTTTCAACAAATTGCCAAGCAAGGGCTCATCCTCGACAATAAGTATTTTTTTTGAGTCTGCCATTGGTATGGTTAAGTATATCAGAAAAAGAATAAACTAAAAACAAATCGACCCCTCGAAGAGGGGCCGATTGCAAATATCATTGTGAGCACTGTCATACATACTGAATAATTAAGGACTTTCTTAGTTGTCCCATAGTATTCTTGCGAATACCAAGCCGAGACATATTTAAGGTTTATCGGCCAACACCTTTTGCTACCTATAGTAGCGCATATTTCAAAAGAAAAATGTCGAATTCATCCGCTACTTTCATCCGAAGACTCAATAGTAGATAAATGTAATTGATCCACGAGCAGCTTCCGCTACCCGTGCCTTGTTACGACTTCACCCTTGTCACCGATCTTACCCTGATCCCCTTGCGGAAACTTCAGGCAATACCAGCTCCCTTGGTGTGACGGGCAGTGAGTACAGGACTCGAGAACGTATTCACCGCGGCGTTCTGATCCGCGATTACTAGCGATTCCAACTTCATGAGGGCGAGTTGCAGCCCTCAATCTGAACTGAGGTCGGTTTTATAGGATTAGCTCCACCTTACGGTTTGGCAGCCCGTTGTACCGACCATTGTAGCATGTGTGTAGCCCAAGACATCAGAGGGCCATGCTGATTTGACGTCATCCTCGCCTTCCTCCGTGTATAACACGGCAGTCCCCTGTGACACATATAACACAGGGAAAGGGTTGCGCTCGTTACCCAACTTAATGGAACGTCTCACGACACGAGCTGACGGCAACCATGCAGCACCTGTGCCTCCGTCAGTAAAGACGATAATCATTTCTGACTATCTTCGTAGGCATTTCAAGTCTTGGTAAGGTTTCTCGTTTACCGTCGAATTAAACCACATGCTCCACCGCTTGTGCGAGTCCCCGTCTATTCCTTTGAGTTTTAGCCTTGCGGCCGTACTTCCCAGGTGGATCACTTAACGCGTTAGCTACGCCACCCCGAGGGTCGATACTCGAGACAGCTAGTGATCATCGTTTAGGGCGTGGACTACAAGGGTATCTAATCCTTTTTGCTCCCCACGCTTTCGCGCCTCAGT
>JAKANQ010000025.1 GCA_021812365.1 bacterium
TAAGCGAGGTTCAGGAAGTTGAAGGCCAGACCGTAAGGAAAGGTCATTCGTAAGTGTAGTGTTACGTAAGTAGTGTTACGTTCGCGATAGATTTCCTGAGCCTTATCAAAAAACCCCACACGTGGGATTTTTTGATACTTATTTTTTAGAGCTTGTGAAAATCAAACCCGAAATATTGTTTTTGTGAAAATGAAGTTGGACCATTCTTATCCAATACGATAATACTCTCCCCTATGGGTGCCACTATGCGCCCCCCGATGCGCAATTGTTCTTTCCACGCTGTCGGAATTTCCTGTAACGCAATCGAAGAAATTATCTTATCGAACGGCGCGGCTTTCGGAGCGCCTTGCACAGGATCTCCGTGGCGCACATCCGCCACTCCATTTGAGATGAAATGATATTGTTCCAAATTTTTAGTTGCGAGTTCCGAGAGTTCCTCAACGGGCTCCACCGCAACCACACTTCCCACTAACGACTCCGCTTCCGCCTTACCGCTTACGATATACGCAAGTAATGCGGTCTGCCATCCGGAACCCGTGCCCGATTGCAATACTTTTTCTCCAAGTTTTAATTCTAAAAGTTCCAACATAAATGCAACGGTAAGGGGTTGTGGCATCACGCGTCCGAACCCTATTGGAATCGGAAGATTTTCGTGAGCGTCGTCTTTGAATTCTTCGCTTACAAATTCGGCGCGGTCAATATGTGAAAATGCATTCTTCACCAGCGGTGAATGCACATATCCGCCTTTCGAAAGCCATCGCACAAGCGCTGCCGTTTTCATTGCTTCATTATATAGTGAAATCGGAAAAGAGTTAATAAATAAAAACCCCCGCGGAACGCGGGGGAAATTCAACCTTTAGAGACCGAGGCGCCGATCGAAATCATCGAGCACCTGGTTATTGGCTTCTTCCAAATTAGGAGTCGGAGTACCGAAGAAGGCGGTTTCGGTGCGCATAATCCTTTTCTTCGAGGAACAGACCCTCAGGAATCCTACGCCGAAATCGACAGTCTTCAGCTTCGTATCTTCGAATCCGCTCCGGTGCTTGATAGTACCCACCTGGAGGCAGACTCGCTGACCCATTCCGAATTCCCACTGCTCCACCGCTTCCGCGACGTGGAAGTTCGCACCGACGACGATGTTCGTTGTCGCCTTCTGCAGCATTTCCTGCGGACGAATGGAAGTGGTCTTCGTACGAGACATGTAGGGATGCAAATTGGAAAGCGTGAGTCCGGACGGCAGCGTATAGGACTCGTTCTGCGAAAGTTCAACAATCTTCGATTCAACAAGCTTCGCCACATTCGGGAAGAAAAGCTTCGCCCGATATAAAGTCTCGAGCACATCTTCCACTACCAGTTTGCGAAGCTGAATTCCGAAAACCGACAGAGCGCTGAATCCCAAAGGCGCGGTCCATTCGCAGTGATTGCCGGGGATGTAGATGAAACGCGGCAACGCTTCGAGGATGGCGTCCTTCAGTTTTTCCTGCTCATCGGATTTCAAGAATTTCAGCGAAGGATTCATGCGTGCTCGGAACACCTTCGCGATGACCTGGGAAACCAGATACGCCGCGAGTTTTTCCTGATACGTATAATTGAACGAATACTTTCTACTGCCATACACCTCGCCCTTCACCATCAGGTCATGTCGCAGACCTTCGATGAAGTCGCCGGCACCGCACAAAATATTCGCGTTGTTCTCCAACATGAGGTCAGGCAATGCGTCACGGAAAAACTTCATATCCGTGTGCTTGCACGCCGCATGAAGGCAGCCGAATGCCATAATCGAATCAGTTCTGTCGCACACAACTTCGGGGTACTCAAGCTTTTCATGGAACCAGGAGGCCTCGAAATAGTAACGCTTCGAAACCTCGTCTTCCACGATGCCAGGCCACGACTTGCCTACGCGACGCTTGATCAGAAGTTCAAGCTCTCGCTTGATTTCTTCGCGGCCGAATCCGGTGAAGTCAGCGAACTGACCAATCGTCATCGGACCGCGAGCCTTGATGGTGTCCACCAGCATTTTCTGAATCGCCGAAGAATCCTGCGGAGTCTGCACGAGCCTCCACTCTTCGGAAACCAGATCCTTGAAGTTGTACGTGACCACCATGGCTTCCTTCGCGTTCTTTGAATAGAACTTCAGAATACGAATGCCAATCTGATTTTCCGCCGTACGCGTCTCCGCAATCTTGTAGATCGCGGGAAGCGAGAGATAGGGGCGCTGCACATCGCTCGAATCGCCGGGGTTGAAGATGGCGGACGCATGGCATCCAACCACATTCATATCGCCGATTCCTCGCGTGCTGCGTTTAATCTCGTCTTTCAATACTCGCAGAATGGGCGTATCGTAGTAATCCCCGCGCATCCACACTCCCTTCTTGGGAGCGTAGGCACCGAGAATACGACTCAGCTGTTTGATTTCAAGTCTGTCGCCACCCGACCGATAGAGCAGAATATCCTTCCGCTTCTCGGCAAGGCCGCGCGCGACCCGTTCACCAATCCAGCCATCATAGGCGGGACTCGTAATCAAATAAATCTTCAGCTTATGAAGCTTCGGAATGTTCTTCTTCAGATGTTCGACAATTTCTTTTATAAAATTATCAGTAACCGATTCGCGGGCGTCCATCGTGACACCTGTGAGCCTCGACTTCAACTGCTCAAGAAGAGACTTCGAATCAACCAATCCGCCCACAATCATTGCGAAGTTCACGTGCTCTTTCTTCAGCTTCTCAGCCGACAAACGCCAGAGACCTTCGCGGCAGCCTTCGCTGCCGAAATTGAGACCAGACAGAAAACCAACAGAAACCAGGGGCTTCGCTTCAAGATTCTTTCGCATAACTCTCTCTCCTTTATGAGGTTGGTAAAATACTGCTCTTAGTATCTGTCCGACAAATGATAAAGTCAATGAAAATAAGACCCCTCGGAAGAGGGGTCTTATTATTCGAATATGCCTATTTTCCCAGTGCTGCAGCGATTATCCTATCCAGCAATTCCTGATAGGAAATTCCCGAAACCTCAGCCGCTTTCGGCAATAAACTTTCTTCAGTAAGACCAGGAATCGTGTTTATTTCGAGCACAAAAATGGTTCCACGCGAGTCCACAATCATATCCGTGCGAGAAAAGCCGCTCGCACCTATTG
>JAKANQ010000003.1 GCA_021812365.1 bacterium
TGAGGAGCATTTTGATATCGCGTTTTTCATCATTAATACGGTAGCGGTATTCATCGGCGTGTACTTGTTCATCAAATATAACGAGCCCCAGTGGGTTCCCATACTGGTCATCGAATACACATGGGCGTTGGATAATATGCGCCACAATAGGCCATAACCGTATTGTGCGCGGGTGTCTATGATGTGATATATTGCAGATATGAGAAAAGTAGCCATTTTTGATATTGACGGGACCATCTTTCGGTCCAGCCTTCTCATCGAAATAACGGAGGCATTGATTCAAGAAGGAATATTTCCGTCCAAGGCTCAAAAAGTATACGCGTCTTCGTATAAGAAATGGCTTGATAGGAAGGGAGATTACGACTCCTATATCAATGCCGTGGTGAGGGCCGCGGAAACCTATATCGTTGGCGTGGAAAAGAAGGAATATTCCCGCATCGCGCGGAGAGTCGTTTCGTTCCATAAGAATCGCGTCTATCGATATACGCGAGACCTTGTCGCCGAACTGCGAAAAAATAATTATTACATCATTGCGATATCGAACTCTCCAAAGGAGATGGTAGACGCATTTTGCAAGACGATGGGATTCGATAAATCATATGGGCGCGTGTACGAGGTTGATGAGCTTCGCCGATTTACCGGCAAGACGCATCTTGAGCTTTTTGATGATAAGGCCGAACTTTTGAAATTTATCGTAAAGAGAGATGGGCTTTCATTGAAAGATTCGGTGGGAGTCGGGGATTCAGAGGGGGACATTTCCTTTTTGGGGCTTGTATCAAGGCCAATATGTTTCAATCCGAATTCCAAATTATATAATCATGCGAAGAAAGAAGGGTGGAAGATAGTCGTTGAGCGGAAAGATATGGTGTACCACCTTCATTAAATATGAATTCTCCGCTTCATCATCTTCACATCAGAAAACGCATCTATCGCAATTTGGAGGAGTTCCCTCATAGGGTTGCGTGGAAGAGACGTTTCGACCGGTGTATGTATGCAATCGCCATTTTTTCTCCATTGGCCACAGTGCCTCAGATCTATGATGTGTTCGTACGCAGATCGGTGGCCGGCATCTCGGTAACTTCTTGGACCTTATACGGACTTTTGAATTTTGTGTGGGTTGCGTACGGAATCATTCATAAGGAAGCTCCCATAGTCATTTCGAACATCATATTCGCAATATTCAACTTTTCTATCGTATTTGGCGTTCTCATATTCAGATAATTTCTATTCTACGGCAAAGGGGAGCGGCGTTTATGAACGCCGCCCTTTTATTCAATGAATATTTATACACAATCGCTAATATTCGAAAGTAGTATACTAATGGCAGATTATGGAAGAGCTCTTTATTGACCGCATAGATGCTGCGCGACAATTGGTGCCGCTTCTTGCGAGATACCGTAACAGCCCCGACGCTGTCATACTTGGTCTTCCGCGCGGAGGAATGATACTCGCCGATTATGTGGCAAAAGAATTGAATCTTCCGCTTGATTTCGTAATAGTCAAAAAGGTTGGTGCTCCTAAAAATGAAGAGCTGGCAATAGGAGCGGTTACCGAAGATAACATAAGTTATTTCGATTGGAATCTTATTCGGGACATCAATATATCTACGGAATATGTAGATGAGGTGGTTGAACGGAAGCGTGGCGAGATTGAGGCGCGCGTATCAAAATACAGGAAGGTAGTACCGCAAAGAAATTTACATGGGAAGATAGCAATTATCGTTGATGACGGGATTGCCACGGGTTCAACCGCATGTGCGGCGGCATGTTCGGCGATTGCGCGAGGCGCGAATAAGGTGGTGATAGCGGTTCCTGTTGCATCAAAGGAAAGCATTCAAACCGCAAAGAAGAATGCGAATGAGGTGTACTGTCTTTTCGAACGAGCGCGTTTTGGCGCAGTTGGGCAATTCTATGAAAAATTTCTCGAGGTGAGCGACAATGAAGTTCTCGCGCTTATAAAGGCGTACCAATCATAATGTCCTATTTATTATTCAGCACCAATACCAATAGTTCGCTTGCAAATGCGATTGCGCATATCGTCGGAATGCGCATGGGGAGGTGTGTCGTGTCCGAGTATCCCAACAGGGAGGTTCATATACAAGTGTATGAATCCGTAGAGGGGAAGGACGTGTTCGTATTGGGGTCCACGTTTTCTCCCGCTGAAAACATCCTTCATCTCGCGATAATGATAGATACGCTTAAATTGCATGGGGCGAAGTCGGTAAGCGTGCTCATTCCTTTTTTTGCGTATGGCCGTTCCGATAGAGTTGATAAACCCGGAGCGTCCGTGTCGGGACAGGTCATTGCCGACATCATCCAAGAATGCGGTGCTACAAGGATCATGACCATCAATATTCATAGCGCCTTTGCGGAACAATTTTTCATCGTACCGTTCATCAATATGAGCGCCCTTACGCTCTTGGCGGACGCGGTACGCCGCGTGAAGATTCATAATCCTATCGTTGTTTCGCCGGATGAGGGAGGTGTTCGCCGCGCGAGGGAATTTGCACTTGCGCTCGGCATTCCTGACGTGGTCACCATTTCCAAGGAACGAACCGATTCCGGAAAGGTGAAGATATACGCGGTGTCGGGTGAGGTAAAGGCAAGAGATGTCATCATTGTGGACGACATCGTTGAGACGGGAGAGACGATGGTGTGCGCGGCAAAAAGGTTAAAGCAGATGGGCGCAAAGAACATATATGCGGTTGCAGTTCACGCGGGACGCGAGGGTGGGGGGATGCAAAAACTTGTAAGAGCTCGCGAACTCAAGAAGATATTTGTGACTGATACGATACCGCCCAAGCGGCCATTTTCTAAAAAGATATCCGTCATTTCCGTAGCTCGCTTGTTCGGCGAGGCCGTACAAAGGTCGGATTGATGATATATTGAGTATGAAAAATATAAATTACGATCTTTTAAAATTACTCCATTCCAAACTCGATACCGTGTGGCGATTGGAAAAATTCTATGTGCGGGATGCGGATGACGCGAAGTGTCACAGTAAGGGCGCGTTGGAGCAGATTCTTAAGGAAGAAAAGGAGCATATCGCAATGCTGCGCCAGGAGATAAAGGGACGCATTGATGCCGGCATTTTTGACTGATATTTCTTTGTTCTAACGAGACCTAAAAAGACGCATCGAATTCATTATTGGGATGAAGTCGGTCAGGAAGTTATAGGCGGCCGCTCCTTCGGGGCCGATGACGCGGGTAATCACGAGTATGAGACCCGCGATATTGACTGCACCCCAAATGATGAAGTTCTGCATTACCACGCGCATGGTGTCATTTCCAAGCTCTATCATTTCCGGAATTTTTGAAAAATCATCCTTCATAAGCGCAACATCGGCCGCTTCGATTGCCGCATCCGAGCCTATGGTTCCCATCGCGATGCCGACATCGGATAGGGCAAGCGCGGCGGCATCATTCACGCCATCTCCCACCATCGCCACCTTCTCTTTCTCTCCAAGGTGCGATTTTAAAAACTCAAGTTTTTGTTCCGGAAGCATATTTGCATGGAATTCCGTGATGCCCACTCGTTCCGCGATTCTTGATGCGATCTTCTCATTGTCTCCCGTGAGCATGATTATCGAGCGTATGCCGAGTTGTTTGAGGCGGGTGATGGCCGACCTTATCTCAGGACGGACCTCATCCGCCGAAGTTATCATTCCTACCGCCTTATTATCAACCGCAAATATGTTTATATTGAGGCCGCGCATCTCCGCTTCGTGTATCGCTTCCGCCGCTTCTTTTGAAAACGCGCCCGTTTTTGATTCTATAAAGTGAATATTTCCGAATGCGATCGTTCTATTATCCTTTATTGCTTCAATTCCTTTCCCTGGAAATTCTTTTACATGGTCAGGCTTCTCGATGCGAATTTTTTGCAATTTTAAATGGTCCGCAATAGCGCGCGAGACGGGATGCTGCGAGTAGACTGTGGTAAGGCCCGCATATCGCAATACCTCTTCTTTTGAATGGCCTTCGAACGGACGTATGTCCTGTACCATTAGTTTTCCCAATGTAAGCGTTCCTGTTTTGTCTACAATGATCGCTCTCACGTTCGTGAGTCCTTCAAGGAAGTTTCCACCTTTTATGATGACGCCGCGCCGTGCCGCGTTTGCGATTCCCGCGAGAAAGCCCATAGGTATCGCGATTGCAATATCGTCCGCGCACGCGACAAGAAGCAGCGAAAGGAGAAGTGGAAGATTATGGAATATCCCATAGATGAGAAGCGAACTTAGAAGCATAATGGCGATATACCACGCGGCAAATCTATCCGCGACTGTTTTTATCCGTGCCTTGCCTTTTTGCGCGCTTTCTATGAGTGCAATGATGCGTTCAAGGGTCGTATCGTTGCCGATTCGTTCCGCGCTCATTATGAATGAACCTGATGCCAAGAGCGTGCCGCTCCATACTTTGTCGCCAACTATCTTAGTGACGGGGAGAGATTCGCCCGTGAGCGTTGATTGGTCCACTTCGCCATCTCCTTCCTGTATCATGCCGTCCACCGCAATACGTTCCCCCGCCTTCACTATGATGAGGTCTCCCACCGCAATCGCTTCAACCGGAATATCTTCGATGGCCTCGCCTCGTTTTATGCGCACCGTTTTTGGTCTGAACTTCAATATGCTTTCAATGGCATTTCGCGCTCGTACCGCCGTGTAATAGTCGAATAGGCGGGCAGAGGTAAGCATAAGATTTATGAATGCTGCAGAACCCCATTCCTTTGCGAGAATGGATGCGAAAAGCGCAATGCTCGCCAACAGGTCAACGGATATTTTTTTGTTGCGAAGCGATTTTATCGCGCTCAAGAACACCGGCACGAATCCGCTTATGGAAGCAAAAAAAAGAGCGGCGGTATCATATGCGGCGGGTATCGCTTTCAAGTAGTGAGCGACGAGCAATATTAAAAGAGCCCCAAAGAGGGCAATATCGAATATCGGCTTCTTTTCTTTCTCCATATATCCTTATATTACTACTTTCATTTTTTTGAATCTAATAAGGAGTGTGCATTCTGCGGGCTTAACTACGCATTTTTTGTTATTGAGATTGAGTGGTATCATTCATACGAAATGCACGACGAAGAATTCAAAAAGCGATATGCCGCATTGAACGCGGCGCAAAAGGAGGCGGTCGATGCGATTGAGGGACCCGTGATGGTGGTTGCCGGTCCGGGCACCGGTAAAACGCAGATATTGACGCTTCGCATCGCGAATATTTTGAAAAATGCCGATGTGAATCCGGAGAATATCTTGGCACTCACATTCACCGAGGCTGGCGCCACCAATATGAGGAAGCGTCTTGTTGATATCATCAGCACCCCCGCCTATTCGGTCATCATCAGCACCTTTCACGGGTTTTGTAATTCGATCATACGCGACTATCCCGAGGAGTTTCCTCATATCATCGGTTCCGAGAGCATCACTGACGTTGAACAGATATCACTCATAGAGGACATCATTCAAGAGGGGGAATTCGCCATTCTAAGACCGTTCGGCGATCCGTTCTATTATACGCGGACCGTCTTGTCCGCGATCAACAATTTGAAGCGTGAGGGAGTGGATCCTGACGCGTTTCTTGCGATAGTGAATAAGGAAAAGAAGCGATTTGATGAATCGCCCGATCTCTACCATGAGAAGGGGCCGCATAAAGGCAAGATGCGCGGAGAGTATCAGGAGGAATTGAAGAGAATCAACAAGAATATCGAGCTTACGGACCTCTATCGCACATATGAGACGCGTCTTCGCGAGAATAAATTGTATGATTACGCGGATATGATAATGGAGGTTCTTCGCACGCTTCAGAAAAACAAGGACATCCTCCTCATTTTGCAGGAGAAGTATCAGTACATCCTCGTTGATGAGCATCAGGATACCAACAATGCGCAAAACGGAATATTGGAGCTCCTGTGCAATTTCCACGAGAATCCGAATATATTCGTGGTGGGCGATGAGAAGCAGGCCATCTTCAAATTCCAAGGTGCCTCGCTTGAAAACTTCCTCTATTTTAAGAAGGCGTATCCTGAAGCGAAGCTCGTCATATTAGAGGAGAATTATCGTTCAACTCAGCATATTCTCGATTCAGCACATTCGTTGATTCCGGGTAAGCGCGAGCTTATTGCCCGCGCGCACCATGAGAATGCGCGTATTCGTCTTTTTGCGTTCTCTCGTTCCGACGTTGAGGCGTATTTCATTGGGGCGGACATTCGAAAGAAGATCGATTCGGGAACCCCACCCAACGAGATTGCGGTGCTGTATCGGGATAATGCGGATTCGATTGCTTTGGTGAGAATGTTGGAACGAATCGGTATTCCTTTTACCGTGGAATCGAACGACAGCGTACTTCGCGACAATGATATACGAAAACTTCTTGCGTTGTTGCGTGCGGTAAGTGAATTCGGTAACGACCGTTATGTGGCTGAGGCGATGCATGTTGATTTTTTGAAACTTGATGTGCTTGATGTCTATAAGGTGATAGCCGAAGCCGGAATGAAGAAGGTGTCCATCTATGACGTATTGCGCTCTGATGCCGCCATTCGCGCACTTTTGTTGAATGATGAGAGGGGCCTTCGTCATTTTTACGGCGTACTGTCCGAGTTGGCAGTTGCCTCGAAAAATAAAGGTCTCCAGGAATTTTTCAGTGATTTCATACGCACGATAGGATTCATGTCACATATTCTTGCGCTTCCCGATGCGGTGGAAAAGATGGAAAAATTGAATGGGTTCTATGACGAGATACAAAAGGTGACCGAGCGGCATCCCAATAAGACGCTGAAGGAATTCCTTGAGCATATCGACACGATTGAGACGCACAATTTGAATATAGAAAAAAGTTCTTTCGGCGGCACGACAAATCGCGTACGCCTTATGACCGCGCATAAGTCGAAAGGATTGGAGTTTGAGCACGTGTATATCGCGGGCGCGTTCGATGGGCACTGGGGAAACAAGACAAGGAGGGAATCTCTCAAGTTGCCTCGCGTGGTGTTCGCATCACTCAATGAGACCGGTTCGGATGACCCGCTTGATGATGAACGCAGATTATTCTATGTTGCGCTCACCCGAGCCAAGAAGACCGTGACCGTTTCTTACGCAAAGGAGAGCATATCGGGGAAGGAGCAATTGCCATCCGTCTTTTTGGGTGAGATGCGCGCCGAGTTGTTGGAAGAACAACGAGCGGATGAGATTGAGTCTGAATTCGCATCAAATAAGGGAATCGTGTTCGCCGAACCGCAAGTGGTATCGGCGAGT
The DNA here is from genome assembly GCA_021812365.1 of bacterium. Lineage (GTDB taxonomy): Bacteria > Patescibacteriota > Minisyncoccia > UBA6257 > GWB1-50-10 > CAIKKG01. The sequence goes on from JAKANQ010000003.1 coordinate 7,244, forward strand.
GCGAATGATGCGGCATTCATTCGCGAGCTCTTCTTGCATCGAGGATTTTCCGCAACATCGCTTAATAACTATCTCAGCTGCCCATGGAAATATTTCTATCAGAATCTTTTGAGGATTCCGGCCGCAAAGACAGGGCATCTTATGTTCGGTACCGCGGTTCATGGAGCACTTCAGGATTTCTTCAATGAGGTGAGTGAGGGCAAGAACGCCTCAAAGGAATTCCTGCTTCAAAGATTCATAGCTCATCTTGAACGCGAATCATTCAGGGAAGAGGAGATTGTTGAGTGGAAAAAGAGGGGCGAACACGCTCTTGCGGGATATTATGACGAATATGCAGGCCGCTTCGCGACCAATGTAAGAACGGAATTGGATATAAAAGGGATCTTGCTTACTCCTGAGATCAAACTTTCCGGAAAGATAGATAAGCTGGAAATTTTAAATGAAAAGAACGAGGTGAATGTGGTCGACTACAAGACCGGTAAACCGAAATCGCGCGGCGATATAGAGGGGTCCACGAAGAATTCCGATGGCGATATAAAGCGTCAACTCGTGTTCTACAATTTATTGCTCAATAACTACGAGGACGCTCGATATAAGATGATATCCGCCGATGTCGATTTCGTTGAACCGACGGAAAGCGGGAAGTACAAAAAGGAACCGTTCACCATCCTTGAGGAAGAAGTCAAGGAATTGGAAGGGGTGATACGGAAATCCGCGGATGAATTATTGTCGCTTTCGTTCTGGAATTCGCGCTGCGAGGACGAAACATGTGAGTTTTGCGAATTGCGTGAAATGATGGGGTAATCATTTTTCAAAAGGAACATTGTGTGGTATTAGTGTATATATGAAGCATCTTTATAGAAGCAAAGAAAACAAGGTCTTGTTCGGAATTTTGGGTGGCATAGGCGAGTACTATGATATCGATCCCGCGCTCGTTCGCCTTGCGTTCGTGTTCTTGACCTTATTTGCCGGCGTCTTCCCGGGCATCATTGCGTACTTCATCGGTATATTCATCGTGCCGAAGAGGCGCCATGAGGAGAAGAAAGACGCATAATGCAGAAAAAAAATACATCATGGGGAGGTGTTGCCGAGTGGTACAACGAACTTCTCGAGAAGGAGGGGACATACCAGAAGGAGGTGGTGCTTCCCAATATATTGCGCGTGCTGCGTTTAACGAATGACGACACGGTTCTTGATCTTGCGTGTGGCACGGGATTTTTCTCGCGCGCCTTCGCGGGGGTTGCGGGGAAGGTGATAGGAGTTGATGTGGCAAAGGATCTTATTGCGATTGCAAAACAAACACCGCAAAAGAACATCGCCTACAAAATATCTCCGGCTCATAAATTGGATTTTTTGGAATCAAGGAGTGTTGATAAGATAGCGCTTGTGCTTGCCGCGCAAAACATCGAAGAGCTCCAAAAAACCTTTGCGGAATGTGCGAGGGTACTGAAGCCTGGTGGTATGATGGTCATCATATTGAATCACCCCGCGTTCAGGATACCTAAGCGCTCAAGTTGGGGATGGGATGAGAAGGAGGGGGCGCAATATCGCCGCATCGATGGCTATATGTCGGAGGCGACCGAAAAAATTCAGATGCATCCGGGTGATAAGCCTTCCGAATATACTCTTTCGTTTCATCGTCCGTTGCAGGTTTATTTCAAAGACCTGAAACGGGGAGGATTCGTGGTGCGAGGATTGGAAGAATGGATATCCCACAAGAAGAGCGAACCGGGACCTCGTGCCGCGGCGGAAAATAAGATTCGGAAAGAGATTCCGATGTTTCTCATGATCGAGGCCGTTAAATCATAACGATACGCATACTGAACATATGGAAGAAATAATACAAAAAGGAAAAAAGGTGAAGGAGCCTCGCAAAGAACTTTTTTCCGAGCGCATCACCAAATGGATAGGTTCAACGAGTTCGCTTGTCGTTCACTCGATATTCTTCATAACCTCTTTTTCGTTGGTCTTCGCCGGTGTCGCCACCGATATGGTTCTTCTTATATTGAATACCATAGTGTCGCTTGAGGCGATCTACCTTGCCATCTTCATTCAGATGACGGTGAATCGACAAGCGGAGAGTTTGGAAGACGTTGAGGAGGATATCGATGAGATTCAGGAAGATGTGGAGGAAATAAGCAAGGATATCGATGAGATATCCGAAGATATCGACGACATCCAGGAGCATGATGAGACTAAGGAGGGAGCATCACTTGATAAGATAGAGGCTATGCTTCGAAAAGCGGTTGAGGACCTGGAAAAATTGAGGGGTCAGATGAAATAGTTCAGATGGCGGTGCGTATATGAAAAAACCCCGCGATGAGCGGGGGTTTTGGGTACTTAGCCGATGTGGCTTGGTACGATCACTTGAATGGAGTCTTGCGGCCGTTTCGTGCCGAGGGGGTCAACGCCGATATTCGCCACTCCGTTCAGGTCGATGAGCAGCATTGCGACAAAGTATTGATCGCAATCTCTGAAGAGAAAAAGCGACAATTTGTGTATCTTTCCGAGCTCGTCTTTGTGGTGGTGGACGATGCTTTTGATCTGATGCTGGGTGAAGCAGAGCTCATCCAAGTCATGCGAGAGGGAGGCGAATATCTGCGTGAATTTCGCACTCGCGCGCGTCTCGTACGCTCGAATCCTCGTCTCCTTGGTGCCGACCGCTTCGTTCTCGTCGGAGAGGCTTTGAAAATCGGGGTCGATATAGAAGAACACATCACTTGCGTCTGCGATTCGTTCCTTCCCACTTTGTGCGGGAATCACCATTTCTTTCTCCGATACACATTTGAGTGGGCGGTTCGTAGGGGATGTGTGCGGCGGCATCTTTGCTCCTTTTCTAGTGAGTGTTGTTAAGAGACTTCTCACATTTTGTCATTAAATATATCGTTTGTCAATGTTTGTTTGACAAAACCTTCATTAATGCGTATTGTTAACACACTTACTTAAACAAAAGCCTCGCGCGAGGCATTTTTATATGGATTCAATACGAAAAGACATCAGAAATATCGCGATCATTGCGCACGTCGACCATGGCAAAACAACTCTCGTTGATGCGCTTTTAAAGCAATCCGAAAATTTTCGTTTGAAGGCGGATGAAGATAAGGATCTGATCATGGATTCGAATGAGCTTGAGCGCGAGCGCGGTATCACCATCTTCTCGAAGAACGCGTCCATTCATTATAAAGGCGTAAAAGTGAACATTGTTGATACGCCCGGACACGCTGATTTTGGCGGTGAGGTTGAGCGCATCATGCGCATGGTGGATGGTGTTTTGCTTCTTGTGGACGCAAAGGAGGGGCCGATGCCTCAGACAAAATTTGTATTACGCAAGGCAATTCAAGCGGGTCACAAGGTTATTGTGGTAATAAATAAAATAGACAAGCCTGACGCGCGTCCCATGTGGGCACTCGATCAGACATTCGACCTTTTCATTGAGCTTGGCGCATCTGATGAGCAGTCGAATTTTCCAGTCATCTACGCGGCAGGGGCGCAAGGTAAGGCGGGCATTACCCCCGAGCTTGAAACGATGAAAGATGTGGACGTGCTTTTTGAGGCTATCGTGAAGCATATTCCTGGCCCCAAAATATCGGAAGTGAATCCATTGCAGATGCTTACGGTGAGCTTGTTTTATGATAATTACAAAGGAAAGATAGCGATTGGCCGTTTGTATTCAGGATCATTGAGAAAGGGAATGAGGGTGATGCACGTGAATCGCCAGGGTGAGATGAAGAAGGTTGAGATTTCCTCAGTGCTCGGCTTCGAAGGAATGAAGCGCGTTGAAGTGGATGAAGTGAGTGCGGGAGATATTGTGGGGATTGGTGGAATCCCCGATGTTTCTATTGGTGAGACCATCACCGACATTGAGAACCCAATGCCGTTGCCTCCGATTGAGATCGATGAGCCTACCATCAAGATGGTATTCGGCGTGAACACTTCCCCTTTCATGGGAAAAGAAGGACAGTACACCACTTCGCGTAATTTGCGCGAGCGGTTGATGCGTGAACTTGAGACCGATGTCGCGCTTTCCGTGACGGCAACTGATTCTCCCGATAAGTGGACGGTTGCGGGGCGCGGAGAATTGCACCTCTCCATCATCATCGAGAAGATGCGCCGAGAAGGATTTGAACTCGAAGTTTCAAAACCTCAAGTCATCTTTCATGAAGCGGAGGGAAAGAAGAAGGAGCCTGTTGAGCTCGTGTCATTCGAGGTCCCCGAAGAATTCAGCGGCACTGTCATTGAAATGATGGGGCGAAGGCTTGGTATCATGAAAGATATGCGCGTTGATCGAGGGACGACGCACATGGATTTCAATGTGCCGACACGCGGCCTTATCGGAATCCGCAACGCTTTTCTTACCAGCACCAAGGGGAGGGGTATCATGAACAGCATCTTTTTGGGTTATGAAGATTTCAAAGGCGACTTGCCGCCGGAACTTCACGGCTCGCTTGTGTCTTCTGATACGGGAGATTCGAATAGTTACGGCCTTATCACCGCGCAAGGCAGGGGTAAGCTTTTCATCGGACCTGCGGTTCCTGTATATGAAGGAATGGTGATAGGACAGAATGCAAAAGCGGAAGACGTCATCGTGAACATTTGCCGCGCAAAAGAATTGACCAATTTTCGCACCAAGAACTTTGGAATTCAGGAAACGCTGGATGTGCCGAAGGAGATGGGACTTGAAGATGCGCTTGATTATATTGCGGACGATGAACTCGTTGAGGTTACGCCCAAGAACATTCGCATTCGAAAGATATTTTTGAAGGAATCGGACCGTAAGAAGTTCGAGCGGGAGGCAAAAAATAAAGTGGAATAGCGGAATATGAATTCAGCCCATCTATAAAAGATGGGCTGAATTTCTTTTATAATACTACACATTTCGCTTATTTGAGGTGGTGGTATAATGAATCAATGAAGATAGAAATATCGTGTACGAATGTGGACTTAACGCCGGCATTTCGCGAATATATCCTTGAAAAAATGGAAGCGTCTCATGACGCGGTTCGGCGTTTTGAGGAGGGGGGGGGCTTAGCCTCTTCTTCAAGATAGCAAGGACGACAAGGCATCTTCATGGGGACGTGTTTGATGCTGAAGCGATACTTCAGCTTCCCGGCAAGATGATCCACGTGAAGAGTACCGGCTCCAACGCGCGCGCCGTGGTTGATGACATTAAGGATGAGTTGAAGATAGAACTGCGAAAATATAAAGAGAGATTTGTTGCAAGGACGGCAAAAAAATAAAAAAGCTTCACCGTACCATATGAAAAAATCAAAAAGAAAATATATCTGGCTCGTCGCAATATTAGCCTTGCTCTTGGGGGCGGGCATCGCATGGGCGCGATTTCAGAGTAAGCCGAAGTATGAGACCGTAAATGTTACGCGCGGTGACATCGTTGAGAATGTTTCGGTAACGGGCCGAGTGAAGCCCGTGGACAGCGTCGACCTTGCGTTTGAGAAGGGTGGAAAGGTGAAAGAGGTGGATGTGCAGATAGGTGACAGGGTTATCGCGGGGCAGCAATTGGCTCGCCTTGATTCAACCGACCTTTCCGCGCAGCTTTTGCAAGCTGAGGCGAATGTTGAAACCGAACAGGCAAAACTTGATGAATTGAAGAAAGGCACGAGGCCTGAGGAGATTTCCGTGAAGCAGACTGAACTGAAAAAAGCGGAACAAGATCTTGCGAATCTGTATTCCAGCGTGGGAGATATTTTGAATGATTCATACGCGAAAGCGGATGATGCGGTTCGCTCGAAAGCGGACCAGCTTTTTGTGAATGCCGACTCCGACGCGCTTCAGCTCGTGTTTCAGGTTTCCGATTATCAGACGCAGATCGACGCGACTAATTTGCGGAGGTCATGCAGCGTTGAGCTTTCTGCGTGGAAGAGCGAACTTCTTTCAATATCTTCAACCACAACGCCAGCGGATCTTGGTACGCTCATGAAAAAAGCAGAGAGTCATCTTTTTGTGGTGCGCAGTTTCTTGGCGCGCGCATTTGACCTCGTGGATAATGCTGTTGGTCTTTCTGCGGCCAGCATAAGTACGTATAAGACGAATATCGGGCTTGGAAGAGACGCCGTGAATCTTGCAATTTCCGCAGTGACGGGGCAGGAGCAGGCAATTGCCGCGCAGGTAGTGACGGTGGAACGCATAAAAAATGAACTCGCGTTGGAATTGGCGGGGTCCACGCCCGAGAGTATCGCGGCGCAGAACGCGCAGGTGCAACAAGCGGTAGCGAATGTTTCCTCAATCAATGCGCAGATCGCAAAGACGGTACTTTTCGCTCCTATTAGCGGCATTGTGACAAGACAAGATGCAAAGGTTGGCGAGATTGCCGGTCCGAATGTGCCGCTTATTTCGCTTATGACGGAATCAAATCTTGAGATAGATGCGAATGTGCCCGAGATCGATGTAGGAAGGATTGCGGTGGGGAACAGCGTTTCCATCACCCTCGACGCCTTTCAGGGAGAAACATATACCGGAAAGGTTTCTTACATTGATCCTGCCGAGACTGTCATCGATGGCGTGGTCAATTTCAAGGTGACTGTGCTTTTTGATCAACCAAATTCGAAGTTTCGCAGCGGTCTTACCGCAAACCTTGATATTGCGAGCGCGAAGAAAACAGACACGCTTCTACTTCCCGAATTTGCCATCATCGAGAATGACAGCGGAAAATTCGTTCGTATTTTGAATGCAGATGGTACAACGAAGGATATTCCGGTAAAGACGGGATTGCGCAGCAAGGATGGATTCGTTGAGATAACTGATGGCGTATCCGAAGGAGAATCCGTGGTCAATGTTGGCCTGAAAACATCGGCGAATTAATGATACATCTTCATAACCTGGAAAAAACATACTCCGAGGACGGAGAAGTGACAAAAGCGCTTCGCGGCATTTCCTTTGATATTAAGAAGGGAGAATTCGTCGCCATTATGGGGCCCTCCGGTTCCGGAAAATCGACACTGCTTCACTTACTGAGTTTTTTGGATAGGCCAACGGGCGGAACATACGTGTTCAACAATAAGAACGTGACTACGCTTACCGATTTTGAAATGGCCCACATTCGTAATGCCGAGATGGGGTTCATCTTCCAATCGTTTAATCTGCTTTCACGATTTAGCGTGTTCGAGAACGTGGCAATGCCGCTTATGTATTCTCCTCACGTATCGGTGACGCATCGGAAGAAATTGGTTGAGCGGGCGGTGGCGAGCGTCGGATTGGAAGAGAAACTGTATTCGGAAGCGGGGAAATTATCAGGCGGCCAGAAGCAGCGTGTGGCGATTGCGCGAGCGCTTGTGAATGACCCTGATGTGATATTCGCCGATGAACCTACAGGTAATTTGGATTCCGTGTCGGGCGCGCAAGTTATGGGTATTCTGCATCAACTTCATGAGAATGGCCGCACGGTAATTTTGGTCACGCATGAGACGTACACCGCGCAGTTTGCGGACAGGCTCATTCATATCAAGGATGGTCTTTTGGAATCGGATGAGCCCATTAAAAAGTCGCGCAAGACAAAAGAAGAATTTTTCAAATAGCATGCGTATACGCGATTCGATAAAAATAGCGGTTTCGGGGGTCATTCACGCAAAGATGCGTTCGTTTCTCACGATGCTCGGCATCGTCATCGGAATCGCATCTGTTATCTTGCTTATGTCGATAGGGGGATCCGCGCAGGCGCTTATCATCAATCAGGTAAAGGGAATCGGTTCAAATTTGATATTCGTGATTCCCGGCGCGACGAAGAGCGGGCGATTTTCCGCGCCCGCGTCGACGCAGGGAATCATCATTAAAACGCTTGTGAGTGGGGATGTGGACGCACTTTCGAGAAATCCGGCGATTGTCGCCATCTCTCCCGAGGTGCGGGGGCAGGCAAAGATCGTGTATGGAAATAATGATACCGATGTTACCTATCTTGGAGTCGATAGCGCGTTCTTTCCAATGCGCAATTTTAATGTTACGGAGGGAAGTACCTTTTCTAGCCGCGACGTAGACGCATATGAGCATGTGGTGGTGCTTGGTTCGGAAACCGCAAAGACCTTGTTTGGCGGCTACAATCCCGTGGGTAAAACGGTTCGGCTGAAGGATGTGTCGTTCACCGTGATTGGCGTGCTGGAAAAAAAGGGAATTGGGGCTTTTGGCATCGATCAGGACAACATCGCCATTCTTCCGCTTAGCGTGGGACAGAAGCAGATGCTTGGAATCGATTACTATACGGATATTACGCTGCAAGTGAGCGACGCGTACAACGCTGATTTTGCAAAACAGCGTGTTACCTCCATCATGCGCGAGAGTCATGGGATTACCGATCCCAACAAGGATGATTTTACCGTGCGAACGCAAGAAGACGCGTTATCCATGCTGGGAACGATAACTTCGGTGCTCACTCTGTTTCTCACTTCAATTGCGGCCATTTCTTTGATTGTGGGAGGTATTGGCATCATGAACATAATGCTTGTCGCGGTCGTGGAACGCACGAGAGAGATAGGACTTCGTAAGGCGGTAGGAGCCACCACTGGTGATATCATGCAACAATTTTTGTGGGAATCGGTCATTCTCACGATGCTTGGGGGACTTATCGGTATTCTCATAGGATCATTCTTTACCGTGCTGGTATATCTCGTGCTTACTTATCTTGTGAAGATGGATTGGGTATTTGTACTGCCTTCATCCGCTATCTGGCTTTCAGTGGGGGTTTCGACAATCACCGGAATCATATTTGGCCTGTATCCATCGCGCGAGGCCGCGCGGAAAGATCCGATTGAAGCATTGCGCTACGAATAAGCTGCTTTTATACTGTCACTATACCTATGAAGATTTCATCAATTCACGCACGCGAGATATTGGATTCGAGAGGCAATCCGACCATTGAGACTGATATCATTCTTGAAGACGGTTCGATGGGGAGAGCGTCCGTTCCGTCGGGCGCTTCTACCGGTTCTCACGAAGCGCTTGAGCTTCGCGATGATGATTCAAAGAGATTCAGCGGAAGGGGTGTGTTGAATGCGATACGCAATGTGAATATGGAGATTGCGGGCAATGTTGCGGGGAAGGATGTTGAGAGTCAGAAGGCTCTTGATGATGCGCTTATCGCGCTTGATGGCACCGAACATAAATCAAGGTTGGGGGCGAACGCCATCCTTTCCGTTTCCATGGCATTTGCACACGCATCCGCTGCGTCACAAAAGCTGCCCCTCTTCCGATATGTGCACACGCTTTCGGAGGTTAAGAAGGATATCGTGTTGCCGCTTCCTCTTTGTAATATCATAAATGGCGGAAAACACGCCGCGGGTTCCACAGATATTCAAGAATATATGATAGCTCCCATCGGATTTTCGGCCTTTCACGAGGCATTGCGCGCAAGCGCGGAGGTATTTCATTCGTTGAAGAACGTACTTGAATCCCATGGCTACGGAACCACTGTCGGTGATGAGGGGGGATATGCTCCGCATGTGAAGCGCGGAAATGATGAAGTGTTGGAACTTGTCTCCGAGGCGATTCAGAAAGCGGGATATTCTTTGGGGACGCATTTTGTATTCGCGCTTGATGTTGCCGCCTCTTCATTTTTTTCCAATGGCGCATACCTTCTAAAGACGGAAGGCAAGGAGATGACGGAAGATGAGATGATCGCATGGAACGTCAATTTGGCTGCGCGGTTTCCTATCGCATCAATCGAAGACGGGCTTGCGGAAGATAGCTGGTCTGGTTGGGCTAAACTGACCGAAGCGCTGGGTTCCAAGATTCAATTGGTAGGTGATGACCTTTTGGTGACAAACACGCAATTTCTTGCGCGCGCAATCAGTGAAAAGGCGGCCAATGCGATTTTGATAAAGATGAATCAGATAGGGACGGTGACTGAAACCATTCAGGCGGTTGATATGGCGCATAAGGCGGGTTGGCATACCATCATCTCGCACCGTTCGGGTGAGACAGATGACAGCACAATTGCTCATCTTGCGGTCGGACTTGGAGCTGGGCAGATAAAGTCAGGTTCAGTGAGCAGGGGTGAACGCGTGGCGAAATACAATGAGTTGTTGCGTATTGAGGAGATGCTCGGTAGCGAGGCAAAATACGCGGGAAATGTCTTTTTACGATAATCGATATGTTGAAACATTTTGAATTTGTCCTATTTATAGTGCTCGGATTTCTGCTTCTGTATGTGGGATATATGATGCTTGGAGCAAAATAACGCTCAATGCGTACCAACAAGGGAATACTCATACAGCAGAAAAGAGCGAGAAAGATAGTCTCAGCTCTTAAACGGCTTTACCCCAAACGCGGGACGTTTTTGAATTTTAAGAATCCATGGGAACTTCTTGTAGCGGTGATCCTTTCGGCGCAGTGTACGGATAAGAAAGTGAATGAGGTGACCAAAACACTTTTTAAGAAATATAGAACATTGGCGGCATACGTGAACGCGAATCCACGTGAGTTCGAGTCTGATATTCGTCCCACAGGATTTTACAGAAGCAAAACGAGGAATATTCTTTCGACTGCCCGCATTGTGCGCGAACGATTTGACGGAAAGGTGCCGCGGACCATGGAAGAACTTTTAACGCTTCCCGGCGTGGGAAGAAAGACCGCGAATATCGTGCTTGAGCTTGCATATGGTATTGTGGTGGGGATACCCGTTGATACGCACGTGCGAAGACTGGCGCGCGTATGGAACCTTACAAGCCATAACGACCCGAATAAGATAGAACAGGACCTTATGACGCTTATTCCTAAGAAGGACTGGCCCGGAATCTCATACCGCATGGTCGCGTACGGACGTGAATATTGCCCCGCAAAAAAGCATAATCACGCCCAATGCCCAATTTCCAAGATTCGGTTATAATAGATATATGAAATCGCATATCGTCGTTTTGGGAATGGGTGATATGGGCACCGCTCTCGCATCGCTTCTCAGGAAGAATAAGCACGGCGTAGATTGTTGGGACAAATCGTCCGGCAAGGTGAAAGGGCAAAAATCGCTTTTCGAGATAATTCCGCGCGCGGATATTTTATTTTTATGCGTTCCCTCATGGAGCCTTCCGAGTGTCATTAAGACGATTCATCCCTTTGTGCATAAAAAGACGGTTATCGTCGGCGTCTCGAAGGGGCTACAAGACAACAAGGAAACAACCTATGAACTTCTTTCGCGTTCATTTTTCGAAGGGCAGCCCGTGGCTCTATTCGGCGGCGCAATGCTTGCGAATGAGCTTTTGAAAGGCGCGCCGGGCGTCGGCGTGATTGCGAGCAGGAATGCCGCATTGCGAGACCGCATTGCGGAGCTTTTCCATGGAACGAATTTGAAAGTTTCTGTTTCTTCCGATGTTCGTGGTGTTGCGTTGTGCGGCGTATTGAAGAATATCTACGCGCTTGGACTTGGCATCGCAAAGGGAATCGGTTGGGGTGAGAACGCGCGCGCATGGTTTGCATTCGAATCAATAAATGAAATGGAGCGCATTGTGAAACTCTTGGGAGGAAAAAGCGAGTCGGTGTATGGTGCGGCAGGAGTTATTGATTTCATCGCTACCGGATTCAGCGAGTATTCGAAGAATGTTGAAGCGGGAATGTTGGTGGTCAAGAAAAAGAAGTGCGTGTCCGGAAACGAGAGTGCAGTCTCGTTCGATCCGCTCCTGAAACTTATCAAAGCGGACACTCATTCCTTTCCATTAGTGCGAGCGACATACCGCGCTGCGATGTGCAAGGAGGCGCCAGATGAAGCATTTCGCAAGTTATTGAAGTAATGCGCGGGACCTCGAAAAAGAGCGCATTTCGTATCATTGCTCATCTTGATATGGATGCTTTCTTTGCGTCCATCGAAGAGCGGGATAATGAGCGATTCAAAGGACTCCCCATCGTTGTCGGCGCGGACCCCGAGGGCGGTAAGGGGCGCGGCGTCGTGTCGACCGCGAATTATAAGGCGCGGGAATACGGCATTCGTTCCGCGTTGCCCATCTCAAGGGCGTGGGAGTATTCAGAGAAGGCGAGAAAGGAGGGGAAGCTGCCAGCCGTCTTTTTGGGTGTGAATATGAGGCGCTACTCGGAAGTTTCACGCAACATTATGGCAATTGTGCGGCAATACGCGAAGGAATGCGAGCAGGCGAGCGTGGATGAGATGTATCTTGATTTGAGCTATCTCGGTAGTTTCGAAAAAGCGAAGAAAATTGGCGAGGCGATAAAGAAAGAGATCAGAGATAGGGAGAACCTTTCTTGTTCGATGGGTATCGGCTCCAATAAGCTCATTGCAAAAATAGCATCTGATTATAAAAAACCGGACGGACTCACCATGGTACGAGAAAGCGAAGCTGAAGCATTTTTAGAACCAATGGGTATTAGGAAGATTCCCGGCATCGGACCGAAGACGGAGGCGGTGTTGAATAAGAAGAATATAACCCTTGTGGGAGACATTAAAAAATATTCCTTGGGGGAACTGCGGGATATGCTGGGCAAGTTTGGTGCCGAGCTTTATGGGAGGGCGCGCGGATTAGATGATTCTCCGGTGGTGGAAGAATATGAGACGAAGTCGATAGGAGAGCAGGAGACATTTGCAAAAGACACGCACGACGCCGCTTTTGTATCCGAGCGGATGAATGCGTTATGTAATTCCGTATTCAAAAGTTTTCAAGGGAGCGAATTTGGCCATTTCCGTACTATTGCCATCACCGTGCGCTTCTCCGATTTTGAGACGAAATCACGTGCACACACCCTTTCAAAGGATGCAAATGATATTACCACATTGGAGTTTGAAGCGCTGAAACTCTTATTGCCGTTCTTTGATTCGCGCGAAAATCCAAAGCATAAAGAAATTCGTCTAGTAGGAGTGCGTATTGAGAAATTGGAAGAATGTGTTCTTTCATTGTAATAATTTACCAATCGGCTTGATGGTATATACTATGAACATATGGGAATGGAACAAGTTGCACCTCAGGCGGAGTTATCAAAAGAAGAACTTCAGTTTGAGGAAAGATTTAAAGAACGAGAAGTGGTGGAAGTGCCTGGGGGAACAGTTGAGGTTCTTGATATTTCTCCGGAAATAATGAAACACGAGACTCCAACATTGCTTATTCCCGGATATAGCGATGGTTCGCCCGAAGGAAGAAGGGCAAACGTATCCGCGCTTTTCAAAGAAGGAAGAAGGACAATAATGGTGAAAAGTTCCCACGGAGTTGAAGGGGAAATAACAGATCCAAAAGCTCAAGAATTTCCGGATACGCTCGTAAGACAGGTTGCCGCAATTGCTCCTGTATTGGAACAAAAAAATATTAAAGTGGATGTGATTGGGGAGTCGCGCGGAGGCATTGTAGCGTTAATGTCCGCCTATTTATATCCTGAAAAGTTCTCTAATATAGTTTTAGTTGATCCTGCGGGCATGGTAGATTCTATGAATTCTGCAAAATTGACCCTCAGATTTATTATGGCTGGCATGGCGGAAGGTAAGATTTTCACACGACGCGATAAGGCGGGTGATGTTTCGCCGATGGCGAAGGAGCAGGTTGTGTGGGGTACGGGCAATTTTATGAAATGGATTCTTGGTGATCCAAAAGCAACCGCGAAAGAAATACAAGAAATGGCGCATGCTGAAGTGGTTAAATTGCTGAAAGAAATTAAAACAAGCGGTATTGGCATCTCAGTGATTCATGGGGTCGATGACAAGGTTTTCTCCATGAATGATATACAGTCAAGCATACGCGGACAGGTGGAAGGGGTTGGTGAAATGCTGAAAAACGAAGGGGCGAGCGAGGATGAGATTACGCATGCTTATAAAAAAGTAGTTGATGGATTTTATTCCGTGAAAGGCGGACATGGTGAATTTAATACCAATCCTGAAAAATATACATGGCTGGCGGCGCAAGCGTTAACCGCGCTGGAAGAGAAGCGGGGGAATAACTCGCAAACAAGATAAAGAAAACAAAAACCCCCTTCAGGGGGATTTTTTGTTAGGCCCAGCTCGCGTCTTCCAAGAATTTGAGTGTCTTCTCGTTCGTGAGCATTTCTTCCACGTAGCTTCTGAATGCTTCCGGATTCGCATCGGGGTAGTGTGATGCCGCATGTCCTACCTCTTTCTCGACTTCCGCCTCATCAGCTTTGATGTTTTCCTTTGTCGCAATCGCTTTCAAGATGAATTTTGTCTTGAATTGGCGCTCAATCGCTTCTTTCCTTTCTTTTATATACTCCTCCTCGGTTTTCTTGATGAGCTTGAAATATTCCTCCTCACTCATCTTCCTTCGCTCAAGTTCCTTGTGAAGGCGTCCGTGTGCCGCATACAGCTCATCTTCCACGAGAAGCGAGGGCACGACCACTTTTGATTCATCAACTAATTGTTTTGCAAGCTCCTCATATCGGACGCGCGCCGATTCTGATTCTTTTTCCGCTTGAATGTTCGCTTTTAATTTCTCTTTAAAATCTTGCACATTCTCAAACTGACCCACCGTTTTCACGAATTCATCAGTGAGTTCGGGGAGTTTTCCATCCTCACCCTGCCTCATGGTAAGAAGCTGTTGGATGACCTCCTCAACGTCCTTGTCGGTAGCTTCTATTTTTTCTTTCTTATCCTTTATTGTTTTTGCTATCTTTTTGTAATTAGGGAGGCTGACCTCGGGTTCCACCGCGATATTGATCTTGAACACCAACGGGCTTCCAATCGCCAATTTTACGAACGTGACGCGCGGCGAGCTGATGGGGACGATGTGATTATCATCAAGAATTGCCGGATAGGCGAGACTCAAAGCCTCTTCCGCGGCATCCTCAAGCACGTGGTTCATATTGACCTGTTTTTCCACCATATCTTTCGGCGCGTTGCCTTTGCGGAATCCCGGAATCTCAATGTCTTGCCGCACTTCTTCCAAAACTTCCTTTCGGTGAAATTCGATCATATCCGCCGAGATTTCGCCTTCGATTTCGATGATTCCGTCTTTCGGTTTTCCGACTTTAAGGTTTGTATAGAGTTTTGTGTCTTCCATAGGTCAATAGATTACTATATGAGATGCATATCGGCAAGCGCGGAAAAATCTATTATAATGAATTATACGAGCACAATATCATATGTTAATCGATAGGGCACAATTGAGTTTTTTCGGAAAACGCGAGGTAAATGCACTCTATGGCACGCTTGCCCTTACCAATTTTGGAGAGGGTCTTGTTAGTATTTTCGTACCCATCTTTCTTTGGAAAAACGGTGTGGTAATCTGGCAGATACTGTATTTTTATTTTTTAAGCTCGGCATATTTTGTGGGCCTAACATTCCTCATATTGCCGTTTCTCAAAAAGATGAGCGACAAGATGATGATGTTCTTGAGCGCCCCCTTTTTAATATTCTATCTTTTTGGCCTGTATTATATCTCTGCGGCGCCGATATTGTTTTATATACTTCCTCTCGCGCTCGCACTCAATACGCTTTTTTTTGATGTGGGATACAACCTCGATTTTTCCCAGTCGGTTGATGGTGAAAAGATAGGACGAGAGCTTGGTGCGCGTAATACGATTTCCGCCCTCGTCAATTTCAGCGCCCCTTTTTTCGGCGGGTCACTCATCGTTCTTTTTGGATTTAAGATTACGTTTCTTATTGCGTCGCTCATTCTTTTGGGTGCTGTAGTGCCATTGTTCTTTTTCCCGCATCGACATCTTGTGTCCGATCTTAAGAGTTCGCAGATCATAAAATTTTTAACAGGGCGAGGCATACAAAGTTTCAATCTGTCCGGTATCGCATACTCGATGATGCTTACCATTGATGGATTGTTGTGGCCATTCTTTATTTTCTTTGCAATCAGCAGTACGCGGTCATTGGGCGGCGTGGTCTCGGTTGGTCTTTTTGCGTCGGCTATTACCACCTATTTTATCGGTTTTCTTTCAGATGCCGGAGATCGGAGGAAAATCATCACCATCACCACTGTTTTATTTTCGATAGTGTGGCTGTTCAGGATCATGTTTTCAAGTCCGGGGATGATCATGGCATTAAGTGTCGCGGGCGGCATCATATCAGCGGGACTTCTCGTGGCGTGGACGAGCCAGTTTTACAAGATTACCCGAGCAGTGCAGCACCCAAGCCCTTTTATTTTAAGCCGCGAGGTGCTTTATCAATTGGCACGCGTGATATTTTTGCCAATATTGATGTTGTGCGCCTACGCTTTTTCGACCACTCATTTCTTCTATGCGAGTTTCGGCATTGCCGCGCTGTTGCAGCTTTTATTCTTATTCGCAAACAAATTTCATCTGAATGACCTTACCGCCATGGATGAATAACGGCGGATATCATATCTATCATGGTAATTAAAAAAAAGAGAGATGCATTTTCAGAAGTTGAGGAAGCGCCTAGGGGAAATCCTTTGAATGACGCGGTATTTTCCGTGTCCGAATTCATTGAGATATTGAACGTCGGTTTAAAGAAGGAGGCACGCATTACGGGCGAGGTTTCTCAAGTGCAGAAGGCCGCGTCTGGGCATGTGTATTTTACCATCAAGGATGGCAAGGAGGATGCGACCATGAATTGCGTGGCGTGGAAGTTCAATTATTTGCAGTGCGGGATTGACATGCAGGTCGGAATGGAACTTATCCTTACTGGGAATCCGCAGATATACGCGCCCACGGGAAGATTTTCATTTGTCGCGAGCGCCATAGAATTCAAAGGAGAGGGAGCGCTTAAGAAGGCGTATGATGAATTGAAGAAGAAGCTTGCTATCGAAGGAGTGTTTGCGCCGGAACGAAAACGGGCGCTTCCGGAACTCGCGCGCAAGATAGGCGTCATCACTTCGAAGGATGGCGCGGTCATCCACGACTTCATCAATAATCTCGGCAAATTCGGATACGAGGTCAACTTGGTGGATTCTCGCGTTGAGGGGCAGCAAGCGGTCGCACCGCTCATAGAGGCGATTCAAACGTTCAAAACGAAGGATATCGAGGTACTGGTCATCATCCGCGGGGGAGGTTCTTTGGAATCGCTTCAGGCATTCAACAATGAAGCACTCATCCGTGAAATCGTTTCATTTCCGGTTCCTGTTATCGCGGGTATCGGACACGACCAAGATGTTCCTCTCGCGGCTCTTGCGGCGGATTTCATGACCTCAACTCCGACTGCGGCGGCACATCTCATCAATCGGTCATGGGAAGACGCATTTGCGAAAGTGAGGCAGTTTGCTTCCATTATGAACAGGATAGAGGACCGAATGCGACGCGTGCGAATGGATTTGGATATCGCGCTGAAGTCCGTCATCGACCATACCGCAGATAGCATCTCCCGCATCAAGGAACGCCTTGAGAACGCGGAGCGGGTGATGAAAGTGAATGATCCGACGCGTCAATTGAAATTAGGATATTCCATTGTGCGGGGACGTGGTAAGGTTATAAAGAGCGTGAAAGGGTTGGATACGGGCGATGAGCTTGAGATTCAATTCAGCGATGGAGCCGTAGAGTCGAATATCACATCAATCAACTAACAATTATGCCGGCAAAAGAAACAAAAAGTTTTAAGCAACATTTGAAGGAGATAGCTCACATTTTGGAGTGGTTTGATTCACAGGAAGAATTGGACGTGGAGGAGGCGCTTCTTAAGGTGCAGGAGGCTGCGAAGCTCATTAGGGCAAGCAGAGAGAGGCTTCAGGAGGTAGAGAATGAGTTTAAGATAATAAAAAAGGAGATAGAGGGGTAAGAGAGAAGGTGTGCATAACCTATATTCGAATACCCGAATGTGGTTTGGTATACTTTTGGTATGAGGCATTATGTGTGTACCGGCGAATGCGGTACTGCCTTTGAAGAGGAGGGGGTTTGCACGTCGCCGGATTGTTCGCAAAACGGCCAGCCGCGTGAAAAATGCGATTGTACCGACGGGTATCACGGGGCGCTTTTAGAGGAGATTGACGAGGAGACCGATCCGGAGAGGTAGTTTGGTTGCTTTTTTTTCTACGATATGGTATAACAGAAACGTGAGTAGGTTTCTCAGTTGGGGTAATCCTTTTGCCACTTATGTGTGTAAGGAGCCAAGTGAGTGGTCGCCCTACGAAGCAAAAATACACAACATGGCAAAGAGATTATACATCGGTGGTTTGCCTTATTCTTCAACAGATGCTGAATTGAAAGAAGCATTTGAGAAGGTGGGACCGGTAACGTCTGCATCGATCATCATTGATAAAATGACTGGTCGCTCACGCGGATTCGGTTTCGTCGAAATGGAGAATGAAGCAGACATCTCAAAGGCTATCGAGGTGTGGAATGGCAAGGATTTTGGAGGACGCACGCTTACGGTCAACGAAGCGCGCCCGATGGAATCACGCCCCGCACGCGGTGGTTTTGGAGGAGGAAGGAGAGATTACTAAATTTTCTTCGTAACTTAGCAGAAGTCCCCGCATCGCGGGGGCTTTTGTTATACGGAAATTTCTATAGTTGACAAAACATATACTAATTTGTATACTATAACTAGTATTTTTTAACATCTTTATATGTAAGGAGGACGTATGAGCTCGTCTTTTTGGCTTGGTTCAAGCAGTGTGGGAATGCGCTCGTATGATGTTGATGCGCACTACGAAGATGGTTATGTTTGGTTAGGGAATAACAGTTGGAATAGTCCGCTCAATGCTGGCGCACGCTATAAAGATGGTTGCGTGTGGCTTGGGGCAAGTGATGTGGGAAATCGTTCGTATGATGTTATCGCTCACTACGAAGATGGCTATATTTGGTTAGGGAATAACAGCTGGAATAGTCCGCTCAATGCCATCGCACGCTATAAAGATGGCTGTATGTGGCTTGGGGCAAGTGATGTGGGAAATCGTTCGTATGATACGTTTGCTCGGTATGATGGACCGGACGACGGCGCCGCAGCTGCTGTAGTTTTATTGCTGTTACTGAAAATCAATACTGAATCAACCTCGCAAGAGTCATCTTCGGATCAGGAAATTTCGGATTCCGGGTCTCGTGATTCCGAGGTCTGCGAAGAAGACGTGTGGGCGAGTAATTCATGCGAATCAATTTCCGAACCCTCATATGATGCGCAATCTGCTTCGGGGCGAGGAAATGAGGTTCCACAAGGAGGAAGTGAGTTTGAGCTGTTTGTGATCATGGCGATTATTTTACTTTGTGCTACGTTGGTTCATTATATTGGGCCCATGTTTCATAATTAGTTTTTTGCAATGCAAAAGGCCGACGTTATATGTCGGCCTTTTTTTGTATTATACTCATATATATGTATAGCGCACCAAGAGCTCAGAATAAATTCAATCCAAGCAGTCGAGACCCCTTTAAACTAAGTCGAAGCAAGATAGAGAATTTCATCCGATGTCCTCGGTGTTTTTATTTGGACAGGAGGCTTGGTATTGATATTCCTCCCACGCCGTCGTTCACGCTGAACAACGCGGTTGATGCGCTGCTCAAAAAGGAATTTGATATTCATCGCGCGAAACATATCCCGCACCCCATCATGGATGCGTATGGAATCGATGCGGTCCCATTCGAGCACGAACGCATGGATGCGTGGCGCGATGCGATACGGCGCGGCATTCAATTTTTATACGAATCGGAGAACCTTCTTATCACGGGTGGTATCGATGACGTATGGGTGAATTCAAAAGGAGAACTTATCATCGTTGATTATAAGGCGACCTCAAAGGCCGGAGACGTGACGCTTGAAGGGTCTGGATGGGAGATGAGTTATAAGAGGCAGATGGAGATCTACCAATGGCTTTTCAGGCAAAACGGTTTCAAGGTGAGCGATACCGGATACTTCGTATATTGTAACGGTACTACCGACAGAGAAGCCTTCGATAAAAAATTGGAATTCAATGTGACGCTTCTTCCGCACAAAGGGAGTGATGCGTGGATTCCGCTTGCATTGAAAAAAATACGCGCGTGTCTTATGAGTGATACTATTCCCGCGGCAAGTCCCTCGTGCGATTATTGCGCATATCGAAAAGCGGCTCAAAAGGCTGAGATATGATACCATTAAAAATAAGAAAGGTCGGGAATAGAAAGAATAATGGATAAAAGGATAATAATTCAATAATCATATGGAACTATTAAATGTGTGGCTTGCGGAACATTCGTTCGTTATGGGGTTGGTATTCGCGTGGATTCTCATTTGGAAAGGACTCGCGCTTTGGAAATCGGCGCGGAAGAATGATATGTGGTGGTTTGTGGCATTGCTCGTGATAAATCTCTTCGGTATATTGGAAATTTTCTATTACTTCGTGTTCAGTGAAAGGAAAAGTTTGAAAGAAAAAGGAGAAAAAAATTAATTGTAAAAATATTTTCTTACTTCCATTGCAAAAATAAAAGTTTTCCACAGTTTTTCGCGATGCAATAGTTGTATAATAAAGATATGTGAGCGAATGAATTTATAAAAAAATTTATTCGTAATGTGCGAACGAAAGAAAGAACCGCACGCACATCTCTCAAAAGGTCGAGGTAAAAAAATATTTTTTCAATTAATATGGCAGCAAAGAAAAAAGCAAAGAAAGTAGCAAAGAAAAAGGTAGCAAAGAAAGGAAAGAGAAAATAGTCCTTTGACAAAACCCCCGGGAATCCGGGGGTTTTGTATTTCCCATTATTTCACTTTTTTGTCAACTATTTCAAGCATTGCACGCATATTCGATTTTCTGGTATTATCGGATTATATGAAGCAAGAAACATCAGCTCAAGGAGTGAGCGGACGCGGCAAAAAAGCCGTGCGGTATGCGGTCATCGCGGTCGTTGGTATTGGATTGGTCTGGTTCATCTTTGCGCGCGTAGCATCAAAGAGCGGTGCGGGCTCGGGTAATGCTATTTCCGAATCGCCGCTTGTGTTGGCGGGAAAGAACACCATTACATTGGATGATCAGTTGTTCGGAAATACGGTTTCCATAAAGTCGATTGACCTTGCGAATGACAGTTGGGTCGCTATTCATGAGGACCTTGATGGAAAACCCGGAAATATTCTCGGAGCGGCATGGTTTCCCGCGGGTGTAAGTTCGGGTGTGGTTGAGTTGCAGCGTCCGACGGTTGATGGCGCGACGTACTACGCAATGCTCCATGCGGATAAAAAACCGCGCGGAGAAGACGGCCACAAGGTGTTTGATCTGAAAGTCGATGTTCCTCTGACCGATGAATCGGGGCAGCCTCTGATGGCAAAGTTCATGACGACCGCGCATCCAGCGCCGCAGCAATAACAGAGCGGTTTGATTCAATGAAATACTCCTTCGCATTACGCGAAGGAGTATTGGTATAATGGAATCCTATACGTGACAACCGAACGATTTAAAAAACTAATTTGGGAATATTATAAGACGCATGGCCGTCATGCTCTTGTGTGGCGCACCAAGGCGCATTTCAACGATCCATATCGTATTTTGGTGTCTGAGGTGATGCTTCAGCAAACGCAGGTATCGCGCGTGATGAGGAAGTATCCGGAGTTCATCCGCCAATTTCCCAATTTCCGTTCACTTGCGAAGGCGAGTGTTCCGTCCGTGCTTAGCGTTTGGCAGGGAATGGGGTATAACAGGCGGGCATTGAACTTAAAGAGGTTGTCTGAGGAAGTCGTGGAACGCTATAAGGGTAGGCTGCCAAGCGAACCTGAGGCGCTTCGCGCACTTCCAGGTATTGGAGCGGCAACGGCGGGTTCCATTGCCGCGTTCGCATTTAATAGGCCCGTTCCCTTCATTGAGACCAATATTAGGCGCGTTTTCATCCATTCGTTTTTTCCCGCAAAGGAAGGAGTATGTGATGAGGATATCTTAGGAATGGTGCGAAAAACGCTTGATAGGGAGAATCCCCGCGAATGGTATTATGCGCTTATGGATTATGGGACAATGCTTGCAGCGGAGGAGAAGGAGAATCCGAATAGAAAAAGCCTTTCATATCGAAAGCAAGCTGCATTTACAGGTTCCCGCCGCGCGGTACGGGGCGGTATTCTTCGAACCCTTTTGGCGCATGGCCCCATGACCGAACGGTCGCTTGCTATATGGTTAGGCGAGCCGATTGCGCGTATTCGCGAAGTTCTGGATATTCTAAAAAAGGAGAAATTCGTGATTCGGAAAGGGAATGTTGTCAAGATTGCGGGATAATCGAAATCCACAGCCCCTGTTGAACTTTTACATTTAAGTTTGCTATGATTACAAGTGAAATCAGATTCTGCCTTGTGAGGGGGCGGAATCGATTTTTTTTATACACATAATTGGGAAGTGAATCGTATGGTATCATTGATGGGAAGAACAACTCGGTCCGAAAGCGTTTAACATACGGGAGCAACTACACTCTCTCGCGACTATAACACTAAACCAATTATGGACGAACAATACAAAATAAATCCGGAAGAAAAGCGAAAGTCAGGTCTTTGGAGGTTTTTTGGAGGACTTGTGGCAATTGTGGTGCTCGTGTTCGCGGGACTTTGGGGTATGGGTCAGTATGAACATTATCTTCGCGCCCAAAGCGTGCAGAAGCTTGCCGATGCGTTGGCTGAGGATGAGAAGGCCACGTACGCGCAAATGATGGCAGACACCTACGGAGGAAAGACTCCGCAGGAAACGCTTTCGATGTATATTGCCGCGGTTGAAAAAGGAGATTATGTGCTTGCAAGCAAGTATTTTGTGCTGGATAAGCAGGCTGATGAATTGGCAAGCTGGAAGGGAACGAGGCCTGAGGATGTGACGAATGCGATTGTATTATTTAAGCAGGGTATGAATTCAGTTGGATCTTATTCTTGGGATAAGAAAGCATTTTCAATTGAAAAACCAATTGTATTCGATTTCACACTGTATCCTAATGGTATTTGGAAGATAATAGAAATTTAACAATTTAAGACATATCTATATGAAACTCAGGAATATCGTTTCTTGCGGTTTAGTTTTAGTTGGGGTACTTTCCTCTTTTCGCGTTGCGCTTGCGTATGACGAAAAGACAACGCATCCCGCGCTTACGAATGAGATTATCACGTTCTATAACCTTACCCATCCGGAATCAAAGATTACGGATGAAGAAAAAGGATGGCTCATTGAGGGGAGCAGGTTTGAGGACATTCCTCCGAGGTGGATCAACCATTTCTATGACCCCGTTCATAACACGGGATGGACCGGCAGCGGTGAGGGAAAAATCTCCGCAAATGCGGTACAGATCATATCCCAATTCGGTCTGTCACAGGACAAGCCTTTATCCGCGGTCCAGTGGGCCAACGATGATCTGCAGCAAGGGGATTATTCGCGTTATGACGGCAATCAAACGTGGAAGCAGGCGCTTAGCATGTTTGTGGCGGGGAAGACGCGGGAGGCATATATCGCGCTTGGCCACACACTGCATCTATTGGAGGATATGGCGGTGCCTGACCATACGCGCAATGATACTCACGCGCCAATACCAGGTGTTGATAGTGGTTCCCCCTATGAAAGTTATGCGACGCGATTCACCATTTCAGGAATCAAAAATCTGAATATCGCAAAAAATCTTGCGAACGCGAAAAGTAGCGCTGTACGAACATCCTCGATTGAGGAAAGTCTTGCTCTGCTCGCAACCTATTCAAACAAATATTTCTTCTCAAAGGACACCATCAATGACCCTACATTCGGTTTTCCCAAGATAGTTGCCGATGATGGAAGCTTTGGATATGGCATGGATGAGAGTGGAACCAAATTTCCTTTGGTAAAGATTAGACAAATAAATATAGGAAATCACAAGTATGCAAGGATATACAAACTTGATGGAGTTCAGTCGGTTATCTTTAATTCGTATTTCTCCCATCTTTCGAAGCAGACCGTATTGCACGGTGCGGGAGTACTAGAGCTTTTTTATGGAAGTATCGAGAATGCTCGAATCGCGAAAGAATTTCCAAGCCATATCTATAAGCTTGATATGTCCATCTTCCGATTGCCCGTGGTCTCACTTTATGGCGAGGCAGTTAAGGTGAGGAATTATGTAGCAACAAGCTTTGATACCGCTAAAAATTTCTTTTCCGGTTTGGCGGGAACGGTATTCAACAGTAATTCTTCTAATGTTCCAGAGAGTGCTGTGGCCGAGAACAATTATGCAAATGTAGATGTTCCTTCTTCATCTACTAATCCTGCCTCAGGTCAAGGCACCCAATCCGTAGA
The DNA here is from genome assembly GCA_021812365.1 of bacterium. Classification (GTDB taxonomy): domain Bacteria; phylum Patescibacteriota; class Minisyncoccia; order UBA6257; family GWB1-50-10; genus CAIKKG01. The sequence continues at coordinate 31,258 of JAKANQ010000003.1, forward strand.
GGAAGAGCCCGAGACTCCTCTTGTTGATCTTCAAACCGCTGATATCGCGGATGAGCCGGCGGCAGATATTGGGTCAGCTCCAATCGCAATAGCCACTGTTACAACGACAATATCAGCACAAGAAATTCATAACAGCGCGGTGAGTTCAACTGTTTCACAACCGAGTGTGATACAGCCAATGCAATATTCTCATTCCGTTTCCGGCGGCGGCACTGTCTCGAGCGTGAGTGAGCCTAATAGGCCGAATTGCGTTTCCGACGGGGTAAGAATAACCGAATTCGTATATGACGCTCCAGGTTCCGATGATGGCAGGGAGTGGATAGAGATTTTAAATTCCGGAAATGAAACAGCGACGGTATCTGAAATGAAGTTGGTGGAAGGCGGGTCAAATCATTCAATCAGATCGGAGCGTGGGGTTTCCTCGCTCGCGCCGGGTTCATATGCGATCATCGCGAATGACGCAACGCGGTTCATCTCCGAGAATAGCGGATATTCTGGCGGAGTTTTTAGTGCGTCATTTTCCCTTTCCAATGATGGAGAAAAGGTTGCTCTGAAATGCGGCGACGCTTTGATAAGCAGTTTCGAGTATGCATCAAGTACCGGAGGTCACGGTGACGGAAATTCGTTGCAATTGATTGATGGCGTGTGGCGCGCTTCGATTCCCACAATAGGAATGGAAAATATATATGCTATTCCGACAACCAATCAAATTCCCGAAGCGGTAGTTAATTATTTTCCGACAAATCCAAAAGTTGGCGAGACGGTTCAATTGAGTGCCGCGTCCTCAACGGATGATGGACATATCGTTTCTTATCGATGGACATTTGGAGACGGGTCTTCGGAGAACTCCTCGAATCCTATCGTTTCGCATGTATTTGCCAATGAGGGCATTTATGCCATCGAGCTTATCGTATCGGATGATATAGGAGCGACTTCAACCGTCAGTTCCGTAAATATTCCCGTGGACGCGGAAAGGACAAGCAGCGGGAGCCATGTTGTTATAAGCGAGGTTCAGGTCGGAGGCCAGAAAGCCGACGATGAATTCATAGAACTTTACAATCCGACAGATTCCATCATTTCTTTGGGCGGTCATTCGCTCCAATATTTGAGCGGTTCCGCAACGTCGACGGATTGGATAAAGGATAGGAGCGTAAAAAAGAATTTCGAAGACGTTCAAATCTTGCCGCATAGATTTTATTTATTGGTTAATTCGGATGCGACATCTTCCTTGAAGAACAGAGCCGATGCGGTATATTCGAGCTTTTCCTTATCAGGAGATTCAAGGGGAGCAAGCATTTTCCTTGTAAGCACCACTTCTTATATTCTGGGAATTGACGACCCCTTGATTGCGGACAGTATCTCATATGGAGATATAAATCTTGAAAGCGTGTCAACCTCTTCACGCCCCACGTCGGGAAAAAGTTTAGAGCGGAAAGCAAACCTTGACGCCACCTCCGAATCAATGAGCAGCGGCCGAGATGAGTTTTTGGGAAATGGATATGTATCCCGCAATAGTAAGACTGATTTTGTGGTGCGTCTTTCATCAAACCCTCAAAACTTCCAAAGCTATCCGGAACCGCGCGTGGCGCCCACCGTTCCTTTGGGAGCTGGCGGAGTTACGAGTACGATAGCCGAATATAGTTCAAGTACCAATTCCATTTCATTCAAGTGGGAGCCATCTACGGATTTTTGCGATGGTGATTCCGGAATGGTATATGAGCTTTACGATATTGGTTCAACATCAACTAAGCTGATCGCAACAATAGCCGAAAATACATATATCTTGAATTCAGTGGAGGCGGGACATATATATTCTTTCGGATTGCGTGCTCGTGATGTTGATGGATTGCGGTCAGCGACAAGCTCATTTTCCGTAGATGCGCCGCTTCCGGAAAATAAAATTCCCACCGTCTCATTCCTTTATTCGCCCATAAACCCGAATGCGGGCGATGACGTTTATTTTGATGGAACTTCCTCATCCGATTTGGACGGTCGCATTACGGAATATCAATGGGATTTTGGAGATGGCACTGTTACCAGTTCCACTAATGCGACAACAACTCATGCATTCGATGATGCGGGCGATTATGATGTGCGGCTTACCATTACCGATAATAGGGGTGCTGTGGTTTCCTCCGTTTCTTTGGTCTCGGTTCCCTCAAGAGCGCCCACGTCGCTTGTATATTCTCAGGAAGATGTGAGCGGCGGAGAGGTCAATATGTATTATCAGGCAAATGATGTGGTTCAATATCTCGGCACCGACATGAAGGGCACTTTTGCAAAGGCAAAGATATATTACTCATCTTGCTGCGGTTATTATCCAACGCAGAAAATGGCCATTTATGAAAGTGATTCATATTCAGGCGCGCCGAGAGTAAAGGTAGTTGAAGCAAGCGCAATGATCTTGAGCACGGGATGGCAAACATTTGTCGGACCCGCGTATACCTTTGCGCCCTCGAAGCATTACTGGCTTGTAGCTCCCGCCGGCTATTCCGCGTACCCACTTCATCCGGCAAAGGGTACGCTAAATACACCCCTCTCCATTGATTACAAGCCATTCGCGTTTAATGGCAATTATATGATGCCGCTTGATTTTTCAAGCGGGGAAGACACTAAAAACTTCTTTCACGATCCCGCCGATGGCAAGATGGCGTATCAAATCATCACAACGCTGTAGAAATAATGCAAAACCCCCGCTCATAGCGGGGGTTCAATTTTCGGCGATGCCTTGTTTTCGGCAATGGCCGGGTTCGTGGAGGGTTTTGCAGACGGTGCAAATTTTTCGGGGGGTTGCCTGCTCGATTTCGAGATCCAGCTTGCAATGATTGCAAATAAGCGTGTGCTCATCGGTGACCCAGAGCGGTCTTTCGCACTCGGGGCAGCACATTACTTCGATGGGTCTGTATTTCAATGGCACATAAATGTTGCACCGTAAACAGCACAATTTTGAGTTGTCCGCCATAAATATAGGACGTCTGCAGCAGGGGCAGAGGAGAATGTCTATGTCGCCTAAGTGCGTGCGTGTCATTGGCCACCTCCGCGGTTTTTTCAAAGTATCTATATTCATGCTACACCCAAGAATATAGATTGCAAAATGCGGGAAAGGGATTACTATTCCAGTAGATACTTTCCATATTGATTCAAAGAAACGTAAGTAATGTCACGCAGAAAGGAGGCGCAGAATGCGCTACATTGCGAAAATGGCGAGTTTCGTTTCCATACTTGTGTTTTGCCTTGGGGCGTATGCCAGTATGCCCTTGCGAGGCCCGCTTCTTCGGAGCGTGACCATAAAGACCAACAAGGGGCAGGCGACTGGTGTTATTTTGAGGAAGGGGTTTGTGCTCACCAATTTCCATGTGCTTCATACCTATTCTGACGTGAAGGTGGATGGAAAAGAGGCGCGCATCGTGAAGGCTGACCCCAAGAACGACTTGCTCTTGCTCGCGGTCGAGACGGATGATGTGCCTACGCTTTTTCCCGCCCACATCATCACGCAGGATGAAAAGATTGTGGTCATCGGAAACCCGCTGGGGCATAAGGAGATGATTCTGCACGGCCGCATTACCGACATCGCTGATAATCTTATCTATATCGACGCTCACGTTTTTTTCGGGAGTTCCGGAAGCGCGGTCTACAACGAGAGGGGCGAGTTGGTCGGCATCGTGCGCGGCATCGAAGGCGAGGAGGACGACGGATTCCCTTATGGAGTTGTGATTCCCGTCGACATCGTGCTGCATTTTCTTTCGAATTGATTATCGTTCACATTCAAGAGCCTCGCCCATTGCGGGGCTTTTTGTTTGACGCGAGGTTTCTCATGGGGTAGCATACAAACGCTCATTAACAGTTTAAAAAGGAGGGGTTATGGCATTTGAGAAAAAGGAAATCGAACGAAAGTTTCGAGTAATGAATTTCTCTCATGAGCTTATTCCCGCAGATTCAACCTCAGTGATCATTTTGCAGACCTATCTTGTGTGTGAGGGGCCTGGGGAGCGTCGCGTGCGGCATACCTATGGTTGGCATTCGCCGAGTACATTTCATTACACGGAAAAGCTCCCTACGGGTGAGAGTGGCACTCGCATTGAACAGGAGCGAAAGATTGATTTTGCCGAATACCAATCATTATTTCGAGAGCGCGATAAGGCTCTTCTAACAATTTGGAAGACACGGCATTCATTTTCTTTTGAGGGAAAGACCCTTGAACTCGACGTGTTTAGGGGTGAATTGCACGGGCTTGTGATGCTTGAGATTGAATTACAACATCGTAACGAAGAGGTAACTCTTCCTCCAGGTTGGAAATTGATTGAAGTGACCGATCATCCTTTGTATAAAAATCATGCACTTGCAAAGCGCGGGAAGAAGCCGCGTGCATCATATTGGCTTAGTAGCATTTGGAAAACAGTATCTGACCTTTTTTATCGATATACCGCCGGAGACTGATCTATCCAAAAGCCGCGCAATGAAGCGCGGCTTTTTCATTACTATAAAAAAGCAACGGTAAGTGATGTGTGTATAATTTGTCGAGTGTACATATTATAATGAGGGACATGAGATTTGTATTACGCTCGAAAATTCATAAGGCAACAGTGACCGACGCGAACCTCGCGTATATCGGAAGCATCACCATCGATGAAGCGTTGATGGAAAAAGTGGGGCTTTGGGTGGGGGAAAAGGTTTCGGTAGTCGATAACACGAATGGTGCAAGGCTGGAAACGTACGTCATCAAGGGAGAAAGGGATTCGGGTATCATTTGCATGAATGGCGCCGCCGCGCACCTTATAAAGAAAGGGGATGAGATAATCATCATGGGGTTTGAGTTGACCGATGCGCCCATCGAACCCAAGGCAATATTGGTGGATGGAGAGAATAAGTTCGTGAAGTTTCTTTAAATAAAACTCCCGCAAAATGCGGGGATTCTCTTGTGCCCCCACAGGAAGAGTACTTCCGTGGTGGCACTGCGTTCGGAAATACGAATATGCTCTCTTGTGCCCCCTCAAGCGGAGTACCGCGTGAGGGCACTGCGTTCGGAAATAAAAAAACACCTACTGGCGTTTTTTAATTTCCTCTCTTGTGCCCCCACTAGGATTTGAACCTAGAACCAACTGCTTAAGAGGCAGCTGCTCTACCGTTGAGCTATAGGGGCCCTTTGGATTTTTACTATATCCAATTCCACTTCGAAAATCAAACAATTCTGCTCTACCTATTGTGCCCCCGGAGGGATTCTCCCGCGCCTCTCACCTCGCCGCCGCTCGGTTCGGGCTGGGCACCAACTCGCGGCGCATTCTACTGAATGCGCATCGCTCCGTTGTTCGACTCCCTCACACACGCAAATAAATTTGCGTGTTCGGGCGCACGCGCTGCGCTTATGTGCCCCCGGAGGGATTCGAACCCCCAATAACAGGTTCGAAGCCTGTCGTGATATCCATTTCACCACAGGGGCAGATATCAAACGTATTGTAATGGATTTTCAGGAAAAAGGAACCCCGCACGAGGCGGGGTTCCTTATCACTCCTATGAATTCAATTTGAATGGGGGGTACTTATCGGTGAGTCCGAATATATATGAATTCACACGCAGTTTCCAACGGAGCAGTCCTTTCACAATATCAAAGATGCCATGAGGATATTTACCCGTGAAGAGCACTGCGAATTGTGCAAATATACCGAGGATGATGCTTAAAAATGAGAGGAAGTAGAGCGCGAGGAAGTGAGGAATAAGAATGAAGAATTTCGGTATCAAAAAAAGGAGGGTGCCGGCCGCAAGCAACCGCGAGGACTTCTCGGGATGCTCAATTATGATGTCGACGTGATTAGTTGATTCATGTGCGTGTTCCATAATGCATTCATTATACCATGCGCCACATGGCAATTTCATTTTTATGACGGGTAGATTACACTAAATATAGCTATGAAAACCAAGATTCCCGCTGAAATAGAGGATATTGCGCGCATTCTGTCCGATGCGGGTTTTGAGGCATATCTTGTGGGCGGTTCCTTGCGGGACATGCTTTTGGGAGTTTCGCCCAAGGATTGGGATATTGCGACGAATGCCACACCCGAAGAGACACAGAAACTTTTTGCCACCTATGGCGGACGCACGTTGGAAGACCCCGCTACGGTGTACGAGAACTCATTTGGAACGGTGGGAATAAAGACCGAATCGAAAGATGAATCGTTGAAGATAGTTGAGGTGACCACGTTCCGCGTGGAGGGCAAGTATACCGATAAGAGGCATCCTGATGAAGTTCAATTCGCAAAGACGGTCGAGGAGGACTTGAGCCGCAGGGATTTCACCATAAATGCGATTGCCTTCAATCTTGCGAATCACTCGCTTTCCAAATCCCACCTTGTTGACCCATTCAATGGGATGGATGATCTGCAGAAGAAATCATTGCGTACGGTGGGCGACCCCAACAAGCGATTCGAGGAAGACGCGCTTCGTCTTATGCGCGCCGTCCGATTTGCGGCACAGCTTGGTTTTGAGATAGAGCACCAGACCATGAATGCAGTGAAAGAAAACGCCGGACTTTTGGATGTGATCGCGAAGGAAAGGATTCGCGATGAATTTTCAAAACTTATCATGACTCCGCGCGCCGCGATGGGGATAGTGATGATGGAGGACATGGGACTTTTGAAATTTGTGATTCCGGAACTCCGCGAGGGTATCGCGTGCGGGCAGAACAAGCATCACATCTATACGGTATTCGACCATAACGTGCGCGCGTTGAATTACACCGCGGAAAAGGAGTATTCATTCGTGGTTCGCATGGCCTCGCTTCTGCATGATGTGGGAAAGCCGCGCACCAAGGGGGGCGATGGTCCCGATTCGACGTTCTACAACCACGAGGTGGTAGGCGCTCGGATGGCCGTGAAGATATTGGACAGGTTGAGATTCTCAAAGGAGCATATCGAGAAGATATCGCATCTTGTGCGGTGGCATCTCTTTTACTACAACGTGGGCGAGGTGACGGAAGCGGGCGTGCGGCGTTTCTTAAGCCGTGTAGGCTTGGAAAATGTCGATGACCTTTTGAAGGTGCGTGAGGCGGATAGAATCGGTTCGGGCGTGCCGAAAGCATTTCCGTACAAGCTGCGCCACTTACTCTTCATGATAGACAAAGTGAAGAACGACCCCATTAGTCCGAAAATGGTGAAGTTGAACGGTGACGAGTTGATGAAGGAGCTTCAATTAACGCCGAGCAGAAAGGTGGGATATATTCTCTCCATCCTTTTGGAGGATGTGATTCAGGATCCTGCGAAGAATGAGAAGGAATATCTCATCGCGCGCGCGAAAGAACTGAATGTGTTTGATGATGTGGAGCTGTCTGCAATGGCTGATAAGGCAAAGGAGCATGCCGATGAGTTTGAGGAGGGCATTGAGAGGGAGATGAAGAAGAAGCATAAGGTGGCATAATATGCTTTTCAGCCCAAAGTAAAAACGCGTCGAAACGCGTTTTATCTTGTCGGGCTGCTGGGAATCGAACCCAGTCTACACGCACCCGAAGCGTGCGTACTACCGGTATACTACAGCCCGTAGAGAGGAGCAAAATGAACAGTAGGTTCATTTTGTCCGAACGACCGGGATGCAACCTTCTGAGGTTGTAGAGCCCGAATGGAGAAGTAAGCTTCTACTTACAGTCCGAAGTGTTTTGTCCGAATGCCTGAGGAGTAAGCCTTCGCTTATGGTCCAAAGTGCCTATATACTGTATATGAGTTCCAAAAATTAGTAAATAATGGATAATAAATAGACATGAAGGCAATTATTGTGGGCGATAAGGCAAAGATCATTTTGCCGATGGTTAAAAAATACGGATTCTCAATCGTTGAGAAAAAACCCGATTTTATCGTGAGTTATGGCGGCGATGGGACGCTTATGATCTCCGAATATATGTATCCGGGAGTTCCCAAGATAATTCTAAAAGGAAGCCTTATCTGTAAAAAAGCCTCGCCTCTCCCCAATGAGGAGGTCTTGAAACGCGTGAAGGCGGGGAAGTATGAGATTGAAAAGGCGTGGAAGCTTGAAGCGAACGCGAACGGCAAAGCACTTTTGGGATTGAACGACATTGTGGTCCATAACAGCAATACGCGTCACGCGATGCGATACACCGTGTCGGTCGATGGAGCGGCAATTGGCGGAGGTATCATCGGTGATGGAGTGGTCGTCTCAACACCATTCGGTTCTACGGGATACTATCGCAGCATCACCGACAGCTCATTCGAGGTGGGGATGGGGCTTGCGTTCAACAACAGTACCGAGCAGGCGGACCATATTGTTCTGAACGAAGAAAGACGTCTTTTAATAACGGTCACGAGGGGGCCTTCAACGGTATATGCGGATAATCAGGAAGATTCGATAGTGTTGCAAACAGGAGATCTTGTTGCCATCAATAAATCAAAGCAATACGCGAAGATAGTGCGGCCAAAGTAGGGGGGCTAGTTGACATTATTTCTTAAAACATTTAGAATTTTTTCGTTCTAAAGGTTCTTTCACATATTCTTTTTTTCAAAACCAGCTGCGCCATACGCAGCATATCCAAGGGAGTTCTACGATGAACGACAAGTTTAGGAAGAAGGGTAGCACGGCCACCGAGGAGAAGCAGAAGGCGACCGTGTTCAATGTGGACTGCAACGTGAATCCCAGGATTCCGCGCGGCCTGCGCCTCATCGGTCCCAACGCCAAGCACACGCGGATGGGTGTCGTGCGGGTCGAGCTGCGCGACGGGAAGCTCTACGCCAACGATCGCGAGGTCTCCCTCGTCTCGTGCTCGGATCCCAAGACGGGCGCCATGCTGTCGCATGACGACGTCCTCCAGGTGATCTCCGGCAAGCCGACTCTCAACGCGTGCTTCCGCGATTTCCTCGCGGACAACGTCAAGATGATTCCGCAGAGCTGGAAGGGGAAGTCCATCTTTTTCCTCAGTACCGCGTTCAGCGCGCCGAACAACGACCCGTGCGTCCCGTGCCTCTACGAGAACTGCGGCTGGAGCTGGTATGACCCCATGCTCGCGAAGCATGAGGTGTTCGGCAAGAACGCGTACATCGCGGTCCTTTCCTAGGTTTTGAAATTTGTATCCCCCGCGATGAGCGGGGGATTTTTCTTAATATTTTTTAAATATTGTAAATCCTTAAAAATTCGTTACAATTGTAAGGTTCTCGTTGGGCCTGTAGTAAAGTGGTATTACGCGGCATTCGCATTGCCGAGTCGCGAGTTCGATTCTCGCCAGGTCCACAAAGTAAAAACTCCGCGAAAGCGGAGTTTTTATCATGTCTCATAAGTAAAAGCGTATAATGAGTATATGAAAGGATATATCATAGACATTGAGAAGGAGACGTTGGAAAATGAGAATTTTCGCAAAGTTCTCTATACCGCACCGCATAGCCAGCTTGTGGTGATGAGCTTGCTGCCAAAGGAGGAGATTGGCGAGGAGGTGCATCACTTGGACCAGTTCTTACGCATTGAGGCCGGCGAAGGGTTGGCTATATTGGACGGCGTGGAACACATGATACAAAAAGATTCGGTGGTGGTCGTGCCCGCGGAAACGCGCCATAACATCATCAATACTTCCGCGGAACTGCCAATGAAGCTCTACACGATCTATTCGCCCGCTGAACATAAGGATGGCACGATTCACAGGACGAAGGCGGATGCACTTGCGGATAAAGAAGATCATTTTGATAAGACAACAGAATAGCAAAAAAAGGGGCGTCTTGACCTTTCCTTGAAACCCTTATAACCTAGGGGGTAGGTTATGACAACACACACTCATATACACACACGAACGCTTAGTAAAAAGACAAAAACGCTAAAACTCGCGCGACAGGCGAGCGGTACTCTTTCGAAAGTTACCTCGATGATAGAGGAGGATATCTACTGCCCAGAGATCATTCAGCAGGTTGATAGTACCATCGGACTTTTGAGGTCCGCCCGCAAGGAACTTCTTGAGGGGCATTTGGATACGTGCGTTTTGAAGCAGCTGAGGGATAATAAGAGCGAGGCGGTGAAAGAGCTTTTGAAGATATACGATATTTCAAACTAACATCATGAAACAAACACTCAAAATACGGGGAATGCATTGCGCCTCATGCGCGGTCATCATCGGCAAGGAATTGAAAAACGCCGAAGGTGTGCAGTCGATTGATGTGAATGTGGGCACTGAGAGCGCAAAAATAGATTTTGATGAGAATAAGACAAGCGTCGAGACTCTTTCGAAAAAGCTGGAACCGCTCGGGTATGGGTTCATTATGGAAGATGAGCATACAGGTCATTCCGGCGGAGATATGGAACACATGGACCATGCGGGGATGAATATGCAAAAGAGCGAGAAACTCGCTGAGCTTGCAGAAATGAAACGCAAACTTATAGCTGCAATTCCGCTTGCGGCACTCAGCCTTTTTGTGATGGCGTGGGATATTTCGGCGAAGCTCGGATGGGTGCGGGGCGCGCCAGCCAGCGTGAGTGCATTCTTCAGCTATCTTTTGCCGCTTGCCGCAACCTATGTATTATTCGTGGTGGGAAGACCATATATCACGGGGGTCTATAGATTTTTGCGGTTTGGGAGCGCGAACATGGATACGCTTGTGGGTATCGGCACGCTTGTCGCATATCTCTATAGCATCATCGTTTCCGCATTGAAGGGACCGCTCGCGTCTTTCATAAACGTAGAGAATCTCTATTTTGATGTGGTCATCATCGTTATCACGTTCGTCTATCTCGGCGAATATCTTGAGGCAAAATCAAAATTGAAGACAGGCGATGCAATAGAAAAGCTTTTGAATCTACAAGCGAAGTTCGCATTGGTATTAAGGGACGGAAAGGAAGTTGAAATTCCAATATCCGAAGTAATGCACGGCAATCTTATCGTAATAAAGCCCGCGGGTAAGATTCCCGTTGACGGAGTGATTACCGAAGGGTCTTCATATATCGATGAATCAATGATAACGGGAGAGCCGCTTGCCGTGAAAAAAACCGTGAATGACGCGGTGGTCGCGGGTACGATAAATACGAGCGGTTCGTTCGTGTTCAAGGCAACGAAAGTCGGTTCCGAAACGATGCTCGCGCGCATTATCCAGATGGTTGAGGAGGCGCAGGGAAGTAGGGCGCCCATTCAGGCGCTTGCGGACAGAATCTCGGGAATTTTCGTACCCGTGGTGCTTTCGGTGGCCTTTGCCTCACTTGCCGCGTGGCTTCTCATCGGTTCCCATTATCTTCCATTTTCACAAGCGCTTTCATTTGGGCTCGTGTCGTTTGTGAGTGTGCTGGTAATCGCGTGTCCGTGCGCCTTGGGTCTTGCGACGCCCACCGCAATCATCGTGGGTGTGGGTAAGGGCGCTCGAGAAGGAATCTTGATCAAGGACGCCGCCACGCTTGAGAAATTGCACAAAGCGAATGTGGTGGTGGTAGACAAAACAGGAACTATTACGAAGGGGAAACCCGAGGTGATATCTGTAAAAAACCTTTCATCAAAATCTGAGAATGAAATTGTCGCCCTCCTCGCATCATTAGAGAAAAAATCAGAACATCCGCTTGCGCACGCGATTGTGTCGTATGCAGATGAGAAAAAAATCACTGCCTTCGTGGTAGAAAATTTTGAAGCGTTGAAAGGCAAGGGCGTGCGCGCGAATATCGGCGGCATTCAATATTACGCAGGCAATGCGCGCCTTATGGAGGAATTGCGTCTTCCATTTGATAAAAAAGTCATTGAGGAAGAAACGCTGAATGGTAAGACGCCTATCATTCTTGCGACTGCGCAAGAGGTATTGGGCATCGTCTTGGTCGCGGATGCAATCAAGCCCGAAGCGGTGGAAGCGGTAAGGCGCCTCCACGCGCTTGGCATGCGCGTTATCATGCTTACGGGCGATGACAAGAATACCGCAGCCTATATTGCAAAACAGGCGGGCATAGATGACGTGGTGGCTGAAGTGATGCCGGAGGATAAGTTGAATAAGATTAAGGCGTTACAGGCGGAGGGCAAGATCGTGGTGATGGCGGGAGACGGTGTGAATGACGCGCCCGCGCTCGCGCAAGCCGATATCGGCATCGCGATGGCGACAGGAACGGACGTGGCAATAGAGTCCGCGGGCATCACGTTGCTGCATGGCGATATTTCAAAATTAGTGAAGGCAATCTCGCTTTCCAAGCTTACTATGCGCGGCATCAAGCAAAATCTTTTTTGGGCGTTCTTCTACAACATCATTGGTATACCGCTCGCGGCGGGATTGTTCTATCCTTTGTTCGGGTGGCTCTTAAATCCGATATTTGCGGGCATGGCGATGGCGTTTTCGAGCGTATCCGTGGTTGGCAATTCATTAAGACTTAAAACAATAAAACTGTAATATGACTGAAACAAAAAAATATCAATTTCATGTGAATGGAATGCATTGTAGGTCCTGTGTGCTTCTTATTGAGAGCGAGCTTCGCAATGCGCCGGCAATCCAATCTGTAAAGTCCAATCTGGAAGATGAGACCGTGGAGGTGGTTGGCGATTTTGGAAATAAGAGCAGGGAAGATATCGCGCGCGAGTTCACTCACATTCTTTCCAAACACGGATATGGCGTCTCATCCGAGGAGATGCAAGATATGGACAACAAGGGTAAGTGGAGTGATTTTAAGATAGCGGCTCCTATCGCACTCGCATTCCTCGTTCTTTTCGTGGCGCTTCAAAAGATGGGTTTGGTGAATCTTATCAATGTTGACCATATCTCGTATGGAACGGCATTCATCATCGGTATCATCGCATCGCTTTCGAGTTGTATGGCAATCGTAGGAGGACTCCTGCTTTCGATGTCCGCGACATTTGCCAAAGAAGATGATAAGGTGAAGCCTCAGATACTTTTTCACGTGGGGCGCATCAGCTCATTCTTCATCTTGGGCGGTATCATTGGGGTCATCGGCGCTACATTCCAATTGAATCAGTTTTGGAGTTTTGCTCTTAGTTTTGTAATCGGTCTTGTGATGTTGATACTCGGATTGAATCTGCTTGATGTGTTCAGTTGGACGAAGAAGGTGCAGCCCGCGATGCCGAAATTTTTAGCGGAACGCGCATTCAATGTTTCAAAGTTGAACCACACGCTCACGCCATTTTTAGTGGGTATTGCCACATTCTTTCTTCCTTGCGGATTCACGCAATCAATGCAGATATATTCGCTCTCTACCGGAAGTTTTTTGATAGGAGGGCTGACTATGTTGGCATTTGCGCTGGGAACGTTTCCAGTGCTCGCGCTCATCAGTTTCAGTTCATTCAGCCTTGGTAAGGGGAGAAGGGCGAGCGTCTTCTTCAAGACCGCGGGACTTATCGTGGTTGCGTTCGCATTGCTGAACATCATGAATGGTCTTGTGGTTGCCGGCATCATTCCGCCGCTCTTCAGTTTTTAAATCATAACCAATGAAAAAATCCACAATAGTATCGCTTATCATCGGTGCCGGACTCATTATCCTCGCCCTTATCTTCGCGAGCGGTTCCAGTACTTCAAACGGAGTGCGCGATACTGCCAACGCGAACAACGTACATATGGAGAATGGGCAGCAGGTCATTGAGCTCAACGCAAAAGGCGGCTATTCGCCGCAAACGAGTTATGCCAAAGCAGATATTCAGAGTACGTTGAGAATAAGAACAAATGGGACGTTCGATTGTTCCTCATTCGTCGTCATCCCGAGCATCGGTTTCAGGGATAGCCTTCCGCAGACTGGAGAGAAAGATGTGGTGATTCCGCCACAAAAAGCGGGAAGCACGCTTCAGGGGTTTTGCGGAATGGGGATGTACAATTTCAAGATTCAGTTCAACTGATCTGTCTCGCGTCATATTTGTCCACACCTCATTCGCGAAGACTCCTAAATCCGTGTAAAATTATAAGCAATGACTGGAGCTGTGTTTGATTTGGCAATCGTAGTTCTCATCGGTGCGGTATTTGGCGTCATCGCCAAAATATTGAAGCAACCGACCATTCTCGCATATCTTGCGACGGGTATCTTTATCGGCGGTGTCGGTATTTTTTCCGTGGGCGGGAATGAGACATTCCGCGCGTTTTCCGAGCTGGGCATCATGCTTCTGCTTTTTTTGGTTGGAATGGAAATCAACTATACCTCGCTGAAACTTGTGGGGCGTTCCTCGCTGTTCATCGGATTGGGACAGGTGATAGTGACATTCAGCGCGGGATATTTCCTTGCGCACTCATTCGGGTTCACCGCACTTGCCTCATCCTACATTGCCATTGCCCTTACCTTCTCAAGCACGGTCATCGTAGTGAAATTGTTGTCCGACAAGAGCGTTCTGAACAGTTTATATGGAAAAATAAGCGTGGGATTGCTTCTTGTGCAAGATTTTGTCGCGATTCTCATCCTCACGCTGCTTACGGGCATCCAAGGAGGCGGTTCGGTATCGATTGCACAAATAATTCTCACCCTTTTGAAGGGGGCGGTACTTTTCGGCCTTATGCTCTATTTGGGACGCCGCGCGTTACCGTACATATTCAGCAGGGTCTCGCGTTCTCATGAACTTTTATTTCTGGTCAGCTTAGCGTGGGTATTTCTAGTTGCCGCGCTGCTCTCCAAAATGGGATTTTCGGTTGAGATTGCGGGATTTTTGGCGGGTCTCGCGCTTGCGAACTCTTCGGAACATCATCAGATATCCGCGAGGATAAAGCCGCTCCGTGATTTCTTCCTTATCATATTTTTCGTGGCACTCGGTGCCGAATCGGTATTTTCGAATTTCAGCGGCCTTTTCTTGCCGATTGTCGCATTCTCTCTTTTCGCGCTCCTTGTGAAACCGCTCATCGTTTTTGCGCTTATGGGAATCATGGGGTATCGAAAGCGTACTGGCTTTATGACGGGTATCACAATGGCGCAAATCTCTGAATTCAGTTTTGTACTTATGGCACTCGGATTGAAGTTAGGGCACGTGGATGATCGCGTGGTGGGACTTGTGACCGCGGCAGGCGTTATCTCGATTCTTTTCTCTTCATATATGATTCAGTTCAGCGAGAAACTTTACGTGGTGATGCGCCGCGGGCTCTTTATCTTTGAGCGCAAGAATAACATTGAACATGATATCGATATGACGGATATCAAAAAGCCCGTGGTGCTTATCGGGTTCCATAGGCTCGGTGAAAGTATCGCGATGGGATTGCCCCGCGAAAAATTGCTGGTAGTCGAGTTTGATCCTGAGATTATTAAGAAATTGAAACATGGCGGGTATCACTATCTTTTTGGTGATATTGCCGACCCAGAGATATTCGAGTCCGCGCATATTCAGGATGCCGAGTTGGTCATTTCAACCAGCCCTGATATCGAAGATAATTTGGTTCTACTTACCGAGGTGAGGGGATATGAGAGGAGGCCGAAAGTGGTGGTTCGCGCGGAGACGGAACGAGAGGCGGAAACTCTTTATAAGGAGGGCGCGGACTATGTGCTCTTCCCGCATCTTACGTCCGGTCAGTATTTTGGAAAGACGGTCGCGATAGATTCGGAGATGAAGATATTGGAACAGCTAAAGACAAAGGACCTCGCGCTCTTGAGGAGCATTCAGAAGAACGGAGATTTTTAGTTAGCGCTTGCTGCGTGGCAATATCATCTTCTTTATCGTGTAGGGAAGCATCTCGCCCAAAAGACTTCTTGGTGAGGTTATATTTGTAAACTTGTTATTGCGAATTGCCTCAAAAAGCGAGGGTATGGTCTTTTCGCTCACCTCTATTTCCGCGTAATTCGTATTGAGAAATCTAAGGTCGTGCGTGTCCGATGTGGCGATAAAGGGAAGATTCAATAGTTCTGAAACGCGCTTTGCGATAAGGTTGTAGTTTATGAATCGCGAATAGAACCAGGAATGCTCTATTGCGTCAAATAGGTCTTTGTTTCCCATAAGCTTTTCCTGAAGCGAATAGCTGCCGGGAAAGTAAGGATGAGCTGCGATGACGAGTATCTCGTGGTGCTCTTTTTTATAGGCCCTTAATTCCTCAAATGAGGTTACCTCTTTTATATCAGCGGCTGGATTTAGTATCACCACGTGCCGTTTTTCGATGGTGCGTTCGATACCGGGAACAAAAAGAATTCCGCGTTCTTCTGCCGCTTTCTTATATTCAGCATTATCAATGAACGCATTGTGGCAGGTGATGGCCATGCACTCGAAGCCGTTCTTCTTAGCTTCGTCCAGCGCGTCGATGAATGAATATGGTATTTGGTCCTCGGGGTCGTCGTTTGTGTGGAGATGCAGGTTTGTCTTTAATTTCATTTTTTCGGTTTGGGCTTCGGTATGTTATAATTGTAGAAACAAAAGGTCGATGGGTAAATAGACATAAAAAACAACATATATTCAATATGGCATTTCAAAATTGGACATCTGCAGTGGTGAATTCATTGCAAAATTTGTGGGCGGGCGTAGTGGGCGTATTTGCGAACTTGTTAGGAGCACTTCTTGTTCTCATTGTCGGTCTTATCGTTGCGGGTGGATTGGGTGCGCTTGTGGAGAGACTCGTAAATCTCGTAAAGCTTGATAAATTACTTTCAGGCTTGGGACTTAACGAATACTTCGAGCGTGCCGGTCTTACCATCAACACCGGCAAGTTCTTCGGAAAGTTGGTCTATTGGTTCCTCGTGTTGGTATTCCTTCTCGCGGCAACCGATATTCTCGGCTTCTACTCGCTCTCAAGCTTCTTGAAGGATGCTCTTATGTACATTCCTAACGTAATTGTTGCGGCACTTATCATGCTCGCATCAGTCGTACTTGCGAATGTGTTGAGAAAGGTGGTAAGCGCGTCGGTAAAGAGCGCGCGCCTTGGTGCTTCAGGTTTCTTGGGTTCACTCTCATGGTGGGCTGTTATCATGTTTGGCTTTTTGGCCTCGCTTATGCAGCTTGGCATTGCCGTTCAGATCATTCAGGCCCTTGTGACCGGATTGGTGGCGATGCTCGCAATCGCGGGCGGACTCGCATTCGGTTTGGGTGGAAAGGACTATGCGGCGTCTCTTATCAATAAAATGAGAGAGCACGTTCAGTAATACGGCCTTTAGCTCTAAAACCCCCGCGTTACGCGGGGGTTTTGATTTGTGGGATTTCTCGGCCTTGCTTGCTTTTTTTAGGGATATTGGGTATTCTATTCGAGATATGGCATTCGCAATCATAAAAACCGGCGGAAAACAGTATAAAGTCCGCAAAGGAGACAAGATAAAAATAGAGAAACTTACTGGCGAAAAGGGAGCTTCCGTTTCATTTAACGAAGTGCTTCTCACCGCTGACAAGGATTCCGTCGTGGTCGGCACCCCGTTTGTGAAGGGTGCAATCGTGGAAGGAAGCATTGTTCGCGCGTTAAGAGATGACAAGAAGATAACCTTCAAGTACAGCTCAAAGGCGCGCACGCGAAGAAAGAAAGGACACCGCCAGGAATTGGTGGAAGTGGAGATTAAATCTGTATAACAAATGACAAAAAAACGCCGAAAGGCGTTTTTTTATTTCGAGACTTCATATGTTTATTTTCCTACATTCATTTTTCCTCCCTTTCCGTTTATTCTACATTCTTTTGTAGTTACTGCATTCGAATAAAGTGAACATATTTAATTTAAAGGTAATTAAAGAGGTGCTGTGCTATAGCACAGCACCTCTTTTACTGGTCAGATATTTTTGGGGTCAGATGTGTTTGAATTCGGAGATATTTTTTGTTCATTGCCCCCATGTTTTTATTACTCATTTCGAGTTCGTTGATAGATACCCCATTTAAATGGAGCACCTTTGCGTTTATCAAAAACCTCTTCTTTTTACATTCTTCGTTCGAGCGCGCTGCCCAACGTTTCTTCGTCCGCAAATTCTATCTCGCCGCCCGTAGGAATCCCTCGTCCAAGGCGGGTGATGCTCTCAGTGTGATTTTTAAAATCTTGTTTAATGATGCTTGCCACAAAATCGCCGAAAGTCGTCGGATTCAGAGCGATTATCAGTTCTTTCGCTTTTCCGTTCAGTTCGCTTTCAATTCGGGTCTTCAAATGCTGAAGGCGTGATTTATGAACCGTTTCGAGTGTTCCTTTTTCGGGGAGGTCTCCGAGCATCAGATAGTGACCGTTGAATTTGCGGGCGCGCTCAAGCGAGAGTATGTCGGTTTCCTTTTCCACTATTGCGATGACGGCGGGATTCCTTCGCGGATCCGCGCAGATGTCGCAAAGTTGCTTATTCTCGCTTTTCAAGAAAAAACAGCGCGGACATCGGTCGAGTGTGTTAAGCCCGCGAAGCGCAAGTTCAAGTTCCTGACGCTCCGCCTTCGAAAGGCCCAATATATAGAATGAGAGGCGCGTTGCAAGACGCGGACCTATTGAGGGAAGGCGAGAGAATTTTTCTATGAATTGGCGGATTTGGCTGGGAATCATTTTTCAGGTCCTTCTAGTAGTCTTCCGGAATGTGAGTGGCGTCAATATTTTTGAAGCTTGCTTTTTCTTTATCGAACCCAAGCTCGAACATACCCGTGGGGCCGTTGCGATGCTTCGCGACAAACACCTTTACGATGCTCTGGCCCTCCTCAGGAAGGTCTGCACGCTCGTTCATATCGCGCGAGAGGAACATAACGACATCGGCGTCCTGCTCCAAGCTTCCTGATTCACGTAAATCGGAAAGTCTTGGAAGTTTGGAATCGCGCTTTTCAATATCGCGAGAAAGCTGTGAGAGAGCAAGCACGGGGATATTGAGTTCGCGTGCAAGCGCTTTCAATCCGCGCGATATCTCGCTTACCTGGTTCACTACGTTATCGCTTGAAGTATTCGGTCGGATGAGTTGAATATAGTCTACGATGAGGAGGTCCAGTTTATGTTCCAATTGAAGACGGCGCGCGATGGAGCGCATTTGCAGGATAGAAGGCGATGAGCTGTCATCGATGAAGATGGGCGCCTTTGAAAGTTCGTCGAGTGCTTGCTGCACGAGCGCGAATTCGAGTTCGTCGTTCAGGCGGCCGCTTCTCAAGCGCCAGAGCGGAATTTGAGCTTGGCTCGCGATGAAGCGGTCGATAATCTGGTCGCGGGACATTTCAATTGAAAAGATGCCGACGGCGTTGCCATGCATCGCCGCGTTGCGCGCGATATCGAGTGCGAACGCCGTTTTACCCGTTGAAGGACGCGCTCCGAGAATTATCATATCCGAGCGTTGGAATCCCGAGAGAAGATTGTCCAATTTAGTGAAGTGCGTCGCAACGCCGCGCAACGTGTTCTTGTCTCCTTGGTGGAGTTTCTCAAGACGTTCATATGCTTCGGGAAGCCCCTCCTTGATATGCGCGAATTTTTGCGGGCGGGAACGCTGTGAGATGCCGAATATCTTTTGCTCCACCTCGTCTATCAATGATTCAAAATCGGCGTGTTCGAACGCCTGTTCATTGATGACGGAAGACGCGTTGATTATCTCGCGGCGCACGCGCTTTTCCTTTACGATGTTCGCATACTGTTCGATGTGCGCGGACGTGGGCACGCGCGATACGAGGTCGGAGAGATAATCCGTGCCGCCGATATCTTTGAATATCTTCTTGCCCTTCAGCTTATGAGAGACGGTAAGTATGTCAATCGGTTCTCCGCGCTCGAACAGTTCAAGGATGGTCTCGTATATCTTTTGGTGCGAAGGATGATAGAAATCATTTGGTGACAAAATATCCGCAACGTGGATGATCGCATTCTTATCAAGCATAAGAGAACCCAATACCGAAACTTCGGCATCAAGGTCCTGCGGTGGAACTTTAAATTGTGTCTGTTTTACTACGCTCACAGTTAGGATATTTTACGGACGAATGGCCCTAAGGGCGTGTCGTCTATAGAGTATCCTAATGCACCTATAGAAGCGCGCAAGTCGTCGGACTGGGTAAACTGTTTATTATGTCTGTATAACTCACGTTCCTTTACCAGCTTGCTGATTTTTGAAGGAATTCGCTCTGATTTAAGCGAGATACCAAATAGGGCAAGAGCGTCTTCAATCGGTTTTGCGGCTTGTTTCGCCGCACTCCTTGAAAGTTTCCAGAGGTTCGGCTTCAGGTCATTCGCATAACTCCACAATGCCGCAATCGCTTCTGGCGTGTTGAAATCGTCGCTTAACGCTTCGATGAATGTGCCGCGCACGCGGGCGGCGAGCGAGGGGATGTCCATAGTGGAACCTTTCTTTTCTCCTACCTTGGCAACGAAGAGAAGCCTTTCCCAAAACTCCTTCAATGAGTCGAGTGATTGCGCGGCGCTCTTTGCTGTTGTGTCATCAAAATTGATAGGTGAGCGATAGTGGTGGGAGAGCACAAGCCAGCGGAGCGTATCCACACTGTTCGTTTTCAAAAAGTCTTCGATGGTTATGAAATTATTCAAACTCTTGGACATCTTCTCACCGCGCACGCGAATGAAGCCCGTGTGAAGCCAGATGCGTACGAACGGTTTCTTTCCCGATGCGGCTTCTTGCTGCGCGATTTCCGCCTCGTGGTGGGGGAATTTCAAGTCCTCGCCACCCCCATGGATATCGTACTGCGGTCCGAAAAAGGTTTCTGTGATGGCAGTGTCTTCAATATGCCAACCCGGCCTGCCCCAGCCAAGTTTTGTGTTCCACGCGGGTTCGCTGTTTTCCAACGCAAATTTCTTCTTTTTGTTCTTATCGCTTACCGCGACAAATTTCCAGAGCGCAAAATCACCCCGATTTCTTTTTTTGAGATTCTCGTCAATGCGCGTCATCGCGTCCTCCGCCTGCGCGACAGTTCGCTTTGAAAGTTTTCCATAATCGGAGAATGTCGAGATGTCAAAATAGTATCCGCTGCCCTCAATCACGTATGCGTGTCCGCGCGCGACGAGTGTTTCTATCTGTTTCACTATTTCCGGAATATAATCACTCGCCCTCGCGTATTTTGAGACTGAGGTCACCCCGATCTGTTTCATCGTTTTTCTATACGCGGCGTCATTCAGGCGCGCGAGCGCGAGCGGGTCCATATGCGCCGTTCGCGCGCGTTCTATTATCTTGTCATCCACATCAGTGATGTTTTGGAGATAGAACACTTTGTAGCCTTGTGAACGCAAAAAGCGCACGAGTGTGTCGAATGAGATGTAGGTGCGGGCATGACCCAAATGCGCCTTGTCATACACGGTAGGTCCGCATACAAATAGATTGAGTGCGCCTCGTTCCGGTTTTAGTATCTCTTCTTTTTCTCCGCTTAACGTATTCAGTAATTTCATATGACTACACTAATCAATACTGATTATAACGGATAAATGCGGATAAGCCATACAGCCCATCCGTATCAGTCAGTGTCCTTATTCGTATCAATCCGGTAGCAATATTACTTGCCCCAGTTCAATATGATGGAATCCACGCGCGGGGTATCGGTCTGCGCGGTATCGCTGCGAAGGCGCACGCGATATTTGAAGTAGCGCATATTCTTAACTTGCGTCGGGTCTATGCAGATCGCGGTGCCCATCGGCGCGTTTCCTCCCGTATTGATTCCCCCGCGATATCCCGCGGCGCATGGCGCGCTATAATAGTCGTTGTTTGTTCCGCTTGGTCCGATGAAGTTCCATGGGCCCGTTGAATTGTTGGACACCGCGATTTGGAAATCGACGTATGTTTGCTGCGTGGTTCCGTTCGCGTTCTGAACGCCGTTCCAGATGAAGCTGTTCAAAGTCGCGCCCCCTACGGATTGAGTGTCGATGACCGCCGAATCGAGGTATGCGATGCTTGAGGTTGCGCGGTATGAAGTGATGACTTGATAATTGGAAGCTCCGCAGCTTGAATTGTTCGCGCAATTGAAGCTTATCCATCCGACCAAGTCGTTCCACGCATAGCCTGAAAATGTTCCCGTATTCTTATCCACGGTAACGCCCCAGTACGATGAATTGCCGGGAACTCCGCACAGCGAGTCGGTGTTGCGACAGCTCATACTTATCCATCCGATAGAATCGTTCCACGCAAATCCCGAGAGCCAGCCGCTCGCGTCATAGTTGGTGCAATTGCCGGTCGATTGGTGAATCGCCGCAAGTCCGTTACATACGCCATAATTCGAAGTCGCGCAAATATTGCCGGCGGGTGAGTTTGCGCAATCGAATGAAACTTCTTTCGCGGAAGAACTCGCATAGCCTATCATTTGAGAAACGGAAAGCTGTATGTTGTTCGTATTATACAAGTCCCACCATCCATCAATATCGTCCCATGCGAAATGTTCCGTGGTGGTAGCACTGATATTCGTGGCCGCGCTCGCGCGTGGCGTCCAGATGAGGTTCGCCACTGCGAGCATGAGCGCGATTGCAATCACGACCCATAAAACGACCTTCCACTTTTTCATACGTTCATTATAACGTACTTTGTTATCGCGCGACACGGATATGACGCCATTTCATTTTTATTCACTCCTTACTGCTACGAAATGCAAATTGTGAGCAATAAGATATGAAAAAATATGCAAAGAAGTGTGATATAATGAATGCATGACGAGGAACCAAATCTTAATCATCGTTGGTCTTGTTGTTTTTTTGCTTATCGTGGTGGTAATTGGTATGTGGAATAATAAAAATGTGCAAACCGCTCCCGGTACGATGACGGGCACTGGCGGAGTGGGCGAGGTTCCTACAGCGACAACGTCCATGACGTATACACCCGAGGTTCCGAAGAATGCGGTGGTGACCGCGCCGGCCGCGAGCGCTCCTGCGGCACCTGATTCTTCCGCGGAGCTCGGCATTTTCAATATCTCAATTGATAAGACGGGATTTCACCCCTCATCTCTCGTAGTGAAGAGCGGAAATGTGGTTCAGATCAAAGCAACGTCGCTTGATGGAGATTATGATTTCTACATTCCGAAAAATGCGATGTATCAGATGATAAAGAAGGGTGAGACGAAGCCGCTTATGTTCACCGCAAATATGGTGGGAACATTCTTATTCGAATGCCGCGACTATTGCCCTGGAGGCAAGCAGATACAGGGAACGCTTATAACTGTTGCGAAGTAGCACGAAGATGAACGTCTTCTCTAAAAAAATATTTTTTATAAGCTTTGTAGTAACCATTCTTTTAGGGTTGAATTTTGCGTATGCGTTCACCGGACCAGGCTCGCTCACCGCGGGCACGGGGAATGGTGCCATTTCCGCATCCGGAACCAATGTGGGAATCGGGACGGCGAATCCGTCGACAAGATTGTATGTATCGGGACCGGCTATCACCATCTCGAACGATTCGGGAAGTTCAAACGCTTCCATTAATTTAACCGGTTGGAATGCCGGAGTTTCGAGTCAGGCATATATTTTTGCCAACTGGACCGGCGGACTTGTATTCACGGCCGCGAATGGCCAGTCCACCAGCTTTTTTGATGGTGCGACCAACAATCTTACTATTACCGGCGCGGGCAATGTGGGTATTGGCACCACGACTCCTTCGCAGGCGTTATATGTCAATGGCAATGCACAGGCAAACGCATTCATAGGAACGATTTCCGGCGCGATTGCGGCGGACAACGTTGCTTCCGGTGCGTTTGGTTCGCTTCAGGGCGGCGGCATCTATTCATTTCCCGCGTCGGTGGGTATCGGGACGACAACACCAGGAACTTCATTAGAAGTTGTTAATCCTGCTAACGGGGTTCAGTCTGTAGTAACAGTTGGAACAAACGCATACACTGGGAACTCATCAGCATTAAGATTAAAGAGTACTTCTGGTTACACAAACTGGCAGGTTGCATCACAATGGAATGTTGCAAACGCTTTGGAGTTTACTCCATCAACAGCAGTAAACGGTACGACTTTTTCTACTCCAGTTATGACTTTGTTGGCGGGTGGCAATGTCGGTATTGGGACGACGAATCCCGGAGCGAAGTTGGATATTCATACTACTAACGGCGCGGGGTCCGATGTTTTATTAACGCTCTCAAGAGCGGTGGGTAGTGGTCAATCTACATTTACTCAATATCTTAATTCAGGTTCTGATTACGGATTGCGTATTGGAAACGGCGCGAGTAATTGGGTTACTGTAAATCAATATAACGGCAATGTCGGTATAGGTACGACGACGCCGGCGCAAAAACTTTCTGTTGCGGGAACCATCGAATCAACAACGGGTGGATTTAAATTTCCCGATGGTACGATGCAGACCACTGCGGGTGGAGGTCAGTGGACTACTTCAAGTACCAATATTTATAACACAAACACGGGCAATGTTGGTATCGGGACTGCGGCACCGGGAGCAAATCTAGACGTAAATGGTAATTTGTCAGTTAGGGGAACCTATATTTATTTGAATGGTGGCTTGGGTGGTGCTGTCAATGGTACCGGTGGTCCCCTTATTTATTCGGATGCAAACAATACGGTTATGAAATTGGGAGCTACTGCCGGTGCTTTTCAAATTCAAAATTATGCAGGTTCAGCAGTAAATTCATTTTCAGTAAACGGTAATTCTTATTTTAATGGTGGCAACGTCGGTATCGGGACTGCGGCGCCTTCAACGAAACTTGATGTAAATGGAAATGTAGTTATGCGTTCAGGAAGTGCAAATAATGCAGTTTTGGAAATAAAAAATGCTTTAGGAAATAATGCGTTTAGATTTGTTGATTTAATTACTACCGATAATGCAAGATTAACCTTGCACGATGGATCGGGTAATGCACAAGTTTTGATTTCTGCGGACGCAACAGCTGGGTCTTATTTTAATACGGGCAACGTCGGCATCGGCACGACGGCACCCGCATACAAGCTTGATGTTTCAGGCGCCGGCAACTTCACGGGCACAGTGAATGTCGGTACTCCCACCGCAGCAGGAAACGCGGCAACAAAAGCGTACGTGGATACTGCAGTGACAAGCGGTGTGACGGGCGGTATTTCCGGAACTACCAACTATATCTCCAAATTCACAGGTACGAACACGATTGGTAACTCCTTGCTTTTTGATAACGG
>JAKANQ010000013.1 GCA_021812365.1 bacterium
TTACAATCCTAAGACCTTCATCCTGCACGCGGCGTCGCTCGATCAGGCTTTCGCCCATTGTCGAATATTCTCGACTGCTGCCTCCCGTAGGAGTACGCACCGTGTCTCAGTTGCGTCGTTGGGGGTCCGCCTCTCAGCGCCCCTACCGGTCATAGCCTTGGTGAGCCATTACCTCACCAACTAGCTGATCGGGCCTAGGCCGATCTCAAAGCGTCTTGCGACTTTACCCTTGCGGGACTATCCAGTATTAGTCCACCTTTCGATGGATTATTCCGGACTTCGAGGTACGTACCAGGGTATTACTAACTCGTTCGCCACTATTCTTGTGCTACGCACAAAAACACTGATTGATACCGATGGAACGGATTGATACCGATACATTCATTTTACGTATCCATATAAATCGGTAAAATCCGCATTTATCCGTGTCTTTGTGCGCAGCACAAAAATCGTTCGACTTGCATGCCTTATCCACGCCGCCAGCGTTCATCCTGGACCAGGATCAAATCCTCAAAAAAGAAGTTAGTGAACAAAGATGTTTACACGCATGACGACAGAAAGAATCTGTTTTCATGCGCGTATAGTTCTTCATTTCTATGCTTCGATTGGGACAACTAAAAAAATCCTTAATCTCTTAATTATTTTATTGCACTTACAATGAATATTTTGCTTTCAAGGAACGCTCGCCAAAATCACTTTTATTGAGCTTGTTCATTATATGGATGAGAATAAATATGTCAACCCCGAGGGACCCCGCGGCGGCATACCCGCCACCCGCCCCCAACTCGGCTCAAAAAATGGAGAAAATACCTCAGTGTAATGCTACCCTCCCCACCTCCGGCCTCCCAAGAATTGATGCTTCCTATATAATGAATGTATGATTCCGCAATTGGTCATATTCGATATGGATGGCACGCTTACGGAAAGTAAAAGCGTGGCAGATACGGAGATGGTGGAGCTTCTGCGAGCACTGCTCCAAAAGACGACCGTGGCGGTCATTTCGGGAGGAGCCATGGCGCGCTTTGAGGAACAGCTTCTTGTCTCATTTCTCGGCGACACGTCGCATTTTGAAAATCTTTACTTGGCAACCTTAAACGGCGGAATACTCTATTCGCACAAAGGAGTTGCGTGGGAAAAGATATATGAGGAGGTATTAAGCGATGATGAGAAACAAAAGATTGCGGACGCGTTCAAAAAAACATTCGAAGAAACAGGATTCAAACCTGAGGCGACGATCTATGGAATGCTCATTGAGGATCGTGGCGGACAGGTAACCTTCTCGGGACTTGGCAGTGAGGCACCCCTCGAAATCAAGAAGATGTGGGATCCCGACCGCGCGAAGCGAACGATACTTGTGGAAGAACTAAAAAAGCATCTTCCCGAATTCGAGGTGCGAATGGGAGGCACCACCTCGATTGACATAAGCCACAAAGGCATTGATAAAGCATATGGCGTTGAAAAGCTCTCCGAACATCTTTCCATTTCGATTTCAGAAATGCTCTTCATCGGCGACGCGCTCTACCCTGGCGGCAATGATGAGGCGGCCAAAAGAACGGGCATAGAAACACGAGAAGTTATAGGACCCGAAGACACGAAAAAGATAATCAAGGAACTCTTAAAAAGCTAAGGATTGTATAATTATTCAATGGAACCACTTATTGATAAACGACCTTGGGGACAGTTCAAACAATTCACTCACAATGAGCCTGCGACCGTAAAGATACTCACCGTAGAGCCGCACCAGGAGCTCAGCTTGCAATACCACGAACATCGGAAAGAATTCTGGCAGGTGCTCTCAGGAAGCGGAATCATACAAATCGAGGATGAACGCATTCCAGCGAAAAAAGGAGACGAATTCACCATTCTTGAGGGGCAAAAGCACCGCATCATCGCGGAAAGCGAGCAGCTTGAAGTACTGGAAATCTCATACGGGGAGTTCGATGAGAATGATATCGTGCGGCTTGAAGATAAATATGGTCGAATAAACAAATAACAATACTCATAATCTATGGATGAAATGAATCATGAGGAGATGCATTACGAGCATCATCACAAAGAAGGATGCTGCGGAGGCAAGAAGTGGATGATGATGAAACATCACGGCAAAAAATCGGGAGGTCTCTATTGCATCGCCTTCCTCGGTGTCGCGGTCTACTACATTCAACACGCGACCACATTTTGGATGGGCGTGCTCGGAGTGGCGAAAGCGCTTGTCTGGCCCGCGATACTCATCTACAAAGTATTCACGCTCCTCGGAATGTAAGGCATTAAAAAATAAAAAACACGCCATTGAAGCGTGTTTTTTATTTTCTGATTGCATCTTCTAAACCTCACGGCAGGCTTGTTTGCTATTTATGTTCAGCTAAGCAGTTGATTTTGATATTTCCTTTTTCTTTGATTCATACTCTTCTTTATCAATCTCCCCCTTCGCATAACGCTCATTCAAAATCTCGATAGCTGACCTTTCTTTTCCACGATGCGAACCGGTTAACTCATATACAATCCATACGATAAAGAGTACGGGCAGGGCCATCATGAGAACCATGAAAAACCATCCGAAAATACCCAAACCCCATCCGCCATTGTAATAATTCCACATCATAGGTTCATTATAGACTTTTTTAACTTATTTACACGCCGCACCCGCTCCCTCCGTTTTGGACAGGAGTCGGTAAGGCCGCGTGCGACACCGCGGCTGCGTTGTCCTGTTGTACTGTTCGCGCCCCCGTCTCATACACAAAGGCTCCCGCAATTAATATCGCCGAAACAACAATAGCTACCGGCAGTGCCAATTTATTTTCTTTTGGTTCCATACTTTATTTTTCTTCAATGGAATAATTAAATGCATTGACGGCCTTTTTCAGCTCGGACACTTCGAAGTCTTCGCCGTATACGATTACCGCCTCTTTTCTATCAAAATCGAATTCTGCCGCCTTAACGCCCGGCTGAATTCTCATTATTTTTTCCAGTGTCCTTGCACAACCTCCGCATACTATGCCTCCTATAATAAATGTTTTTGTGTTCATATATTGATTGATAATTCTTTACTTTAATGTATCCATCTCGCTTGCAATCAAGTCATCATTAATTGCCATTCTTGGGTCATCATACACGAAACGCACCACGCCCTCTTTATCTATCACCACATAGGTATGACCCGGAAACGAACCGTAATGCATTGATGAATCTGCGGTAAGCATGCCAAACCTCTTTGATACCGCTCGGTCATGATCAAAGATTATGGTTGCGTATCCTAATTCGGGCATCTGCATAATTGCGCTTTGCCAATCAGAAGGTTCATCAACCACAACCGACAATGCAATCGTATCATTGCGCTTAAATCGCTTATCTTTTCCCAGTGCGACTATTTGATTCCAACACGCCGGATAGCACATCAACCCTTCATTGAAAAACAAGACGACATTTTTCCCTTTTAGATCGGCGGGAGAATATTTCACGCCGTTTCTATCTTCCAATGTGAACTGAGGCACTGGTTTATTCAATAATTCTTTCGGATCCGTAATCACCCCGCTTGTTTCCGCAGTAATTTTCCCGCTCCCGTGCAGCGCATATATCCCGCCAATGAATGCGGCAATTACTAGCACCACCACCGCTATGTACGAATAATTATTTTTAGATTTCATGATTTAGTTGCTATTGTTCGACTTACGTAATGCATTCCATGCGATAAGGATAAACAACCCGAGGACCGCGAGTGCCCACACAAATTGTGGAACGCCCCCAATTATTCCACTAAGCGAGTGTTGGAATTTCGTAAGCATGATATTAATACTTACCTGAACTTCTGAATGTGCCGGAGTAGGATTCATCATTGCCCATACGAATGTCATTGCGCCTATGATGAGAAACGTGATACCAGAAATGAATTCGGGAAGATTCGCTTCAAATTCCTTTCCCAATATCTTAACGTGAACCATTTTCATGGACGAAGTGAACCGTTCGGTCAACTTCGACCTATCAAGCACAAGTGCAATGGCAAAGAGAGGCGAAACCATACCAAGCACATATGCAAGCGTATAGACCATTCCCCACAGCACAGAACCCGGCAACACCGATAACGCAAGCACACCCGCAAGCACCGGCGCGCAACACGTAGTCGCAATCCCCGATAATAATCCCATCACGAATACTGAGGGTGCGTTTTCGGCTTTTAATTTGGGATGCACTGAGAACGGCAACGAAAATTTCTTTCCCGATACCAACGATATTCCAAGCAAAAGGAAGAATATTCCCGCGAACGTGAAAATAATTTCGTGATAACGGCTAAAAAACTTTCCAAGTACCGAAAATCCGAATCCTAACGGGATAAAGACGGTCAATATTCCAAGAAAGAAAATGAATGTCATAAAAAACACTCTCTTTCTTGTTCTGAATATCTGACCAAAATACGACGGCAAAAGCACTGTGATACAGCACGGAGCAAAAAGTGCGGCAATACCGGCAATAAATGCCGTAATAAGTGATGTTCCTACAAGTAATTCCATGTTATAGATGAGTAATTTTTATTCTCCGCATCCGACACCGCCCCCCTGAAGCGATGAATCTTTGACCTTTGATGCAATCACCTGATATCCTTCCGCACTCGAAAATTCGGCACTGAGCATTTGTTTTGGATCTACCTTATCCCACGAAATTCCGTTTGTTTCCATATACGATGCGATTGTGAGGTAATTACTGGGGAACCAATACGAATTCACTTCTAATGCAACCGCGTACATATCCGTTTCACTCACCCCCTGAGAAGCCATCAATTCCAAAAGTCCCAGCATTGCCATACCATGGTTGCAATCGGGGAAATAGGTTGAATTCCCGCAACATGGGCGATAGATATTCTGAGACACCTTCTCAACCAACGCCTGCTGTTCGCTTGTAAGCGAAAAAAATGAGTGTTGTGAATAATGATTCATCGCGCCTCCGTGCGCCAATGTCCATCCGCCCGTTGAAGCAAAATTACCAGCACCCCCATACCTTGGATCCATCATGGGCCCCTTTTCAAGAATGGTGTTTTTAGCTCCCAGCCCGAGTGCCCAGAACAAATTCAACAAATATCCTGAATTTTCACGATTCATGACCACCCCCTCACTTCCCTTATCCTTCAAAAAACTCCGCATCTCGTCGGTAAATCCACCGCGCTCTCCATACAACGCTTCAAGCTTTTGCTCATCAATAACACCATTATCCACTAAATCGGCACCAAGCTTACCCCATCTCACGGGAAGCATTACTCCCTTACTTGGAATCACCGCTTCCTCAAGAAGCGCCGCGTTATTGCTGATAGCCGCACTCACGTTTTTATTTGAAGTTATCTCTTCACTTCTCGTCGCTCCCGATCCGGTCCTATAAAGAATTGAGAATGCGATGAATGCGGCCGCGATGACGATGCTTATTGGCAACACCAGATCACTCTTTCTTTTTCCTATTGTCCGAGGCGCTTCCTCACTTCCGCACATATGTTCAGATTCCATAAATGATTGATTAGTTGATTTTTTTCGCAACAAAAAACCGCATGGAGCGGTCTGAGATTATGAGAATGCAAAACTAGCCCATTCTCATAATCTCTCAAAATAAGGAGGGGTCGCGTTTTTCGTGGATAGCAAGCCATCCGCGGCGTTTCTTAAAAACATCTCGCGTATGCACTGATGCACGCACTGCGCCTATCGGAAATGCGGATGGTACATTCACCTCATTTATATATGTGTCAAAAAGCACAAGACAAAGAACCAGCAGTATGATTCCGAGGCCTTCCGCCCTTGCTGCTTGTGATGCAAGCAAGGAAAATGTGCTCATATGAACGGATATATATTCAAATGGCCTCACACTTGAATTGCATTCATCACCCCCGCCCATCATCGGAATACATGAACCGTGAAATGCGCCGTTACCCGAATGAAGCATGGAAAACATGCCGAACACTATCACGCCCATAATTCCCGCTAGAAGCGTTATTTTTAAAAAACGGAGCATTTTATTTTTGATTGGATAGTCGGTATATCTTTAGTATTTCCGCGGTTGCCTTTTTTGATTCCCCGGACTTCATTTGCATCACTACGTGCGTTGAAAGATGATGTTCAAGAATAATATCTTCAACACCCATAAGTGCCTTTCGTACCGCTGATGATTGCGTGATGATGTCAACACAATATCTTTCATCTTGAATCATCTTCTCAAGTCCCAATATCTGCCCCTCGATCACATGCAATCGCCGAAGTGCTTTCTTTTTTTCTAGCGGTCTCATTATGTCCTATGATACCCCCCTAGGGTATCATGTCAACCACTGTTACTTCTTCTTGCGTTCCGCCACAAGGCGCTTCAGCAAATCTGAGAGCTTGATGGTGGCCACCCCGAGCACCTTGTCCGCGCCGCCATAGTATACAAAAAGTTTTCCATTAATGACTGCCGAACCGCACGAAAATACCACATTCGGAACCACACCGAACTTTTCATAGGATGCGTTGATTTCCAAGATGGGGTCCTTCGTGCGCACGATGACCTTCGTGGGATCGCGCGGGTCGAGAAGCGCGGCGCGCAAATGGTAGTGATTATCCGCCTTCTTCGAAACGCCGTGATAGATAAGCAGCCATCCCTCCTCCGTCTCTATCGGAGGCCCCGCAATTCCTATCTTTTTACTGTCACGCTCCCCCTGCCGTGGACTCATCAAAATTTTCCCATCAAGCCATCTGCTGTTCTTTGACTTGTCACCGAACAAAAGCTCATCTACGAAATCAATCCAGATACTCACGCCTATGCGATGAAGGATTGCGAACTTTCCCTTTATCTTCTTGGGAAAGATGGCGGCGTCCTTATCATCGACTCCGGGCGGAGAGATGAGCACCGGCTTCTCCCAATTCCAATTATGTTTTGCGAAATCAACGGAAGAGATGGATGTGAGTGCGACGCGCGGAGTATTCTTTCCGTCATATGCCGTGTAGAGCATGTATATCGTCTTCCCTATCTTCGTAAGTCGCGGATCCTCGCACCCCGAGTTCCCCCCAGGTACTCCCTTCTTTTCAAAATCTTCCCGTGGCACATAGACGGGCTCAAGCAATCTCTCTTCAATGACAAACCCATCTCGGCTTGAGGCGTATCCGAATACCGAAGTGTTCTCATCCGACATCGCACGGTACACGATGTGAACCTTCTTATCCAAATATTGTATTCCCGCATTGAATGTCGCCTTCGATTCCCACGCATGCGCGGGATTGGGCGCGATGATCGGATTCTTCGCATACCGCTCAAGACCCGATAGTTTTATGCGATTCTCCAAAAGCTCCTTCAATAATTCATCCGTTTTCCCGGTCGCCAACGCGCACACCGTATCGGCCGCGCCATAATACAAGTGCAGCTTCCCAACGCGCGAATAGGCTCCCGAAGGAAACACGATATTCGGCACCATGCCGAATCGCTCATATTCCGCAAGCGGAATGAGGAGCGGCTTTTCAGTGCGCGCAAGTATCTTTGACGGGTTATCGATGTCGAGCAGAAGCGCCTCCACTCCGAATGTGGCGGGTGGAGCAAAATAATTCTGTATGTGTGAATACAGTACGAGCCAGCCATGTTTGGTTTTTATGGGCGGCGCCCCGACTTCCGCACGATCGGTCGTGGCTCGCTCCAAATGAAGCGCGTGTTGTTCCAAGGACGAGTACCACTCCTCCCAATACTCGCGCGACCACATCTGGTCCTCTCGCTCGAACGTCGCGATACATATATTCGATGGCGGTCTGTCCGTATTCACCGTAAGCATCGCCACGAACTTCCCCTTTATCTTTTCCGGGAAAAGACACATCGCCTTTGCGTTGAAAGGAGTAATGAGATGCTTTTCTCTTATCTTCTTAAGGTCTTTTGTGATGGCAAGCCCCACCTTGATGCCATCCGCGCTGAAAGGATAGGTTGAGAGCGCGGTATAGAATACATAATACGTACTCCCTATCTTTGTGACACGCGGGTCCTCGCATCCGAACCGTTCCCAATCGTATTCGTGTTTGGTGAATTGCCTGCGATTTTTAAAATGAACACCATCGGTGCTTGAGGCATATCCCAAGGAAGAAATATTGGAGGCGGACACCGCGCGATATAGGAAATGTATCTTTCCCCCGCCGATGACGGGGCATCCATTCAGTACCGCCAGTTTTTCCCACTCATTCTCATCAGAAGGAACGAGTATTGGGTTTTCATCCGATCGTTTGAATGCGAACATTAGACTTATTTTGTCTTTCGTTTAATTGTACTCTTCTTCTTTATGGTCGGCTTTCCCGTCGCGATCAATTCATTCAAAAATTCATCAAGGTCGATGGACGCCACGCACGTGACCGTGTCCGCTCCTCCATAATAGATGAGGAGACGTCCTTCATTGACCACCGCTCCACAGCAATACACGACACCTGCCTTGAACCCCTCGTTCTCATAGCACTCACTCGGTTCGAGCAACGGCGCTTTCGTGCGATAGAGAACCTTGGTCGGATCTTCAAGATCGAGCAACATCGCTCCGAGTTTGTACTTGTTCGGATCAGAATTATCCATCGCGTGATACAACACAAGCCATCCATGCTTGGTCTTTATCGGAGTCGGTCCCGCTCCGCGAACCCAGTTGTCCCACTCATCTTCCCTCCCCGACTTTCCCGAATAGTAACTGCGGATGAACGTCTTCTCACTGAACTCATCAAGAGAATCAAAATAATCAACGAGCACGTTCGGAGAGATGCTGTGCAAAATAGCAAACCTCCCGTTTATCTTCTCGGGAAAAAGAATCCAGTTTTTGTGTATCTCTCCGGGCGGAGAGATAAATACCGTCTTCATCCAATTCCACTTCTTCTGACGGAAGTCTTCGAGTGCGATTGAGCTGAGAGCGATGCGAATCGAACCCCACCCATCAAATGCGGTATAGAGAAGATAGACCACATCCCCAATCTCGGTGAGGCGCGGATCCTCGCATCCGCCATTCCAGCCGCCACCCGAACAATACGAAAGTGGCAACACATTTTTCGAACGCCGACCGGAGTTATTTCTGCCATCTTGCACATATGCGGGATACGGAAGCTGCTCGTCTATGTCAAATCCATTGCTGCTCCCCGCGTATCCAAGAACAGACATATCATTATCCCCGATTGCGCGATACAACAAATGCACCTTTCCATCGATAAGAAGAGCGGCGGGATTGAACGTCGCCTTTGACTCCCAGTGATTCTTGGGATTCGGAATGATGATGGGGTTCTCTTCAAAGCGCTCAAAGGTAAGTACCGGTCCGGTTTTCTTTTCGGACTTTTTTGCAATCTTCCTTCGGGGCCGAGCAACGATTATCTTTTTTGGAGTTACTGTCGGTCTCTTTTTTGGTGTTGCACCTACCTTAGTTTTTTTTCTTAAGGGGGGCATAAGAATCCAAATATTCGAAACTATACACCTACATTGTAGCACAATAAGACCCCGCATCACGGGGTCTTATTGTCACTTTTATTTTGCCTTAAAACTCGGATGAACCACCCACACCTTCCCATGACGGCGCTTATCGCGCGCGCCCAAATAAACCATATAGACCATGATAAGTAAGGCGAGGAGCGTAAAGATCGAGGAGTATGTCCCCTCGCTCACAATTGAAAGCATATTCGCCATGAGATATTCGCTATGGCTTGCATCACTTCCCAATACGCCAACGCCCGATGTCTGTGAAATGCCTGGTATCACATGAACATTATTCGTCGCAATATTGATTCGCCCCGTGCCCGCATTATTGGATACAAATGTAAGTGTTGCAAAATACTTTGGAGAACTAAACCCCTCGGGGAACCGCGCCGACTTCGTCATCACTCCATTTATCACATCTTCCGTATTCGCAGTTGCTCCAAAATCGGGAATCCATCCTTTTGCATATTCAACCTTGGCAAGGGTAAGTGAATTCTTTGGATATGAAATGCGCGCGTGGGCGCCGTACGCCACGCCATTGGGATTTGCCGTAAGCACTACAACAATTTCTTTGCCATTTGGCACCGTCAATAAATTAGGTGCAATGGACATAAGCACATCGCTCCCCGATGCAACGGTCACCTCTGCCGTTGCGGCTGGCGTCGTTGAGGCAATGACCTCTGGCATCGTCAATACAATAGAAGACGTTCCCACGCCGCTTACAATATTTCCCGCCCTGCATTTTGCATAGACCGTCCGTGTGCCGCTTCCCGCCTCAAGGATCCATTTAGTAGTTGTCGCAAATCCTTCCCATATTCCGTTTGAAAAATTCGAATCGTTTGCAAGCATCATTTCAGAACAGCCATTTGCAGCGATGGAGAGATTCACAAGTTGATTCTTGGTCGTTGCCGCGCCGTTATTTATGGTAATGACGGGATTTGAAAGAGTCGTAGTCGCTTGTGATATGAGCGGAGCAACGCCGACAAACACTCCGATTCTTCCGTCATAATTTCCACCTCCCGTTCCTCCACCACCTGTTCCTCCACCACCCCCCACAGCACCATCATTCTTTGTGGTTGCGGAGGTATATGCACCCACTGAACGAATGTTCGACAAATTCACCAAGCGCACGCCAAAATAATAAAGCGTATTTTGAGAAAGACCTGAAACGGACATTGATTGCTCTGAACCCGGAACCGCCGCAGGAGGATTTGCGGCCATAGTTGCGGAACTAAACGTTCCATCCGTAATTGGAGAGGTTGAATACACCACCTCAAATGAATCATTTCCTAAATATATGGGAGTATCCCACGTTAGAACGGCTTCTGTATTGCTTTTCGGAGATGCAATAAGATTCATAACTGGCGGAACAATAAATGCAGAGCCACCTCCACTCGTTGAATTCAAAGTAGTTCCGGAAGCGAAAGCGGTGGGAGACGAAGCACCCGACGCATTGAGCATGCGAATACCGACATAATAGAGCGTTGCGGGTTGCAATCCTGAAATTCGTATTCCCTGACTTGTATTGCTCACGGGACTTGGAAGATTCATCACTTCGGTACCCGATGCGAAATTAGTATCGTTAAGTTCACTCATTGAATATACAAGTTCAAATTTCACCGCATCGGTGTATTGAGGAGTATCCCAGCTCACGTCGGCATATGTTTGAGACGTGTTCACCGCGAGATTCATCACCGCCGGAATGCCACCTGTCACCGCTGCCGTCTGCGTTGTCGCTGATGCAACCTTCGGGAGAGAACCCACGCCATCCACGCCTATGATACGAATTGAAAAATAATATGTGGTACCCGAGGATAAGCTTGTTACATCAAAAGACTGGTGGGTACCGGAAATGGGAAGCGGCGCACCACTTACATTCGTTCCCGTGCCCGATGAAGATAACGAATATGAGATATCAAAAGAAGTTCCATCAACAAATTGAGGAGTATCCCACGAAAGGTTGATTGTGTCCGCACTCTTCGCAACCGCCGCGAAGTTCATTACGGGGGGCGTGATGCTTGTAGTGGCCGCCGCGAATGCCATAGAGGTCATTGCGGGCATTACCGCTATCGCAAACACAATAAGTGATGAAAAAAATCTCTTATTCATGCGGGAAAAATAATACCTTAAAAATTAAAAAGAGTCAAATAAAAATAACTCCCCCGCCAAATGGCGGGGGAAGACAATCAATGCTTCACACCTGTCCCTGCATCGAACACTTCAAGCACATTCGTGCCATCAGCGACGAACACCAGCGTACCGTTGTACTCCGCCGCACAAAGACCTTCTGAGGCGGTCGCAACATTCCATGTAATAGTCCCATCAATACCCATCTTGAGAAGCGTATTCGGTCCGCGGCTCACAATGTAGCATGAGCCGGATGTTCCGATTGCCGACGCGTTTATTCTTCCTCCGGGAAGCGTCTTCGTCCATGCAAGAGAAACGGTTCCACTCGTCGCATTCCAGGAATACCCGGAAACATATGGGGTGAATTGCACTCCCGACGAAGTTGAAACGAACGAATCTTCCGCGACATACACGAATGGTGCCGTGCTTATCGCGGAAACACCGCGCACATCTTGATCATTCACATCGTGACGCCATTCCGTCCATAAAGACGAGAGGGCGGCATCGAGACGCGTGAGATAGCGATCATTCAAGTTCGTGGTATCCACATATTGCGTACCCGCGACGAAGAGACCGCCAAATGCGAGTGCACTTACCGAACCGCCCACAGTCGAACGATTCAGCGTGACACCATTGGAATCGAGTTTCGTCGTTCCTTTAGTCGTTGTCGCATACACATTGCCGGAATCATCGACAGCGATGGAAGAACCCATCGCACCCGAATCAACAAGCTCACTCCATTTGGTAAGCCCCGTGTCGGCGGCAAGCTTGTCTGCATATATCTCCGTGCTCCCTGAACCAACCGGGTCTCGGATGCGCTGGATATAGACGAACCCATTGGAAACAGCAATGCCTCCTTGCGGCCAGTCGACGTCGGGCGTCGCAATAGCTTGCAGCCATCGCGTATTTCCACTCGCATCAAAGCTCGCAATGAAGATGTCGGACACGGGTGAATTGTAATACCCATATACGTATACATTTCCTACCGTGTCAGTCGCCACACTCACCGCGTGATACTGCGCATCAAGCCCGAAGGGTACGAAGGCAGGAGGCGGAGCAGCAGCCGTCACGAAGGACGACGAGAACTGCGACGCGAGCGCATTGCCCGCGAGATCGGTGACCGAGGTCGTAAGGACCACGGAGTACGTGCTCGCGTAGGCAAGCGGAGAGGCAGGGGTCAGGGTGACCA
>JAKANQ010000014.1 GCA_021812365.1 bacterium
CATCTTACACGAGGGCTGCTATTTTTTTTGTATGCTCTACAAGCGTTGTAACATAGCCCGCCTCATTGTCATACCACGCCAAAACCTTCACAAGGTCACCATCTACCACTTTTGTAAATCCAAGGTCGACGATTGAGCCAAACGGTTCACCGAGAATATCGGAAGACACTATCTGCTCATCGGTCACCTTCAAGATATTTTTCCATTTCGGATCCTTTGCCGCGTTTCTAAAAATATCATTTATCTCCTCCGCCGAGGTCCTCCTCTTCGCAATGAATGTGATATCGGCAACCGAGCCCGCGGGTACCGGTACGCGAAGTGCAATGCCATCAAATTTTCCTTTTAATTCACCGAATGCTCGAGTCACCGCAATCGCAGCGCCCGTAGTCGATGGTACGATATTTTGTGCTGCGGCTCGTCCACGCCTGTAATCACTTCCTTTGGTCGGGCCATCCACAATCGATTGAGTCGCGGTATATGCATGAGTGGTATTCAGTATTGCCTTCACAATGCCAGGATTTTCCGCCATTACCTGAATTACCGGAGATGCGGCATTGGTAGTACATGAACCGTTTGAGGTGACCGAACATGTTTTTGCTGAATCCTCATTCACCCCTAGAAGCATCGTTCTTCCAAGCGGCCCATCTTCGTCTTTCGCGGGTGCGGTTATCACCACGCGCTTTGCGCCTGACGTAATATGCACATTAGCTTTTTCAAACGATTCAAACACGCCCGTCGATTCCACCACCACATCAATGTTCAAATCCTTCCACGGAAGTTTGGTGGGGTCCTTTTCCTGAAGAAAGATTATTTCCTTTCCATCAACAATAAGCTTCCCTTGCTCGAAGCGAACCTCGCCCGGAAAACGGCCATAGACCGTATCGTACTTCAATAAATATGCGAGATTTCCCACGTCTCCGAGGTCGTTAATTGCCACAATATTGAATGAGGGCTCCTTAAGCGCTCCCTTCAAAAATAATCGTCCGATTCTGCCAAATCCATTAATTGCAATGTTTGCCATAGCTCCATTATATCAAGTAATAGGGTTTACAACAGCACCACTCTTCCCTACTCTCGGAATCTAACCTGCATGAACACGAGAAACAAAATAAGACCTGAAAATGACATCGCCGCGGCATACACAAATGCGGCTTGCGCGCCAAGATATGTCCAGAGCCATCCCCCTATTACGCCCGCAAAAAGTGCCGAAATACCAACTGCCATATTCAAAAATCCCTGCCCCGTAGCGCGAATCTGCGGATCCACAAGACGCGTTACCATCGCGCGTTGTATGCCATCCGTTGCGGCGTTGTAGATTCCCACCAAAAGAAATGCGCCGAAAAAAACCCAGAACGTGTGTCCCACGATAAGGAGAATGTACGCCAAAAATGCCGCGAGGAATCCAAGACTTAATATCTTCCGTTTTCCAAATGAATCGGCGAACTTACCGAACGGAATTGAACCAAGCACGAATGAGATGCTTGCCACAAAGAAGAAAAATGGCACCGTTCCATTACTCAATCCCACCTCTGGCGAACGTAATACCATAAGAGGTAAAGGCAAGGAACCGAGGCCGAATACGAATACTGAAATAAGAAAGACTATGAACCTGTGGTTTGAACGTATAAGACTAAAATTGAATCGAGGAGTAGACGCTCCATCATCACGCTTTATCTCTTTCACAAAAATGAAGGATATAAGCGCGAGCAGTCCGACCACAAATGCTATCGCAAACACCATTTTGTATGAATACAATGTCCTCGATAGGATGAAAAGCGCCGCGAGAGGTCCCAGCATTCCTCCTACCGCGTCCATTGCGCGATGATATCCGAACGAAAAACTGACCGTTTGCGGAGTCGTTGACTCGGAAAGGAGCGCGTCACGTGGAGAATCTCTCATTCCCTTCCCTACCCGATCCACCGCGCGAAGCGCGAACACATCTCCGTAGTTTCGCGCAAGCAATAAAAATGGCCGCGTACTCACCGATAACATATATCCGAATACCGCAAATGATTTTCTTCGATTGAACTTATCGGATAGCCAGCCCGAAAAGACCTTGAGAACGCTTGCCACCACATCGGCAACGCCTTCAATCACGCCCACCATCATTACCGGAGCACCAAGTACAGTCGTCAAAAAAAGAGGCATCACTGATTGAACCATCTCTGAGGAGAAATCATTCAACATGCTCACCATCCCCAAGAAGAAAACATTTCGTGGAATTCCCAATATCTTTTGCATTTCAGTGTGGTATGCGTATTACTTTTGCGAATTTAAAAAATGGCTCGTGTCGACTTCATCTCCCACTTTCGCATTGGACGCCTTGAACGCGCCGGCGTGGAGCTCGATTACGCTATCTACCGAGGATGGAGGAGTATATATCTTAAGCTCACTTTCCGGCGCACCGATCTGCGGATCCGCGTTTTCCACGACTCCGATGACTCTATTTTCGCTGATCCATACGATATCAATGGGAAAGCTCATATCTTTCATCCAAAATCCGGGAATGGTCTGCGGGTCGAACACGAATAACATTCCATTATAGGCGCCCAGGGCACTCCTCCCGCCAAGTCCTCTCTCCTGTTCCGCATCCGTTCTTGCGATTTCCACAACAATATGAGAATTTCCGATTTTTATAATATTCCCCCTTTGTGAAAGATCACTTCTCCAAAATAAAAACGCGATGAGGGCAATAAGAACCACTGCCAGAATCGCGCCAAAAAGCATCAACCTCCTTTTCATTTTTTCATTATACCCCGAGCTCCTTAATATTTCACTCCGTATGCCACGATACCGAACGCAACTGAAACATTCAGGGATTCCTTTCCTCCATGCATGGGAATCTCCAGTATCTCATCCGCCTTGCTCAACAGAGGTTTAGGAAGTCCTCCAACCTCGTTCCCCATTATGAGAGCGATATTCGCCCTCTTTCTCCTCATTGAGTAATAGGGTTTTGAGTTCTTTGACTGCTCCACGGCGCATATCACATATCCTTCTTTCTTCAATGTATTGATGACCGGCATGACAGATCTCTTATACTCCCATTCCACAAAACGCTCCGCACCCAAAGAAACTTTTGAAAAGTCTTGCCGCACCTTTCCAAATCTGTCGAGAGGCGTCGGCGTAATTCCGCAAAGGTATATCTTCTTTATGCCCGCCGAATCCGCGGTTCTAAATATCGAACCGACATTATGAATACTTCGTATGTTGTGCAACACAGCCACCATTTCCTTCATACCATTAACTTACTATAAACGCGCCGCAACCTCCAACATCGTCGCGTTGAAAAAAATGCGTAAAAATAGTATAATGTGGCGATTATGGTGGTGCTTTCCACTCCACTTTCAAAAATCTCCGGCATGCAAACACGCTTCGTTTCGAAGCTGAAAAAACTTGGCATTGAAACGGTGGGCGACCTCATCTTCCACTTCCCCGTCCGATATGAGGATTTTTCCCGAGTATATACGATCGAAGAACTTTCCGCGGGCGGAGAGGCCACCATCACCGCGACCGTAGAGTCAATAAAAAGCCGCCATACATGGAAGCGCGGACTCTTTCTTGTTGAAGCGGAACTTGCTGATGAGACGGGCACCATTCGTGCCACGTGGTTCAATCAGCCATACATCAAGAACATCCTGCAACCTGGAAGAGTTGCTAATTTCGCAGGAAAAGTGGTCGCATCAAAAAGCTCCGGAGAGATCTATCTCTCAAATCCCACCTATGAACTCGTATCGGAACATTCATACCATGAAACGAAACACACCGCACGTATCGTGCCGGTATATTCGGAAACACGCGGACTTACCTCAAAGGGATTGCGCTATCTCATTCAACCGCTTCTGAAACGTATTCCCGAACTACCTGAACTGTTCTCCGGCGAGATACTTGAGGCGGAGGATATACCCGAAATAAATGCGGCACTCCAATCGGTACACTTCCCCGAAACACTTGATGAGGCGCTTCGCGCGAAGCGTCGTTTTGCATTTGAAGACCTGTTTTTCTTGCAGCTTAAAAACATCTTGGAGCGTATGAAGCTCGCGGAAAAAAATGCCATTAAGATTCCCATCG
Organism: bacterium; assembly: GCA_021812365.1. Taxonomy (GTDB): domain Bacteria; phylum Patescibacteriota; class Minisyncoccia; order UBA6257; family GWB1-50-10; genus CAIKKG01. The sequence goes on from JAKANQ010000014.1 coordinate 4,069, forward strand.
ATATTCCGACCATCAAAGCGCTTATTGAGACACTTCCCTTCGAACTCACGCTTTCGCAGAAAAAATCATTATGGGAAATATTCCAGGACATTGAGAAACCGCATCCTATGAATCGCCTCTTACAGGGTGATGTGGGATCCGGAAAGACCGTGATCGCGGGGCTTGTGGCACACGAAGTGGCGCGTGAAGGTTACCAGACCGCGTTTATGGCGCCAACCGAGATTCTCGCGCGTCAGCATTACCACACCTTCATAAAGCTCTTTCCGTACTATGAGAACGGCGTGGCACTTTTGACCGCGGGCGAATCACGCATCTCCTATGGTCGCGGACTTGAATCCATCACAAAGAAAGCGGCACTCATCAAAGAAATTGCGATGGGAAAGGTAAAAATAATAATCGGCACGCATGCCTTGATCCAAAAAACGGTGGCATTTCAGAATCTCGCGTTCGTGATCGTGGATGAACAACATCGGTTCGGCGTGCGTCAGCGTGCGGCATTGGAGCAAGATAAGGAGATCGTTCCTCACTTCTTGTCCATGTCCGCAACGCCGATTCCTCGCACGCTCTCACTTACGCTCTTTGGCGACCTTGACCTCTCACTCATCACGGAACTTCCTAAAAACAGAAAATCCATCATCACGCGCATTGTGCTGCCCGAGGACCGCCCGCGTACGCACCAATTCATTCGCGATGAGGTGAAGAATGGCCGCCAGGTCTTCGTCATCTGCCCGCGTATTGAGAAACCCGAGGAGAGCGACAATACGGAGTGGCGTGAATTGCAAATTCGTTCGGTAAAAGAAGAGTATGAAAAACTTTCAAAAACCATCTTCCCTGACCTAAAAGTCGGGATGCTTCATGGAAAGATGCCCGCGGCGGAAAAGCAGACCGTCATGCGCGCGTTTTCCGAGAATACGATACATATACTTGTCGCAACATCCGTGATCGAGGTCGGCGTCGATATTCCGAATGCCACCATCATGATGATCGAGGGCTCGGAACGTTTCGGACTCGCACAACTCCATCAATTTAGAGGACGCGTAGGACGCGGTGAACATCAATCCTACTGTCTCCTTTTTACCGATTCATCTGCGGCAACCACAAAAACGCGCCTTCAATCGCTCGTGGACGCAAAGAACGGATTTGAACTCGCTGAAAAAGATCTGAAAATAAGAGGTCCGGGTGAATTCTTGGGTGAAGCGCAGACGGGAATGCCCGACTTGGCAATGAACGCAATTCAGAATCCCGACCTCGTGAAGCACGCTCGCGAAGTCGCACAAACCATAGTAACCGCCGACCGCACACTCAAGAAGCATCCACTCATCCACGAGCGCCTGAATGAATTTGCAAAGGGTGTGCACTGGGAATAAGCGCGACACCTGTTCCTGCAAGGAAATGCTTCAATGATGGACTGAGACATCAAACCCCCGCATGTGCGGGGGTTTTCCTTACCTCAACTTCGCTGAAAATTGTTTTTGGAGCAGTTCGGTGATCTTTTTCATCTCTCTATCCACCTCATCACTCGTGAGTGTGCGGTCCTTGGCCTCAAACATCACTCGCAGCGTGATGCTTTGCAGATTCCCCCATTTCTCATCAATATATTCATCCACCAGATCGACGTCAGAGATGAGTTTCAGATTCGATTCTTGAATCGCTTCAATAAGCTCGCCGATGCGAATATCGGTGGAAACGAACATTGAGATGTCGCGCATCACGGTCGGATATTTCTGAAGAGGGATGAATTCATGCTCCCCCTCCACAAGCGGAAGCAATGCGTCAATATCAAGCTCCGCAACGGATATTCCCTCACGCGAAACACCGAGATACCCAATGGTCTTATTTTCTGATCTGAGTTCCAAATGTCCGCCGGTGAAATGCGAATCATCTTTCGATATCACTTCCTTCATATAAAAATCGGAAAGGCCGAGGCTCTTTAAGAGATGAGTCGCGATACCCTTCAACTCGAAAAAGACACCACTGCCCTTTTCTGAGATTGCTAATCCGAGATGCGTCATCTCATTCACCTTGCCTGCCGCGGAACCGGCATTCAAAAATACATTACCTATCTCAAAGAGACGGACGCGGTCGAGATAACGAGTGTTCATCTCTACATTCTTTATAAGTGCGGGCAAAAGCATTGGGCGCAAGTATTCAAATTCCGCGCTTGTTGGGTTCTGAAGCGAGATGCTTCTTTCACGTGTTGCCCTATCCCCCGCAATATCAGACTTCGCAACAAATGAGTGATTATATACCTCATCAAACCCGAACCCGACAAGAATGGTTCGAATGGACTCGCGAAGCACCAGGGCATCATTCGTTTCGGGAGGCACAAGACTCGCGAAAGGAGGAATTGCCTTTATATGCTGATACCCATAGAGCCGTGCCACTTCTTCAGAAAGATCTTCCTGTGTTTCTATGTCCATACGCACCGCGGGAACTTCCCACAACTCCTTTTTCACATTTTTGAATCCGAGCTTCTTCAAATAGCCCGCGGCCTCCTTCTCAGTGAGCGCGAGGCCAATGAGTTTGTTGAACTTTTCAACATCAAATTTCACCACATGCTTCGGAAGCGCCGAGGTCAACGAATCATATCGTTCTCCAGCACTTGCATGTGCGATCCCTTTCAATATCTGCCCTGCCCTTGATAAGCCAACATCAACAAGTGCGGGACTCATATTATGCGAGAAACGCTGGGACGCATCCGTCACAAGACCCAGTTTCCTTGATGTCTTCAATATGGAGACAAAATCGAAATTTGCCGACTCAACGAGTACTCTCTTCGTATCACTTGTCACCTCGCATCCCATACCGCCCTTGATGCCCGCGATCACAAGAGGCTTCTTCCCATCCGCAATCACAAGCATGTCCTGCGTGAGATTATACGCCACACCATCAATCGAGGTCATTGCCTCTCCGCTTTTCGCGTGGCGAATTACGAGCTCCGCCTTGCCATTCTTCACGAGCTTATCGTAATCAAACGCATGCAGCGGCTGACCCGTCTCAAGCATCACGTAGTTCATCGTGTCGACGACATTATTGATGGGATGCATTCCGCAATCGATCAAAACCTCCTGCATCCATTTAGGCGAGGAGCCGATAGTGATGCCTTCAAAATACTGCGTGGAATAGCGGATGCATGTCTTCTTGTCTTGTATCGCTACGCTGAATTTTTTGGGCGCCGTGGTGTACTTTGCCTTTGTCACAACAAAGGGAATGTCCTTGATCGCATTCGTATTGACCTCAAGCCCAAAGATCGCGGAAAGCTCATTTGCAATACCCATATGAGAAGCGGCGTCCGAATATCTGTTCGGCGGCAAACTTACATCAATTGCGTTTCCTTCAGCATTTTCCGCCTCAAATGAGTGCATTGAAAGCGCGTCTATCACCCTTGCCTTATTCGGCAATCCCGGAAGCATCTTCTTTAGTAACGTGTATGAGAATTTCATAGTATTATTGTGCCGTTATCTTCTTTAGAAAGACCAAGTAAGAGGAGTTGTCCGTCATCAGTCCGAGGTCTTCATACTTGCGGAGCTCCTCGACCCATTCCTTATCCTTCGGCGTGAGTTTCCTTTCTTCGTGCAAATTTCTTCCCGCAAACAATTTCGTCAGTTTTGCGAAATCGGGCGGCGTATTTGTTTCCTTGATGACGAGTGATCCACCGGTTTTCAATACTCTTTCCGCTTCATCAAGAAATTTCGTTTTTTTATGTTCGGGAATGCGTGGCGCACCAAACACGTTTCCGAAGAAAATCTCATCAACGCTCCCATCCTTCAAGGGGAGTTGTTCTCCGCGCGCCTCGATGAACGTGGCATTCTGCCCCTCTTCCGTCGCATGCCGCGCGAATCTCACCATCTCGGCATCCGTATCAATGCCTACGTACATTTCATTGCCCTTGAACTCCCTCTTCGCCATAAAGGTGACCGGCAGCTGATTCGTGCCCACCTCAACAAATACCTTTGTCGCGGGCTCCTCCTTCCTCTCTATTGCGTTGTATCCCCCTTCAAAATGTTCGCTCATTAAAATTGTTTTGTGAATCGCACATCGCCCGAATAGAAAAGACGAATGTCGGGAATGCCGTATTTGATCATCGCCAGCCTATCAAGTCCCATACCGAAGGCAAATCCCTGCATCTCCTTATCATACTTTACCGCATTGAACACATTGCGATGCACCATACCCGCCCCCATGACCTCCAACCACTTCCCTCCCGGAAGTTTGACATCAAGCTCAACGCCCGGCTCCACAAACGGAAAATAACTTGGTCGATATCTGAATTCCAAATTTTCACCGAAGAATCGCTTAAAGAATGACTCGATGATGAATTTGAAATTCGCAAGGGTTACGTTCGGTCCGACCATAAGACCTTCAACTTGATAGAAGTTTATCTCATGCGAGGCATCGGTCGCCTCATATCTGAATGTGCGGCCCGGTACGATTATCTGAAATGGGGCTTGATGAGTCTCCATATAGCGAATCTGCATCGGCGACGTGTGTGTACGCATCAATAATTTTCCTCCTTTCTTAGCCCCTTTAATTTCCTCGCCGTTGTCGGTTCTTGGTTTCACCCAGAATGTGTCCCACATATCCCGCGCAGGATGATCCCCGGGAATGTTCAACGCGTCAAAGTTGTGATACTCATCCTCAAGCTCAGGACCGCTCACCACTGAAAAATTGAGTGAAGAGAATATATCGCGCACTTCCCTGTCTATCCGCGTAAGTGGATGCAAATGCCCCAGTGAAACTCTCTTACCCGGTTTTGTCACGTCTATTCTCTGAATCTTCTTTGAGGAAAGCTCCTTTATCTTATTCTCGATGAGCTCTTCAAGTTCCACTCGCAAAGCGTTTGCCTCGCTTCCCACCCTCCTTTTTTCCTCGAGAGACATTGAACTCAACGCGCGCAAGACTGCGGTCAGTTCTCCATCCTTCCTCCCAAGGTATTGCACGCGCACATCCTCGCACGTTTTTACGCTTGTGGCGGCCTCTATGTCCCTTTTGGCATTTTTGCGAATTACATCAATATCCATAACAATTTTTTTCATTATACCCTCTTTTAAATACGAAATAAAATACCTTGAACTTTTCGATATTTGCTGGTATGGTTTCTCTGCGGGGGAGAGCGGTCCGGTTGCTCGTCAGGCTCATAACCTGAAGGCCATGGGTTCGAATCCCATCCCCGCAACAAGGTTGTGATATTTTTTTGGCGGAGTAGCTCAGTGGTTAGAGCGAGCGCTTCATAAGCGTTAGGTCGTGGGTCCGATCCCCACCTCCGCCACACTGATTCCATATGTGGAACTGCACACTATGACCGAGCAACAAAAAAAACTAGTAGAGGTGGCCACGGAGTGCCTTGGCGCACCCTACAAATATGGGGCCGCGCAAGCTGACATCCCCCATGCATTCGATTGTTCCCTATTTACTCAATACATCTACAAATCTGTCGGTGTAGAACTTCCGCGAAGCACCATTGAACAGGCGGGGGTGGGGACGATAGTACCCGATATTTCAAATGTGGAGGTGGGAGACCTCATCTTTCTTAAAAGCACGCACGGCCACTACAATCCGACCTTTCCGGAAGGAATCGGCCACGCGGTGATGTACATCGGCGATGGCAAAGCGGTTCACGCAAGGTCACGCAGAACGGGAGAGCATCCTATTGTTGAAGAGGGACGCGTGGAAATTGATGACCTTAGCGGCATTATCGAGCGTGGTAAACCGGTCGTTCGCATCACTCGCCCGCTCGCGCACTAAAAATTGCAAAACGCCTGAAGAGTTGATAGAATAAGTCACGTTAATAATGCGGTGGTAGCTCAGCTGGTTAGAGCGCTGCCCTGTCACGGCAGAGGTCGAGGGTTCGAGCCCCTTCCACCGCGCAAATAGAAAACACCCACTAAGGTGTTTTTATTTATGCGGTGGAGCAACACAACTGCTTGTGTTGCGAAAAGGGCTCGAACAGCGGAGCGTTACCCCGCAAGCTTGCGGGGTCGCGAGCTGGCGCCTAGACAATTGCGAGTGACGGCGAGCAATTAGTCGGGGGCGAGACCCCCACCGCGCAAATAAAAAAACACCCTTTCAGGTGTTTTTTCCAGGAACTCACTTATATCACTACTCTCTTTCATAGAGCTCACCGATACCAAAGAGGTCCTCTTCGTGAAAGTGCTTTCCCATAAGCTGAAATCCTACCGGCAATTCGTCACTGCCCAACCCATACTTTTTCACGGGAATTGAGATGGCGGGAACGCCTGCAAGGTTCGCGGGAATGGTGAAGATATCAGAAAGATACATTGAGAGCGGATCCGAGGTCTTCTCGCCTATCTTGAATGCGGATGTTGGCGTAACGGGACTCAAAATGACATCAACCTCCTTAAAGGCATTATCAAAATCTTCTTGTATCAACCTTCGCACCTTTTGCGCCTTTGAATAATACGCATCGTAATATCCCGAGGAAAGTACGAACGTGCCGAGAAGCACGCGCCTTCGCGTTTCCGCGCCAAACCCATGAGCTCGATTCTTGATATACAACTCTTTAAGCTTCTTCACATCTTTCACGTCGCGGGAATATCGAATACCATCGAGGCGCGCAAGGTTTGTGGAAACCTCCGCGGGCATGATGATGTAATACACGGAAAGCGCGTACTTCGTATGCGGCAAACTTATTTCCTTAAATGAGAATCCGAGTCTTTTCAATTTTTCAATCGCCTCAGTCACTCCCTTTGAAACATCCGGAGCGATGCCATCCACAAAATATTCTTTCGGAATTCCTATCTTCAATTTCTTTATCTCTTCCTCAGTCGGTGAATAGTTGAAATCAGTACTCGTCGCATCATGCACATCCCTTCCACGAATCACGTCAAAAAGAATTCTTGAATCCTCTACCGTCTTCGTGAATGGCCCTATCTGGTCCAAGCTTGATGCCATTGCAATAAGACCGAAACGAGACACCGCGCCATAGGTCGGCTTCATTCCAACCACTCCGCACAACGCGGCAGGCTGACGAATCGAACCGCCTGTATCGGAACCCAATGAAGCAATAGTGAAGCCCGCGGCGACCGCAGCCGCAGACCCCCCCGACGAACCACCGGGAACGCGTGTCGGATCGTGTGGATTTTTGGTTATATGAAATGCGGAATTTTCCGTTGATGATCCCATCGCAAACTCATCCATGTTCGTCTTTCCCAAAAGGACCGCGTTGGAGCTCTTCAGTTTTGAAATAACGGTAGCATCATAACTCGCGGTGTAATGCTCAAGCAATTTCGAAGCGGCCGTTGTTATGTGCCCCGCCATCAACATATTATCCTTTACCGCGATAGGCACTCCCGCAAGCGGACCAAGTTCCCCGCCTTCCGCGCGAAGCGTATCAGCCTTTCCCGCAGCCAAAAATGCCTCGTCTTTTGTGCAGGAAAGAAACGCACCAATCTCACTATCGTGCGCATCTATTTCCTTAAAAAGCTCTTCCGCAACCTCAAGCGCAGAAAATTCCTTCAAACGAAATCCCTCCTGAAATGATTTTATTGTCAGATTTTTAAAATCCATAGAAATTATTCAAATACCGGCGGCACTTTTAAAAGATTTCCGACCCTTTCCGGAAATGATTCGATTGCCGCCTTATTGGGAATACGGCCGCTCGCATCCTCATCACTCCTCAATGCATTCATAACCGAGGTTCCTCCAGTAAGCGGTTGTACCGCGTCGGTGTTCACTTCCTTCAATTCAGCAAAATGGTCAAGGATCTTACCAAGGTCACGCGCAAGACGCACTTCCTCCTCATCGGTAAGTTCTATCCGAGAAAGTTCCGCCAGATGTTTTACCTCATCTTTTGA
>JAKANQ010000015.1 GCA_021812365.1 bacterium
GCCGTCACGAAGGACGACGAGAACTGCGACGCGAGCGCATTGCCCGCGAGATCGGTGACCGAGGTCGTAAGGACCACGGAGTACGTGCTCGCGTAGGCAAGCGGAGAGGCAGGGGTCAGGGTGACCACCTTGCCAGTCGTGTCGAACGAGATGTTCGCACTCATCTGTACCGCACCGAGAAGAAGCTCACACGAGGTGGCGTTCACGGAGCTCTCTGCCACAGGCTCAGAGAAGGTCACGGAGACCGAGGTAGAGATGGGGACGTTCGTGGCGCCGGAAGCTGGAGTAACCATAACAACCGTAGGCCGTGTGGTGCTTCCACCACCGTTTCCACCATTATTGGTCACAGTCACCGACTTCTTACTCGCATCAAGACATCCCAAAATAAAGAAACAACACACAAACAAAATACTCACTAAACCCGCCGTTTTGCGTTTCACCGTATTCTCCTTTGAGAATGAGAGTTAGAAATGAACTATTACAAGTGAAAATGAACTGACACTAAAATACCATATATAAAAGAAAATGGCAATAGAGTTCCTATTATTGAGCGGGGGGTTGATTTTTTATGAGGTTGTTTGTATGATATTCAAGCTTATGAAAAAAGGTATCCATCCGGAATACAATCCGAAAACAAAAGTTAAATGCGCATGCGGAAATGAATTCATAATCGGTTCAACCGCAAAAGAAATTGGCGTCGAAATCTGTTCAAAGTGCCACCCATTCTACACCGGCAAACAAATGCTCGTTGACACCGCGGGCCGCATCGAACGCTTTAAGGCGCGCAAAGAGAAGGTGGTGGTAAAAACGGTTAAAAAGCCTCGCGTCAAGAAAGTTGCATCTGAAAAGAAAGTTGTAGTAAAGAAGAAAAAAGCATAATTTTATGGAATTAAAAGCTCAAACTAGGGAAATTCTTGGTAAAAAAGTGAGGGCGCTTCGCGCAGTGGGCTCAATGCCTGCCGAACTTTTTGGCCATGGTATCAAGAATAAACACCTTAGCGTCTCGCAAAAGGAGTTTTCAAAGATCTACAAAGCGGCGGGTGAGCACGAGTTGGTGAATGTGGTGGTTGAGGGAGAATCCCCCATCCCCACGCTCGTGACCAATGCACAACGTGATGCCATCTCAGGTCAATTCCTTTCCGCAGATTTCTATGCGGTAAAGATGGATGAAAAGATAACAGTGAATATTCCTATCTCATTCATAGGAGAGGCGCCGGCTGAGAAGAAAGGACTCCCCATCATCAAGGTTCTTTCCGAAATTGAAGTGGAGACGCTCCCCGGAAACATGCCTCATGAATTCGTGGTAGATATTTCCTCGCTTGATGACCTTGGTAAGAGCATCCATGTGAAAGACATAAAGATCCCGAAAGGCGTTGAATTACTCCTCGCACCGGATTCCGTGATCGCCACCGTCGGCGAAAAGACCGCAGAGGAAGAAGTTGCTCCTGCCCCCGCAGAAGAAGCTGAAGTGGCGGCGGAAGCACCAAAAGAAGAAGCGGCAGAATAAAAACAAAAATCCCGCCATTGTATGGCGGGATTTTTTTGTTGAACTACTCGAAATGAGAAACTCGTTATATAATTATGAGACGGATGAATAGCATACCAAAATATAAGAATACGGCGATGTATGGCGCCATTTTTTTGCTTGTTACATTTCTCTCCGCGAATATCGCTTCTATGGCGTATATTCCGAATGCCAATGCGCAGACCGCAAGCTCGACGACCTCAACCCCTCCTCAAAAGACCGACGCGGAGATAAAACAGGAACAACGCGCCGCTCTTGAGCAACAGCTTGCCGAGGTTGAAAAGCAAATAGAAGATAATCAAAAGACCATTGCGGAATATCAAAAGAGCGGAAATACGCTTAAGACCGATATCTCGAAATTGAATACCGAGATTATCACACTCAACCTCAAAGTGAAAGGAATAGGCCTTGCGCTTACCAAGCTGAATGGAGAGATTGATGAAACGCAAAAGAATATCAAAGGTACCGAGAGTAAGATTGATATAAACAAACAGGCGCTCTCGGCGGCAATACAAGAAATATATGAAACAGACAACACTAACCTTATCGCGATACTTCTTGCGCACAATACTCTTTCCGAATATTTTGGAGCTCTCAACAACGTAATGCTTCTTCGTGAAGGTATTCATACCAAGCTTGGCGAGATAACTAATCTCCGGCAGAGTCTTATCGCAACAAAGGAAGAGCTTGCCGCAAAACGACAGGACCAGGAAAATCTCCGTGCCGCGCAGCTCGCTCAAAAGAAAAGCCGCGAACAAACGCAAGCTGAAAAAGCTCAGATATTAAAAGAAACAAAGGGTAAGGAAGCCGAGTATCAAAAACTGCTCAAAAAGACACAAGAAACTGCGGCACAAATTAGAAGCCGTATCTTCGAACTTCTCGGCGGGGGTGCCCTGACATTCGAGAAAGCATATACGTATGCGAAGCTCGCGGAAGGAGCGTCCGGCGTGCGCGCGGCCCTCATCCTTGCCATCCTCAGTCGAGAATCATTGCTCGGAAAAAATGTCGGACAGTGCAGCTACACAACGGCGATGCATCCCACTCGCGACATCCCCTACTTCCTCCAACTCTTGGCACAGCTCGGCATCGACCCTTCGTCGAATGCGGCAAAGGTTTCGTGCGCGAACGCTCATGGCGCCTATGGAGGAGCAATGGGTCCCGCACAATTCATTCCCTCAACATGGAAATTATACGAAGCAAGAATCTCGGCAATCACAAAAGATGTCCCCCCGAATCCGTGGAATAACTCAGATGCTTTCGTTGCGACGGGAATCTATATAAGCGATCTTATGAATTCAAAGTCGTGCATTGATTATGGCAATCAGATACCCGCCAATTCGCAAAACCTCCGCGAGCGATGCGCTGCAGCGAAATATTACGCGGGAGGCAATTGGTATACCTATCGGTTCTGGTATGGCGAGCCGGTAGTAACCAAGGCGGATGAATTCGAGAAGGATATTGCGGCGATGAAATAGAATATTAAAAAACTTGTCCATTCAGACAAGTTTTTTAATATTCTATTTTCCGCTTGTGGGCTGTCCGAATGCTTTCATAATCGGATCGAGATCGCCTTCGATTATCTTTTCTAAATTTCCCCACTTCTTTCCAATTCGATGGTCCGTGATACGGTCGTCGGGATAATTATATGTTCTTATCTTCTCTGAACGCTCTGCACTTCCTATCTGGTCGCGGCGAATCTGATCGATTGAGCCCACCGCCTGCTCGTGTTGGATGGTAAAAAGTTTCGAACGCAATACTTCCATTGCTTTTTCGCGATTTGCGTGCTGGGTTCGTTCCTCGCGGCATGATACCACGATTCCGGTCGGTTTGTGCGTAATACGAACCGCGCTCTCCACCTTGTTCACGTTCTGGCCCCCAGGACCGCCCGCGCGCGAAAAAGTTACTTCGAGGTCGCTTTCTTTTAAGTTGACCTCTTTCGCTTCAACAATAGGAAGTACCGCAACCGATGCGGTCGAGGTATGAACTCTCCCCTGTCGTTCCGTGGCCGGAATACGCTGCACACGATGAACGCCCGATTCCTGTTTCAATGCCTCATAGATTCCCTGCCCTTTAAGTTCGGCGACTGCGGTCTTGTACCCTTTCGCGCCGGATTCCGAGGCATCAAGAATCGCAAACCCCCACCCTCTCTTGATTGCGTATTTTTGATACATTCGCATAAGGTCTCCCGCAAAAAGCGAGGCCTCATCCCCCCCCGTACCTGCACGAACTTCCAAAATTACTTTGTTTATATTTGCCGTATCAGCCATAGCATTCTTTATTAAATAGTAAAACCAAACATCTCACAAGTAGGAGTGTTACATCTTTGAGAACAGTCTCATTCGCTTTTCCGCTACCCCCTCGATCATCTTCACCACCTCCGGCATTAGTTTTGACGGAGCGATTTCCATAGGGTGCTCGCGCAATATCTGCTCCAGTTCCTTTCTCCACATATATCGAAGTTCCGTCGAAATATGAATTATCGAAACCCCCGCATTGATCGCTGCAATGAAATCCTCGTCGGTATTACCCGACCCTCCGTGCAACACAAGTGGAATTTTCACCGCATCCTTTATTTCTTTGATGCGCGCGATATTAAGCGCCGGATCATGCATATCCGCGAACATGCCATGAATGTTCCCTACCGCAGGTGCAAGCATCTCCACCCTTGTCTCTTTTACAAACCTAAGTGCGTCTTCCGGTTTTGTAAGATCCTCTTCCTTTATTGCGGCTCCCTCGGGAATTTCTTTCCTTATCTCAGACGATGTTCCTATATATCCCAATTCTCCCTCAATAAGGATTCTTGAATCAATGCTCTTTACCATACTCACCACATCCTTTGTCTGTCGAATATTCTCCTCAAGGGGAAGCTTCCCTCCGTCGAAAAGCACCGCGTCAAAACCGGCTTCCGCAGCCTCGCGAGCCTTATCAAATGAATGGGTATGGTCAGCATTCAAAAATAACCGGAATCCATTCTCACTCGCATATTCATCATTGTAACTTTTAATGTAATCCACCACATGACGAACACCAAGATAATCTCTCTCCCCCTCCGATACTCCGATGATGATGGGCTTATTCAACGCAATGCCCGCATGTGCGATTCCTTTTAACTGCTCAAGATTCCCAATATTAAAATGAGCTATCGCGATCTTTTTCTCTTCCGCATCCTGAATTATTTCTCTTAATGTTTTCATGGTTATAATTGTACACTAAATTTCAAAATGCCCTCTCAATAAGAAATTCTTCGAATATTCCTCTAATTGCGGCAAACCGAAATATTCGATGAAAATCTTATTCCAAAGCGCTTCTTGATGGTGATAAAGGAACTTTACCTGTTCATGGCGTTTTACAAGGCTCATGACTGTATCCACAAGATCGAAACTTACCAACACATTATTCCCTGATTCGTCTTTGAAATAATCTCCCACCCAATCAAGATCATTCCAAAACTTAAGTTCATGCCCAAGATTGCCCAGCTTGCTTCCCGATGCTTCCAGATCAGCCTCCGCTTTCAACCAATGCAAGGCCTCAGGATTGATGTGGGGCACAAAAAGGCGCCAGTCGTTTTCATCATCTTTCGCCAAATACCGTTGAATTACGAGCCAGTTAGACTTCTCACTGTCCGGAAATCGCTCATCAAGCACATCGCCGCGAAGCAATGACTGAAGATTCTCGGCAAAAGTCTCCTGTTTTTCAGATATTTTTTTGATGATATCGGAATAAAATGGAATCTCATGGGTGTAATGGAAGATAAGATTGAGCATTCTGAGCAATTCTCCCGATATGCCGAGTGAGACCGGAATCACAAAAAGAATGCCGAATTCCTTAAGGTGGCTCACGTTGTGCCACTTCTTCATCACGAATATCTTCGCGTATTTATTCCACTTCTCGGAAAGCGCGCGAATCTCCACCTCTCGCTCCTCAAAGTCGTCTTTCGTAAGTTTGTTGTATTGCGGGAAAAAGGAACTGTTCAGCCATTCACTCCCCTCCACGAAGCGGAGCGCGGCTAGTATTTCCACGATGTCCTCTTTCGCCAGCATCTCATCCACCGTGTTGTAGCCCAAGTAGGCCATCACTTTTTTAGGCGGCTCTTTCATCAAGAGTTCCGCGGCCTTCTCCATTTTTATGAAAAACCCTTTGGGGATCTTCGCAACGCTTTTTGCTATCTCCACTGCTCGATCAAAATCTTTCGGCAGATTGCATCGTTCAACGCCGGAACCCGTACACAACTCCGCATCGTGGCTTTCCACTCTTGCAATGAGAGCATCATACACGTCTTTCGCGTGCGCCTCATGAGGCACCCCAAGGCGCTCCAGGCGGTCTTTTATACGGACCTCGTTTTCAAATAGTATCTTCTCAAATACGCCCCCTTTCCCCGTGACCGAGGAGAGTCTTTTTTCCACCGCATACACAAAGTCCTTATCCGTGCGAAGTATTTCAGCGATCTTTTCTATTGCTCCCATACATTAAAAATAAATTATTATAGCGACGTTTCCACATCAAAATTCAAAAACTTCCACCTTTTATCCTCAAAATGTTTTTTGGTAAGAATTCCCTTTTGAGCTCCGATATGTTCGATTACCGAGGTGGAATTCGCTGCCGCAAGCCGAAGCGCATATCCAATATCATTTGAACGTATAAGTCCCGCAACAAACCCCGAACCGAATGCATCACCCGCCCCCGTACGATAGACTGGCTCATTTTGTCTGAAAATCCCGGAACGATAGACATCCTTTCCATCGGATGCAAGCGCTCCATGGGCGCCATCGGTCATTATCGCCACACCGCGCACCGTATCCATCAGTTTCTTGAAAAGTTGTTTTTCTTTCCCATATGGCACCCCTGTAAGCTCTGCGACCTCTTCCCGATTCATTATGACAACGTCCGCTTTTTCCATGAACATCTTCAGATCTTTTGTTGCGTTCTCTATATAGTAACGGGATGGATTGATTGCTATTCGCACCTTGTTCTTTATCAGTGCCGCAATAATATCCCTCATTATCGCAGGTTGAATATTTGCAGGCGCGATATACGCCCACTTCGCCTTCAATTTGGTGAATGGAACATCTTTTCTTGAAAGCGGGGTTCCGCGGTGTACGAGAATGGTGCGCTCTCCCCCGGGCGCCATAAGAATCGTCGAATAATCAGTTTCTCCCGTATGATGCGGATTAAGTATTACTATCTTTTCATCAGCGAGTTCTCGCGCTATCGTATGCCCCAACTCATCAGCCCCCATCCTTGCAACCATCGCAGTCTTAAAGCCTTGACGCGCGAATGTGACTGCGGCGTTCGCCGCATCACCGCCGACCGCGCTTACAAACGTGTCCACATTCACCTTTGAACCAAGCGCGAAACATTGCGCCTCGCCTGTTTCAAATCCAATGTTCGCCAAATGTTTTGGGTCATTCAATACCTTAAAAAGCGGGCTACCCAAAAAAATATCTCTTGTTGCCGTGCCGATGGTAATTACATCGAACATAATAGTACTCTCATTATACCCCGAATCGGGCTCAATAACAAAAAATCGCTTGGTATAAGCGATTTTCCAAACAATTCTCTTATTTTTTCCTCTGGATGACCGCGTGGACCGCGTGAATGATATCCTTCACGCCCATTCCGTATTTTTCAATAAGCTCATCAGGACTCCCCGATTCACCAAAAACACCCTGAAGCCCCACAAATTCCTGTGGAACGGGGTTCTTTTTTACAAGAAGTTCAGCGATAGCACCCCCTAAACCGCCTATCACCTGATGTTCCTCCGCGGTTACCACCGCGCCTGTTTTCTTGACCACCTCAAGTATCTTCTTCTCATCCAGCGGCTTGATGGTGTGATTATTCACCACAATGACGCCTATCTTCTCCGCTTCAAGTTCTTTTGCGGCAAGCAATGCGGAGTGCACTAGCGTTCCGCACGCGATGATGGCAACCTGAGGCTTCTTTGATTCCCAAAATATCTCCGCCTTTCCCGGCGTAAAATTGGTTTCTTCCGTAGTTATGACGGGCGTCCCCTCTCTCGCATAACGAAGGTAGACAGGACCCCAGATCTTTGCCGCGGCAATGGTCGCCTTCTTTGCTTCTATCGCGTCGCATGGTACAAATACTTTCATATTTGCCATTACTCGCATTGTCGCGATATCTTCAACCGCCTGATGTGTTGCGCCATCAGGCCCCACGGAGATTCCCGCATGATGCCCCGCAATCTTCACATTCGAATCGTTGTATGAGACGGTGGTCCGAATCTGCTCCCAATTCCTTCCCGGTGAGAATGTTGCGTATGAGGCGATAAATGGAATCTTCCCCGACACTCCAAGTCCTGCCGCAATTGTTGCCATGTTCTGCTCGGCAACTCCTAACTCGAAGAATCTATCAGGAAACTTCTTTTCAAATGCATCGGCCCGAGTGGATTCCGTAAGGTCGGCACAAAGTACCACAACATTCGAATTGTCTTCTCCCGCTCGCACCACCCCTTCACCAAATCCATTACGAATGGGGACTCTCTCCACATCAGTGTCAAATATTTTCGTATTTAATTTTAAAGACTCGTTTATCATGATTCGGATATCGTTATTCGTGCTCTGAACGTATTCGCTTGCCAAGCGTGCGCAACTCCGAAAGCGCCAGTCGCGCCTCCTCTTTATTCGGCGGCTTGCCGTGCCAGTGATAATCTCTCTCCATAAAATCAACCCCCTTGCCAGGAATGGTATGCGCAATGATGACAGTCGGCTTCTCATAGATCGCGATTGCCTCATGCACTGCATCAACAAATTGCTCTATGTTATGGCCATCAACTTCGAGCACATGCCAGCGGAATGATTCATATTTATCCCGCAATGATTCAAGCGGCATCACATTCTCCGTATTTCCGTCTATCTGGATATTATTGCGGTCAATGATGGCGGTAAGATTTGAAAGTTTGTTCTTCCCTGCGAACATAGCCGCCTCCCAGAGATTTCCTTCCTCGTGTTCGCCATCCGAAAGAAGGCAGTAAATTCGATTTTTCTTATTATCCAGCCGCGATGCAAGCGCCATACCGATTGCTTGTGAAAGGCCGGAACCAAGCGGTCCCGATGTCGTTTCAATTCCCGGCAACGCCCCTCTGTGCGGGTGCCCTTGGAGACGTGAATTCAACTTACGAAGTGTTTTTAATTCTGCGATAGGAAAATATCCCGCATAGGCCATGGCGACATACTGCACGGGACAGATATGGCCATTGGAAAGAACGAGTCTGTCACGGTCGGACCAATCGGGATGTTTGGGATCATGATTCAATATATGAAAATAAAGCGCGGTAACAATATCCGCCATGCCAAGAGGTCCGGCGGAATGCCCCGAACCTGCAACAAAAAGTGAATCAATTACGCCCTCGCGAACGCGATTCGCCACCTCCTCAAGGTGTGCTAATTTTTTCTCATGTAATGGCTCCATTGTGTATGTATTATACCACGCCTACGCGAGCCTCAGTGCCTCAAATGCGCTTTTCATGTCCGCGCTTTCAAAGATATACGATGCTACGACCGCGTGCGTGGCACCAACTTCTTTTGCTGTCCTTAGCACATCGGGATTCACGCCCCCGTCAATTTCAATTGCCATACTCGAAAATTGCGCATGAACGGTCTTTATTTTCCCAATGATGCGCTCATCGAATTGCTGGCCTGACGGCCCCGGATTCACCGCCAATAGATGTACCATCGCAAGAGATTTGATATACGGCGTAAGTTCCTCAACAGAGGTTTCAGGATTTAATGAAAGTGCAAGAGCGGCACCATATGCATTGCATTTTTCCACAATAGACGAGAACACACTTTTGTCCTTCCCTCGTAATGATTCTGCGTGGATGATTATCCGCCGCGCGCCCGCCTCAAGCCATTCGTCAACGACAAGCTCGGGTCGCACCACCATAAGATGAACCTCGATGAAGATTCCCGCGTTCGCATACGTGACCGCGTCATGCCACGTTGGCGTCTTTGAAAAGATACCATCGGTGATATCTACGTGCGCCCATCGGGCACCCAGTTTCTTTATCTCCCTTATTCTATCCATTGCGCACTCTCTCGTTGCGCAATTTATTGCGGGTATTATTTCCATGCTATTTATTCAGGCTCACTCTCGCTCACATCTTTCAATAAGCGCTGCTCTATCTTTTCAATCTTTTGAAGCCGTCGTATGTGCCGTGCTTCCTCGGAAAAGGGGGTCTGCGTCCAGGCAAGAACGATCTTCTTTGCCTGCTCCGAATCAATGTAATTCGAACCAAGACACAGGATGTTCGCGTTATCATCGTTCTTGCTGTCAAATGCCTGATCGCTTGAACCCACAAGCGCCGCGCGGACATTGATGAATTTGTTCGCAACCACGCATACTCCAACTCCGGAACCGCACACAAGAATACCCTTTGCATTCTCACTATCCCTACTCACCTTCTCCGCCACACGCGCGGCAAAATCTGGATAGTCATCGCTTTCGTCATAGACCGAATTTCCCATATCAGCCACCTCATACCCACCATACTTCAACATGGCGGCCAATTCTTGCTTTATCTTGAATCCACGATGATCCGCACCAATATAAATAACCATTGAATATAGTATAACGGAATCAAAAGAACATTGGAATAATTCATTGACACTTCTATGAACATATGCCAATATACTTTCAGCAAATTAACTCTTCGCCGTGGTGGCGTCATATAGGAGGGTGCTATGAATTTGAGCGAAGGAAATATTTTGCGGCTGATCTCAATCGATATGAAGGTCAAAGCCGTTTCGGGAGCGGAGACGTTCGTCCACTCAAAGGAATTTTTTTATTTCACCCCGAGCTTCATCAACAACTACTCGGGTGGAGTCGTGGAACCCACCGGGGAAACGGCGGTTCACGGATTCATCCTTTTGAGGAATGCCACGTTCAGGGAGATGTTCGAAGAAATCTCGCGAAATTTTG
Source organism: bacterium (assembly GCA_021812365.1). GTDB lineage: Bacteria > Patescibacteriota > Minisyncoccia > UBA6257 > GWB1-50-10 > CAIKKG01. The sequence goes on from JAKANQ010000015.1 coordinate 10,460, forward strand.
ATTCGCTTGCATTCACCGAAAATCAAATCGTGAACTTCATCCGAAACAATCGCAAGTGGATGAATCGTGGTGCGGTGACCTACTTCCTCTTCAAGTATAGGGGGCATGTCGTTGTGGCAGCCATCTTCCCCAAACCCGACGAGACCTCGTTCGGCATCGACGTGTACGACGTGAACAACCCCACTCGCTGGTTCCACATCCTGGGAGCCTTCATCGTCGTCCCCGCCAATACGTAACAACACACTCCCCGCATCACGCGGGGAGTTTTTTAATATTGATTTGGGGCTGATAATACCTGTTTATGGAAATGGGGAGCGCATCCATGGAACGTAAGTGCCCGCCACCCAATATGAGCCTCAATATGATGCCATTCCTTACCTCATCGGAAAAATTCTGGTCGAATACAAAATTACCAAGACTGTATGCAATCCATCCATTCTTATATCTCTCTATTTCTTGAACCACGTGCGGATGAGTTCCCACTACCGCATCTGCCCCCGCATCAATGAGCATCCTTCCTATTCGCTCTTGATATGCATTCGAGTGCGTTTCATACTCTTCTCCCCAATGCATCGCCACAACTATGACATCGGCCTTGGTACGAAGTTCTCTCACCGTCGCCGCCATAGCCTCCTCGCTTGATTGCGAAATTCCAGGAACATCGCCATGCGCGAAAAAACTGTCCGGGTAAAGATTTGTGTACGCGACTATCGCGACCTTCGTTCCTTTTATGTCAACAACGAAAGCACTATTTGCTTCCCTTTCATTCCTCCCCGCGCCGATCGTTCGTATCCCTCCGCTGTTAAGTATTGAAACGGTATCACTAAGCGCCGCTCTTCCCCAATCAAAAATGTGATTGTTTGCCAACACCATTGCATCAAATCCCGCAAATGAAAGACCCGCTGCCGCGCGCGGGTCATCTCGAAACGAATAGATACTCCCCTGATTTATGCCCTTATCGGAAATGGGACCTTCTAAATTGCCAATGGTAAGATTCGCATTACGAGTGCTGCTTGCGATGAGACGAAAAGGAAAGGAAAAATCATCATGGAACTTCATCTGCCTTGCGACGTCGCGCGAAAGCATGATATCTCCCGTAAAGTAGATTGTACTCGTAGCAGCCGTCTCCTCAAACTTTGCCGCTTCACCAACCCTACCCTTCTCACCCTCCGTATGCCGTGCATAGAGCCCTGCTACAAGCAGCCCGCACCCAAAAAATATGAGAAGACTCCGACGAGCCGTCATCTTACACGAGGGCTGCTATTTTTTTTGTATGCTCTACAAGCGTTGTAACATAGCCCGCCTCATTGTCATACCACGCCAAAACCTTCACAAGGTCACCATCTACCACTTTTGTAAATCCAAGGTC